>NZ_JACSNZ010000150.1 GCF_016902575.1 Pseudoflavonifractor capillosus | reverse complement strand
CAGACTGTCAAAAAACGCAAAAGTCATGCAAGAAGTCTTGACTATCTTGCATGGGAAAAGCCCTCGGCAGAGTTTTCCCGCCCCCAGGCGGGAAAATAAATTGAAATCCGTTTTTTCCGGGGACATGCGCATCGGAAAAAACACTTCTCAGCCCGCCAGTGTGGCCTTGGGTCGCCCTTTGACCCAAGGATGCATGCAGCGGGCTGCATCTCCTCGAAAAAATGCTTGCATTTTTGAGAAGCGTGTCGAACTTTTTCGACACGCTA
>NZ_JACSNZ010000149.1 GCF_016902575.1 Pseudoflavonifractor capillosus | reverse complement strand
TTTAGCGTGTCGAAAAAGTTCGACACGCTTCTCAAAAATGCAAGCATTTTTTCGAGGGGTTGCAGCCCGCTGCATGCACCCTTGGGTCAAAGGGCGACCCAAGGCCACACTGGCGGGCTGAGAAGTGTTTTTTCCGATGCACATGTCCCCGGAAAAAACAGATTTTCAATTTATTTTCCCGCCTGCGGGCGGGAAAACTCTGCCGAGAGCTTCTCCCCATGCAAGATGGTCAAGACTTCTTGCATGACTTTTATGTTCTTTGACAGTCTG
>NZ_JACSNZ010000148.1 GCF_016902575.1 Pseudoflavonifractor capillosus | reverse complement strand
CGGCTCTTTGACAGGCTTGTTCCCGTTCCAAATTTGCCACATTCTCCTGCCAGTAGCGTACACCGCCGCCCTCTGTGATCCTGCAGAGAGGGTGTCCATCCCACTCCACAGGTAACAGACTATCCTGTTCTGCTTGGGTGGTGAATCCTTCTCGCTGAAGGACTCTGCGTAGCTCCTGAAAAAATACTGCTCGATCCATTTTGATTACCTCCTTGGGCTTAGCGCCCTTTTTGAATTTTGCTGGAAATGAAAAAAGGCGCCAATCTGATG
>NZ_JACSNZ010000147.1 GCF_016902575.1 Pseudoflavonifractor capillosus | reverse complement strand
TTGTCCTGCCTTTCCCGTTCGGCGGGTGCTTGGTAAAGCCCTTTGGCTTGGGTTTGCTCCGCAGGGGTCTATTTTTGTCCGGCCAAAAATAGACGAAAAAGCCGCCAAAGGCGGGGTCTTCCCCCGCCTTGTGGAATCCACCCCGCTGGTGCTAAGGGGCAGTGCATCAGACGACCCACGGCCCGAAAAATCTCCTGCTGTTCCTGGTGATGCCAGCACACCAAGTTTTCATGGCAGCTGGCCCTACGGCTGGGCGGTTTCCCTGTCCGGGCCTT
>NZ_JACSNZ010000146.1 GCF_016902575.1 Pseudoflavonifractor capillosus | reverse complement strand
TCAGACGACCCACGGCCCGAAAAATCTCCTGCTGTTCCTGGTGATGCCAGCACACCAAGTTTTCATGGCAGCTGGCCCTACGGCTGGGCGGTTTCCCTGTCCGGGCCTTCCCCTGGCGTTGCGGCTGTTCCCAGCCGCCGGCACCTCAGGCCCCCGGCAGCCGCAAGTGGCTGCACCCCACCGGGGTCAGGCTCTGGAGGGGAAGCTGTGCATGGCTTGTCTAGCTGTGTACTATGCCAGGAGCAGCCGCTTTCCTGGATCGGCAGGAAACCGGAGC
>NZ_JACSNZ010000145.1 GCF_016902575.1 Pseudoflavonifractor capillosus | reverse complement strand
CCAACCTCTCAGTCCGGCTACTGATCGTCGCCTTGGTGGGCCGTTACCCCGCCAACCAGCTAATCAGACGCGAGGCCATCTCAGAGCGATAAATCTTTGGCAGTCAGGGCCATGCGGCCCAACTGCATTATGCGGTATTAGCAGCTGTTTCCAACTGTTATTCCCCACTCCAAGGCAGGTTCCTCACGCGTTACTCACCCGTCCGCCACTTTCCTCAACTTCATTTGGACGAATCCTCAATCCGTTGATTCTCGTTCGACTTGCATGTGTTAAGCACGCCG
>NZ_JACSNZ010000144.1 GCF_016902575.1 Pseudoflavonifractor capillosus | reverse complement strand
CGGTCTTGGTGTCCTCATAGGGCTGCTCACCGAAGGTTGCGGTAGCGGTGTAGGTCACGCTGCCCGCCGCTTCGCAGGTGGCAGCTGTCTCCACCTTGCTCACCTCTGCGTCCACAGTCTCGGTGTGGTTGCAGCCCTCTCGCTCACAGCTGAAGGTGGCCGTGGCGGTGTAGCCGTCCTCGCTCTTTGTCCAGGTAAAGGTGGGCTCCCCGTAGGTGTGGCCCAGGGCCTCGCCGACGCTCTCGGTCTTGGTGTCCTCATAGGGCTGCTCACCGAAGGTTG
>NZ_JACSNZ010000143.1 GCF_016902575.1 Pseudoflavonifractor capillosus | reverse complement strand
CCTTCAGGGACTCGAACCCTGGACACCCTGATTAAGAGTCAGGTGCTCTACCAACTGAGCTAAAGGTGCATGCAGGGTTTTCCGCACCCTCAAAACTGAACAATGTGATGAGCAAGCCGCCTGCATTCATTCTTGTTGTCACGTTTCATCTGTTCGCAACGCTCGCATTCCCTTCCTCTCGCTTTACAAACAGAAATTTTTCAATTTCTTGGTTTGCAAAGCTCGCTCCGGTCCATGCTCGCTGCTCACGACGATTCCACGCTTCTTTGTAGGTCAAGCCCTCGG
>NZ_JACSNZ010000142.1 GCF_016902575.1 Pseudoflavonifractor capillosus | reverse complement strand
ATCACGCTCGGGTTGGACGCATGGTGCGTCTACCCTCACGGACAGATACGCTTCGCACCCTTCGCGACGGTCGCCTTCCCTGCGACTCCAGGCAAACCCGCACAGCCGTTGGCTGCTGCTGGGCTTTACCTGTCGCTTCGGTCCAGGCTCCCTGCTCCCGGGTGCTCAGACGCACGTTTATTATCACGCTCGGGTTGGACGCATGGTGCGTCTACCCTCACGGACAGATACGCTTCGCACCCTTCGCGACGGTCGCCTTCCCTGCGACTCCAGGCAAACCCGCACAGCC
>NZ_JACSNZ010000141.1 GCF_016902575.1 Pseudoflavonifractor capillosus | reverse complement strand
TGGATCACCTCCTTTCTAAGGAGACTTCAACGAAGCTAGTTCTTTGTTGTAACGTCCTGGTCAGACTTCTGAGTGCGTTTCTCATTGTTTAATTTAGAGGGTGCAAACTCTCTTGTGTGGGGGTATAGCTCAGCTGGAAGAGCACCTGCTTTGCAAGCAGGGGGTCATCGGTTCGAGCCCGATTATCTCCACCACACGGGCCAATAGCTCAGCTGGCTAGAGCACACGACTGATAATCGTGAGGTCGATGGTTCGAGTCCATTTTGGCCCACCAGAGTCCATTGAGAATGGATATCAACATTCAAG
>NZ_JACSNZ010000015.1 GCF_016902575.1 Pseudoflavonifractor capillosus | reverse complement strand
GCAAGCAGGAGCAGCTGATCACAAAACTGTCCAAAGACTTCCCTGGAGTGAAAGAGCTGCTGGAGTACGGAGACTACACCCAGCATCCCACCAAGGCCAACGCCTCAGCGCTCATCACCCTGGCTCTGGAAGAGAACTGGTCCAAGGTCAGCTCCATGGACGGCTACGCCAAATATATCGCCACTCGTCCTCGTGCCCAGCGTCTAGGGGATCACGGACTGTTCGGGGACGAGGAAGGTGTGGATCTGGACAAGGCTATGGCTGAATTGGAACACTACACCGGAAACGTATGGACACACATCATCTCTCTGCGTCGGGAGGACGCAACACGCCTGGGCTACGACAATGCCCAGGCGTGGCGATCCCTGTTGCGTACCCATCGAAATGAGATTGCAACCGCTATGAAAATTCCACCCCAGGATTTTAGATGGTACGCCGCCTTCCATGATGAGGGGGAACATCCTCACGTGCATATGATGGCTTGGTCTGTGAAACCGGGACAGGCGTATCTATCCAAGGGCGGAATCAAACAAATCAAATCCATCCTCACCAATCAAATCTTCAAGCAGGAGATGTACCACCTCTACGAGCAGAAGTCTGCCAGCAGAGATGAACTGGTACAGGAGGCCCGGAAGGTGATGCTGGAGATGTCCCGTCAAATGGCACAGGGCATCTGCGAACATCCGGACATGGAGCAGCTCATGGGGCAGCTGGCCCAGCAGCTGGGCAGCGTAAAGGGCAAGAAGTCCTACGGCTACCTGCCCAAGCCTCTGAAAAAGCTGGTGGATGAGATCGTCAATCAAACGGAGCGCCTGCCTGTGGTTCATCGGTGCTATCAAACATGGTGGGAACTCCAATGTCAGGTAAATCAATTCTACTCCGGACAGGAGCAACAGCGCCCACCTCTGTCTCAGCAGAAGGAGTTCCGTGCCATTAAAAATGCCGTCATCAAGGAGGCTGAGTGCATCCGGCTTAACCGAATCTCCTTTGAGGATCGTGGCATGGAGGATCGAGGTGGTTGGGTAGCAGATCAGGAACTCCCCTGGGACAGCTATGTGTTGCGAAGCATCATCGAAAATGAGGAGGAGACACGGGAAGAGCGTGTAGCTGCAGCGGTGCAAATGAAACGGTTGGCCCAAGCAGGTGATGCCCATGCCCAATATCTGATGGGGCTACTATACCGGGACGGTGGCCTGGTAATTCCAGACACGGAGAAAGCCCAGTACTGGATGGAACAAGCAGCAACACAGAATGTGCCGGCGGCTCAATACACCCTGGGGAAGCTGCTTCTCTCTGATGATGCCCTGGTGCATGATCCTGACCAAGGCATCCGATGGTTGAAAGCAGCTGCTCAAAACGGCAACAACTACGCCGCCTATGCCCTGGGTAAGGAGTATCTCAGCGGCAGATATGTGTTCCAGAATGCAGAAAAGGCGGCAGACTATCTCCATCAGGCGGCACAAAAGGACAATCCCTGGGCGCAGTACCTGCTGGGCAAGCTGCATCTCATGGGAGATGGGGTAGAGCAAAATGAGAAGACTGCCTATCAGTGGTTACGAGCAGCAGCAGAACAGGGGCATATCTATGCTGACTTTTTTGTGGAGCGCATGGAGCAGGGGTGGACAAACTCGCCCCAGCTGATGCTCTCCACCACCCGACTCCTCCACCACATGGGAAACATCTTCCGGGACAACACTCCGGCTCCTCCAGCATCCGGTGGGCCACACATTGACCGGAAACGGCTTCAGAAACTCCGGGCGAAGAAGATTGCCTTGGGCCATAAGCCGGACGACCACGAGGAGGAGCAGCAGAGCTGGGGCATGAGTATGAGTATGTGACCTTTAAGATCTGTGCCACTGAAAACAAAAAAGCTCGGACAGATGATAACAAACTGATAATTTGGTGGGATTGGGATAGCTATTGTCCTTGCTCTGTGGTATTGTGTGTCGCTGATAGGAGGCGACGTGCCATGAATGACTACATGAAAGCCTTACACCAGCAGTTCTTCCAAAAGCCGGATGTCACGGAACTGGAGGACGAGATTGAAACTGCCCGCCAGGAAGTGCGGGACTGCCTAAATAAGGTGCAACGGCGCAGGCTCATGGACTTGGTAGATGGACAAGCCCTGTTGCGAGAAGAAATCTCCCAGGCCAGCTTCGCCGCAGGGTTCAAACTGGCCTGGGGAATCGCAAAAGAACTGGAGACGGATGGCCTGTATCCCTTCGAACAAGAGGAGACGGAACGCAACTGTTGCCGAATGAGAAAGGAGGATGAAACAAGATGACAAATCAACTGCCGGTTCAGCGGTGTCAGTATTGTGGGTGTCAGGATATCGGAGTTGGCTGGCAGCACGGAGAAGCGCTGATTACCTTCAAGAAACATGGCATGCTGGGTAATCGACTGCAGTACTTGATCTGCCGCCGCTGCGGTGCCGTACTCTATCAGCGTGTAGCCGAGCCTTACAAGTTCCCTTCTGTGAGGTAGGCCACACAAACTGTACCGTGTACCGAAAATCAAAGATAAAACTTAGGAGGTGAGTAAAATGGCAAAAAGACGACCATCTGGGGACGGTATGGTGCGCAAGCGGGAGGATGGCCGCTGGGAGGGGCGCATCGTGATCGGTCACAAGAATGACGGTAGCCCCATCTTTCGCTATGTGTCTGCCAAAACGCAGAAAGAACTGCTGAAAAAGCTCCATCAGAGCATAGAGGAATATCAAGGTGTAAATCTCAGCGAGGAAAGCAAAATGCCCCTGAGCCAGTGGCTGGATCGCTGGCTGGAGGAATACGCTGCCCCGTCGGTGCGTCCTACTACGTTGGAGGGTTACCGAGGGTACATCAACCGCAATATCAAACCTTATCTGGGAAATAGGCCGGTGGGCAAGATCACCAGGGAGGATGTCCAAAAGTTGTACCGAGAATTGCAACGGAATGGACGGCAGGAGTATCATCCGGAGCATGGACGTAAACTGTCCGGCAGCACCATCCGCCGCATCCATGGCATATTTCACGAGGCCATGGATGCAGCGGTACGAGAAAATTTGATTGCCCGCAATCCCACTGAGGGCATTGCCCTCCCCAAAAAGAAAGTGGCAGCCAAGCAGATTTTGAATGATGCTCAGCTGGAGCGATTCATGGAAGTGATTCAAGAGGATCGAATCTGGCATGACTTCTTCTACACAGAGCTAACCACCGGCCTGCGCCGGGGTGAAATCTGCGGCCTCATGTGGAGTGACTTCGACGAGATGCATGGAACCCTTTCCGTCCGCAGGACGCTCCACATCCAGAAAGGAGGTGATTTGGTCACTGGGGAGACCAAGACAGGAATGGGGAAGCGAACCATAACGCTGCCACCCAGTACGTCACAGTTGCTGGCCCAACGAAAGAAGAGATCCTATTCCCAATGAATCTTCCCAAATCCTCTCCAGCCCGAGAAACCAGCGAATCCTAATGCCGCCTACAAACATCTGAAGGTACTGTTGAAAAAGGCAGGACTGCCCAGCATCCGCTTTCATGATCTTCGCCATACCTTTGCCACCCATGCCCTGGCCAGCGGCGTGGATGCCAAGACCCTCTCTGGTATCTTGGGACATACGCAGGCATCCTTCACACTGGACACCTATACCCATGTAACAGGAGATATGCAGAAGAGGGCCAGCGAGATTGTGGGAGGGTTCATGGAAACTATGATGGTGAGGTGATAACATGGCAGCCAGAAGGAAGAAAGGGGAGGGCACCGTCCGCCTGAGAAAGGACGGCCGCTGGGAAGGTCGAGTGGTGATAGGCTACGACGAGGCGGGCAATCCCAAAACGAAGAATGTACTGGCCAAAACTAAAAAAGAGTGCGTAGAAAAGCTGGAGAAATTGAAAAATGAGTGTGGTGTGGTGCGGCCTATCCAGATTCGTCCCGATATGCTTGTTGGGGAATGGCTGGATTACTGGTATCAGAATTACTCGAAGCCGAGGCTCCGCCAGAGTACCCAACTCAATTACGAGAGCTGGATTTATCGCCACCTGATCCCAGGGGTAGGGGGGATCTCTCTCAACCAACTGACCCAAGCGGATCTCCAGCAGTTCTTCCGGCGAATGAAAGAGAGTGGACGCAAAGCTAATGCGGAGCGCCACGGGACCGGTATGGCAGACCGCTCGGTACGCAGTTGCCACGCAGTCTGTCAGATGGCTCTGGACAAAGCAGTAGAGGACAAGTTGATCCACTCCAATCCAGCGGTGGGCTGCAAACTCCCACCCCTAAAGGGGAAAGAGATGAAGATTCTCACCCAGGAGGAGATTCAACGATTTCTCATCCAAGCCAAGGCGGAGGGGATGTACGAGCTCTTCCTGCTGGAGCTGACCACTGGAATGCGCCGAGGAGAACTGCTGGCTCTTCGATGGGATGACCTGGACTTTGCCACAGGAAAATTGCGTATTGACAAGCAGGTCTATCCCGTGGGCGGCAAACTTATGATTAGTGAACCCAAGACCAAGGCGGCCAATCGCACCATCATCCTGCCGCCCGCAATGGTAGGTCTGCTGGCAGAGTACAAAAAAGGAGTCTTCTCTGAATTGATGTTTCCATCCCGTACCAAGCCAGAGCAGCCCATTGATCCTGGCTATGTCCGAAAGCGCCTACAAGCAATCTTGGAGCGAGCAGGGTGCAAGAAAGTGAGGTTTCATGACTTGCGGCATACCTTCGCCACAATGTCTCTGGAGAACGGGATGGATGTAAAGACACTGTCGACTATCATCGGGCATGTCTCCTCAGCCACTACGCTAAACACCTATACCCATATCACCGATGAAATGCGGAGGAAAGCAGCGCTAAATATTGACCAGGGGATTGCAAAAGCAGAAATGTCTCTGGTGCCGGAACAAGAGGAGAGGGAACACAAGAAGCAGGTGTTCACGCCGGTTCAGCCATCCCGCCGTAGGCCGGGAACCGGATGTGTCAGCCAATTAAAGGAACACCTCTGGGAGGGGCGGTATTCCCCTGTGTGGCCAGACGGCAAAAAGCACTCCCGAAATGTCTATGCCAAGACCAAGGAGGAGTGCGAGGAGAAATTGAAGGGGTTGATTCTGAAGATGAAGGCAGAGATTGCCGCACTTCGATCCGGGACAAATGGAGTATCCTTACGGGGTAAGCCCTAAGAAGAAAGTCGTTGCCTCCTATCTACGGGAGCACCCCGGGGTGACCAGAAAGACCATGATTGCCAGAGAACTGCAGATAGACCGGTCCCCGGTGCAACGGTACTACGATGAGATTCGGTTGACATTGTTAAACGAATAGTGGTGAGGTGTGGATGTGATGGAAAGGTAGTGCATGGTTTATAGATCTTTAATAGATTCTTGATGCTTGTGTAATTGTTGATTGAGATTTTTGTGTAGTCTATCTTATAATTGAGTTGTTATATATACTTGGTTGAAATTTAGAGGTGATAAAGGTGATAGAAAATCTATTTGTAATTGGAAACGGCTTTGATTTAGGTCATAAAATGAATGCCGGATATGACCAATTTAAACATTGGCTTGTGTCACAATTTGAGGAGGCGGAGGATATATCTTCTTTTTATGTATCAGAACCTCAGATGATGCCGGATGGAGAAGAATGTATCTGCGATGAAGATTTAGCCCGCTTTTTGGTATTCTGCATTGACGAGACCGCAGGAGGGAATTGGGCAGACTTTGAATCAACTTTGGGTGTAATACAATGGGAATGTTTCTTTGATCAGTTAGAAGATATAGAAGATCGTGATGGAGACATAGATTTGTTGAAAACGGCCTATGTGAGAGAGGATTTCACGCAAACATTGTTCATCAACTCCAGGGCGTTTTCTAGGTTTTTTTCAGAATGGATAAACACCATTGAATACCCTGGAGCAGAGTTGAATACCGGTTTTTTCACGGATGAAATCAAAGCTAGTAGCTTTTTTCTAACATTCAATTACACTAGGACGTTGGAAAAAATTTATTTAATTCCTGACAGCCAAATCTGCCACATTCACGGAGTACAAGGTGAGGAAATTATATTTGGGCATGGGAACAGGAATGAACAAGATGGATGTAAATATGGTTTTGGTATGGAAGGAATAGACAATATACATGAGGCGCTAAGAAAGCCAACTGAAAAAATCATCCGGAATACTGATGTGTTTAATAAGCTGAAATCATTTGATATCAAAAATATTTATTCATGGGGGTTCTCTTTTTCCGAGGTAGATCAGTGCTATCTTGTGGAAATTTTCAAGAGCCTTGACACTAAACTAATTACTTGGTATATACACGATTATTCCAAGGATCAATTTAACAAATTCGCAGACATATTATATTCTTGCGGATTCAAGGGAGAAGTTGATTTGTTTCATGGATAATTAGATGTGTTAAACAAGCGGTGGCAGGCTCTTAGCTAAAATCAACCCTAAACCCCACATAACTTCATCGATTGCCAGGGAATTGCAGATGGACCGGTCCACGGTGCAGCGGTACTACGATGAGATACATACGGAGTTCCAAAGACAAAGCTGATATGGAAAAGAAAACGGAAGGACTGTGCTTGAAACAAGCCCAGCCCTCCCTTTCTCTGATTGAACAGAGGACGAAATCTATTCACTTGCGTCAGATGTTTCCTGTGGGCAGCTCTCTTTTTCAGCAATCTTCATCAGATGGGCCCATGTTATGGCCGGATATTTCTCTAAACGGAAAGCTTGCTACTTGCCGGATATGGAAAGAGACGGTATACTTGATATTACAGGAAAAAGTTCTACCATTCAAGTACGCTACCCGTTGGCAGCTAGTCCTTCTGAACAAAATAGAGAAAAGCTGTACATCACTGAGCTGGGCTACAGAAATGCCTTCCCCCGATGGCATCACTGTTGCGGTCAACGGGCAGGTTGCCGGGCGATTCGACCTCATTGTACTTACCCAGATGGCCGCCTGTGGGCATTTCGTGGGCGAGGGCTTGGTCTGGGAATGGCCCAGCGGATGAAAGCGAAAGCTGTGAATGAGTTGAAAGAAGCTCTCGGAGCAATTCCACCTATCTTACCACAAATATAATAGAAACAATTACAACGGGAGAGAAAACGATGGATGAATATTTTTGTCCCAATTGCGGTGCAACATTAAACGACCAATATGGATTTGATCATTCCTGCGGTACCTGGACATGTGCTTGCTGTGGTAAGCATCTTATGGATGATGATATTTATGAGGGCGATTTCTACGAGGGGATCGCTTGGTACTGCGACGATTGTGGCGCAATCTTAAATCGACAGCCCGGTTTCTCGGATATCTCTAATTTTTGGGTTTGCACGGAGTGTGGACACTGTAATAGTATTGCGGGAGATGATGTATATGAGTCGCAGGAAGATTACGAACAACATAGGGATGATTCAAGATCCATAGGCTTATCAAGCGCATTGGCAGAACTACTTGGCGTAGTTGTTGATATTGGGGTCCAGATGCATTCTGAGAAAAGACAGAGGGCGCGTCAGGCAGAAGCAGAACGTCGGGCAGAAGCAGAACGAGTTTACCAAGAAAGGGAAAAGGCCCGCAAGGAGAAAAACGCTTTGCGTAAAAAGAGAGCAAAAGCGTTCCTGTTTAGAAGGAAGAAAATTGAGCTGCACTATGATTGTGAAAAACTGATAGGTAAAAATGTTTCTTTTGTGGTTTCAGCACTTACTCATGACGCCTTTTCCAACATCAAGACTGTTCCGATAAAGGATATATACGTAGGGTCAGAATATGATGTTGGACAAGTGTTGAAGGTGGCAATTGGCGGTTCTTCATCCTTTCAAGAAGGTGCCAGAATTCCTTATGATGCTGAAATTGTTATTAGCTATCATGATAAGAGAGAAATTACGGTTCCTTTTTCGGAGCGAAGTTTGAGGAATATGAATTACGTTCTTGCTTGCAATAAATTGCAGGAGCTTGGTTTCACAGAGATTTATAAAAAACCGATTCCTGATCTGACTACAGGATGGATTAGAAAAAATGGTGCGGTAGAGAAGATTGTGATTGGTGACGCTTATCCCTTCAAGAAAAATAGTATTTTTGCATATGATGCAAAAATTGTAATTGAATACCATACATTCAAGAAAAAGGGAGCTCTATCGAATTGAAACACGGTGCGGATTCTTCGGGCGGTAATTTGGCCATTTTGCAGAAGATCACCAGATTCTCTTGAAGAGTGGGCAGAAAACTGCTTTTCCATTCTGTGCATGTGTACCATCCAGGCGCATTTCCTCGGGAATTGCCTGAACACCCTTACTCCTATCTCCGGGTGGTGAGAGTCATCAATTCTCATGAGGAGATATGTTTTTGTAGGCAGAACCATTAATTTTGCAAGTGCCCAGATTCCGAAGAATGCTCCTCAAATCCTGGGCCGTTGTAAACAAAAAGAAGGGCACTCCCGAAAGGGGGGGCCCTTCAAGTGGTCAAAGCAGAAATCTGTCTGTGGTATTTCTGTGGTCAAACGAAAAATCACCGCCGAATTGGCGGTGATTTTCCTGAAATTGGTGGACTCGAAGGGGATCGAACCCTCGACCTCTGCGATGCGAACGCAGCGCTCTCCCAGCTGAGCTACGAGCCCAAATTAGCAGTTTTTTCATCAAAAAAGTGATGAAAAACAGAATTTGGAGATATTCGATTTTGAGGGGATATCCGGGAAACCGGACTGGTAATTGGAAAGGAACCGTAGCCGTAGGATGTGCATCCATATGGATGCGAACCGTACGCTCTCCCAGACTGAGCTACGGGCCCAAATCAACAGTTCCAAAAGGGGAACAGAAGAATAAAGCAATATGAAATTATAGATGTGGCAGAAAACCGAACCCTTTGCGCTCCCAGCTGAGCTACGAGCCCGTACTCGAACATTATAGCAGAAAATTAAGGTTTGTAAAGGGGGAAATGGAGAAAACTCCGAAAAGCAGTTGGGCGAAAACTTGAAATATCAGTTGAAAAGATGATGGGAATGTGATAGAATACCCAATGGCTTTTAACATGCTTGTGTGTGGAGTAAGGCCGCGCTAGTCGGGGAGTTAGCGGTGCCCTGTATCTGCAACCCGCTATAGCAGGGATGAATCCCGGCCCCCGGAGACAAAATGTACTGACTGCCCCATATAAGTGGTGATGATGGATTGGTCCTGCGCAACGTGGTCCCGTGAACCGTGTCAGGCGGGGAACCGAGCAGCACTAAGCGGATTGCTGCGTGTGCCGCGGGGACGCCGGTCTTGAGCTGGCTGTGTGGGTAACGAGTATATTTTGTACTTCAAAGGCCGGTGCGCGGTCTTATTCTACACACAAGTTGTTTTCTTTTATCCGGGAGGTGTGGAGTATGTACCAGGCGTTATACCGCAAGTGGCGGCCTCGCTGCTTCGACGATGTGGTGGGGCAGGGGCACATTACTGAGACGCTCAAGCGGCAGGTACAGGCGGGGCGGCTGACCCACGCCTACCTGTTTACAGGCACCAGGGGAACGGGCAAGACAACCTGTGCCAAGATCCTGGCTCGGGCGGTGAACTGCAAATCTCCTCGGGACGGCAACCCTTGCAACCAATGTCCGGCCTGTACCGGCATTGAAAACGGCTCCATTCTGGATGTGGTGGAGTTGGATGCGGCCTCCAACAACCGGGTGGACGATGTGCGTGCCATGCTGGAGGAGGCTGCCTATACCCCTGCGACTGTAACCAAGCGGGTGTACATCATCGACGAGGTGCATATGCTCTCGCCCCAGGCATTCAATGCTCTCCTTCAGATTTTGGAGGAGCCGCCGGAGCACCTGATGTTCATCCTGGCCACCACTGAGCTGCACAAAGTGCCCGCTACCATCAAAAGCCGGTGCCAGCAGTTTGCCTTCAAGCGCATCCAGGCCGGGGAGATTGCTGGCCGCCTGAGCTATGTAGCAGAGCAGGAAGGGATTCAGCTGACTCCGGAAGGGGCCGCCCTTATTGCCCGGTTGGCAGATGGCGGAATGCGAGATGCCCTGTCCCTGCTGGACCAGTGCGTGGGAGCAGGGGGGAGCGTAGATCAAGAGCGAGTGTTCCAGGTACTGGGCCTGGCTGGCAATCTGCAAACTGCGGGGATGCTGGAGGAAATCGCAGCGGGCAACTTGGCAGGAGCACTGGAGCGGCTGAACAAGCTGTATACCGGGGGTAAGGAGATGTCTGCCCTGGCCGGAGAACTGTCTGCCTTGCTGCGGGATCTGTTGGTGAGTAAGAGCGCACCAAAGGGTGGCGTGGGCCTTCTCACGGGGGGATACGACACTGCCACCCTGGAGCGGCTGGGGCAGCTCTTTGACGTGCCCAGACTGGTGCAGATGCTCTCCTTAGTGCAGATAACCGCTGGCGGGTTGGTTCACTCCGCCAATCGGCGCACTGACATGGAGCTATGTCTGCTGAAGCTGTGTGACCCCTCCCTGGATGGCAATGTTAACGCCTTGACGGCTCGTGTGTCAAAACTGGAGCAGCAAGTATCGTCAGGCGTTGCAGTGCAACAAGTGACAAGCGGTAACGCTTCACAGAAGAGCGCCTCAACTCCTGCTCAGAAAGAACTTGTGAAGCCTGTTGCTGCGCAACCTGCCCCGCCGTTGTCAGAAGCCCCCCCTTGGGAGGAAAAGGCAAGTGAAGGACCTTTACAGAGTGGAAACTGTGAAACGAAAAAATGCGATGAGCCGGAGATTCCTACGGCGCCTCAGCTGGCGGCTATGGCAGCCCCCACACCTGTACCGGGACAGTCGGGGTGGCCGGGATGGAATGTGATATGCGGTCAGCTCAAAGGGGTGCTTTCCACAGGTGATTACATGTTCTTTTCCATGCCAGGCATGCTCACCGGGTGCTTTGACGGCACGGCGGTAACGGTGTGGGCTACCAATCAGTTTGTGGCGGATTTGGTGTCCAAGCCGGACATCTCCGGTGCTGTGTCCCAGGTCGTAGCTGGGCACCTGGGACATAGGGTTGCGGTGCACATTCAGGTGGGAACGCCCCCTGTGGAGACAGCTGCACCTGCATCTCCTTCGGGAACAGCCCAGCCAGAGATGGATGCGCTGGAGGCTTTTCTGGCAGCTGGACACAGCAATGTAACGGAAGAATAGTCACTATGGACGATCAATAGGAGGTAACATCAATGGCAAAAGGATTCAATACCCGTGGTATGGGTGGCATGGGCGGCAACATGAATAACATGATCCGTCAGGCCCAGAAGATGCAGCAGGACATGATGAAGGCTCAGGAAGAGCTGGAGAGCAAGACCTATGAGGCCAGTGCCGGCGGCGTTGTGACGGCTGTGGTTTCCGGCAAAAAGGAACTGAACTCTGTGACTATCGACCCTGAGGCGGTGGATCCCGACGATGTGGAGATGCTGCAAGATCTCATTGTGGCGGCAGTGAACGAGGCCATGCGCAAGGCCACTGACGACGCTGCCAGCCAGATGTCCCGCCTCACCGGGGGACTGGGTTTGCCGTTCTGATTGGAACAAACAAGGGCTGCTTTCGCACAGAGAGCAGCCCTGAACACATGATAAGGAGGAACCAATTATGGTGAAGTTCTCTCAAATGGAATATCAGCGCCCTGATCTGGAAAAGTTGAAGGCTGAGATGGCAAATTTGGTGGAGCGTTTGAAGAGCGCCGAGAGTTATGCTCAGGCTCGGGAGACATTTTTGGAGGCAGACCGTGTGAGCCGGCACACCGAAACTATGGGAACCCTTGCCAACATCCGCCACTCCATTGATACCCGGGACAGCTACTATGATGGGGAAGTGAAGTTCTGGAATGTGGCTGGCCCTGAGCTGCAGGAGTATCAGCAGGCATGGAACCAGGCCATGCTCAATTCTCCCTTCCGAGCAGATTTTTCCCAGGAGTTTGGGGATTTGATGTTTGTCAATGCGGAAATTGCCCTGAAGACCTTCTCTCCCGATATCATTGAGCTGATGCAGAAGGAGAATGATCTGACCCAGGAGTATGAAAAGCTGCTGGCCTCCGCCCAGATCCCCTTCGAGGGCGGGGTATACACCCTGTCTCAGATGACTCCTTTTAAGAGTGATGCCGATGACACCCGCCGTCTCAACGCCTGGAAGGCGGAGGGACAGTGGTACAAGGACAACCAGGAGGCTTTGGACAGCCTGTATGACCAGCTGGTACACCTGCGGGACGAGATGGGGAAGAAGCTGGGTTATGAGGGGTATACTACCCTGGGCTACTACCGCATGGGCCGCAACTGCTACACCAAGGAGGATGTGGAGAAGTTCCGACAGGCCGTGGTGAAGTATCTGGTGCCTGTGGCGGACAGCATCTACAAAGAGCAGGCCAAGCGCCTGGGTAAGGAATACCCCATGAGCTTTGCCGACAATGCTCTGGAGTTCCGCTCCGGCAACCCCAGACCCTGCGGCACCGCCCAGGATATTCTGAATCACGGTCGCAAGTTCTACGATGAGCTGTCTCCGGAGACCAGTGAATTTTTCCGCACCATGCTGGATGGAGAGCTGTTGGATGTGCTGTCCACGGAGGGCAAGGCTGGCGGCGGCTACTGCACCAGCATTCTGGACTATAAGGTGCCCTTCATCTTCGCCAACTTCAACGGCACACAGGGTGACGTGGAGGTGGTGACCCACGAGGCCGGCCACGCCTTTGATGCCTGGCTCAACCGGGATCGCATCCCCGCAGAGTATATCTGGCCCAGCATGGAGGCCTGTGAGGTGCACTCCATGTCCATGGAGTTCTTTGCCTGGCCCTGGGCCCATGGCTTCTTCGGGGAGGATACCCGCAAGTTCCATTACAGCCACCTGTCCAGTGCATTGACCTTCATTCCCTATGGCACCATGGTGGATCATTTCCAGCACGAGGTGTATGCCCACCCTGAGATGACTCCCGCACAGCGCCATGAGAAGTGGAAAGAGCTGCTGGGGGTGTATATGCCCTGGATGAAGCTGGACGGTGAGATTCCGTTTTACAGTGAAGGTGAGGGCTGGCAGCGGCAGCACCACATCTATTCCAGCCCCTTCTATTATATTGACTATTGTCTCGCTCAGACGGTGGCTCTGCAATTCTGGGATAAGATCCAGGAAGACCTGGGAGAGGCATGGGAGCACTACATGGCCTACACCCGCCAGGGGGGCAGCCAGGTGTTTACCACCTTGCTGGAGCGTGCCGGGCTGGAAAGCCCCTTTGAGGAGAGCTGCCTGCAGCGGGTGTGCGCTTCCGCCAAGAACTGGCTGGAGCACTTTGACATGAGTGGGATCTCCTGAAGCGCCATGGCAGAAAAGAAGCGTAAGCGCTGGAACCGCGCCGCCAAGGCGTCTCAGTTTGCCCCTGGGGCAGGGGGGGAGATGGTTTACACCGGCCGATACTACACCTTCTGCGGCGGGGAAGTGGACTACCGTCGGAGCAAGAGAGCACGATATGCTCTGTCGGCCCTGATGGGTGTGGCTGCGTTGGCGGGAGGAATGATTCCTGTACCTGCTATGGTCAACACCTGGTACGTGATTCTACCCTATATGTTTACTGTTCTAAGTGTGGTGTCGGTGATATGGGCAGTGTGCCGCATGGGGTATTGGGGCAATCCCCTGCGGGAATATGTCTATGATGCCACGGTGAGACAGCTTCCCAAGCGCACGATCCTGGCGATGATTTTGTCAATGTGCACACTCTGTGGACAGATTTGCTATATGGTCCTCCATGGACTTCAAGATGGAGGGTTATCTTGCAATTTGGCGTTTTTAGCCCTTCAAGTTGTGGTTTTTGTCGGTTCTACCCTGATGAGACGAGCAGAAATTCGGTGGAAGTGGTCTGTGTAACGTGATAAAGCGTAAAAATTTGTGAGATATAACAGGATGTTCTCGTTGACAATCGGGGGAAAACATACTACAATAGTCTTTGCAAAATCTGCTGAAAATACATTTGACCGCTTGGGGTGGACACTCGGGCGGGAAAATTGAAAGACGAAGCAGATGAAATTGCAAGACCAGATCTCGAAAGAGAGCGAGGTCTGGTGGTTTGTGTGAGCTCAGAGGATGGATGTTCTCTTTGTTCAATATTATTTAAGGAGGAATCTCTACATGAAAAGCACGAAACGCGTGCTTGCACTGGGTATGGCTTCCGTGATGACTCTTGGTTTGCTTTCTGCTTGCGGCTCCAAGAACAGCGGCAATGCCGACTCCGGCAAGGACGGCTCCAGCACCGGCACTCTGGTGGTTGGTGACGGCAACTACGACGCTAAGTTCTCTCCCTTCTTCTACACCTCCGCCTATGACGGACATATCGTCACCATGACGCAGATGCCTCTGATCGGCTCTGATCGTGAGGGCGCTATGATCCTCAACGGCATTGAGGGCGAGACCAAGGAGTACAACGGTAAGGAGTACACCTACACCAGCATCTCCGATGTGAAGATCACTGAGAATACTGACGGCACCGTGTACTATGACATCACCCTGAAGGATGGTGTGAAGTTCTCCGACGGTCACGTGATGGACATTGACGACGTGATCTTCTCCATGTACGTCCTGTCCGACCCCACCTATGACGGCAGCTCCACTCTGTACAGCCAGCCCATCCTGGGCATGAACGAGTACCGTTCCGGCATGGAGTCCAAGTTCAACCTGATCGTCAAGGCTGGCCGTGACAACACCGACTTCTCCAAGTGGACTGAGGAAGAGCAGACCGCTCTGTGGGCTGACCTGGATCAGGCCAGTGAGAAGTTCATTCAGGAGATCAAGGACTACCTGGTGGCTGCTGAGGCCAATAAGGCTGAGGACAGCATTGCTGCCTTCGCTGCCAACTGGGGTTACGAGCTGGCTGAGGACGCCACCGCTTCCGACTTCTTCTGGACCATGGTCAACTCCGACAAGTATAAGGGCGATGTGGCTGCCATGTCCAGCAAGGAGTCCGCTGGCACCTCTGTCTTCGATCTGATGGAGAACTACGAGGCTTACAACATCGGTATCCAGACCGGTGAGTCCGCTGCCAACATCGCCGGTATCGAGAAGACCGGTGATAACTCCCTGCGTGTGACCACCACCGAGGTCTCCGCTACCTGCATCTATCAGCTGTCTCTGATGGTTGCTCCCATGCACTACTACGGCAGCGAGGATCTGTACGACTACGACAACAACCAGTTCGGCTTTACCAAGGGCGATCTGAGCATTGTCCGTGAGAAGACCACCAAGCCCATGGGCGCTGGCCCCTACAAGTTCGTCAGCTACGAGAACGCCACTGTGGCTCTCGAGGCCAACGAGAACTACTGGGAGGGCGAGCCCAAGATCCAGAACATCAACTTCAAGGAGACCACCGAGGCTGATAAGATCTCCGGCGTGAAGTCCGGCAGCCTGGACATCACCGATCCTTCCTTCTCCGTGGAAGCCATCGACGAGATCGCCGCAGCCAACGGCGGCAGCAAGGACTTCAACGGCTCTGTGATCACCATCAACACCGTTGACAACCTGGGCTACGGCTTTGTGGGCATCAACGCCGACAACGTGAAGGTGGGCAATGACGGTTCTTCCGAGGCCTCCAAGAATCTGCGTAAGGGCCTGGCCACTGTTATGGCCGTGTACCGTGATGTGGCCATCGACTCCTACTATGGTAAGTGGGCCAACGTCATCAACTACCCCATCTCCGACACCTCCTGGGCTGCTCCCCGCGTCACCGATGACGGCTACCAGGTGGCCTTCTCCACCGATGTCAACGGTGATCCCATCTACACCGACGGCATGAGCAATGATGACAAGTACGCTGCTGCCAAGCAGGCTGCTCTGGGCTTCTTTGAGGCTGCCGGCTACACCGTCACTGACGGCAAGCTGACCGCTGCTCCTGAGGGTGCCAAGCTGGAGTATGAGCTGCTCATCGGCGGCGGCGGTCAGGGCGACCACCCCTCCTTCATGATGTGCAAACTGGCCAAGGACGCTCTGGCTGACATCGGCATGAACCTGATCGTCACCGACATTGTCAACTTCTCCGACATCTCCTCTCAGATCGAGGCTGGCACTGCTGAGCTGTTTGCCCTGGCATGGAACGCCACCGTGGATCCCGATATGTATCAGATCTACCACAGCAAGGGTACTTCCAACTACAACTACGACATCAAGGATGCCGAGCTGGACGAGATCATCGTGGATGCCCGCAGCACCACCGACCAGGATGCCCGTGTGCTGATGTACAAGGAAGCTCTGGACATCGTGATGGACTGGGCTGTCGAGCTTCCCATCTATCAGCGTCAGAACTGCTACATCTTCTCCACCGAGCGTGTGAAGATCGATACCCTCACTCCCGATATGACCACCTACTGGGACTGGATGAACGACGTCGAGAAGCTGGAGCTGAACTAATTGAGCACCAGTGGCTTGATGGACAAAGGAAAGTAGTTTTCTGAGTTTATAAACGCGGTTGCCCTGCGGCCGTTTGGCCGCAGGGCAACCCTGCGCATCCCTGCACATGAGGCGGCTGTTCCGACGCTTGGTTGGAACTTTGCCGGAGGGGCTGCCTGATGTGCGGACGGGGCGAACACATCAAGCGAGGACACGAACCCCAGTGACTCGCCAACAAATACGGAGGGGATTCTATGCGAAATTATATCATCAAGCGTATCCTACTATCAGTACTCATTTTATTTTTAGTATCTTTTATTATTTATACTCTGCTGCGGTGCCTGCCCAGTTCCTATGTAGAGACCATGGCCCGTCAGCTGGCAATGGCCCCCGGCGCCAAGCCCTATGATGAGTGGTTGGCCCAGTTGGAAGGGCAGTACGGCCTTGACCTGCCTTTGATTCCCGGTTACCTCCACCAGCTGAGCAATCTGCTCACCGGTAACTTCGGTGACAGCTGGAAGTTTACATTGCCCGTACTGGACGTGTTCTCCAGCGTGATTTGGGTATCCTTTGTCATGGGCGGGATTTCCTTTATCCTGCAGCTGATTATTGCCATTCCTCTGGGTGTGATTGCTGCCACCAAGCAGTACTCTAAGGCGGACTACGCCATCAGCGTGTTTGCTCTGGCCGGTATCTCTCTGCCCACCTTCTTTTTCGCCACCTTGCTCAAGCTGGTGTTCTCTGTAAAGCTGCAGTGGTTTGACCTGGTGGGCCTGACGGGCCGTGACTTCTATCAGTTGGATGCTTTCGGCCAGTTCTTGGACATGGCCCACCATTTGGTGCTGCCCATCGTCACCCTGGTGGTGGTGTCTGTGGGCTCTCTGATGCGTTACACCCGCACCAACATGCTGGAAGTGCTCAATGCCGACTATATCCGTACCGCCCGTGCCAAGGGTCTGAGCGAGAAGAAGGTCATCTATCATCACGCCTTCCGCAACACCCTCATCCCCCTGGTCACCATCGTTGGCGGCTCTCTGCCCGGACTGTTCTCTGGTGCTCTGATTACCGAGACTCTGTACTCCATCCGTGGCATCGGCTGGACTTCTTATACTGCCATGACCGCAGGCGACATTCCCTTCTCCATGTTCTATCTGCTGTTTTTGGCCGTGCTCACTCTGGCTGGCAACCTGATTTCCGATATTCTGTACGCTGTGGTTGACCCCCGCGTGCGCATCGCATAAGAAAGGAGGCGCTTTCATGTCTGACGAGAAGAAAATGAACCATCAGAACGAGGGCGGCTCCCAGGAGCACCTCTCCCTGAACGATGACCGCCGAGTCAAAGTTCTCTCTCCCGGCGCCCTGGTAGCCAAGCGATTTTTCCGCAACCGCCTGGCTGTGGCAGGCCTGATTATCCTGGCTGTCATGTTTGTCTTTTCCTTCATTGGCGGTGTGGTAAGCCCCTATGGACAGGACGAGCTGTTCTATCGGTATGAGTACCAGGCCAAGGAGTACGCCGCTGTGACGGAAAACACCGACTTCCGCTTTGTGACTGCGGAGGGGCAGGATTTCAGCGGACGACTCCAGGCCCAGTTTATGCTGGCTGCTGCCAAGAACGAGACTTCCTTTACCTATAAGGATGCTACCTATGGTGTGGCCAAGGAAGGGGAGGACTTCTACGTCGTCTCCAAGGGCAGCACTCCCGTGGCACTGGCCTTTAAGGACATTGTCAACGCCGAGGACAGTTCTATGGATTTGAACTTTGACTTCCAGCGTGCAGCCCTGAAGGCATACACCAACGGGGAGACCAGCTTCACCGCAGATGGTACTGAGTATACCATGGACGAGCATGGCGGCGTGAACAAGGCCGGCCAGCCCGTGGCCTATATCAGCCGCTTTGTGGTGCAGTCCAAGATCAGCGGTGTTACCTTTACCCGTGACTTCAAGGAGCAGCTGGCCGAGGCCATTGAGGCAGACAGCGACGAGTTCACCTTCACCAATGAAGAGGGCACTTACGACTACACTCTGGTGTATGACGCTGACACGAAGAGTTACTCCGTCAAGCAGGAGAAGGAGACCCAGGTGTTTGATACCTATGCCTTCCCCTCCAAGGCCCACTGGCTGGGCACTGACCGCAACGGCATGGACATGCTCACCCGTCTGATGTACGGTGGCCGTGTGTCCCTGGTCATTGGCTTCATCGTTGTGTTTATTTCCGCCTTCCTGGGCATCATCCTGGGCGGCGTGGCCGGATATTTCGGCGGCTGGGTGGACAACCTCATCATGCGTGTGGTGGACGTGTTCTACTGCATCCCCTCCATGCCGCTGATCATCATTATGGGTTCGGCCATGGACGGTATGCGGGTGGATCCCACCATGCGAATGTTCTACCTGATGCTGGTTCTGGGCTTCCTGGGCTGGCCCAGCATCGCCCGTATGGTGCGTGGTCAGATCCTCTCTCTGCGTGAGCAGGAGTTTATGACTGCCACCGAGGCCTGCGGCATCAGCATTTCCCGCCGCATTTTCCGTCACCTGATCCCCAACGTCATCCCTCAGCTCATCGTCATCTGCACCATGAGCCTGGGTTCCACCATCATCACCGAGGCCACCCTGTCCTTCCTGGGGTTGGGCGTTAAGTTCCCCTTCGCTTCCTGGGGCAACATCATCAACGACGTGTCCAACTCCTTCGTGCTGACCTCCTACTGGTTCGTGTGGATCCCCGCCGGCATCTGCCTGCTGCTCACCGTGTTGGGCTTCAACTTCGTGGGTGACGGTCTGCGTGATGCCTTTGACCCCAAGATGAAGCGGTAAGAGAGGAGGAGAGACAATGGCTAAGAATAAAGCAGAAGGCTATCTCTCCGGCCGGGAGGCCCGGCGCATTGCCAAGGAGAACCGCCGGATCACCAATGCCTTTGAGAAACAGCGTAAGCGTAAAAACGTGCCTGAGAGTGAGTACCTCACCCAGATGGCCGACCCCAATAACGCCGTGGAGTTTGATAACCTCCACACCTACTTCTACACCGATGCCGGTGTGGTCAAGAGCGTGGACGGCGTGTCCTTTGAAGTGCCCATCGGTAAAACCGTGGGTGTGGTGGGCGAGTCCGGCTGCGGCAAGTCCGTCACCAGCCTGTCCCTGATGCAGCTGCTCCAGCGGCCCCAGGGCCAGGTGGTGGAGGGCGAGATTCGCCTGAACATGGGCGATAAGGCCTATGACGTGACCAAGATGCCCAACGAGCAGATGCAGAAGATCCGCGGCAACTATGTGTCCATGATCTTCCAGGAGCCCATGACCAGCCTGAACCCCGTGTTCCGCATTGGCGAGCAGGTGGACGAGGTCATCTTCCTCCACCACGGTGAGGGCAAGACCAAGGAGGAAGTCAAGGCCCGCACCATTGAGCTGCTGGAGATGGTGGGCATCGCCAACAGCCAGGGCGTATACAATATGTTCCCCCACGAGCTGTCCGGCGGTATGCGTCAGCGTGTGTGCATTGCCATGGCTCTGGCCTGCAGCCCCAAGGTGATTATCGCAGACGAGCCCACCACGGCTCTGGACGTGACCATCCAGGCTCAGGTGCTGGATCTGCTGCGCAACTTGAAGGATAAGATCAACTCCTCCATCATGTTCATTACCCACGACCTGGGTGTCATCGCTGAGATGGCCGACTATGTGGTGGTCATGTATGCTGGCCGTGTGGTGGAGAAGGGTACTGTGCATGAGATCTTCTCCAACCCTGCTCACCCCTACACCATTGGCCTGATGGCCTCTAAGCCTGTGGTGGGTAAGCAGATCGACAAGCTCTACTCCATCCCCGGCAAGGTGCCCAACCCCATTGATATGCCCAACTATTGCTACTTCAAGGACCGCTGCGAGATGTGTGTGGCCGACTGTGAGGGCGAGTATCCCTGCCAGGTGCAGCTCAGCCCCACCCACTTTGTGTCCTGCTACCGCTATTATGATAAGAACAAACAGGGAGGTGAAGTCTAATGGCCAATCAGAAAAAGGGTATTGTCACCAGTGACTTCACTCCGGTGGAATATGATCCCCAGTATATCCTCCAGGTTAACCACCTGAAGAAGTATTTCCCCATCAAGGGCGGCATGGTCAGCAAGACTGTGGGCCATGTCAAGGCCGTGGACGGCGTGACCTTCAACCTCAAGCGTGGTACCACCATGGGTCTGGTGGGCGAGTCCGGCTGTGGTAAGACCACCACCGGCCGTACCATCCTCCGCCTGGCAGGGGAGAAGACCGACGGCCAGGTGCTCTTCAACGGCAAAGAGGTCTACGACATGAGTCCCAAGGAGATGCGGGCTCTGCGTACCAAGATGCAGATCATCTTCCAGGACCCCTTCTCCAGCCTGTCCCCCCGACTGCCTGTGGGTGAGATCATTGGCGAGGCAGTGCGGGAGCACAAGCTGGTGAGCAAGGCCGAGTACAATGACTACATTGACAAGGTCATGGACAACTGCGGCCTGCAGCCCTTCCACAAGGCCCGCTATCCCCATGAGTTCTCTGGCGGTCAGCGCCAGCGTATTTGCATTGCCCGTGCTCTGGCTCTCAACCCCGAGTTCGTGGTGTGCGACGAGCCGGTGTCCGCTCTGGACGTGTCCATTCAGGCTCAGATCATCAACCTGCTCAAGGATTTGCAGGATCAGTACAAGCTGACCTACCTGTTCATCTCCCACGACTTGTCCGTGGTGGAGCACATCTCTGACTCTGTGGGCGTGATGTACCTGGGCAATCTGGTGGAGTACGGCGATACTCAGGATATTTTCCGCAATCCTCTGCATCCCTACACCAAGGCTCTGTTCTCTGCCATTCCTGTGCCCGATCCCAATGCCAAGATGAACCGGATCGTGCTGGAGGGCTCCATTCCTTCTCCTGCCAATCCCCCCAGCGGCTGTAAGTTCCACACCCGCTGCCCCTACGCCACCGAGCGTTGTAAGGTGGAGGCCCCCTGCCAGCGTGAGGTGGAGCCCGGCCACTATGTGGTCTGCCACCTCTTTGACAAGTAAGGTATGGCACGTAAGCCAAAAAAATACGAGGATGACGATGGCCGCGTGATTGCGGACATGAGCGGCATCTCTCGTCCCGGTCTGATCCTTCCCGGAGATACGGCCTCCAAGCCTCAAACTCAGCCACAGCAGCCTGAGGAAAGGCAGGAGGATCTTCGTCCCTGGGAGGACAGCGGCATGAGCCGGGAGGATCGCAGAGCCTATGTCTGGGCGGCATTGAAGTCAGCACTTTTGATTGGCATCATCTATGTGGTTGTCTTTGGGCTGATCATTGCCCTGATGCTCTGGTTTTGGAAATGATGTTTACAGGCGTGTCCCGGCTGAAGGCTGGGACACGCCTGTTTCGTTGGAGTGGATTGACCTGTGGCCGTAGGTGGAGTATGATGAGATACAAAAGGAGGAGACAACCATGACGCAAGTGGAGATGCTGACCAAGTGGGTGGAGGAGAGCCATAATATCGTGTTTTTTGGGGGTGCGGGGGTGTCTACGGAAAGTGGGATCCCGGACTTCCGTTCCCAGGACGGGCTGTATCACCAGCACTATGCCCTTCCGCCGGAGACCATCCTCAGTCATGATTATTTTTTTGCTCACACTGAGGAATTTTATCGCTTCTATCGGGAAAAAATGCTGTGTCTGGATGTCCAACCCAACGGCGCCCATCTGGCCCTTGCGCAGCTGGAGCAGATGGGCAAACTGAAAGCGGTGGTGACTCAGAATATCGACGGATTGCACCAGAAGGCGGGCAGTCAGCGGGTGTATGAGCTCCACGGCTCTGTGTATCGCAATTACTGCCTGTCCTGTGGGGCCGCCTACCCTGTGGAGCAGATTGCAGAGGGCCAGGGGATTCCCCGCTGCCCTCACTGCGGCGGTGTGATCAAGCCCGATGTGGTGCTCTACCAGGAGGGGCTGGATCAGCGGACCATTCGGGGGGCGGTGGAGGCCATTTCCCAGGCGGATCTGCTCATTGTGGGTGGTACCTCTCTGGTGGTCTATCCGGCTGCTGGCCTGCTGGAGTACTTCCGGGGGCAGAGATTGGCCCTCATCAACCGGGATGCCACCAGCTATGACAGCCGGGCGGGCGTTGTGATTCGAGAGCCCATAGCCGGGGTGCTTGAGACAGTGTGTGCCCATCTCAAATCTTGATAGATCCGTAAAATTATGGTACAATGCCTATAAAGACAGCGACCATGCTGTGATTTTGACTGTATTTTGAATCCTGGGAAAAGGAGACTGTGCTCATGAAGGCAAGAGTTGCCGTGGTGACGGACAGCAACAGCGGAATTACCGTGGAAGAAGGGAAGAAGCTGGGCATTTTTGTAGTGCCCATGCCCATCAACATTGACGGGAAGGTGTACTTCGAGGGGTTAAATCTGAGCCAGGAGTACTTCTATCAGCGCCTGACGGCCGGGGCGGAGATGTTTACCTCCCAGCCCTCACCGGCAGACACCCTGGAGCTTTGGAACCGGATTCTCAAGGGCTATGACCAGCTGGTGTATATCCCTATGTCCGCAGGTCTGAGCAGCACCTATGCCACCGCCCGGATGATGGCGGAGGATTACCAGGGCAAGGTGCAGGTGGTGGATAACCGCCGCATTTCCGTGACGCAACGGCAGTCGGTGATGGATGCCTTGTCATTGGCTGATCAGGGACAGGATGCCGCCCAGATTCGCCGTACCCTGGAGGAGCAGGCGTCTGACGCCAGTATCTTCCTCATGGTGGACACCTTGAAATATCTGCGCCGGGGTGGACGGGTGTCAGGTATTGAGGCCTTTGCCGGCACTATGCTCAACATTAAGCCGGTGCTCACCATTGCCGGGGAAAAGTTAGAGAGTGTGGGAAAGGCCAGGGGGGCTAAGGCAGCTCGCCTGCTGATGCTGGACAAGCTCAAAGAGGATCTGGAGGGGCGGTTGAAGCCCCTGCATGACAGTGGACAGCTGGCAGTGAAGATTGCATGCAGTCAGGTGCCTGACCAACTCCGGGAGGAGTGGAAGGCCCAGGTACAGGGGTACTTCCATCTGGACTACGACGTGGAGGATGCAGACCTGACCCTCTCTGTGGCCTGCCATACTGGGCCCGGCGTGCTGGGCGTGGGTGCGGTGCGTATATAAGAGTATAAAAAGCGGCGGAGCGTTTGCTCCGCCGCTTTTGTCGATTATAGAACTGTGGTATAGCGCAAATCCACGCAGATGGTGTCGTGTGAAAAGGGAATGTCCTGCTGGGTGCCATCCCAGGAAAAGCCGTTTCGGGCGTAAAATCGCCGGGCACCCTCATTTTCCCGCAGCACAAACACATAGGCCCGGTGGAAGCCGTCTGCATTCAGTTGCTGTTTGGCCCGATCCATGAGCATGGTGCCGTACCCTTTGCCCGTCTCCTGGGGATGGGTGTAAAAGGAGATGATTTCACCCCACCCCTCATAACCGGAGGCGTCAAACTTCACCAGCATCCCGCCACCGTGGTTCTGATTGCCGATGCGGGCAGGACCGCAGGTGATACAGGCCACTGGGGTGCCATCTCGATAGAGGAGAAACCCGTGATGCCGGGGAGTACGTGCGTATTCAGCAAAGGTGTCCACCCAGCGGGTAGGGGTAATGTTTGCCTCCATCCAGTCCAGGGGAACGGCATCCGGATAGGCGGCCCACCAGCCCAGGGCATGGATTTCGCTCATGGCACGGAAATGCTCAGGCGTGGAGGCCTCCACAAGGGTGAGCTGGGACATGGGAAACGACCTCCTTAGTGGGAGGCTCCCACCAGCTCATTCTCAGCGGCCTGCTGGGCCTCTTGACGGGCAATCTGGCGGGCGTTGGCCAGCATCAGCTTGATGCGGTTTTCCTGGTTGATCTTGGTAGCGCCGGGGTCGTAGTCAATGGCCACAATGTTGGAGTTGGGATAGTCATCCTTCAGCTTGCGGATCATGCCCTTACCCACAATGTGGTTGGGCAGGCAGCCGAAGGGCTGGGTACAGACAATGTTGGGCACGCCGGAGTGGATGAGCTCCAGCATTTCACCGGTGAGCAGCCAGCCCTCGCCCATCTTGTTTCCGTCACCCAGATAGCCCTTCACGAGCTTGTGCATATTTTCAAAGGTGCCGGGTGCATGGAAGCGGGTCTTTTTCAAAGCGGCGATCATGTCCTTTTGGCACTCCTCAATATAGCCCTTGAAAATCTGACACACCTTCTTTTTGATCCACTTTCCACCGTACAGGTCTACGTCGGATTCCCGGTTGAAAATTTTGAAGATCATGAAGTCGGTGAGACCGGGCACCACAGGCTCGGCCCCCTCAGAGAGGAGAAAGTCCTCCAGGTTGTTGTTGCCCAGGGGGGAGAACTTCACATAAATCTCGCCCACCACACCCACACGCA
Organism: Pseudoflavonifractor capillosus; assembly: GCF_016902575.1. GTDB lineage: Bacteria > Bacillota > Clostridia > Oscillospirales > Oscillospiraceae > Enterenecus > Enterenecus capillosus_A. The sequence continues at coordinate 16,294 of NZ_JACSNZ010000015.1, read as the reverse complement.
CCTTCTGGGGGCCGGCTACGGGGATGTCTGCGAAATCGGCGCAGATCTGGTCGAAGTATTGACGCATCTCCTTGCGGTTCATGCCCTTGCCCTTCTGGAAGGCGTCAATGAGCTTATTTTCCCAGGTCTCCACCATCTTGTCGGTGTCCCCCTTCATGACCTCGTAGGGGCGCACCTGGTTGGCCACGTTGACGATGAGGTCGCCGTACATCATGGCGTAGATCATCTTGCGGATGAGGGGGAGGGTGAGGCTCCAGCCGGGGTTTTTCTCCATGCCGGAGAGGTTGACCGAGATGACAGGGATATAGGACATGCCCGCCTTCTCCAGGGCTTTCCGCAGCAGGTGGATGTAGTTGGAAGCCCGGCAGCCACCGCCGGTCTGGGTGATGAGCAGGGCAACCTTGTGGGGGTCATATCCGCCATGCTTGACGGCATCTATGAGCTGGCCGATGACCAGCAGGGCGGGGTAACAGGTGTCGTTATGGACGTACTTGAGGCCTTCATCCACGATACCCCGGTGGTTGGTGGTGAGCATATCCACCTTGTAGCCCTCCAGCATCAACAGCTGCCGGAACATACCAAAGTGGACGGGAAGCATTTGAGGCATCAGCAGGGTGTACTCCTGCTTCATCTCCTTGGTAAACAGAAGACGCCCGTCTTTGCCGTAAACCAATTCAGCCATGTTTTTTTCTCCTTTCGAGATCTGGGGACATCAGTTTTTGTCCTGGCTGCGTTCGTCCATGGCGGCCATAAGGGAGCGCACACGGATGCGCACAGCGCCCAGGTTGCTGATGTCGTCGATTTTCAACTGGGTATAGAGCTTGCCGCCCTGCTCGAGAATGGAGCGCACCTCGTCGCCAGTGATGGCGTCGGTGCCGCAGCCGAAGCTCACCAGCTGGATCAGCTGCATATCCGGCTGGGTGCACACATAACGGGCGGCGTTGTACATACGGGACTGGAATGTCCACTGGTTGAGCACCTTCCGGGGTGCATAGTCCTCGTGGAAGGCCACAGCATCCTCACTGACCAGCACAAAGCCGAAGGAGGTGATGAGGTCGTTGATGCCGTGGTTGATTTCCGGGTCAATGTGGTAGGGGCGGCCTGCCATGACGATGATGGGGCGGCCTTCAGCCCGGGCCTGGTCGATATAAGATTGGCCCACAGCCCGCAGTTCCTGCTTGTATAGGTCATAGGCCTGGTAGGCGGCCCGGATGGCGTGCACCACTTCCCGGCGGGGAATCCCGAAAGTATCGGAGAACCACTGGGAGCCGATACGCTCGTAATCACGGGGACGGTGCAGACCGGCGTAGGGATAGAGGAACCGGGTCTTTTTCAGATCGGGCACATTGGCGGCCAACAGCTCGGGATAATAGGCCACCACGGGACAGTTATAGTTGTTGTCCGAGGTCTTCTCATCGAAGTTATAGGACATGCAGGGATAGAAGATGGCATCCACCCCTTTCTCCACCAGGGCCTGGACATGGCCGTGGAGGAGCTTGGCAGGGTAGCACACCGTATCCGAAGGGATGGTGCGCTGGCCCTTGATGTACAGTTTACGGGAGGACTCGGGGGAGAGCACCACCTCAAAGTTCAAACGGGTAAACAGCTCAAACCAGAAGGGCAGGTTCTCATACATATTCAGCCCGAAGGGAATGCCGATGCGGCCACGGGAGCCGTTGCCAAAGCCTTTACCCTCCATGGAGCGAAGCTTGCGATACTTGTAGTTGTACAGATCGGGCAGTTCCACCTTCTCCTTGCCCAGGGGGCGAGAGCAGCGGTTGCCGGAGATGAAGCGACGGCCGCCGTCGAAGGTGTTGACGGTGAGGGCGCAGTGGTTGGTGCACAGGTTGCAGGTCACCGGCTTGGCGGTGTGCACAAAGTCTTTCAGGGCCTCGGGGCCCAGCAGGCTGGACTTATCCAGGTGCAGGTTACGGGCGGCCAGAGCGGCGCCGAAGGCGCCCATGATACCGGAGATGGTGGGACGAGTCACGTCTCGATTCAATTCCTGCTCAAAGGCCCGCAGCACGGCGTCGTTGTAGAAGGTGCCGCCCTGTACCACGATGTGCTTGCCCAAGTCGTCGGCGCTGGCGGCACGGATGACCTTATACACGGCGTTTTTCACGATGGAAATGGACAGACCGGCAGAGATATCCTCCACGCTGGCCCCATCCTTCTGGGCCTGTTTCACCGAGGAGTTCATAAACACGGTGCACCGGGAGCCAAGATTCACCGGATGGGCGGCAAACAGGCCCATCTTGGCAAAGTCGGCAATGGAGTAGCCCAGAGCCTTAGCAAAGGTCTCAATGAAGGAACCACAGCCGGAGGAGCAGGCCTCGTTGAGCATAATGGAGTCCACGGCGCCGTTGCGGATCTTGAAGCACTTCATGTCCTGGCCGCCGATGTCGATGATGAAGTCCACGTCAGGGTTGAAGTGGGCGGCGGCACGGTAGTGGGCCACCGTCTCCACCAGGCCTAAGTCGCAGCTGAAGGCATTTTTGATCAAATCCTCGCCATAACCGGTGACGGCAGAGCCCTTGATGGTGATGCGATCCCCGCACAGCTGGTAGATCTCTTTGAGCTGGGGCAGCACCACGGAGACAGGGTTGCCCTGGTTGGAATGGTAGTAGGTGTACAGCAGGCCACCGTCGGGGGCAATGAGGGCCATTTTGGTGGTGGTGGAGCCTGCGTCAATACCCAGGTAAGCGTCCCCGGTGTAGGTGTGGATATCCAGCTGGGGCGGGGTGGAGGCATTGTGGCGGGCTACAAAGGCATCGTACTCTTCCTGAGAGGAGAAGAGGGGAGGCATGGTGTCCACCACGGTGGTGGCGTCTCGGCTCTCCTCCAGCAGCTTCAAAAGCTCCTCAAAGGGCCGGGCGGTGTACTCCTCCGAGCACAGGGCAGCGCCCATGGCGGCAAAGCAGTCGCCGTCCTTGGGGAAGATGGCGTGCTCTGCATCCAGTTGGAGGGTCTCCACGAACCGGGCCCGCAGCCCCTGCAAGAAGGTGAGGGGTCCGCCCAAAAAGACGATCTTGCCCTTCAGCTCACGGCCCTGGGTCAGGCCTGCCACGGTCTGATCCACCACGGCCTGGAAGATGGAGGCGGCCACGTCCTCCTTGCGTCCACCCTGGTTCAGGATGGGCTGGATGTCGGACTTGGCAAACACACCGCATCGGGAGGCAATGGGGTAGATCTTTTCGTGCTTGAGGGACAGGTCGTCCAACTCGTTGACGGTGACGTTCATCAGTGTGGCCATCTGGTCGATAAAAGCGCCGGTGCCGCCGGCACAGGAGCCGTTCATCCGCTCCTCCAGAGCGCCGCCGAAGAAGATGATCTTGGCGTCCTCGCCGCCCAGCTCGATGACGGCGTCGGTGTCGGGAATGTAGGTGTTGACCGCAGCGGCGGTGGCATACACTTCCTGGACAAAGTCCAGACCGGCAGCCTTTGCCACGCCCAGACCGGCAGAGCCGGTAATCACCAATTTGACTTCTTTGCCCCGGAGCATATCTTCAATGGAGTGCAGGGTCTCACAGGCCCGTTCCCGGGTTTTGGAATAATGCCGCTCATAGGAGCGGAATAAAACTTGGTTTTGTTCGTCCAGCACCACCACTTTGACGGTGGTGGAGCCAATATCAATGCCGACTCGCAAATTCATAATGGCACCTTCCTGAATACATATAATTAGGCAGTACACCTATTATATATAAATAGAATGTTGATTTCAATACCAAGTTCTTGCAATAACGGGGAGTTATGGCAAAATTCATCACAAAATAACAGACTACAACGGCTGGGCCACTGTGGTCTGTGGGATATTACCATGAAATCATCTGAGCTGACAGGGGCTATGCCGCAGACATGGGAGAAGTACACCGTTCCCGGGAAAGAATGCGGTTGAAATAGCAACGGGGGGCGTGGTAGAATACTCCCAATAGACGAATTGGAAGGCAGGAGATCAGCATGAGCTGGGCAAAGCTGAGATGGTATGAAAAAACGTGCGGAATTATCTCCCTGATTTGCATGGGGGGCACCGTGGCAGCAGCCCTGCAGCTTCGCCAGGGAACTGTGGTTCATCATGTGTGGGTAGCCGTGATATTGCTGCTGGTGGCTGGCCTGGGAGGACTGCTGCTGCACAGAGAAGGTGTTTCACCTGGGCAGGTTCTGGTGATGCTGCTGCCTTTGACCGCGGCCATGTTGCTGCGCTGCCTGTTGCTGGACTATGAGAGCGGGGACTATCAGATGTTTCTGGGACCGTGGTATGAGACCATTCGGGACGGAGGCGGATTCGCAGCCATTGCCCAGCCCGTGGGCAACTACAATGTGCCCTATCTTTATTTTATTGCCCTGATCTCTTATCTAGATGTCCCCAACTTATATCTGTATAAGCTGTTTTCCATTCTCCTGGATGTGATCTTGGCATGGGGCGGATTTCGTTTGGTGCGGGTGTTGACCAAGGAACAAGGAAACACGATACTTCCCCTAATCACCTTTGGTGTGCTGCTTTTTGTACCCACGGTGGTACTCAACGGAAGCTACTGGGCCCAGTGCGACGCCATTTATGGGGCACTGATCGTTCATGCGGTGGCCTGTTTGCTGGAGGGGCGGAACAAGTGGTCCCTGGTGTGGGTGGCTTTGGCGTTTTCTTTCAAGCTCCAGACAGTGTTTATTATGCCCCTTTGGGGAGTGATGTGGCTGGCAGGACGGGTAAAGTTCCGGGAGTTGTTTGTCTTCCCCGGGGTGTATGCCCTCACCACGGTGCCTGCTCTGCTGGTGGGAAAGCCTCTGGTGGATATTTTGAGCGTCTATCTGGGGCAGATGGGGGACAATAATCGGTTGACCCTGAACGCACCATCCATCTATCAGTTTCTGCCTTCCAATGCCGTGTATGACCCGGAAATGCTGGCTACGGTGGGGATCTTCGCCGCAGCACTCCTGGCCTTTGCTATGCTGTTTGTGGGAGCATGGAATGTCAAGCATATGGACAATCAGCTGGCCATGACCATTGCCATGGTGCTGGTGGTGGGGATTCCGTTTTTGCTGCCCCATATGCACGAGCGCTACTTCTACTTGGCGGATGTATTGGCGGTGTGCTGGGCCGTGTCCAATGTTCGGAGAATTCCGGTGGCGGTGCTGGTGTGTGCCTCGTCTTTGGCCAGCTACTGTGTCTATTTGCGTTTGAAGTATAACTGCATTGTATATTTATCTGGAGGCTACCTGGTGATGTTTTGGGAGACTGCCGCTATGGCGGTGGCCCTTGTGTTGTGCGTCATCCATCTGGTGAACCTTTGCAGAAGAAAAGGAGAAACAACGGCATGAAATTTGTCTCATGGAATGTCAATGGCCTGCGGGCTTGCTTGAAAAAAGGCTTTGAGGAGTCTATGCTGGGGTTAGATGCGGATTTTATCTGTCTCCAGGAGACCAAGATGGAGCAGGGGCAGGCTCAGGTTGAGCTGCCTGGGTATGAGGAGTTTTGGAACTCCGCTGAGAAAAAGGGCTATTCCGGCACCGCCATCTTTACCCGGCACAAGCCGCTTTCGGTGTGCTATGGCATGGGGCTTGAGCCCCACGACCATGAGGGGCGGCTCATCACCCTGGAGTACCCGGCATTCTATCTGGTTAACTGCTACACACCCAACGCCCAGAACGAGTTGGCCCGCATTGATTACCGCATGGAGTGGGAGCGGGATCTGCGAGCCTACCTGATGGAACTGGATAAGAAGAAGCCGGTGATCTACTGTGGAGACTTGAACGTGGCCCACCAGGAGATAGACTTAAAAAATCCCGGTCCCAACCGGGGAAAGGCGGGCTTCTCCGATCAGGAGCGGGAGCAGTTTGGGCTGCTGCTGGAAAACGGATTTGTGGACACCTTCCGCTACCTGTACCCTGACGTCACTGGGGCATACTCCTGGTGGAGCTATCGGTTTAACGCCCGGGCCAACAATGCGGGGTGGCGTATTGACTACTTTGTGGTGTCTCAGCGCTTGGCAGAGCATGTGCGTGGGGCATTCATCCACTCAGATATCTATGGCAGCGACCACTGCCCGGTGTCGCTGGAACTTGAAATATAAAAAATTCCAATTAAGAAGAAAGTGGCATAGAGAAATTCCTTGCTTTGGGCAAACTAGAGCAGACCCAAAGCAAAGGAGGAATTGTGCGATGAAGATGAGTATGATGATCCCTGTGGCTGGTCTGAGTATGCTGGCTGGCGGTATGGTGGGGATGGCTCTGAGCCCTAAGAAAAAGAGCAAGGTGCAGAAAGCAGCTGGCAAGGCTGCCAAGATGGCGGGAGATGCCATGGAGAATCTCTCCGGGGTCTTGAAGATGTAAAAAGTGCGCAGGAGAGGGGAAAAATTCCCCTCTCCTGCGCACTTTTTAGGTGTTTGAACTGGAGAGCGACGTTCCTACCTATGGCTATGAACTGGCTCAGGATGAATAGGGGGCTTCCAGTTCTGTGCCTCATAAAAAGCATCTCTCAAGTCATCAAATACGAAAAAGGGTTCCTTCAGAAAATCTTTCCTTCGGGGGACAGCATACCGCTTTCCATCCGCAAAACTTGATCGTATCGAGCCAAGCTTTGTTGATCGGTTTTGTGAGTTACGGCAATGCAGGTGATTCCCTGCAGGCTCAGGATGCTATCTTCGATTTTCGCCGCATTCTCGGCGTCCAGGGCGGATGTGGCTTCGTCCACCAGAAGCAGGGACTTTTTGTGCAGCAGAGCCCGGGCTATGGCAATGCGTTGCCGTTCGCCGCCAGAGAAGCGGGCTCCGTTTTCCAAAACGCTTGTCTCCAGCCCCTCTGGCAAGTTGGCCACCACTTCGTCCAGACCTGCTGCGTGGACGGCGGCCTGCACTTGGATATCGGTGTAATCGCCATGCAGAGTGATATTGTTGCGGATGGTGTCGTCAAACAGGAACACGTTTTGATGAATGACGGCGCAGTCGCACTGTACACCGATCCGGTCGTCCACAAGAATTTTGCCGTCAAAGCTGTTATAGTAGCCAGCCAGCAGCTTTAACAGGGTGCTTTTGCCACTACCGCTTTTGCCCACAATGGCATACTTTTTGCCCCGCTCGAACTTGGTGCTGGCGTGGGTCAGCACGGGGGTGTCTGCATAAGAAAACGTCACATTGTCTAGAACGATGCTTCGTTTGACCTCAGTTCTGATGGTGGGGGCATCAGAGGTGTTTAACAGGGTCAGCATCTGGTTTACAATGGGCTGGGTAGACTTCAGCTGCGTAATCTGCCCCGAAATCTCGAAGGCGGGGGACACAACCATGCTAGTGAGATTTACCACGGCTAAGATATTTCCCAGAGAGATCAGACCGCGCACTGCGAATATACCCGCCAGCAGCATAATGAAGAGCTGTACCATTACCGAGGAAATATTGGCCACGCTATACACCATGGCGTTGGTTGCGGTCATTTTCAACTTGCTGATCTCCATGGCGTCGGCTTGGTCTCGGCAGATGGCCTCGTTCTGCGGCTCTGCATGATATGTTTTCAGCACCTCGTAGCCGGTCAGGGAATCCTTCACTTTTTTGGTATAATTGGTGGTCTGCTTTACAACCTCCTCCTGACGGCGGGCCATTTTTTGACCGAACAGCTGAGGCAGCAGTGTGGGAATGCACATGGCCACGATGGATATGACTGCTACCAGGGGGTTGATGGTAAACAGCAGCACTACCGCCATTACAATGCTCAGGGCTGATTCGAAAATCTTGATGCTGTTTTTCAGATAGTTTTCCTCAAAGGTTCCCATAGACTGGGTCAGCAGGGTCAGGTCCTCGGCGCTGCTGCGGTTTTGGTGGATGGCCATGGGCTGGTGCAGCATACCGTGGAACAAGGAGTTTTTTAGATGCAGCATGATTTTTTTGATCCAAAGGCCTTGGATATACATGGAGGCAAACACTACCACACCGACAAACAGTGCAAACACGACACAAAGGATTGCACTATTGGCCATTAGGCCGGTGTTTCCAGTGAAAATGATCTCGTTGATGGTGTCGATGATCCGGCTGATCATCAGGGCCACCATCGCCTGTGCTGCTGTATGCATGGCGGTCACCACTGCCATGGCGGCGGTGAGCAGCTTGTTTTTTTGAAAAATATATCCTCTCATGGTCATTCCTCCTAGTTTTTAGATGGTTTGCGTCCTTTTCAAAATCTCTGGATGCATTTTACCTCAAAACCAGAAAAAGACCATAACAAACCGTGTATAGAATGAACCTACACAATTTGTTATGGCCATATAACATCATTTGTTAAGCAGTATTTTTTTACAAGTCAAGGCCCAGTTTGTCGCGAGCAAAGCGTTGAATCGACAAAAGATATGTTTTTTGCTTTGTCAATGCCGTATAGGCTGCTAACGTTTTCAAAATATCGGCGCACTCCTCTTTGCGGTCTATCAGACAGTAAATTTCAGCCCGGGTCAATTCGATCATCACCAATAGACTGTGCTCGTCGTTCTTCAGACTCAAGGCCTCTGCCTCATCGATGTATTGTAGCGCATCTTGGTACATCTTCATTTTGGCCAAAATAGCGCCCAGGTTCCGCACCACATTGATCTTGGCTCGTTCATAACTAACCACATCACTTTCGTGCCTTTTCAGGGATGCATACAGGCGTTCGCCCAGGCGCAAAGCATCCATGTTGCGGTCCATGCCTGCCCAAATGGCTACTATGATATGGAGCAGATCCACCTCGAAGATGGTCAGCACGGAGCTGGGGAAGTTTTCGTAGTCGAAGTTGGGGCGGGTCAGGGCCAGCGCCTTTTGGGCCAGCTCCATGGTTTCCTCAAGAGGATAGTTCTCCGGATCCGTGTCGTAGCATTGCAGCCGCAGCGTGGCCTCCACCAACCAGCAAAGTTGTCGGCTGCGAGTATCGTCGGGGCAGGCTTGCTGCAGCCACTGCAGTTCCTTCCAGGCCTGGTCCATGTTTTCCTCGTCTCCCAGATTGATGATTGTCTGGGCTTTTTCCTCAAAAGCCTGCTGCTGCTCACTGCGGTAGTAGACGTTGCAAATTTGATAAAGCCCAGTGCCCAGTTTTTCCAGCAGTGCCTCCAATACTGGTTGAGAGGGGATTTGGTTTCCGTTTTCAATGCGTGAGATAGACACCGGGGAGCAGATTCCCTCGGCTAGGTCCTCCTGTGAAAGCCCTTTTTGCTTGCGTAGTTCTCGCAGGGTATCCCCCAATGAATTTTTTTGCATGGATGTGACCTCTCGTTTCCGGGCAGCTGTACCCAATATTCCAAGTTGTAGTATAGCACATTGTCAGCTAAAAAGGTAAAGTTACGTAAAAAACTGAGTGCTTCACTTCGCAAAGAAAATCCGTGTTAAAAGTCGTTGCTTTACAACATCCCAGTCTATGCCTACAATATTGGCAGGGAAGGGGATGATACTATGTTAGGAGATGACATCAAAAAATATCGCAAGGAGAAGGGATACACACAGGAAGAACTTTCAAGTATGCTGCACGTTGTACGGCAGACATTATCCAAGTGGGAAAACAACATGTCCGTACCGGACGCAGAAGCCCTTATAAGAATTTCCAGGGCGTTGGATGTGCCCGTGAGTATTCTGCTGGATTTGCCACAAGAGGAACCAACGGTGGATTTGGCTGGGGAACTGGCCAGGGTCAAAGAAGAACTGGCAGAACGCAATGGGCAGTTGCAAAGAAGTGTGCTTGCAGGAAAAAAGAGGGGACAGATTATCTTTCTCTCTCTTGTTGCTCTGATGATTATGATAACTGTACGCAATCCCATTGTGTCGTTGGTTTTGGTAGGGGCCTGTTTCGGGTTGGCGTTGCTGATTCTATACAGGAACCTGTCCCTGCTTTCTGAAAGTACGGTTTCCGCAATGCAGATGAAAGCGTTGAAGATTGCAACAGGATTCAGCGCCCTTTTGCTCGTAGGAGCAGTGGTAGTTTGTGGACTGGAGCAGGCGAAGGCCATCACACTGACAGAACAGCAGGAGGGGTGGCTGGCCATGGGCATCTTCTCCTGCGTGTTCCTTTTTTTCGGTGCACTGGCTCCTCGTCTGCCGTATCAGCGGCACACCGGTTTGCGCCTGCCTTGGACAGTGAGGGATGAGGACACATGGAATCTGGCTCATAAGATCATTGGCTTTATCTCATTGCCCATTACGCTGCTGTACCTTGGCACAGCATTGTCGTGCTCGGATACGGATAGCATTGGAAAGATTTCTGCGGTTGCCGTTGTGCTGTATATAGGAATCCCTGGAATCATATCATTGATTTTCTTTTGGAAGAAATACCGTTCGTAAGACTTGCGACATAGAAAATAGAAAAGTGACAGGATTTGAACCTATGGCCCCCAGAGTTGACACTCTGAGGGCCATAAGGCGGCGGATTTTAATGCAAGAGGCCGCAGGTTCAACAAAATCACGCAAAACCAAAAAACACCGCCGACATAGCGTCGACGGTGTTTTTTGGTCCGAGTGACAGGATTTGAACCTGCGGCCTCTTGGACCCGAAGGGCGATGTCAAAAATTTCCTGACAATCTTGGCAGCTTTCTAACCCTTTCCGCTCCAATCCACTTGCTCTTTGGCACTCTTTGAAAGCGTGGTTTCCGTGTGTTCCGAGGGTGTGTGTGGTATGATCTGTGGTCAAAAATGCTCCCCATCCTTTGCCGGTGCTTTGCGCCGACAGGGAAGGGGAGCATTTTTGTGTTACTGATTGTCTGTATTGTAACTCTGGGACAAGGGGTAGGCAAGTGATTTCTGTATCGAACACGGCTCAGGAATTGTGGGACTGTAAACAAAAAAGCACTCGCCTTATCAGATCTTATCCTTTGGTATATCTCGTAGCGCCTGAATTTGATCTCGCCGCCCGTAGACAACAGCAGTGACCCATACTACTTTCTGCACTTCATCGATCCAGTAATACACCAGAAAGTTCGACACCACCATTTTATGTACCCCCTCTGAGCGCCACGGTTCTTCGGGTGTCAGAGGATAACGGCTGGGCATGGTATTTAGTAAGGAAATATCTTTCTTTAGTTTTGCAAGCCAGCGACGTGCTGTATCTGGAGCTTGAAGAACTTGGGTGATATAGCTGGTGATTTCCTGTATTTGTGCTACGGCATAGTTGGTCAGTTTGATTCTATATTCCATCTTCAGATACGCTCACTGATACGGGCAAATGCAGCATCCAAGTCCATTCCCTGTTCTGCTTTGGCCTGATTCAGCCCTTTCTCCATCATCTGGTCAAACTGTGCTGCAGACATCGAATCCCGTGTTGGAAGGGAGGGGACGCTAAAAGAATATGGAATGCTGTTGGTCATAATGATTTGGCGATAAAGGGTATCAATCAAGACGGATACGGGAATGCCCAGCTGATCCAGGATAGCCTCCGCTTGCTGCTTGATTTCTGGTTGTACCCGTGCTGTTACGTTTGCTGTTTTGATTGCCATAGTTGTACACCGCCTTTCTAAAACCAGTATACTCTTTTGTATGGCTGATTACAATACATTTTGTGCATTTAGAGAAAATGAGTTCGTATGAACAACTTAGGGCTTCAAGCGGCATAAGGACGGGAACTGAAGAAATGCATAGGGGGAAGCCGGACATCCCGGCTTCCCCCTATGTTATCGGCAGATTTTCAATGCTCGGCGTAGACGATACATGGATAGGCCAAGAAGAATGATATAACCCCCACAAAGAATGCCCAGCAGCCCCAGCGGATGCTTGACCTGCACCAAATCAAGCAGTTGCAGGGGCAGGGCAAAAGACACATACTTCAGTGCATGAATCCCCATATAAAAATACAGGAGGGAGGGCAAAACCAAGACTCCTAGAACGATTGCATAGGATACCACGGTTCTCTGGCCTGCTGAGATGGATAGAGCCAGGATCAATACAGCACCACCCAATAGGAGCAGAAGACGCACCAAATACCACGCAACTAAAAAGGTTTGGATGGTACAAGGGATGGTCAGGCGCTCCAGGAAAGGGAGACTTTGTATGGGAGCAGATAGGGTATCCGTGGGGATGGAGGACAGCAAAGTGTGAAGCTCCCACCCATATACCACAGCCCAAACGACAGTTGCCCAGAGACCAGCCACTGCAACTTTTCTTCTCAGCAGGGAGTTTCTGCCCCGTGGGGAGGCAATCAGAAGTGGCATCATCCCAGCCTGACGCTCGTAGGGGAGATTCCCCGCCAGGAGGAACACCAAGGCCAACAAAGCCAGGGTGGAGGCGTTCTGTTGGTTTTTGCTGGCGGCCTCGCCGTATATGCGTTCATAGGGGGTGGATTCCACCAGCCACGGAGTAATGCCCAGCTGATTTGCGTTGTCTGCCAAGTTCTCCACACGTTGCCGGACGATGGAAATGGCCTCTTGCTTCATCTGTGCTACTTCCGCTTCGTGGGCATAGATGTTCAGCTGAGAGCGCTCCATCTCCCCGTTTTGGTAGGCGATCTTTGCCTCTTCGTAGGTGTTAATGGTACTCTGTAGTTCCTTTCCTATTTGGCCTATTTGGACGAAGGTATCCGGGGTAATCTCGCCCTCCAACGCTGCGGTATACTGTCTCACCGTGCGATCCACGGCACTGGACACTGGAATATTGGCGGAAAAGGAAAGCTGGCTGGTGACATATAGGAGGAAAAGGATGACAACGACCCCCTTTTGTGTCCAAAGTGTCTTGAACCATTCCATTCCCCACAGACCGAGGCCACAGAAAACCTTGTCTGTGAGGTGGTTGTATTTTGCGGCAATGGGGGCTACCCAGTCCCTTTGGTGGTAGGGCTTTTGCAAACACTGCGTCATGATACAGGCAACCAAAAAGAGCACGCATAGGGGGAGAAGTGCGAGCTCAGATATCATTCGGATTTCCCATGGATACCCAAATACATTGATGTTCAGATACTCCGTGTAGAGGTCGGATAAGCTGATGTAGGTGAATAGGTTCCAATACTTCAACGGGTTGAGGGGACTTTGCACCGGCAAAAACGTATATAGGGCATATTCCAAGCACATAATCCCGGCTACCACCAAAAAAGCAAATTTCTCATGGGGCATCCAACTCAGAAGAAGCCAGAGGAGCAAACTCATCAGATACATGGTTGCGATCCGTAGCAGGACGTAGTGCAACAGGAATTGACCCACGGTAAACAGCGCCGGTAGTTTTCCCAGGACTTCGATGGATTGAACTGCTCGACCTAAGTCGCCGGCTCCTCCATAGACATACATGCTAAGCATCCACGTCTCACCATACAGCAAAAGGACACAAAGGACACAGCCACCCAAGAGAGCCAGGGCTCTGCACAGGGTAAGGAGCAATCGCCCCTGGGGGGTGGTATGGATCAAACTCCATAGACCCTGTTTCCTTTCTTCCGAAAAGGATACCACCAAGAGAAAGGATAGTACTACCATCAGGTAATCGGTCAGGGGTGCATGTATGAAAGCCTCCACGGCGCCATTGGCCTCCATCGTCAAGGTCACATCATTGAGTGCTTCAAAATCCGAGGCGGTCTTGAGAATATTGCGCCCAGAGAAGCTGTCTGTATCATGAAAGATGGAGAAGGATAAGAGATTGTCCTTGCTGGTTTGAATGTCCTCCAGAAAGGTGGGATAGTTCTGGAGATACCTTGCCTGTAACAGCACATTGTGAACGGCAATGTAGTCCAGAGTGAGGTCATACAGATTCATGGACGGGTTTACAGTCAGGGCATCTTCCAGCTGTCCCAGCTCCTGCTCCAAGGCGTCAATCCGTTGAGAAACTGGCTCGCCCTTTGCCTGGTCCAGTCGCTGCAAATAGCGGGTATAGGCGGCATAAGCATCCACTTCTGCCTGGGAAACCGTGTTGGTTTGGCTGACATACTCTGAGGAGACCCAAGTGGAGGGGAGAGACAGGTCAAGACCGTAGCACTGAGAGGCCTGCTCTCGGATAAACCAAACGCCATTGAGGAGGAGTATCAGCAAAAGACCAAGACAGAGACGACGCTGGGTAAAGATTCGTTTCCATTCTCTCATGGTTTATCTCACGCCCCCAGATAGTATAAATACACATCTTCCAAGGTCAAATGCTCGGGTACTTCATGCCCTTTCTCAGGTAGGTGGTCGCCAACTACCCGAATCCATGTCTCGCCGTTGCGCTGGAAGACATTACCCACGGCATATTCTTGCTCCATTTGTTCCAGATAATCCGGAGGACAAGGGAGTTCTTTTACCTTGTTCGAAACGCTCTCTAGCAAATGAGCAGGGGTACCGCTGCCAATGACATGGCCCTTTTTCATCATCAGGATTTGATCGGAGATGTACTCAATATCACTGACAATATGGGTGGCCAGTAAGATGATGCGATTGCGGGAGAGGGAGGAGATGAAGTTGCGGATTCGGATGCGCTCCTTGGGGTCCAAGCCTGCCGTTGGTTCATCCAAAATCAGTACCTCCGGATTCCCTAAGAGTGCCTGGGCCAACAACACCCGTTGCTTCATCCCACCAGAAAATCCACACAGTTTCCTGTGTCGCACCTGAGATAAATTTGTGACGGTCAGGAGGGTGTCCATCTGCTCTTTGGCCAGTTTCTTGGGAATCCCTTTCAGCTCCGCCATATAGGCCAGGAAGGCCTGGGCTGTCATCTGCTCATAAAGGCCCTGCTGTTGGGGCATATATCCCAACACTTGCCGAAAGCGTTTGCCCAGCTCTAGAATGTCTGTGCCGTTGTACAAAATGGCACCATTTGTCCGGGGAAGGTTGTCGGTGAGCAAGTTCATCAGAGTGCTTTTTCCAGCGCCATTGGCCCCTAAAATCCCGTAGATTCCAGGCTCAAAGGTGAAGGAGAAACCATCTAATGCGGTGTGGGTTCCGTATTTCTTGCTCACGTTTTGTAGCTGTAGTTGCATAGAGTTTCTCCTGTCTTCAGCCAATTTGCATGGGCGGTTCTGATGGGGTAGCTTCATAGATATTGGCGGCCCCAGGCCAGGTGTCCAACTCCGTACAGTCGCCGCTTTCCAAGCTAACACGGTAAAAGCGAGTAGCAATACTAATGTCCATGCCACAATAGGCCAATACGTAGGCGTGCTCCGTGTCGGCAAACACCAGGGCGCAATGAACCACATCGGGGTATTGCTGATAGATGGGCTGTAAGTCCAGTTCTTGGGACAACTCTCCCTGGTAGGTATAGACCCGAATGATCTTGCCTCCATATCGGAAAGGACTTTGGGGTCCGAAGGTGGGGTCAGGCTGATCATCCAAAATAAAAATATTGGTATCATTGAAAATAGCGGTTCCACTTTGTAGTGTATCCGGCAGATCTACCAGCTTGGCGGAAACATTGGTTTGTAAGTCCATGTCCCAGACATCGCTGCCAGAAAAATAGTAGTAAAGGTGACCACCTGTGATGTACCAGGAGGAAACCGATTCGTCTACACCAAGAATGCCGATGTCCGAAGAGCGCCAGATCTCTTTTGTGTCTGTTTCCTTCTCGCCCAGGCGATAGAGGATATCCTCATATTCCCCATTGGAAGTCAATACATGATTCATGGCATACACATTATCCCCATCCGCCCAAAACTTCCAGGTGGATTCCAAGATATCCGAGGAGTTTTCTTGAAACAGCAGGTCGGCCTGGGAGACATCTGCTCCCAGTTTGGCCCGATAGAGCATGGCGTTGGAATCCATAAAGTAAATCCACCCTCCTACCAGCATGGGCTGATAGGAGGTAGACCAATCCGCCCCTTCGAGTTGGATGGTCTGCACTTTTTCATGTTGGGTTCCGTCCTGGTTCATGGAGTATAGGGTGAGCAGATTGTCGGTGTTAAGGCTGCTGGTGGCGTAATAGAGCTTTCCATCGTACCAACTCAAGAAGGGAGAATTTATCCAGGCGTTGCAGGTGTCGTCGGAGTGGTGGCACTCTGGTTTCCCACACACAGGAGTCATCCGCCCTGATGTAGCGTCCATAAAATACACCAGTCCATCGCTTTGCAGATAATATCCTCCGTCTACCAGGCAGGCAGCATTCAAGCGCATTTCATTGGAAATGCTGGTCTCCTTTTGAAATCCGGAATGCCCGGTGGAGGAAGGTTGAGAAACGGTGTGGGCAGAGCACCCCATCAAAGAAGCGATACATACAAGGGCTAGCATTCGCCCTCCAAAATGTTTGATGTTCATGGCTTAATCCCTCCCAGAAATCTTTATCATTTCAGCGTCCGTGCCATCTTCGGTGGCAACATTGACTTCATCTGAAAATTCTGGGCCTACTGCCTCGTAGCCCACCAAGGCTCCTCCATCTTCCGGAGCATCGGATGCAGCAGGGGGGGCACTGGGAGCGGGTGTGGGGG
>NZ_JACSNZ010000140.1 GCF_016902575.1 Pseudoflavonifractor capillosus | reverse complement strand
CGAGGCCAGAATTCCGCACCTTGAAAACTGAACAATGTGATAATTCCAGATGGAAGAGCAAGCAACAGAGTAGATTTTTAATCAGAATGGCAAAAGTCATTTCTGTCAATGGGTAATAACAATTAGCCAAAAAATAACTCTGAAGCCTGCATGATTCTTAAAAAGAGAACCAAAGTGGTTTTCTGGACCGCCAGGCGTGAGCCTGGACGATAGGTCAAGCTAATAAGAGCGCAAGGGGAATGCCTTGGCATCAGGAGCCGATGAAGGACGTGGCAAGCTGCGATAAGCTTCGGGGAGGCGCAAACAGCCTTTGATCCGGA
>NZ_JACSNZ010000139.1 GCF_016902575.1 Pseudoflavonifractor capillosus | reverse complement strand
ACCTTTAGCTCAGTTGGTAGAGCACCTGACTCTTAATCAGGGTGTCCAGGGTTCGAGTCCCTGAAGGTGTACCACTCCCACTTGGGTGTGTGATGCACCCAAGTGGGAAACCCAAAAGTCTCTCAGGACTCCAATCAAAGCCCAGCAAAGCGGGTTTGATTGGAAGAGGAGGAGCAGCGTAATGACTGAGCTTTCGTCCGCCGACGGAAGCGAAGAATATGCAGCTTGTGACGACGATGGCCCGTTGGTCAAGTGGTTAAGACGGCGGCCTCTCACGCCGCAAACACGAGTTCGACTCTCGTACGGGTCACCATTCGAAAGCAAA
>NZ_JACSNZ010000138.1 GCF_016902575.1 Pseudoflavonifractor capillosus | reverse complement strand
TGCACACGTTCTCTTTCCCAACCTCCCCAGATGTGCCTTGTCAGCCTGGCAGGACGCTACCCGCTGGGGGTCTATTTTTGTCCGGCCAAAAATAGACGAAAAAGCCGCCTAGGGCGTTCCCCCCTAGGTACCCCCCTTGATACCAGGCTGGCATTGCATCTCATATCCACGGCCCGGAACACCTCCTGCTGTTTCTGCTTGTGCCACCGCTCCAGGTCAGCATGGCAGCTGGCCCTACGGCTGGGCAGTTTCCATGTCCGGGCCTTCCCCTGGCATTGCGGCTGTTCCCAGCCGCCGAAACCCAGGCTTCCGGCAGCCTGGAACGGCTG
>NZ_JACSNZ010000137.1 GCF_016902575.1 Pseudoflavonifractor capillosus | reverse complement strand
ATTGTACTCGGCTTCCTCCAGTTGGAGCATATCCATGTAGGAGCGCTTGTCGATGGAGCCTGCGTTGAAGAGAAACTGATGGGGCGGGATGCTGAACAAGGGCTTGGTCATCTCCCGGATGCCCTCTTGGTCGAAGTCCTCCAGGTTCTGACTGGCCAGTAGCATGGCGGACTCCTTTTTGCGCACCCGCTTGAGACAGTTGCGGATGTACTCGATGGCGGTGGGATTGGACAGCCAGATATACAGCTCGTCCAGGGCGGCCACGGTATTTCCCTCGGTGAGGAGCTTGTCAGACATATAGGACAACACATTGAAGAGCATGGCATTGCGGACATTTCTCGCCGCACTGAGCATCCCCTTC
>NZ_JACSNZ010000136.1 GCF_016902575.1 Pseudoflavonifractor capillosus | reverse complement strand
ATTCAAGAGATTGAGTGTTGATATCTGGTTTCAATCGAGACCAGAATTCCGCACCTTGAAAACTGAACAATGTGATAATTCCAGATGGAAGAGCAAGCAACAGAGTAGAGAATGTAAGTTGTGAAACTTAATTGGAATGGCAATAGTCATTCCGTCAAATGGGTAAAACAATGAGCCAAACAAAACTCTGAAGCCTGCATGATTCTTATAAGAGAACTAAGTGTTTTCTAGGACCAAACCGTTCAAAAGCCCAGCGAAGCGGGTTTTGAACGGAGAGGAGCCGCAACGGAATGATCGAGCTTTCGTGCTTGCACGGAAGCGAGAGATATGAAGTTTGCGGCGACGAGGTCAAGCTAATAAGAGC
>NZ_JACSNZ010000135.1 GCF_016902575.1 Pseudoflavonifractor capillosus | reverse complement strand
AAGGTAGAGCGGCAGGTACAGCGCATCCACAAAAAACTGGTGGTCTCCCAGCCCAAGACCAAGGCGTCCAGCCGAAGCCTGGTCCTCCCCCGCCCCATTCTCCACGTCCTGCTCCGGTATCGGGAGGGCAGCAGCTCCCGATGGATGTTCCCCTCCCCCAAAAAGAAGGACTCCCCTTTGGACCCGGCAGCGGTACGAAAGAAGCTATCCAAGGTACTGGAACGGGCAGGATGCAAGCACGTCCGTTTCCACGACCTCCGCCACACCTTCGCCACCAACGCCCTGGAGCATGGCATGGACATCAAGACCTTATCCGCCATCATCGGCCATGTGTCCAGCGCCACGACACTGAACGTCTACGCCCA
>NZ_JACSNZ010000134.1 GCF_016902575.1 Pseudoflavonifractor capillosus | reverse complement strand
TGGCCGTTTCGATCCTCGACCGTGAACACAGCGGACTGGACTTTCCGGTTGACGCTGTCATCTTCGCTGTACCAGTGCATCAGCCCACGCTCCGTTTCTTCCGGCATACGGTATTTGATCAGGGCGCTGAAAATGTCACCTTCATAGCCACGCAGCATTCTGCCATCCAACTGGGTACAGTCCTCCTCCATTTCGCCGTACTCATTGCGGGTGTAGAGGTCCGCTGTCAGGGGCATATACAGCTTCAGGGTAGTAAGTTCCGGCGGGATTACGGAGAAGCTGTCCTCTCCAATGATCAGGGCAAGGCCACTGCCGTTGTCCCACTTCATGTGGAACTGGCCGATATCGTCGATGTAGTCCAGGGTGCC
>NZ_JACSNZ010000133.1 GCF_016902575.1 Pseudoflavonifractor capillosus | reverse complement strand
AAACATAGGGGGAGCATTGCTATGCCACAGAAACAAAAGGTCAGTATAGAGACAAAGGTCACAATCATACAAGATTACATCAATGGATGCATTGGTATGCGTGAGGCGGCACGGAGGGCTGGAGTTTCTCACAATACTATGGGACAGTGGGTGCGTAACTATGAGATAGATGGGGTGGATGCATTTCTGCCACATAAAAATCGTGTATACAGCCCAGAATTAAAGAAATCTGCTGTGGAAGACTATTTATCCGGTGCTGGAGGCGAGTCGGATATTTGCAGAAAATATCATATTGGGAATCGTGCACAGCTCAGGGATTGGATAAAGGTGTATAATGCTCATGGAGATTTCAACTCCGTAAAACACTCAGGAGGAGGAA
>NZ_JACSNZ010000132.1 GCF_016902575.1 Pseudoflavonifractor capillosus | reverse complement strand
TTGCAAACCAAGAAATTGTAAGATTTCTGTTTGCGAAGCGAGACGAAGGGAATGCGAGCGTCGCGAACAGGCAAAGCATGACAACAAGAATGAATGCAGGCAGCTTGCTACATCACATTGTTCAGTTTTGAGGGTGCGGAAACAACGAAGTGCTGATCCGTCGTGAGCCGCGAGGATGGACCGGAGCGAGGGCGAGAAACCAAGAAACATAAGTTTCTGTTTCAAGTCCGAGACGAAGGGAAGCCGAGCGCTGCGAACAGGAGAGGCATGACATCCGAATCCATGAGCACCTTTAGCTCAGTTGGTAGAGCACCTGACTCTTAATCAGGGTGTCCAGGGTTCGAGTCCCTGAAGGTGTACCACTCCCACTTGGGTGTGTGATGCACCCAAGTGGG
>NZ_JACSNZ010000131.1 GCF_016902575.1 Pseudoflavonifractor capillosus | reverse complement strand
CTGATTGCAGTGAGGGTCCACCCGTTCCCATTCCGAACACGGCAGTTAAGCTCACTTGCGCCGAAGATACTTGGCTGGCGACGGCCTGGGAAAATAGGTAGTGCCGACACATAAGGATGACAGTCCATGTGACTGTCTTTCTTATGCCCAGTTTGCTGGGAAACGTTGTGCGAATGACAGCATGAAAAACGAACTGAAGTATGCCGGGTTGGCCGGCAAAAAAAGTTTGAAAAAGTGCTTGACAAACAACGGCAAACCTGGTAAACTAAAATAGTTCCGCCGATGAGTGCGGTTTGTACCTTGTAAATTAAACAATGAGAAACACGAAAAGCACCAGAAGGACACGAGTCCTTCATGGAAACTGGTAACACAGAGACATGAAGGGTCTCATCAATTC
>NZ_JACSNZ010000014.1 GCF_016902575.1 Pseudoflavonifractor capillosus | reverse complement strand
AACCAACCCCGGTTCCAACTCCTGCGGTGGTGACGGCAGTGGCCCAGGAGTATAGCCCGGAAGGGGTGGCTCTGCCTGCCAATGTCAGCTATGAGTATTACGAGCTGGGACTGTCCAAGACGGTGTGTCCGGTGATGGGACCGGTGACCTCTACCTTTGGCTACCGAACCCACCCCATCACCCAGGAGCATGAGTTCCACCTGGCCCTGGACATCGCTGCCGACGAGGGCACCGACATTGTGGCCTTTGCCGATGGCGTGGTGGAGTATATTGGGAGAAGTGACGATGACTTTGGTCTATACTTGAAGATCACCCATGGCAATGGGGTCAGCAGCTTTTATGCCCATTGCAGCAAGCTGCTGGTACAAAAGGGGGATGAGGTGAAGTGCGGACAGACGGTGGCTCTGGTGGGAGAGACCGGAATGGCCACGGGTCCACACTTGCATCTGACCATTGAAAAGGACAATATCCGCCTGGATCCCGCCTACTATGTTGACCCGTCCTGAGATGGAGTGGAAGGTGAGTGCGGGGTTTTGGCTGGTGCTGGGGGTGCTGTTCTATTTAGATGAAGGGGTGGGACTGCTGCCCTGGGGACTGTTGGCCTGCCTGGTGCATGAGTTGGGCCATGTGGCAGCAGCCAAGTGGCTGGGCGGGCGGCTGGATCAGGTGCGGCTCACCGCAGTGGGTGCCGAGATGGCGGTGGTCTACCCCAGAACCATCTCCTATGGGGAGGACACCGTGGTGGCTCTGGCAGGGCCGGTGGCCAATATGCTGCTCAGCGCATTGGCCTGGGCAGGCAAACTGCACATTCTGGCGGTGCTGAGTGTGGGGGTGGGGGGCTTCAACCTGATTCCTATTGTGCCCCTGGACGGGGCCAGGATACTCCACGATTACCTCACGCCTCTGTTGGGGCCGGAGCGGGCCCAGCGATGGGAGACGGCCATCTCGGCGGTGCTGGTGGGCGGACTGCTGGGGCTGGGAGCCATTCTCGTGGGACTGTACGCCAACCTCACCCTGCTGCTCACCTCTGCCTGGCTGTTCTGGGGAATCGTGCGCAGGGAGACGCTGGGATGGTGGCGAGAAAAAAGAAAAAGAAGGGAATAAAGGGTTGATTTCTTCCGGGGGCTATGGTACAATATCTCGGTCTGAAAAAGGGTGGTCCTCTGCACATCGGTGTATGATGCACGAACGCCTGAAGATTAGGAGGAAATATCAATGGAACTGCTGAAGCAATTTAGCGACAAGTATCTGAAGGAAGAGGCTCCCGTGGCCAACGTGGGTGACACCGTGCGTGTTCACATCCGTGTTAAGGAAGGCAACCGTGAGCGTATCCAGGTGTTCGAGGGCACTGTCATCGCCAAGAAGCACGGTGGCATCGAGGAGACCTTCACCGTGCGTCGTGTTTCCTACGGCGTGGGCGTGGAGAAGGTGTTCCCCCTGCACGCTCCCACCATCGAGAAGGTGGAGACTGTCCGTCGTGGTAAGGTGCGCCGCGCCAAGCTGTACTACCTGCGTGACCGTGTGGGTAAGGCTGCTAAGGTCAAGGAAGATCTGTAATTCCAGTTGCACGAGAAAAGGAGCGGAATATCCGCTCCTTTTTTTGTATTTTCCCTCTTTTCCTGAGCAGAAGAATTTAGTATAATAAATCAAAATGTTTACACTGGGGGCAGGGCTCCCAGAGAAAGGGGACGAGTATGAACATCCAATGGTATCCCGGCCACATGACCAAGACCCGCCGCCAGATGGAGGAGGATGTGAAGTTTGTGGACATGGTGGCAGAGGTGGTGGATGCCCGCATTCCCATCTCCAGCCGCAACCCGGATATTGACTCCATGGTGGGGGATCGACCCCGCATGATTATTTTCAACCGGGCCGACCAGGCAGACCCCAAGGTCACCGCCCAGTGGATGGCATGGTTCCGGCAAAAGGGGTATGCCGTGCTGGAGACGGATGCCAAGACCGGTAAGGGGGTCAACCAATTTTCCAACGTGGTCAAGCAGGCCCTGCGGGAGAAGATTGAGGCATGGCGGGCCAAGGGCCAGGTGGGCCGCCCGGTGCGTGTGATGGTGGTGGGGGTACCCAACGTGGGCAAATCCACCTTTATCAATAAGGTGGCACGGCGCAAGTCTGCCAAGGCGGGGGATCGGCCTGGTGTCACCCGGGGCAAGCAGTGGGTGAACATCGACCAGGGCCTGGATCTGCTGGACACCCCCGGCATTCTCTGGCCCAAATTTGAGGACGAGACCACGGGAATGCACCTGGCCTTCACCGGCGCTGTGCGGGATGAGATCCTGGACGGGGAGGAGCTGGCCTGTGGCCTGATGGCGCTGTTGAGTGCCCATTATCCCGGCGTGTTGGAGGAGCGGTACAAGCTCAAGGATGTGGATGGAAAAGCGGGCTGGGAGCTGCTGGAGATGGCAGCCCGCAAGCGTGGCATGCTCATTTCCGGGGGCGAGGTGGACACGGAACGGATGTCCCGGGTGCTGCTGGACGAGTTCCGGGGTGGCAAGCTGGGACGCTTTACCCTGGAACGGCCGGAGGACATTCATGAATAAGGAAGAGAATCATATTGGCCTCTATGCGTGGGATGAAGAAGTGCGTACCCAGAGGGGTGTGGAGCTGATGGCCGGTGTGGATGAGGCTGGGGCAGGCCCCTTGGCCGGGCGGGTGTATGCTGGGGCAGTGATCCTGCCTCGGGACATCCAGCTGCCCTACCTCAATGACTCTAAGAAGGTGACACCCCGGCGGCGGGAGCTGCTCTTTGACATCATCCGGGAGCAGGCGTTGAGCTGGAGCGTGGCCTGGGCTGAGCCGGAGGAGATCGACCAGCTGGACATACTCAACTGCCGGATGCTGGCCATGCAGCGGGCCATTGACGGGCTAAAGCCTGCTCCTGAGCTGGTACTGGTGGATGGGAATCGGGACCACGGCAGCCGCTGTGCCATTACCTCACCCCACCAGACGGTGGTGAAGGGGGACGCCCATTCTGCCTGCATTGCCGCAGCGTCCATTCTGGCCAAGGTCAGCCGGGATCGGCATATGGAGGAGATGGCCAAGGTGTACCCCCAATATGCGTTTGACCAACATAAGGGCTATCCCACCAAGCTTCACTATGAGTTGCTGCGGCAGCACGGGCCATGCCCCATCCACCGCCGCAGCTTTTTGAAGAAGCTGTGAGGGGCGGGGGAACGGCCCGGCTGCTGGGCAAGTGGGGGGAGAACCAGGTGGCGACCTATCTGCGGAACCGGGGATATGAGGTTTTGGATGTGAACTACCGCTGTCGCCTGGGAGAGCTGGACATTGTGGCTTCCAAGGGCCGCTTTCTGGCTTTTGTGGAGGTGAAGCTGCGGCGCAGTTCTGACGTGGCCACCGCCCGGGAGGCGGTGACCCACACCAAGCAGCAAAAGCTGCGGGCAGCGGCGCTTCTTTATCTGCAAAGCCATCCCACCCATCTTCAGCCCCGGTTTGACGTGGCGGAAATCTATGCACCCCAGGGGACTGAGACAAGCCATCCCCGCATAAACTATCTGGAAAACGCTTTTTAAGAGGTGAGTGGGTATGAACCGGCGGATGGTCATGGATGGACACTGTGACACGGTGTATCGTTGCTGGTCCATGGGGGAGGAGCTGCCCTATAACACAGGGGCGTTGGAGCTTTCCTCCGCCTTGGATACCTTTGGAAGCTATGCCCAGATCTTTGCCCTGTGGTCAGCCAAAGGGTATGTGGGGGGCGAGTGCCTGGAGGCCACCTGCAAGTGCCAACTGGGCTACTTTCGGCGGCAGATGGAGTGTTACTCCCACATGGTGACCCAGTGTACCACCGCCCAACAGGCCAGGCACGCCAATGAGATGGGACGGTGTGCCGCTTTCCTCTGGGTGGAAGGGGCGGAGCTGCTGGGGTGCAGCCTCAAGGGCCTGGCATGGGCCGCCCGGGAGGGCGTGTGCGGGGTCAACCTGACCTGGAATCACGAAAACGCCCTCAGTGGCTCCCACTGTGAGAATCCCCAGCAGGGGTTGACTGCGCTGGGCAGGCAGTTTGTCCTGCGTATGCAGGAGCTGGAGATGCTGGTGGATGTGTCCCATCTTTCGGAGGCTGGGTTCTGGGACGTGATGGAGCTGTGTCCCAGGGGAGTGGTGGCCAGCCACTCCAATGCCAGGGCCATATGCGATCACACAAGAAACTTGACGGATGAACAGATTACTGCCATAATAGAGCATCAAGGTATCATCGGCCTGAACTTCTACGAGAATTTTGTGGGGGGTGGCCGAGGTTTGGAAGATGTACGCCGACACCTGGATCACATGCTGGATCTGGGTGGGGCCAGGTGTGTGGCCCTGGGGGGAGACTGGGACGGCGCCCAGCTCATCCCGGCCCTGTCCCATATTACCAAGCTGGAGGATCTCTGGGAGTATCTTCTGGCCCATGGATATGAAGAAAAGGTTTTGCAGGACCTGTTTTACAATAATTTAATGGGGGTAGTGAGACAATTATGAATTATCTGAGCACAAGAGACAATAAATTGCGCATGAGCGCAGCTCAGGCCATTTCCAAGGGTTTGGCCCCCGACGGTGGTCTGATGACCCCTCAGGTGATGCCCCGCCTGGCAGGCAATGCCCTGGAGCGTTTGAAGGATATGTCCTACCAGCAGCGGGCGGTGTATGTGCTGACCGCTTTCCTGGAGGGGTTCTCCAGCTCGGAGCTTACCAACTATGCCAGAGCGGCCTACGGCGAGGAGAAGTTCTCTGACCCCGACGTGGCCCCGGTGCGGGCGGTGGATGAGAACACCCACTGCATGGAGCTGTGGCACGGCCCCACCTGTGCTTTCAAGGATATGGCGCTGCAAATGCTGCCCCACCTGCTCACTGCCTCCCTGGTGAAAACCGATGAGAAGCGGACGGTGTGCATTCTGGTGGCCACCTCTGGGGACACGGGCAAGGGTGCTCTGGAGGGCTTTAAGGATGTCAGCGGCACTCAGATCCTGGTTTTCTACCCCAAGGATGGTGTGTCTGACATCCAGCAGCTGCAAATGGTGACGCAGGAAGGGGAAAACGTGGGAGTTTGCGCCGTGGTGGGCAACTTCGATGATGCCCAGACCGGAGTGAAGAAGCTGTTTTCCGACGAGAAACTGGCCCAGCAGCTCTCTGAGCGGGGCTACTTCCTGTCCTCTGCCAATTCCATTAACTGGGGCCGGGTGCTGCCTCAGATCGTCTACTACATCTCTGCCTACTGTGATCTGCGCAAGCAAGGCGCCATTGAGCAGGGGCAGGAAATCAATGTCTGTGTACCTACGGGAAATTTCGGCAACATTCTGGCTGCCTACTATGCCAAAATGATGGGGGTGCCCATCAAGACTCTGATCTGTGCCTCCAACGAGAACAACGTGCTCACCGACTTCATCCGCACCGGCGTGTACGACCGCAACCGTCCTTTCCACAACACGCTGTCCCCCTCCATGGATATCCTCATCTCCAGCAATCTGGAGCGGCTGCTTTTTGAGCTCTCCGGCCGGGATGACAAGCTGGTGGCCTCCTACATGGAGCAGCTGGCCCAGGAAGGTCGCTATGAGGTGGATAAGGAGATCAAGGCTAAACTGCAACAGACCTTTGCTGCCGGGTACTGCGACGACGTTCAGACCAAGAAGACCATTGCCAAGATGTGGAAGGAGAAGCACTACCTCATTGATCCCCACACTGCCGTGGCCTTTGATGTGCTGGAGCAGTATCGCAAGGACAGCGGAGATCAGACGGTGACGGTGGTGGTGTCCACCGCCAGCCCCTTTAAGTTCTGTTCCAGCGTACTGGACGCTCTGGGGGAGAAGGAGTTTGCCCCCGGCACTGAGATTCTGGATCAGCTCTCCCAGCTCACCGGTGTGGAGGTGCCCAAGCCGCTGGCTGCGCTCAAGGACAAGCAGGTGCGCTTTGACACAGTGACCGAGAAGGAGCACATGGTGGATCAGGTTTTGGCGCATCTCAAGCAGCAGTAAGGGGTGACGCAATGGCTCTGTATGCCTTGGGAGATACCCACCTGTCTCTGGGCTCGGACAAGTCTATGGAAGTGTTCGGGGGCAGCTGGGAAGGATATGTGGACAAGCTGGAGGCTGGCTTTTCCGGAGTGGCGGAGGACGACACGGTGGTGCTGTGCGGGGATCTGTCCTGGGGCATGAGCCTGGAGGAGGCCAAAAAGGATTTGGAATTTCTCAATACCAGGCTGCCCGGGGAGAAGTGGATTCTGAAAGGGAACCACGACTACTGGTGGAATACCGCCTCCAAGATGAACGCTTTTTTCCGGGAAAACGGCCTGGATCGGCTGCACATTCTCCACAACAACTGCGCCTTTTACAAGGATGTGGCCCTGTGCGGCACCC
This sequence comes from Pseudoflavonifractor capillosus, assembly GCF_016902575.1. Taxonomy (GTDB): domain Bacteria; phylum Bacillota; class Clostridia; order Oscillospirales; family Oscillospiraceae; genus Enterenecus; species Enterenecus capillosus_A. Next base: position 36,145 of record NZ_JACSNZ010000014.1, on the reverse strand, counting down.
GGGGCTGGTTCTATGAGGAGCAGGCCAATGCCCCCTCGGGAAAGGTGTTTCGCCGGGAAGTAATGCGCCTGGAGACCTCGCTGAAGGCGGCAGGGGAGGCGGAGAAGTACTGTTTTCTCCACTATCCGCCCCTGTATAAAGGATACCAGTGTCCGGAGATTTTGCAGCTTCTGGAGCAGTACCAGGTGAAGGTGTGCTGCTACGGGCATCTCCACGGCCCCAGCCACCGTCTGGCGGTAGAAGGGGTGCAGGGGAGCGTGGCCTATCAGCTGGTGGCCGCCGACTACATTGGCTTCTCACCGAAAAAAATTTTGGATTAGCAAAAAAAACAGTGGAAATATTCTTGCGTATCTGATAGAATAGGTTGGATTTATCAGAAAGAAAAGCCCGCAGCCTTAAGGCGGGGCTAAGTTGGAGGAACGTATACATGAACATCAAGAGCAACGAGAAAAAAGAAAACAGCGCCATTGAGCTGGTCATCGAGGTCAGCGCTGCTGAGTTTGACGCCGCCATCAACAAGGTGTACAACAAGCAGAAGAAGAACATCATGATCCCCGGCTTCCGCAAGGGCAAGGCTCCCCGGAAGATGGTGGAGAAGATGTACGGCGAGAGCGTGTTCTTTGAGGATGCTGTGGAAGAGGCCTATCCCGCTGCCTATGATGCTGCTCTGAAGGAGGCCGGCATTGTGTCCGTGGCCTACCCCAAGCTGGAGATCGTGGAGATCAGCAAGGACGGCTTCACCTTCAAGGCTCTGGTCACCGTGCAGCCTGAGGCTTCCGTGAAGGAGTACAAGGGCCTGGTGGTTGCCAAGCCCGAGGTGAAGGTCACCGCTGCTGACGTCAAGGCTGAGATGAAGCCCTACATCGACCGTGCTTCCCGCCTGGTGAGCGTGGATCGCAAGGCCAAGAAGGGTGACGTGGCTGTCATCGACTTTGAGGGCTTCAAGGACGGCGTGGCCTTCGAGGGCGGCAAGGGCGAGAACTACTCCCTGGAGCTGGGCTCCGGCAGCTTCGTCCCCGGCTTCGAGGAGCAGGTCATCGGCATGAAGGCCGGCGAGGAGAAGGATCTGGACATCACCTTCCCCGAGAACTACACCGCCGATCTGGCTGGCGCCGCCGTGGTCTTCAAGGTGAAGGTCAACGAGGTCAAGGAGCGTCAGGAGCCCACTCTGGACGACGAGTTTGCCAAGGACGTGTCCGAGTTTGACACCCTGGACGAGTTCAAGAAGGACCTGAAGGAGAAGCTGAAGGCCCGCCGTCAGGAGCAGGCCGAGCGTGACTACGAGGCTGCTGTCATCGACGCTCTGCTGGCCAACCTGGTGTGCGACGTGCCCCAGGCCATGATTGACTACCGTGCCGACAAGATGGTGGAGGAGCAGGCCATGCGGATGCAGCAGAGCGGCCTGAACTTCCAGGACTACCTGAAGTACATGGGCCTGACCATGGACGACGTGCGTGCCCAGGCCAAGACCGCCGCTGAGCGCACCGTGCGTACCGCTCTGGCTCTGGACGCTGTGGCCAAGGCCGAGGGCATCGAGGTCACCCAGGAGGAGCTGGACGCCGAGGTCAAGCGCCTGGCTGAGCAGTTCCACGTCACCGAGGAGCAGGTCCGTGAGGTCACCAACCCCGACGACATGAAGCAGGATCTGGGCTCCAAGAAGGCCCTGGAGCTGGTGAAGGCCTCCGCCAAGAAGCCCGCCAAGAAGAAGGACGAGGCCCAGGGCGAGACCGAGGCTCAGGCTGAGTAATCAATTTACAGCATGGGAGGAATAATCCTCCCATGCTGCTGGGTATACTGGGATTGATTTCCAGCAACGAAGGAGAGGTTTCCATGAGTTTAGTTCCCTATGTTGTGGAGCAGACCAGCCGGGGAGAGCGTTCCTACGACATTTTCTCCCGTCTGCTCAATGACCGTATCATTTTCCTGGGGGAAGAGGTGAATGCCACCACATCCGCCCTGGTTGTGGCCCAGCTTCTCTATCTGGAGGCCCAGGATCCGGACAAGGACATTCAGTTCTACATCAACAGCCCCGGCGGCTCTGTCACCGACGGCATGGCCATCTATGATACCATGCAGTATATCAAGTGTGATGTGTCCACCATCTGCGTGGGCATGGCCGCTTCCATGGGAGCATTTTTGCTCTCTGCGGGCACCAAGGGCAAGCGTCTGGCGCTGCCCAATGCGGAGATCATGATCCACCAGCCCTCTGCGGGCACCCAGGGTCAGATCACCGATATGGCCATCCACCTCAAGCGTCTGGAGATCATCAAAAAGCGGATGAACCAGATCCTGGCCGACAACTGCGGCAAGAATGTGGAGCAGGTCACCGCCGACTGTGAGCGGGACAATTTCATGACCGCCGAAGAAGCAGCGGCCTATGGCCTCATTGACAAGGTCATCTACAATCGTTGATGGTGCAAAGGGCGGAGACAGGTCTGTCTTCGCTCTTTGGCACGTCTGACGAAAGGAAGGTATTTCATGGCTCGAGACGAGTACAAAACCGTTCGCTGTTCCTTTTGCGGCAAGCATCAGGAGCAGGTGGAGCGTATCATTGCCGGCCCCGGGGCATACATCTGCAACGAGTGTGTCCATCTGTGCCTGAGCATTCTGGGCGAGGAAGAAGAGCCGGAGCTGGGCAATCTGGAGATGCCCGATGTGATTCCCACCCCCCGGGAAATTCGGGAGGTGCTGGACGAGTATATCATTGGCCAGGAGCAGGCCAAGGTGGCCCTGTCCGTGGCGGTGTACAACCACTATAAGCGGATCTATTTCGGCGGCGGGGACTCTGTGGAGCTGCAAAAGAGCAACATCCTCCTGGTAGGTCCCACTGGCTGCGGCAAGACATTGTTTGCCCAGACCTTGGCTCGGGTGCTCAAGGTGCCCTTTGCCATTGCCGATGCCACCACCCTCACCGAAGCCGGTTATGTGGGCGATGACGTGGAGAACATTCTGCTGCGGCTGGTGCAGGCAGCGGATTACGATATTGAGCTGGCTCAGAGGGGAATCATCTATGTGGATGAGATCGACAAGATCGCCCGCAAGAGCGAAAACACCTCTATCACCCGGGATGTGTCCGGTGAGGGTGTGCAGCAGGCTCTGTTGAAGATTTTGGAGGGGACTGTGGCCAATGTTCCGCCCCAGGGCGGCCGCAAGCACCCCCATCAGGAGTTTTTGCAGATCGACACCAAGAACATCCTGTTTATCTGCGGTGGCGCTTTCGATGGTCTGGAAAAGATCATTGAGCAGCGCATGGATCAAAAAACCATTGGCTTTGGCGCACAGGTACGCACAGCCTCTGAGCGCAGCCAGGAGGACCTTTTCCGCCATGTGCAGCCCCACGACCTGCTGAAGTTTGGTATCATCCCCGAGCTGGTGGGCCGTCTGCCTGTGATTACGGGGTTGAAGGCCCTGGACGAGAAGCAGCTGGTGCAGATTCTCACCGAACCGAAAAACGCTCTGGTCAAGCAGTATAAGAAGCTGCTGGAGTATGACAACGTGGAGTTGGAGTTCACCCCAGAGGCTCTGGAGGCCGCCGCACAGAAGGCGGTGGAGCGGAAGATCGGTGCCCGTGGCCTGCGGGCAGTGCTGGAGGAAGTGATGACCCCCATTATGTACGACGTCCCCTCCGACGACACCATTGCCAAGGTCACCATCACACCCGAGGCCATCCGTGGGGAGGAGGAGCCCCTGGTGGAGCGGGAGGAAGGCCGTCCTGCCCGGCCACGTCTGGGCGCAGCTGCCCTGCGGGCTGAGCTGGGAGGCCAGGCCAAAGGCAAGGGCAACGCATCTTAAACCCAACATACGATAGAAAGGGGCGGGCAGGTTGCTCGCCCCTTTTTGCCTACCCCCAATATCCAGCTTCCTTCCCAATGTGGGGAGGAGGAAAGGAGGAATCCAATATGACAACCAACCAAACGCACCAGATTGTGGCCATGCCGGCCCTGGCCTTGCGGGCCATCACCGTGTTTCCCAATCTGCTCATCCACTTTGATGTGGGCCGGGAGATCTCCATTCGTGCCCTGGAGCAGGCCATGTCCGGCTCCCGAGAGATTTTCCTGGTGACCCAGAGAGAGCTGGCAGTGGAGGCCCCCACCCAGAAGCACTTGTACCGGGTGGGTACCGTGGCCACCGTCAAGCAAATTCTCCGCCTGCCGGACAACAATGTGCGGGTGATGGTGGAGGGTAAGAGCCGGGGGAGAATGCTCCAGCTGCTCACCACCGAGCCATACCTCACCGCAGAGCTGGAGCTGCTGGAGGAGCAGCCTACCCCCGGAGAGAATACTCCCCGCACCGAAGCGCTCATCCGCCAGATCTATTCCATGGTGGAGAAGTATACGGAACTGTCTGACCGGGTGTCCCCAGAGGTGTATCTCAAGCTGCTGGCCAGCGATGACCCCGCCTACATAGCAGACTACGCCGCCCAGAATATGCCTCTGCGCTTTGAGGATAAGCAGCGCATCCTGGAGGAGCTGCGGCCTACCAAGCGCCTGGAAAAGCTGGTGCGCATCTTGGCTCGGGAAGTGGAGATCCGCCAGGTGGAAAGCGAACTGGAGGGCAAAGTCCAGGAGCAAATGGCGGACAACCAGCGAGACTACTACATGCGAGAGCAGCTAAAGGTCATCCAGCGGGAGCTGGGGGAGCGGGACGACGGGGACGAGATCGCCGAGTACCGTCAGCGAGTGGCCAATGCCAAGCTGCCCGACGAGGTACGGGAGAAGCTGAACAAGGAGATCCGACACCTGGAAAAGCAGCCGTACAGCTCTGCGGAGGCATCGGTGCTGCGCAGTTACCTGGACACCTGCCTGGAACTGCCCTGGATGGTGAAGACCAAAGAGCGGGCCAACGTGGCCGCCGTGTCCAAGGTACTGGAGGCGGACCACTACGGCCTGGAAAAGGTGAAGGAGCGCATTCTGGAGTTTGTGGCGGTCAAGCAGCTGTCCCCTGAGATTAAAGGGCAGGTGATCTGTTTGGTTGGCCCTCCCGGCGTGGGCAAGACGTCCATCGCCATGAGCGTGGCCCGGGCCATGAACCGCAAGCTGGCCCGCATTTCCCTGGGCGGCGTCCACGACGAGGCAGAGATCCGGGGCCACCGCAAGACCTATGTAGGCTCCATGCCCGGGCGCATCATCGCCGGCATCCGCCAGGCGGGGAGTGTCAACCCGGTGCTGGTTCTGGACGAGCTGGACAAGGTGGGCAGCGACCACCGGGGCGACCCCAGCGCCGCCTTGCTGGAGGTGCTGGACGTGCACCAGAACGCCACCTTCCGAGACCACTATCTGGAGATGCCCTTTGACCTGTCTGAGGTACTGTTCATCGCCACTGCCAACACCACCGACACCATTCCCCGGCCCCTGTTGGACCGGATGGAGGTCATTGAGATTGGAAGCTATACCGGCGAGGAGAAGGTGCAAATTGCCAAGCGGCACCTGTGGCCCAAGGAGCTCAAGGCCCACGGCCTCACCCGCAGCCAGGTGAAGCTGTCTGACCAGGCTCTGCGCCAGATCATCTCCGGCTATACCCGGGAGTCCGGGGTGCGTCGGCTGGAGCGGCTGCTGGACAAGCTGTGCCGGAAGTCTGCCATGAAGCTGGTGCGGGAAGAAGTGAAGTCTGTCTCCATCACCCCGGAGAATTTGCAGGACTTCCTGGGTGTGCGTCGCTATGCCCAGGACAAGAGCGCTGGCCAGCCCCAGGTGGGAGTGGTCAACGGTCTGGCCTGGACGTCTGTGGGCGGCGAGATCCTGGAGGTGGAGGTCAACGTGGTGGAGGGCACCGGAAAGGTGGAACTCACCGGAAACCTGGGTGATGTGATGAAGGAGTCCGCTCGGGCGGCTCTGTCTTACATCCGCAGCCGAGCCAAGCAGCTGGGGCTGGAGGGCACCTTCTACAAGGATAAGGACATCCACGTCCATTTCCCCGAGGGAGCCGTGCCCAAGGACGGCCCCTCCGCCGGCATTGCCATCACCACTGCCATGGTGTCTGCTCTTACGGGAGTGGCTGTACGTCCCGACGTGGCCATGACAGGAGAGGTGACCATCCGGGGCCGGGTGCTGGCCATCGGAGGCCTGAAAGAAAAGACCATGGCCGCCCTGCGCAACGGCATGTCCACGGTGATTATTCCCCAGGACAATGTGAAGGATCTGGAGGAGATTGACCAGCTGGTGCGAGAGAGCTTGAAGTTCCTCCCCGTCACCAGTGCTGACCAGGTGCTGGCCTATGCTTTGATGGGGGAGTGTACAAATCCCAAGACCTGTGATGCTGTCATCACCCCGGAGCCGGGAAAGACCCCCGGGGTGGCGGTAAATTTGTGCCAGTGAGGTGAGGAAAGATGAAGGTGAATTTGAATCAGGCGGAGTTTGTCCGCTCGGCGGCCAAACCCGCCGATTTTCCCCGGGACACTCTGCCCCAGGTGGTGTTTGCCGGACGCTCCAATGTGGGCAAGTCCTCAGTCATCAACCGCCTGCTCAACCGTAAGAACTTTGCCCGGGTGGGCTCTGCCCCCGGCAAGACCACCCACATCAACTACTTTCTCATTGACAAACAGCTCTACCTGGTGGATTTGCCCGGCTACGGCTATGCCAAGGTGTCCATGGCGGAGCGGGCCCGGTGGGCCAAGCTCATTGAGGGCTGGTTTGCCGACACCTCCCTGATGACCCTGGGGGTGCTCATTGTGGATGCCCGCCACAAGCCCACGGCGGACGATAAGGTGATGAGCGACTTTTTCCTCACCACTGATAAGCCCTATGTGGTGGTGGCCAATAAGCTGGACAAGCTGAAGAAGAGCGAGATCGTTCCCAATCTCCAGCGGGTGCGGGATACCCTGGAACTGCCCGACCACGTCCCTGTCATTCCCTTCTCCGCCGAGAAGGGGGAGGGCAAGCAGGAGCTATTGGAGCTGATCTTCAACCATATGGAGGGCTAAATCATGAAGTACGTGCGTTTTCAAGGGCAGCACGGCCCTCAGTGGGGCGTGGTGGAGGGAGAGCAGGTGAAGACCCTCACCACAGCCCCCTATGATGGTGTGGAGTACGACGGAGGGAGTCTCCCTCTGGCACAGTGCCAGCTGCTGGCTCCTTGCACCCCCACCAAGGTGGTGTGCATCGGCAAAAATTATGCTGAGCACGCCCGAGAGATGGGGGCGGAGCCGCCGGGATTCCCGGTGCTGTTCATGAAGGGACCCAACGCCGTCAACTGTCCCGGCGGGGAGATCACCCCACCGGACTTCGTCCAGCGCCTGGACTACGAGGGGGAGCTGGGGGTGGTGATTCGCCGCCGAGCCACCAAGATTGCCGCCGCAGACTACGCCCAGTACGTACTGGGCTACACCTGTCTGAACGATGTCACCGCCCGGGACGTGCAGCAGCACGACGGGCAGTGGATTCGAGGCAAGTCCATGGACGGATTTTGCCCCATGGGCCCCTGGGTGGTGGATGGAATAGACCCCTCCGGCCTGGACGTCACCACCCGCCTCAACGGAACTGTGGTGCAGCAGGGGAATACCCGGGACTTCATCACCCCAGTGGCCCAGCTGCTGGAGTTCATTACCGCCTCCATGACCCTGGAGCCGGGAGATGTGGTAGCTACGGGAACGCCTGCGGGCATTGGCCCCATGAAGGCCGGGGATGTGGTGGAGGTGGAGATCTCCCACATTGGAGTATTGCGCAATTATGTGAAATAAGAGAAGGCGATGTTGCACCGAAAGGCGTCAACATCGCCTTTTGTCAATTTTAGGTAAATGTTATGGAAAAATTCCGCACCCTCTTGAATTGCAAAGGGAAAAGGGGTATACTAACTTTGTGAGTTTATACATATTTGGGAGGTGGAATCGTGTATCAGATTGGTGATAAGGTGGTACATCCTATGCACGGGGCGGGAGTCATTGACTCCATTGTGCGCAAGAAGGTCGCGGGCAAAGTCCAGGACTACTATTTGCTCAAGCTGTCTGCTGGAAGCATGATGGTCATGATTCCCACGGAACACAGCGATGAGATCGGCGTGCGCCCTGTGGTGTCCGACCAGGAGGCCACCCACATTCTGACGGCGATGGAAGACATCCAAGTGGAGATGACCGCAAATTGGAATCGTCGGTACCGGGAGAATATGCTGCGCATCAAAAGCGGAGATTTGCTGGAAGTTGCCAAGGTGGTCAAGAGCCTGATGCTGCGGGAGACCCAGAAGGGGTTGTCCACCGGGGAGCGGAAAATGCTCCACTCCGCCAAGCAGATTTTGATCTCCGAGCTGGTGTTGGCCCAGAGTATGCCCTATGAGGCTGTGGAAGAGCGGGTCAACAAGGTATTGCATCAATAATCAAAAAGAGGAGCCGTCGGGGCTCCTCTTTTGGGTGTGGAGGAGAATATATGTCATTGTTTGGACGTAAACGTAAGCAGCCCCAGCAGCCAGGCTGTGCCATGGTGGTGGTGGCGGCGGGGTCATCCCAACGCATGGGGCAGGATAAGATGCTGCTGGAGCTGGAGGGACGGCCGGTGCTGGCCCACACGCTGCTGGCCCTGGAGGGCAGCCACCGGGTGGACGAGGTTGTAGTGGTTACCCGGGAGGATCTGGTGGGCACTGTGGCCACTCTGTGCCGGGACATGGGCCTGCAAAAGGTGAAAACTGTGGTGCGGGGTGGAGCCACCCGGGTGGAGTCTGCCAGGTTGGGGACTCTGGAGGTGTCCCAGGAGGCCAAACTCATTGGCATCCACGACGGAGCTCGGCCCTTTGTCAGCTCCCAGGTCATGGAGCGGGTGGTGGACAAGGCCCATCAGACTGGGGCGGCAGCTCCTGCCATTCCTGTGCAGGACACCATCAAGGTAGCGGTGAACGGCGTGGTGGAGCACACCCCTGACCGGGCCACCCTATTTGCGGTGCAGACGCCCCAGATCTTTGACGCTGACCTCATCCGGGGCGCATTGGCCAAGGCTTTACAGGATAACGCCCCCATCACCGACGATTGCTCGGCTGTGGAGCGGCTTGGTATGCCGGTGTCCCTGGTGGAAGGGGATCGGAGCAACATCAAATTGACCACCCCGGCGGATCTGGCTGTGGCCCGGGTGATTTTGGAGGGATGGAACCAATGATGCGAGTGGGACATGGATATGACGTACATCGCCTGGTATCTGGGCGTAAGCTGGTTTTAGGCGGGGTGGAGATTCCCTGGGAGATGGGCCTTTTGGGTCACTCGGATGCCGACGTGCTGGTGCATGCGGTGATGGACGCCCTGCTGGGAGCCGCTGGGCTGTGGGACATCGGCCACGCCTTTCCGGACAACGACCCCGCCTATGCGGGCATTGACAGTATGTTGCTGTTGGCTGAGGTGCGGGATATGCTCACGGAAAAGGGGTATACGGTGGGCAATGTGGATGCCACCATCCTGGCCCAGCGGCCCAAGTTGGCCGGACATATCCCCCAGATGCGGCGCAACATCGCCCAGGTACTGGAGGTCGAGGAGGACTGCATCAACGTCAAGGCCACCACTGAGGAGGGGCTGGGCTTTACCGGCAGCGGAGAAGGCATGGCCGCCCACGCTGTGGCCCTGCTGGAACGATAAAGGCAAACACCTGCGGACGCTCTTGCGCATAGAATGTGCATGAGCGTCCGTATCTTTTTTGGGGAGCGGACAATCCGAAGGGAAGGGAAATGATACCCTATGGTATATTACTTGATTGTATGCCGCTCCCTGACCTATGCCCAGCGTGGGGTGCGGTTGTTGGAGCGGGCAGGTATCTCCGCCTATCTGGTGCGGGCCCCCCGGCTCATTGCCCAGGCAGGGTGCGCATATTGCGTGAAGGTGTCAGAACGGTGGCTGGAGCGGGCAATGGAGCTGATGCGAGGGGCAGGGCTGGCTCTGCGGGGGGTCTATCGTCAGCTGGACAACGGCGAGTTTGAGGAGGTGGAAGTATGATCTACCTGGATAGTGCTGCAACCACCATGGAAAAGCCCGCTTCAGTGGCCAATGCCACCGCTTGGGCAATGAACCACATGGCCAGCCCCGGGCGAGGGGGACATCAGGCGGGAATGCGGGCAGCCGACACCCTGTTTGCCCTACGGGAGACAGCAGTAGAGCTGTTTGATGTGCCCAGTCCCGACCGGGTGGTGCTCACCTATAACGCCACCCATGCCTTGAACCTGGCCATCCATGCCCTGGTGCGCCCGGGGCACACGGTGCTCATCTCCGGCTATGAGCACAACGCCGTCACCCGGCCTCTGTGTGCCCGCAAGGACATCAACCTCCGGGTGGCCCAGGCCCCGGTGTTTGATCAGGCTGGGATGCTGGATGCCTTTGCCCGGGAGCTGGAGCGTGGGGTGGATGTGGTGATCTGCACCCATGTCTCCAACGTCTTTGGGTTTATTTTGCCTGTGGAGGAGCTGTCAAAGCTGTGCCGGGACAGGGGCGTGCCTCTTATCGTGGATGCTTCCCAGTCGGCTGGGTGCCTGCCTGTGAATTTGACCGGTTGGGCAGCGGCCTATGTGGCCATGCCGGGACACAAGGGGCTATACGGCCCCCAGGGCACGGGGCTATTGCTGTGCGGGGAGGAGCAGCCGGCCCCGCTGCTGTATGGCGGCACAGGCAGTGAGTCAAAAAACCAGGCCATGCCGGAGTTTTTGCCCGACCGGCTGGAGGCGGGAACCCAGAATGTGGCGGGGGCAGCGGGTCTGCTGGCAGGTCTGCGCTTTGTCCGGCGGAAGGGGATCTCCCGGATTGGGGCCTATGAGCACTGTCTGTGTACCCGCATGATGGACGCTCTGGAGCAAATTCCAGGCGTGCATGTGTTTAGGGGCGGGATTGGCAACCAGACAGGCGTGTGCTCCATGACTGTGGAAGGGATGGACTGCGAGGAGGTGGGCAGCTGGCTTGCCTGCCGGGGGGTGGCTGTGCGGGCGGGGCTGCACTGTGCGCCTTTGGCCCACCAGACGGCGGGCACCTTGGACACGGGCACGGTGCGGCTGAGCTTTTCTGTGTTCAACACCACCCAGCAGGTGTGTCGGGTGGCGGCGCTGGTGGAGCAGATGGTGCGCTGCCACGCCAAATAAGCTATTCAGCGGATGCTCTCCCTTGCGGGAACCGCTTTTGTGTGCTAAAATATCACGAGAAAGAAGTTTACAGGAAAGAGAGGTGGAGGGGGATGTATCAGCCCTTGGCAGACCGGATTCGCCCCCAGACTCTGGAGCATGTGGTGGGCCAGCGGCACATCTTGGGGGACAACGGCCTGCTGCGGCGCATCGTGGACAGCGGAAACATCCCCAACATGGTCTTTTACGGCCCATCGGGGACGGGAAAGACCACCGTGGCAGATATCATCGCCAAGCGGTCCGGGCGCACCTTACGCCGACTCAACGCCACCACCGCCTCACTGGCCGACGTGCGGGAGGTTATGGATCAGGTGGGCACCCTGTTGGCCCCCAATGGGGTGCTGCTCTACCTGGATGAGATCCAGTACTTCAATAAAAAGCAGCAGCAGACTTTGCTGGAATATATGGAGACGGGGAAGATCACCCTCATTGCCTCCACCACGGAAAATCCCTATTTCACCATCTTCAACGCCATCCTGTCCCGGTCCACCGTCTTTGAGTTCAAGGCCCTGACCCCAGAGGATCTGCTCCCGGCAGTGGAGCGGGCGGTGCAGCTCATGGATGAAGAGCTGGGGGGCGAGAGCCACTTTGAAGAGGGCGTGAAGGAATACCTGGCCCAGGCCAGCGGGGGAGATGTGCGCAAGGCCCTCAATGGGGTGGAGGTGCTGATGAATGCTGCCGCCACCCCCAACGGGGTGCGTACCATCACCATGGAAGATGCCAAGCTGGTGGCCCAGCGCTCCTCCATGCGCTATGACCGGGATGGGGATCAGCACTATGATATCCTGTCTGCCCTGCAAAAGTCCATTCGAGGCTCTGACCCGGACGCAGCGGTGCACTATCTGGCTCGGCTGTTGGAGGCGGGGGATCTGCTCTCCGCCTGCCGGAGGCTGATGGTGATTGCCTGTGAGGATGTGGGGCTGGCCTATCCCCAGGTGATTCCCATCGTCAAAGCCTGCGTGGATGCCGCCACCATGCTGGGATTGCCCGAGGCACGGTTGGCGCTGGCGGATGCGGCCATCCTCATGGCCACGTCCCCCAAGTCCAACTCAGGTCACGATGCCATCAATGCCGCCATGGCGGATGTGCGGGCGGGAAAGACCGGGGATTTTCCCCGCCACCTGCAAAACGTCCACGCCGACGGTACCGGCTTTGAGCGGGAGCAGGGGTATCTCTACCCCCACGACTTTCCCAACCACTGGGTGCAGCAGCAGTATTTGCCCGATGCCTTGGTGGGGCGGGTGTACTACGAGTACGGGCCAAACAAGACCGAGCAGGCTGCCAAGGCCTACTGGGATAAGATCAAACACCAATGAGAGGAGGGGTACCCTATGCCCATGGATATACAAGTCGGTGATGTGCTGGAGATGAAAAAGCAGCACCCCTGCGGCTGCAAGGACTGGCAGGTGCTGCGGGTGGGAATGGATTTTAAGCTGCGCTGCCTGGGCTGTCAGCGGGAGATGATGATTCCCCGGGCCAAGGCGGAAAAAGCGGTGAAACGGGTGAAACGTGAGGGAGGAATAGAGGCATGAAAGAGTTTTGGAGCCGCCGCATTGTGGATGCGGTACCCTATGTGCCGGGGGAGCAGCCCAAGGGGCGCACCTTTGTGAAACTCAACACCAACGAGTGCCCCTACCCTCCATCTCCAAAGGCGTTGGAGGCCATCACTCGTGCAGCGAATGAGACGCTGCGCCTCTATCCGGACCCGGAGTGCCTGGAGCTGCGCCAGACCATCGCCCGGCGGGAGGGGCTGAGTGCCAACCAGGTGTTTTGCGGGAATGGCTCGGATGAGGTGCTGGCTTTTGCCTTCCAGGCCTTTTTTGACCCAGACAAGGAGATCGTCTTTCCCCAAATTACATATAGCTTCTATCCTGTATATACCAGCTACTTCGGCCTCACCTGCCGCCGGGTGCCCATGAACTCCGACTTCTCTGCACCAGTGGAGGAGCTGATGGGGAAAAACGGCGGCGTGGTGCTGTGCAATCCCAATGCTCCTACGGGAATCGGGGTGCCTCGAGACGTGGTGGAGCGGCTGCTCAATGCCAATCCGGACGTGGTGGTCATTGTGGACGAGGCCTATGTGGACTTCGGCGGGGAGAGCTCGGTGGGGCTCATTGACCGCTATCCCAATCTGCTGGTGATCCAGACCGCCTCCAAATCCCGGGCCCTGGCAGGACTGCGGGTAGGCTGGGCCATGGGCAACGAGAACCTGATCCAGGCCCTGTGTTGTGTGCGGGATTCCATCAACTCCTACCCGGTGGATCGGCTGGCCCAGGCGGGGGCCGCTGCCGCCATCCAGGACGAGGACTACTTCGAACAGACTTGCCGAAAGGTGATGGCTACCCGGGAGCGGACGGCCCAGCGGCTGCGGGAGATGGGGTATACGGTGCTGCCCTCCCAGGCAAACTTCCTCTTTGTCTCCCACCCGGACAAGCCTGGCAAGGCTCTGTTGGACGGGCTGCGGCAGCGTGGGGTGCTGGTGCGGTGGTGGTCTGACCCCATGATAGAAAGCTGGCTGCGCATCTCCATCGGCACAGATCAGGAGATGGACACCTTGCTTTCCGCCCTGCAAGACTTATAAATCAGATAAAACACCCGTGAGATGGGGAGCGATGCTCCGTCCCACGGGTGTTTTTATGTCCGAACATCCTTTGACCTTTTTTGAAGGGGCATGGGGCTATAATCTAAGGGCGTCAGAGAAAAGGGGGGATGCCAGTGACGGTGGTATATGTGGACTTGTTGTGGCTGCTCAACTTCATCGCCAACCACCTGCTGCTGCTGGGAGCAGGGCGGCTGGCCGGGGCGGGGCTGCGCCGGTGGCGCATCGCTCTGGGGGCGGCCTTGGGGGCCATGTACGCTGTGGCGATTTTCCTCCCCGGCCTGGGATGGCTGTCTGCGCTGCCCTGCAAGCTGGCCGTGGCGGTGGTGATGGTGGTGTGTGCCTATGGGGGAGAGGTGCGGCTGTGGCGGGTGCTGGGTCTGTTTTTTGCAGCCTCAGCGGGACTGGCTGGGGCCGTACTGGGATTTGAATGGTTGGGGAACGCCTCTCTGACCCTGAACTCTGGAGTGCTTTACACCCAGTTGGATTTGAGACTGCTGTTGGTGGTCTTTTTGGTGTGCTATTTTGTTTTCTCTCTGCTGCTGCGGCGGCTGGGGGCGCATACGGGCTCAGAGCTGGTACATATGGAGCTATCTTTTCCCCAGCGCACCGTGTCCATGACTGCCCTCCATGACACGGGGTTGACCTTATCGGATCCTGTGACAAACCGTCCGGTGGTGGTGGTGTACTGGCGGGATTTTGCCTGGCTGCTCCCACCGGGGGCAGATGTGGCCCGACCCACAGAGTGTGCCCGACTGTGCCACGACCAGGGCATCCGGGGGGTGCGTCTGGTGCCCTACCGTGCAGTGGGGGTGGAGAGCGGAATGCTGCTGGCCTATCCCACCCAAGGGGTGCGAGTGAACGGGCGGAGCATGGGCAGCCTGCTGTTGGCTTTGTCCCCCACGCCGGTGAATGACGGGGGAGCATATCAAGGACTGTTTGGAGGTATGTGAATATGAGAGGGCTGTGGTACGTCAAATTATGTGGGTTTTTGGCTCGGATAGGGCTTCACCTGCCGGGAACGATTTTTTATATTGGGGGCAGCGACACCTTGCCGCCGCCTCTGTCCAAGGAGGAGGAGCGGGAGCTGCTGGCCCAGTGGCAGACCCAGGGGTCCAGCGAGACCATCCGCTCCACGCTCATTGAGCACAACCTCCGACTGGTGGTGTACATCGCCCGCCGCTTTGAAAATAGTGGGGTGGGTATTGAGGACCTGATCTCCATTGGCACCATCGGCCTGATCAAGGCAGTGGAGACCTATAACCCGGGAAAAAATATCAAGCTGGCCACCTATGCCTCCCGGTGCATTGAAAATGAGATCCTCATGCACCTGCGGAAAAATGCCAATCGAAAGGGTGAGGTGTCCCTGGAGGAGCCGCTGAATACCGACTGGGATGGCAATGAGCTGCTCCTCTCCGATGTGTTGGGCACCGACAGCGATGTCATTGAAAAACCCATGGAAGAGGATGTGGAGCGGGACTTGCTTTTCCAGGCGGTGAGCAAGCTGAACCCCCGGGAACGCTCCATCATCACCATGCGCTTTGGGTTGGACGGCAAGACAGAGCGCACACAGAAGGAGGTGGCTACGTTACTGGGTATCTCCCAGTCCTATATCTCTCGGCTGGAAAAGCGTATCATTGGACGACTCAAACAGGAAATATTGAAGCTGATGTGACAAAAAGCCGTGGGGCAGAATGCACCCACGGCTTTGTTCAGAACTCTTTTCGGATTTGTTTCAGGGCGTGCTTTTCCAGCCTGGACACTTGGGCCTGGGAGATGCCGATTTCGGCGGATACCTCCATCTGAGTCTTCCCCTGGAAGAAGCGCAGCTCCAAAATTTCCTGTTCCCGCTTTCCCAGCTTGGAGATGGCATCAGAAAGGGCAATGTGATCCAGCCATGCCTCGTCGGTGTTTTTCCCGTCTCGCACCTGATCCATGACGCACACAGCGTCCCCGGAGTCGGAGTATACCGGCTCAAACAGGGAGATGGGGTCCATCACTGCATCCATGGCAGTGACAATGTCCTCACGACGCAGCTCTAAAATCTTTGCCAGCTCGTCCAGGGTAGGCTCCCGCTGATGTTCATTTTGGAAGGCCTCCCGAGCCTGGAGTACTTTGTAGGCGGTGTCCCGCAGGGAACGGGAGACCCGAATGGTGCTGTTATCCCGGAGAAAACGGCGGATCTCCCCGATAATCATGGGAACGCCATATGTGGAAAACTTCACATCTAAATCTACATTGAAGTTGTCTATGGCCTTGATCAGTCCAATGCACCCCACCTGGAACAGGTCGTCCATGTGCTCCCCACGGCCTGAAAATTTTTGAATCACCGAGAGCACCAGACGAAGATTCCCTGCAATGAGCTCCTCTCGGGCCGCCTGATCCCCCTGACGGGCACGGCGGAGCAGGGCAATGCTCTCTTCGCTTTTCAGCACCTTGAGTTTTGACGTATTCACGCCGCATAAGTCCACCTTACCTTGCACAAAAGCCACCTCGTTTGGAAGATACTGTATTCAGTATCTCCAGACAGGTGGCTTTCATGCAGTGGGGCAGTGGAGGATATTTTTTATCTGTCGAGGAGTTTCGATGGATAATTGTGATTTCATGTTCCCTACCCAGGGATGGGCGGAAATATACTACCTAGGGTAGATGCTGCCCAGGTGGTTCATGACTGGGCATGAAATACATCCAACTGAGCAGAAACTTCCTGCAAAACTTGGTCTACACCATTGGCGTGCAGGGCATCCAAAAATTCCGGGATGTACTGGCCGGGATCCACAGAACCTGTCTCCAGAGAAGGTGCATACTTGGCAATGACGTTGGACAGGGCGGACAGTTGGGGTTCCACGGAATCTGTCTGGAAGGAAAACCCGGTGTTGGGGGCAATGACGGCGGATGCGTTGTATGTCTCAAACAGTTCCACAATGTTTTCTGGGTAGCTGATGTCCCATTTCTGGTTAAAGGGGGTGCCAAACTGCCAGCCGTAAGTGTAATCATAGCCGGAGTTGGTCAGGGTGCCACCCATGGTTTTGTCCACTTGATGCTCTCCTACGGCGGTGTAGTGCACCCCTTCGATGCCGTGGCGGATCAGCGTGCCCACATATTCGTCGGTGTTGAGCAAATTGATGAAAGCCAGCGCCTTGTCCGGGTGCTCACAGGAGGATGAAATGGCCATCAGACCACCCAGGGCACTGCGTGTTTCAAACAGGGGGGACATGAGAGGGACAAACTCCACGCCATGTCCGCAAGACGCACTTAAGGATTCCGCAGTGCCCGGGGCATATTGAATGAAGTAAGAGAACAGGGTGCCCTGCTGAAAATCCCGGTCCCGGTTGGCAATGTCACTGTCATAGGTGACCGGATCCACACCCAGGTAGCCGGCTAGGTTCCAGTCCCGCACAGTTTGGCAATACGACACATATTCCTGGCTGGCATATGGATTGAACACAGCTGACCCAGCCATATCCGAGAAGTTGGAGAACTCCGGCACGGCTGCGGCAATGGGCAGCTTTGGATTGCCGGTGAGGGATTCGTAGGGGGCAGCCATGGGCCATGCGTTGGTCAGACCGGCTACGCCGATGACAGGACTGCCCGCCGCCTGGGATTTTTCTGATACCGTTTGCAGCACAGCGGTGAAATCCTCCAGAGACTTTACGGAACTCATATCAATCCCGTATTCACGAGCCAGATCGCTGTTGTAAAGAATTCCGCCCTGCCATCCCATTTCTTTGTAGGAAGGTACCCCGTAGATGCCGCCGTTGACCTTCACAGCGTCCCAAAGGGATTTAGGTATGAGATCATAGGTTTCTGAGGCGCAGGTAGGCAGCAGCTCTGAGATGTCTAAAAAGGCGCCTTTGCCGGCAAATTGCAGATAGTCGGTGGACCAGTTGGAGGTGAAGCAGATGTCAAAGTAGGAGCCTGCGTGGATCAGGTTGGGCATCATCTCCTTGTAGGTAGGGTTGGAAATCACTTTGTACTCAATTTCCACGCCGATGGTTTGACGGGTGTATTCATTTAGGGCGTTGATAACCTGATCCGTGTCGGAAGCTACGGGGTTGACAGACATATACCAGGTCAATGTTGTAATATTTTCCGGCTCATGCCCGTCATTGTTCTGTTCTCCGCCGGAAAATTGGCAGGCACAAAGCAGACAAGCAGCTATGATAAGACTCCCGGAGAGACCCAGGATCCATTTGAAAAAATGTTTCATCACGTTCTCCTCCTTGGGTGGAGTGCGGGGAATGGAAGATGGCCATGGGAATCCGCCAGAAGAATGGCACAGCCCCCCAATCATTATACACGCTGCGACAGGTTTCAACAACCGTAGAAATGGTAGGGACTCTCACTTTTTTCCATGAGTGCTTTCGTGGAGAAGTGTCAGCGAAAATATAAAGTTTCAAATCCAGGCGCTCAGACGGGGAAAATGTGGTATACTGTAAAGAAGATTGAGTTAAGGACCCAATTTGGAGAGGAGCCAGGTGTATGAAGATAATACTGGTGGACGACGACCCCATGGCTTTGGATGGAATATCCAGGATGCTGCACTGGGAACAGTTTGATGGGCAGCTGGTGGGATGCGCCACGGATGGACAAGAAGCGGTGGAGCTGTTGGAGCAGCATCATCCAGATGTGGTGATATCAGACATTCGGATGCCTGGGATGGATGGCCTGGAGCTGGCACGATATATATATGAACACAATCCAAACACCCGTATGATTCTCATCAGCGGCCATGGTGAATTTGAGTATGCCCAGCAGGCACTGCAATACCAGGTTACGGATTACATACTAAAGCCGATGACCAGGGAGAAACTCAACAGCCTGGAACAGCGGCTGAAGACGATTCGAGACCAACTTTTGCAGGACGAGCCACCCTGGTATGTGTGCAATGAGGCTTTGCGTGGACAGGTTACACAGGCTCTTCGCAAAGGGGATATGGCGGCAATGGGAGAGCTTCTCATCAGTCTGGACGTGCGTCATGCCCTTTCAGAGCGGCGGGATGTGTTAGGCGTTCAGCTGCTCAACTACCTGTTCTCCTATCAGGAGGAACTGGGGCTGGACAAGGACTACCTGGAAGCCATGCGTCGCAAGGCGATCCTGGAGTACTGGAGGCTGACCGACCAGGATCAGCGTCTGTCGTACCTGGCTGCCCAGTACTATGATCTGATGGAACTTGCCGAGAGTCAGAAGGACAAGCATACGGGGCCCATCGTGAGCTATTGCCTGCAAGCTGTGGAGGAGCATTATGCCGATGCAGACTTTAACATCTCCAATCTGGCCGATAAGCTGCATATCTCCCTGTCCTACCTGAGCACGGTGTTCAAAAATGCCACCAAACAAACCATCAGCAGTTACCTGTCCTCCAGACGCTTGGAGCGGGCACAGCAGCTGTTGCAGGATGCGGCGGTTCCCATCAAACAGGTATGTTGGAATTGCGGGTACAGCGATCCACGATATTTTGCCAAGCTCTTCAAGAAGCACACCGGGATGACACCCAGTGAATACCGCAATCTACATGCCGGCACGGCGCAGGGCCTGGACAATGAGGAGGAGAGGTCGTGAGCATACGAAGGTGGTCGTTTCTTGTGGTCTGTTGCGTGGTGTCTGCCATTTTACTGACGATGAATGGAGTCACTTACTTTTTGTTTCGCACATCTATGACCCAGCAGCGGCTCCAATCCCAGCAGATGGTGTTCCAGACCAATGTCAGACTCAGCGAGGTCTTCACCCAGACCGTAGAGCAGCTGGTGTATCAATACACCAGCGATCCTCAGCTGGGGCTGCTGCTCAGTGCGTCGGTGGGAGAGGATCAACTGCGGGATTTCAACACCAAGCAGGGCCTGAATAACCGTGTTTCTGATATCTTGAATGCCCAGCCGTTGCTGCTGAGCCATGGCTTCCGCGTGGAGCTTTATGTCAATGAGGAGCTGGAGGTCAGCCGGTTGTTTTTGCCGTCTAACACAGACTTGAATGTCAGCCGGGTATTTCACAGTGGGATGGTACAGGACCAGACCTGGTATCAGCAGACACTGGAGACGCCCAGCGGACTGTACATTTTTTTGAATGAGGATCAGACCCGGTTATGCTTTGCCTGCCGGCTGCAAAACAGCGCCTACGTTGGCGCCCACTCCCAAGAGGGGCTGGGCGTACTGCGGGGGAGTTTGCCGGTAGCGCAGCTGTCCAACTTGCTGGCCTTGATTCCATCCACGCCAAACAGTGGATTTTTGTTGCTGAAAAAAGGGGGAGATCAGGTTTTTTGCAGCGAAAATCTGAGGGATCTGCCTACACATCAAGTTTATCCTCAGTTGAGTGGGGAGGATGAACCGGTTATGATTGGCGGGGAGAAGTACCTTGGCTCGTGTCAGGAACTGCAGTGGGGCCTGCATCTGGTATTTCTCACGCCGTACCGAGATATTACAAGCCAAGTGTTGGAGATGATGTCTCCCTATGTGATCTGCTCCGTGGTGTTTCTGGTGTTGGGAATTGTGTTATCCACGGTCTTGTCTACGGGCATTTCACGGCCTGTAATTATGCTCACCCGCAAGGTGGAGCAGATCCAGGATATCCGGGATGTGAAGTGGACCAGCGGCGGTGGACCCAGAGAGATTCGGCAGCTGGGTGACAGTTTTGGAAGTCTGATCCGCTGTGTCAACGACCTGATCTGTGAGCTGACACGAAAGGAGGCGCTGCGCCGCGAAAGTGACCTGCGGGCGCTGCAAGCCCAAATTAACCCCCACTTCATGCTCAATGCCATGAACGCTGTGAACTACATGGCTTTGGAACGTGGGGAGGATGACATCGCCGCCACAGTCAACTCCATAGCCAGCTTGATGAGATACAGCATCACTGAGCCGGACCGCATGGTCACCATCAGCACGGAATTGGAGAACATCCAGGAGTATATCTCCATTTACACCCTGCGTTTTCGCCAAAAAATAGGATTGAAGGTGTTACCGGGAATGTCTCCCGGGCAGGTGGTCATTCCCAAATTTACGCTGCAGCCACTGGTGGAAAACTCCATCCGACACGGCATGACCCGGAAGGACGATGGCATTGACATCCAGATTCAGGTACGGGAAGAGGATGAGATGATCGTGGTGGAGGTGACGGATTCGGGGGTGGGGGCGGATGCCTCGCAGCTCAACGCCTACTTGGCCTATCAGGACGTACCCCTTCAGGTCAGTCACGGGTTTGGCATTCGAAATGTCAATGAACGGCTGAAGCTGAGCTTTGGTGAGCGCAGCGAACTTCGTTACTTCAATTACCAGGGACAGCGCTTGATGGCAAGGCTGACGCTGCCCAAGGTGCCACGGGTGGAAATAGAATAATAGAAAGTTCGCCACAGAAGTTTTGGCTTCTGTGGCGAACTTTTTTAGAAAAGAGAGCAAGGGGAGAAGGTTACTTGTTACGACGCTTTCTCACCACTCCGGCGCATGCCATCAAACCTGCGGAGACCAACAGGGCAGCGGCATAGAGGTAAATCATCTGGCTATCACCGGTGCCGGGGACGGCCGAGTCCTCCTGCTGGGCAGTGGTATTCACCAACACGTAAGTGCTGAAGTGGCTTAGGGTGGCTGTGACGGTGTTGGCCTGCTTGTTCACCGTGATGGGAACCTCCTGCCGTTGACCGTCGGTGGAAATGTAGTACAGCTTCAAGTGATTCGCAGAGAGATGGTCAGGGATCTGGAACACCATTTCCACAGGGACCTTGGGCTGGACAGCCTGTCCCTGAAGGGTGGCTGTGATCTCGAAGATTGCGGCTTTGTCCATCTCAGCGATGCCTTTGAGAGCATCTTCCACACGGGTGTAGATTTCGCCCTGGGTGATGGCGTCCACCACAATCACAGTCCCGCCGTCAAAGGCCTGGGAGGCGTTGCTCACAGTGATCTGTGCATCGGTGTTGTTGTCCAAAACCACGCTTTGACCGGGCTCAGCGGAGGGCTCGGCGGTAGGCTCAACAGTAGGCTCAACAGTAGGCTCAGCGGTAGGCTCAGCGGTAGGCTCAGCGGTAGGCTCAGTGGTAGGCTCAACAGTGGGCTCAACAGTGGGCTCAACAGTGGGCTCAACAGTGGGAGAGGGGTCGGGATCGGGTTCCTCTACCTGCTGGAAGACAGCGGCAATGGTCACGTCCTTGTCGGGCATGGTAAATTGGAAAGAACCGTCTTCGGCGGTCACCACGCTAACCGGGGTGCCATCGGCAGTGGTGACAGTGAGAGAACCCGCCTTGAACTGATAGCCGGTAAAGGCCTGCTGGGTTACCGAGATGGTGGCACCTGCGGCAGCCTGCAAGGTGGAGGGGGTCACGACGCCGCCGTTGCCTGGGGCCAGGTTGATGTCATACATGGCGGCGGAGAAGGAGACCCGGACAGAGGTGTTGGCCTGGATGTTGGTGAGCACCAGACGTCCGTCGTCGGGAATGTTCTGGGCCACATTGTTGACCACGATACTTTGAATCTGATATCCGGCGTCCGGGGTGATGGACACCACGGCGTTGCCGCCGGCGGGAACCTGTGTGCCAGTGAGCAGCTGGGCAGAGCCGTGTTCTCCGGCGGAAACGTCCACGGAGAAGGTGTTGCCCACCAGCTCATCCTCCCACATCCGTTCCACCACAGCATAGTCCACGCGGAGGTAACCGTCGTTGACAGTGACGGTCAGGGTATGGTCAGCGTTGGCAGTGGCATCGGGCACGTCGATGGACCACATCCGGGCAGATACCTTGCCGTTGGTGCCCAGACTGGTGGTGTCCAACTGGGTGGGGGTGACCTCTTTACCGTCCAGGGTGAAGGTGAGAGAACCATAGACAGTGGAGTCGTTGGCCTCTCCCATGGGGGTGACGCCGGCATACAGCTGCACGCCGGTACCGTTGAAGTGGAGGGTGTAGGAGGCGCCGTCCTTGTTGGTGCGGGTGAAGCCCAGGTTCTGATACTGGGCGTTCTGGACGTGCTGCACCCAGCCGTTGGCCTCGTCGGCATCCACATTGAAGCCGTTGTTGGTGGTGTCCATGTTTTTGCTGGTGACTGTACCGGGCTGATAGGAGAAGTAGTGCTCTGTGCTGGTATCTGTGTTGCGCTGATCCACATACACCTGCACGGCATCAGCCTTTTGGCTATTGTTCTCCACCACCTCAGCGGGGAGAAGGCCGGTGTAGGTGACCTTGGCTCCGTCAATACCGGCTTGGTTGTTGTTGACTTTCTCGATGGTCAGGGTGTGGACACCTAACGTCAGATTGTCAAACACCAGGCTCTGGTTGTTTGCGGTGCCGGTTTTCCACTCTGCACCGTCAATACCGTTGTCGGTGATGGCGGCTCGGATGTTCTGGGCCTGGTCGGCACGCAGAAGCAGCTCCACCTTGGTGCCGTAGAAGGTAAAGGTGGCCTGAGAACCGTTCCAGTTGGAGAAGTGGCCGTCGTTCTCCAGGGGATACTGCTTCATAGCAGAGCCATTGGTCTCGGTCTCACGATAGGACCACTTATCGTCATAGGAGAAGCGGAACAGGCCGGAACCCATGGTGTTGTCGTTGACGGTGATGGTGGTGCTCTGCTGATCGTCCGCAGCGGTAAGGGCCAGCTCCACATCGTAGATAGCGGGCAGCTCCTGGGCCTGGACAGTCAGACGAATGGCAGAGGCGGTCTCAGCGGTGTCGCCGATGCCGCTCCACACGCCCTGGTCTTCCGTCAGCTCGCCCAGTTCATGCCACTGGCCATCGGTACCCAGATAGGAAGCGGTCATGGACTGGATGGCGTCACCCTTTTCCACCACGGTGATCTGACCCAGCAGGCTGGGCTCAAAGGTGTTTTCCAGGGTATAGCTCTGGCTCTCCTGCTGCTGGGGCTGCCAATAGGTCTCAGAATGTCCGTCGAAGGCAAAGGAGGCGCAAGCACCTTCGCTCTGAGAGCTGGCCTTGGCGGTGGTATTGGTGGCCCAGAAGTACAGGTTGGCCTCGCCGCCGCCCAGGGTAATGGTGAAGCTGCCGTTATCATCCAGGGCGACTTCCTTCAGTTCACCGTTGTTGTCCTTGTCCACCTCATAGAGGGCGTAACCTGCGGCAACAAAGCTGGGGTCAGCGGTGATGGTGATTTGCTGGCGGGTGTTGTCCGAAGAGCCGGCCTCCCGCTCAGAAATGTTGAACTGGTTGTACCGCTCGGCAGTACCAGCCACCAGGCCGTTCATGACCATGAATGCCTTGGGGGCGGTGGCACCGGCAAAGTACTCTTTGATTTCGCTCTCGTACAGGCCGGGCAGGGTATTGAAGTAGCCCAGTACCACGTCGCCGGTCTGGCCGTTGTGAGTGTCGGAGAGGCTGGTCACGGAGATGTCAGACAGACCGAACTCCTGGTTTTTGGCTTCGCTCTCAGCGGCGTCGAAGTTGCTACGTCGGAAGCCAGTGGCGGAGGCGGCGCTTTCGTCACCCATCTCCCCGACTTTGAACATGATCCAGTCGTTGTTCAGACGGGTGAGTTGGTCGTCAATGGCGTGGACACGGTCGATGATCTCGCCCCACTCCAGCAGACCACGGGTGGGGGTTCCGTCCTCATCCCACAGGTAGGAGCGGTCGAACTGGTACTCCACACGGAAGAAGTTCAGCCATTTCATGCCGGACAGGATGGAGGTATTGACGATCAAGTTCTTGTTGGACTGGGAGTGATTGAAGGCAAAGGCATCCAGGTACTGGCCGAACATAATGGGCTTTGTACCCGTGCCGTCCACGCCGCCATAGGCCAGCATACGGTATCTGTCCCAAGTGGGGAGGTTGAGCAGCTTGCGGGCTGCATCTTCCTGTACGGTGGAGTTAGACAGGTTGATGCTGGAGGGGTTGGCCCAGCTGTTGTCTCCGTAGTAATCGTCCCAGGTGAGCAGATCAGGCTGAGCAATGCGGATATATTCTCTCAAATTTGCCTCAGTCCACTGGTTGGGGTACTGGTTGGTGTGGAGAATGACCCCGGGATAGTGCTGGCGGGTCCACTCAAACCATTCGCCGAAGGCCTGTGCTTCGGCGGTGGAGTAACCACCCTCGTCACCGAAGCAGAAGCTGATGGCGTTGTGGACATAGGCTTCCATGGAGTCAGGGATGAAGTCCCGGGGCTCGCCAGCGCCGCTCATGTTGTTGCCGCCGAAGGGAGCCTTGGCAATGCCCCAGACGGAGTCGGGGTTGTAGAGCATATAGTCGGCGTTTTCAAAATCCGGATCATAGAACAGGGGGCCGTCATAGCCGAACTGCTCTGCCTCCTCTACGGTGGGGGTGCCTCGGCCATATCCGCTGCTGGGCGTCCAACCCAACATGGGCAGGCCCCGCTCCACCACAGTGGCCTGACCACTGGCCAGGTACTGGTGGCGATCCTCGTGCTGATAGGGGACGCTGCCGCCCTCCGGGGCGGGCTGCTCCTCGGGCACTGTGCCGGAGTCGGTGAAGATCATAAACTGATACATACGCAGTTCACTTTCCGGGCGCTGCCAGTGGGTGACCTCGAAGCGGATGTACCGGGCCTGATAGGACACGCCAAACTCATAGCGGGTCACGTTCTGGTGATATTGCACGCCGGTGTTCATGTTGCCCTTGGTGATGGGGGTTTCCCAGTTGATGCCGTCGGTACTCACCGAGATCCGAGCCTTGTTGGTGCCCAGTGCCAGATTGGAGGGGCCAAAGGCGGCACGAATGCGGCTGACACTGTACGCTGCACCCAGATCCACGGTGAACAGGGTGACGGCCTGGTCGTTACCGGTGCTGTCGGGGAGCTCACTGCCCGGCACGCTCCAGTAGCTCTCGTCGGTGTTGACATAGCTGCCGTCGTTGGCCTTGCTCTCAGGCAGCACCACGGCATAGTCCTTTTTCAGAACCTCCAGAAGGGCATCTTCATTGTCAAAATCGGTATCAACGGAGAGAGCCTGTTTGATGGTCTGGTCATAGACTGCGGGGACACGTCCACGGTAGTCGGCCTCCACCTTGGTGATCTCAACATTGTATGTGGTGGAGTCCTCGCCGTCGGTGACAGTCACATTCAAGTCGTGAGTGCCGGTTTCGGACACATCCATGGTCACATAGCCTTGGGCATTCAGGTCCTGCCCGTTCACCGTCACCTCAGCGGTGTCAGACTGGGTAAAGGGATAGACCTGGATGGAGTCCACCGACATGTAAGCTGTGGCGGTGTAATCGGTGACCTGGGGGGCAAAACCGATGTCGTTGGGCTCGACGCCCTGAGGGTAATCACCCACAGCTTCCAATTCGTAGACTTTGTCCAGAATCAGATTGCTCAGCATGGGCCCCTGACTCTGTGCGCTGGCCAACAGGGATAAAGGCAGCATACTGGAAATCAGGGCACCGGCACACAAAAGGCTCAAGGCCCTGTGTCGGATGCCGATTGACCACATGCGAGAAGGAATGCGATCATGTTTTTTCATTCTCTCTCCTCCTTGTGAATGTTTGGCGCACCAAAACTGCGGCACTATAAACTCATACAATTCTATAATACCTGGGAGCTATGTGGGAGGGTAGTAGAATTATTTCCTCTGGAGTGTCATTTTTTTAGATGCCAGAAAAAAGAAGTATGGTTGGGCAGATTCTCATAAAAAATGGAAAACCACTGCCTTGTTGCAGACAGCGGTTACCATACTTATGATTTCTACACTCCGGTGGAGCAATATGCGGAATGACTCAGGGCAGGTCATTACACCTCAGTTTGGGCCACCTGTCCAAAGCAGATGCGGCGAAGAAATTATTTCAAAGAGACCAGTTCATAGCTGCGAGTGCCTATGCCGATCTTCTCTGCGTGCTCCAGACACGTCTTGTATTCCGAGTCGGGGGTGCTGTTTTTGAAGTGGTCGTGGTGGTCACAGAAGTCGGGCTTGGCCATGTTGTCGCTGAGCTGGCTGTTGGGCAGGGGATCGCAGGCCAGGCAGGCGTCCACGCAGGCCTGATCCAAGGCCAGGGGGTCAAAGGAGGCGAACATGCCGATGTTGGGAAGGATGGGGGCGTCATTTTCTGCATGGCAATCGCAGTTGGGGCTGACATCCACGATCAGGGAGATGTGGAAGTTGGGACGGCCGTCCACCACAGCCTTGGCATACTCCGCCATACGGCAGTTCAGGTCTTTCACGGCGGCCCAGCTGGAGAAGTCGATGGCATCGAAGTTACATGCCCCGATGCACCGGCCACAGCCCACGCAGTTTTCCGTGACAATGTGCATCTTCCGGGTGGTCTCATCAAAGGCCAGACCGTGGTTGGCGCACTCCTTCAAGCAGGCCTTGCAGCCCCGGCACTTGTCCTGGTGCACGGTGGGCTGACCGTTGTGGTGCTGCTCTTTTTTGCCGGCCCGGGAGCCGCAGCCCATGCCAATGTTCTTGATGGCGCCGCCGAAGCCCGCCATTTCGTGGCCTTTGAAGTGGTTGAGGGAGATGAACACGTCTGCATCCATGATGGCACGGCCAATTTTAGCATTCTGGACATATTCGCCGTTGACGGGAACCTCCACATCGTCGGTGCCCTTCAAGCCGTCACCAATGAGGATGGGGCAGCCCACGGTCATGGGGGTGAAGCCATTTTCCCAGGCGCAGTACAGGTGCTCCAGGGCGTTTTTCCGGCTGCCCACATAGAGGGTGTTGCAGTCGGTGAGGAAGGGCTTGCCACCCAGCTCTTTTACCACGTCCGCCACAGCCTTGGCGTAGTTGGGGCGGAGAAAGCCCAGGTTGCCCAGCTCACCGAAGTGCATCTTGATGGCCACGAACTTGCCATCCATGTCCATGTCCCCGATGCCGGCGGCACGGATGAGCCGCTTGAGCTTGGTGGGCAGGCCCTCGCCCAGCTTGGTGCGGAAGTCTGTGTAATATACTTTTGCTTTATCCATACCTCATTGCTCCTCATTCCAAAATGGGTGTATTTGAAACAGTATTTACAGTATAGCGGAGCCAGGAGAGTTTGGCAAGAATCATCCAAGAAGACTGGAAAAAGTTAGGCCCGCCAAACCGCCTTGAAGATGGCGCCCAGCTTGGGCGGGGTGCCGTAGAGGAGTACACCCACCCGGTAGATTTTGGCGGAGAGCACACCGATGGCCGCCACGGACACAGTCAACAGTCCTATGGACAGGGCAATTTGATACGCCGGAACCGTGGACATGGCAATGCGGGCAAACATGGCAATGGGGGAGGTGAAGGGAAGGAAAGAGCAGACCATCATGGCCACATTGTCCACCGAGCTGCTGCCCATACTGAACATGACCACACAGAAGGCCACTACAAAGAGCAGGGACAGAGGCATCACCGAGGTGTTGATGTCTTCCAGCTTGGTGGCGGTGGAGCCGATGGCGCCGTAGAGGAAGGCGTAGAGGAGGAAGCCCAGCACAAAGAACACCAGCATGAACACCAGCAGGGAGGGGGGCATATCAAACAGGGAGGTCATCATGGTGTTGCCACCCCAGGCATCTTGATTGAGCTGGTAGAAGAGCAGGGAAGAACCGAAGATGACGGTGAGCTGGACAAAACCAGCCAAGCAGGAGGCCAGCACCTTGCCGAACATCATGTTCACCGGGGTGGCACTGGTGATGAGCAGCTCCATGGCTCGGGAGCTCTTTTCCGTGGCCACGTGGGAGGCCACCATTTGTCCGTAGAGCATGATAACCATGTACAGGGCCAAGATCATGATGTAGGTGTACCAGTAATTTTGTGCCTGGTCTATCCCCAAAAGTTCCTCTCTGGCATCAATCTGAATGGAGAGGATGTCACCAGCCTGTTGAGGGGTCAGACCCTGCTGGGCCATGGCATCCACCTGGGCCAGTCCCACCAGCACCTGATTGGCGATTTGGGTGTTCTGATCGTAGAGGGAGCGGTTGAGCACATAATAGGTGTACGAGGTCAACCCGTCAAAGACAAAGGCGCACTCTGCCTCTGCGTTGGACACCTTTTCTTTGATTTGGGACACAGTTTCCTGGGTCAAAGAAACTTCCTGGTCTGAAAATGCGGCGGAGAACGCCTGAACAATGGCATCCCCCATCTCTGGAGATGGAGCAGAGACCAAAATTATGGACTGCTCTGTGCTCTCACCTTCGTCTCCCCCCAAGGAACCAAAGAAGTTCATCAGATTGGGCAAGAACATCACCACTGCCAACACGGCCACGATGAACAGGGTGGAGCCCACGAAAACTTTATTTTTGAAATAGTTTTTCAGCTCGAAGCTGAGAATGGTTCGGAATTGTTTCATGATCTTCTCTCCCTTCACACATGGTCCCCGGCATATTCCACGAAAATGTCGTTGAGGGAAGGTTCGTAGACTTGCACCCGGTCAATGTCGTAGCGGGCCACCAGTTGGCCCATGACCTCTGGCTTTTGCTGTGGGCTGTCCAGACGGAGAAGTACCTCTCCGGGCTGTATCAGTTGGCAGCGGGGGCCAAACTGGTTGAGGATCTCCTGGTACTGGGGACTGCAAATGGTGAGCCGATCCCGGGGATAGCTGCGCTTGATTTGCTCCAGGTTGCCGGAAATGGCGATTTTGCCCTGGTTGAGAATAGCGATGTTCTGACAGAACTCCTCAATGTAGTTCATCTGGTGGGAGGAGAAGAGGACGATTTTCCCCTTTTGAATCTGCTCCTTCACCACGTCTTTGAGCAGCGAAGCATTCACTGGATCCAATCCCGAGAAAGGTTCATCCAGCACGATGATGTCCGGGTCGTGGGCCAGGGCGGTGATGAGCTGGATTTTCTGCTGGTTGCCCTTGGAGAGGGTGTCCAGCCGTTTGTTTTCGTACTCCTCCATGCCCAGCCGTTCCAGCCAGCGGCGGATGGCAGTTACCGCTTGGGAGCGCTTCATCCCTTTGAGCTGGGCGAAGTAAACCAGCTGCTGCCCAATGGGCTTTTTGGGGTACAAGCCCCGCTCCTCGGGCAGATAGCCCAGGGACACCTTGCGGTAGTCAATGGGCTTTCCATCCAGGAGAATTTCTCCTCCATTGGGGGGGAATACATCCATGAGAATGCGGATGGTGGTGGTCTTACCGGCACCGTTGCGGCCCAGCAGGCCAAAGGCCTGGCCGCCTTCAGCGGTGAGGGAGATGCCCTGGAGCACTTGCTTGGCTCCAAAGCTCTTTTCAATGTTGCGCAGTTCCAATGTCATAGTGGTTCACCTCATCATTTTGTCGTGGGATCATCCTGTTGGTGGGAGCGATTTTTCCGCCACCGATCTACAAACGCAATGATCCAGAGTAGGGCACAAAGACTGTAAAGAATCAGGAGAAACATAGGCTCATCTTCATCGTATTTGATGATTTTGGACAGAGCCAGCACAGTCCAGATCACAGCACAGGCGCCATGAATCACCAAGGTGGAGTCTTTGGGTTTCTTCATCATGATAATACACTCCTTACCTATCCGTGGATTGGGTGGTTATAACCTGGCTTTATCCAGCTTTAGGGCGGTGTAGTTGTACACGAATTGCTGCACCAACCAGATGGCGCCTACCAGCAAGCTGTACGCAGGTGCAATCAAGTCGATCATGGAGAGAAGTGCCAGAACTGCCATGAGAATGGGGAAAATTGTGGTCATTATCTTGAACGCCTGATAGCTGCACTGGGCGATTTGCTGTCGCTCGGCCTCGTCACAGCTCTGGTACCAGTCGTGTTGAAATTTGAAATCAAAGATATTGCCTCGCTTTTCTGGAAAAAGTTGCTTGGTGGCGGAGATAATGCGGGCCTGCATGGCCATATCCCATACAAGGTGCACCACCAAAAGCAGAACAGACCAGCCGATACCCCAGGATGCAGCGCAACTCAGAGCCATAGCAAGGAACATAAGCACGGTGGAGAGATTAGCCAGGAACATGGATCGGCACAAAACGAGGTTGACGCCGGGAAACACCTCATCATCCTCCAGGGCCTGGGGAATCAGGTGTTTACCTTGCACGTAAAACCAGGTGGACAAGGCCAGCAACACCAGGGCAGGCAGAAACCACCAGGGGCCGGGGGCAGATAGCATCTGGTTGGTCCATTGGCTGAGGTCTTGCATAGAGAGTTCGTTGGCTATGGCGGCATAGCCCGCAACACCCCCAACTATGCCGCAGATGATGAGTACAACGGCGAAGGTGAGATAGATACGAGCGGGAGATTTTTTCTTGGCTTCTTTCATGATGGCTCCTCCTCTACGAGATAGAAGACTTCTTCCACCGGGCGGTGGAACACCTGGGCAATGCGGAGGGCCAGGGTGATGGAGGGATTGTAGTCTCCCCGCTCGATGAGGCTGATGGTCTGCCGGGAGGCTCCCACCAAGGCTCCCAATTCCTGCTGGTTGATGCCCTGGGCTGCCCGAAACTCTTTGAGACGATTTTGCAACGGCATGAGCACCCCTCCTTGACAACTTTCCTTTGCGTTATAACAACTATTATTGTCAATCAAAGTATAGCGATGACAAAGATAGTTGTCAAGTAGAGCCCGGAGATTTCAAAATCTTTTCAAACTGTTGACACAGAGGGGTGGATTTTCTTCTTCTCTTCGCTATAATGGAGGTGAGTGTGGCAATGGAGGAATGCTATGTGGGAACTTTGAGAGAGAAAAAACTGTTTTTGCTGGATATGGATGGAACGATCTACCTGGACGGAACGTTGTTTCCGGACACCCTCCCGTTTTTACATCAAATCCGGGCACAAGGGGGGAGATATCTCTTTTTGACCAACAACTCCTCCCGGTCCACCCAAGCCTATGTGGACAAGCTGCAGGGCATGGGGATCGACGCCCGGGAGGAGGATTTTCTCACCTCCACCACCGCCCTCATTCAGGAACTGAAGGGTCGGAAGCCGTATCGACTGTGCTACGCCTTTGGCACTGAGAGCTTCCGCAGCCAACTGCGCCAAGCTGGGATTGCGGTGACCGACCGGTTGGAGGATGAGGTGGATTGTCTGCTCATGGCCTTTGACACGGAACTGACCTTTCAAAAGCTGGAAGATGCCTGCATCCTGCTGGGGCGTGGGGTGGACTATCTGGCCACCAACCCGGACTGGGTGTGCCCCACCTGGTATGGCTCGGTGCCAGACTGCGGCAGCGTGTGCGAAATGCTCTTCCGGGCCACCGGGCGCAGACCCCAGGTGATTGGAAAGCCACAGCCCGCCATGGCACGCTTGGCCATGGAGTGGGTGGGGGCCACTCCTGAGGAGACGGTGATGGTGGGAGATCGGCTGTATACCGACATTGCCAGCGGAGAAGCGGCGGGTATTGATACGGTGTTTGTCCTCTCAGGAGAGGGCACGCGGGCTGATTTGGAGACAAGTCCTGTGCATCCCACCTGGGTGTTGGACGGAATCGGAGATATCCTACGAGACATGGAGAGGGGAGAGAACATATGAAACTGGATTATAAGCGTACTGTGTTGGTGGGTCTGGCCTTTTTGTCTATCTGTGCCTTTTGGCAGATGTACGACAATGTGATGACCCTGATTCTCACCGGGACGTTCCAACTCAATGAATCCCTGGCGGGGGCCATTATGGCAGCTGACAATGTGTTGGCGCTATTTTTGCTGCCGCTGTTTGGGGCCATTTCAGATCGCACCAGCACGGGACTGGGGCGGCGGATGCCCTTCATCCTGGGAGGCACCGGTGCGGCGGTGATTTTGATGAATCTGCTGCCTATGTTGGACAACGGCTATGCAGCCTCCCCCTCGGCGTTTGAACTGGCCAGCTTTGTCATTGTTCTGGGGCTGCTGCTGGTGGCCATGGGTACCTATCGCTCTCCTGCGGTGGCCTTGATGCCGGACGTTACTCCCAAGCCCCTGCGCAGCAAGGGTAACGCCATCATCAACCTGATGGGTGCTGTGGGCGGCGTGCTCTATCTGGCGGTGGCGGCGGTGCTGTACCCCACAGCTGAGACCCAGGGAGTGGAGCACGTCAACTACCAGCCTCTGTTTTTGGTGGTGTCCCTCATCATGCTGGTGTCGGTGGTGGTGCTCTTTGTCACCACCCGGGAGCCGGAGCTGGCCCGGAAGAATCAACAACTGGAACAGGAGCACCCAGAGTGGAATCTTGCGGAGGATGACGGGGCAGGGCATGAGGTACTGCCCGCTCCGGTCAAACGCAGCCTGGGCTTTTTGCTGGCGTCCATCTCCCTGTGGTTCATTGGCTACAACGGGGTGACCACCTGGTTTACCAAATATGTGGCAGAGGTGATGGGAGAGGGGCTGGGGGGTGCGTCTACCTGTCTGCTGGTGGCCACCGCCGGAGCCATTGTCTCCTACATCCCCATCGGCATCCTGGCCAGCCGCATTGGCAGAAAGAAGACCATTTTGTGTGGTGTTGTTCTGCTGGCAGCCTGTTTTTTGATGGGCTTTGTCCTCACCACTGTGTACTCGTCCATCCAGCCCATCATGTACCTGGTTTTTGCCCTGGTGGGCTTTGCTTGGGCGGCCATCAATGTCAACTCTCTGCCCATGGTGGTGGAGATGTGCCGGGGCAGCGACATTGGTAAATTTACCGGCTACTACTACACCTTTTCCATGGCGGCTCAGGTGGTGACCCCCATTTTGGCGGGGACGCTGATGCGTGTCATTGACTACCGGGTGTTGTTTCCCTATGCGGCTTTGTTTGTGGCGCTGTCCTTTGTGACCATGCTGGGGGTGCACCACGGAGACGCCAGGGTGGAAGCGAAAAAGGGCTTGGATGCCTTTGAGGAGATGGATTGAGAGATATGATGGGTTGGATTGTATTGTGTGTTGTGGCTGTGTTGGTGCTGTTTTGGATTGTGGCGGTGCGCTGCCGCCACGGGCATCCGGCCTGGCAGGAGCTGCGTCGATATCGGTATGCGCACCGGGGGCTGCATGATAAAGAGCACGGCATTCCGGAGAACTCTCTGGTGGCCTTTCGTCGGGCGGCGGAGCGAGGGTACGGTGCCGAGCTGGATGTTCACCTTACCCGGGACGGAAAACTGGTGGTCATCCATGATGACTCCCTGCTGCGCACCGTCGGAGTGGATGTGAAAGCGTCCTCGCTGACGGCCCAGCAGCTGTCCCAGTACCGTCTGGAGGGTACAGAGGAAAAGATCCCCATGTTGGAGGAGGTGCTCCCCCTGTTTGAGGGAAAGGGGCCTCTGATCGTGGAGCTGAAGGTGGAGGGCAACGCAGACCGGCTGGCCAAAGCCACCTGTGAGATGCTGGATCGGTATCAGGTGAAGTATTGCATTGAGTCGTTTCACCCCAAAGCACTGCTGTGGCTCAAGCGAAACCGGCCTGAAATTTGCCGGGGCCAGCTAAGTCAGAACTTTCTCAAGAATCGCAGTGGACTGCCTTGGCTGGCGGCTATGGTAATGACCAATGTTATGACCAATCTGGTCACCTGCCCGGATTTTGTAGCCTACCGCTGGAAGGATCGCCGCCGGGCCTGCCTGTTTGTGGCCACGAAGCTGTGGCGAGGACAGGAAGTGAGCTGGACTCTGCGCAGTGCAGAGGAAATGAAGCAGGTAGAGGGTGACGGCTGCTTGTCCATCTTTGAACAATTTACCCCGTAAAATATCCCCCTGATTTCCGGCGTGAAATCAGGGGGAATATTTAATCTCGGGTCAGTGAAAGACCTTCAGATCGGGGCCGGATGTGCCGTCCACAATGGGCTTTGCCCGTTCTTTGCCGTGCTTGGCCTTTCCTTGGATTTGGGGAACAGGGGGAACTTCGTTGCGAGGGTGTGTGTGGGTGCGATCGGGGCGCTTCATTCCTTGTTTTGCCATAACGATACCTCCATACTGATGTCCTTCTGGGCTGGCCCTGAAATGAGATGGCCATAGCGGTCAAAGCGGGAGCCGTGACAGGGACAGTCCCAGCTGAGCTCGTCGGGGTTCCACTCCAGCTGACAGCCCAGGTGGGGACAGCGAATATCCACGGGGTGGATGGTTCCGGTTGGCTCCTTATAGACCCCCAATTTCTCCCCATTCAAAAAGACGATGCCGCCGTGACCCCGTGGAATTTCTGCCGCCTCTTTGGATGGAATTTGAAAAAATCGTTTGACCATCCCTTTCACAGCCTTGCCGCCATCCACTGCCATGCCGGGAAGTGCGGCAGCCTCAAATCGGCCTGGATCGAAGACCTGGGCGCAGGGACTCTCTTTTCCGCAGATCAGATCCCGGAGTATGGTTGCCGCCACCATAGAGGTGGTCATACCCCATTTTTGGAACCCGGTGGCCACATGCCAATGGGGGTGGCTGGTGGCATATCGGCCAATATATGGAACTCCGTCCGGGGTCATACAGTCTTGGGCCGACCAGTGGCAGACCTCACGGCTGTCTGGGAACCATTCTCTGGCCTTTTGACGCAGGCGCTCATACCGTCCACCGTCTCGGTTCTCTCCACAACGGTGGTTCTCCCCGCCCATGAGGAGCAGCTTTCCGTAGTTGCGCAGGGAGTAGCCTCCCTCTTGGGCACAGATATACATGCCATTCACCTGGGGGGCGTTTTCCAGAGCCAGAACGTAAGAGCGCTCCTGGTGCAGCCGGGCAAAATACATCCCAGGCATATTGATGAATGGGAAATGGCAGGCAAAGACGATGTGCTGGGCAGTGATGGATCCGTGGGGAGTGGTAAGCATATGGTCGTCTACGGTTTCCACTGGAGTGTGCTCATAGATGGTCAGACCATCAGAAATATGTTTGAGAAACTTCAGGGGATGAAATTGGGCCTGATGTTCCATTTTTACTCCGCCTGCTGAGGGAATAGGGATGTTCAAGTCAGTGACGTAGGAGGCGGGCAGACCCAGTTTGGCAGCGGCCTGTGCCTCTGCCTGGAGCTGCTCCCAGTCATTCCCGTAGACGTAGGCGCTGCGTTCTTCAAAATCGCAGTCTATGTGATGGTCTTGTATCATGGCTTTATAAGCGTATACAGCAGACAGATTGGCTTGAGCATACTGCCTGGCCATGTCCTCACCCAGAGTGTCAATGAGTTTTTGAAAGATCATGCCGTGTTGGGCGGTGATCTTTGCCGTGGTGCGACCGGTCTGGCCGCTGGCGATCGTCCCGGCATCCACCACAACGACCTGGTGACCGGCTTCTTGCAGGAAGTGGGCCGTCAACACACCTGCCATGCCTGCACCGATGACTACGGTGTCAATCTCCAAATCGCCGGGCAGGCACCTGCGCTGGGGAATTTTGCAGCTTTGTGACCATAGGGATTGCATATGATTCCTCCCGGTTGTCTCAGAATTGCATTGCGCATTTGTATTGTTGGCAGGGAGGAATGTGTTTATGTGTGTGGAGGAAAGCTCTGAAGTAAAAAGCTCAACGTCTTCCTATTTGCAGACGGGAAAAGAAATTGCCGCTTGCCAGTGAGGAATCGGGGCGGCGCTGATGCGCCGTACAAGTGTTTTTGTCAGAGGCGAAAACCTTGGCGCAGGCGGAGTTGATTTCCGCCGAGCATTAAAATTACTTATGGTTACCAAAAAGGGCCTGTTGCAAAATAGGCCAGGACAATAGGAACCCCCCGGCATAGCCGGGGGTTCTTCATATGCGGGCAAAGCCCTTTGTTACTAGCCACGCCTAAAGGCGTT
>NZ_JACSNZ010000130.1 GCF_016902575.1 Pseudoflavonifractor capillosus | reverse complement strand
CAACGCAGGATGACAGTGTATTGCACTGCCGGGTTTCCCCATTCGGAAATCTCCGGATCAAAGGCTGTTTGCGCCTCCCCGAAGCTTATCGCAGCTTGCCACGTCCTTCGTCGGCTCCTGATGCCAAGGCATTCC
Organism: Pseudoflavonifractor capillosus; assembly: GCF_016902575.1. Taxonomy (GTDB): domain Bacteria; phylum Bacillota; class Clostridia; order Oscillospirales; family Oscillospiraceae; genus Enterenecus; species Enterenecus capillosus_A. Next base: position 301 of record NZ_JACSNZ010000130.1, on the reverse strand, counting down.
CCTTGCGCTCTTATTAGCTTGACCTCGTCGGGACAAGCTCCATATCACTCGCTTCCACCTTGCGGCGAAAGCTCGCTCATTCCGCTGCCCCTCCTCTCCGTCACAAACCCGCTTGCGCTGGGCTTTGTGCCGGGTTTTTTAGGGCTTCGTTTGAAGCTCTTCCCTGGTCCAAAGAAAACATAGTTCTCTTTTTAAGAATCATGCAGGCTTCAGAGTTATTTTTTTGGCTAATTGTTATTACCCATTTGACAGAAATGACTTTTGCCATTCTGATTAAAAATCTACTCTGTTGCTTGCTCTT
>NZ_JACSNZ010000129.1 GCF_016902575.1 Pseudoflavonifractor capillosus | reverse complement strand
CTCACTTCTTCCAGGCCTCTCTCCTCTCGATCTCGTCCAATTTTTTTAGCAGTGCATTCTCCATTTCCGCCAGATATAGCTTGTGCTTGAGTTGCTCAATTTCAATTTGGGCTTTTTCCAGTTCGGTGCGAGGAGTTTGGTCTTTCTTCCGGCGGCCCCGCCGATCCTCCAATCCTGCTTCTCCCATCTGTTCAAACCGAAGAGTCCAACTCCGAACCTGTTGATAGCTAACCTGGTATTTCAAGGCCATTTCTCCGTAATTCTTTCCACTGGCAATGCAATCCTTAACAATTTGGATACGCTCTTCCTGCGTGGTTTCCCGTCCTTGCTTCATGTAGCTTCCTCCTCCTGAGTGTTTTACGGAGTTGAAATCTCCATGAGCATTATACACCTTTATCCAATCCCTGAGCTGTGCACGATTCCCAATATGATATTTTCTGCAAATATC
>NZ_JACSNZ010000128.1 GCF_016902575.1 Pseudoflavonifractor capillosus | reverse complement strand
GCAGCTCGGCACCGTGGAGCTTTGTAATATCCCCCACATGGATCATGTCGGGGAATCGGTGCTTGGTCACCTCTATGGGAAAGGCTTCGATTTCACTGGCCCATACAGGGATGATCCCGTTATGGACAGCGGCCAAAGGAAATCCGCCGATCCCATCAAATAAACTGCCAAGGGTAAGTGCCTTCATTTGGCCACCGCCTGGACCACCGTCCTGGTGGTATTGACCGCAGCTTGGGCCGTATAGACAGCAGACATAATGTTGGCTCTGGTTGTGGTGTCCAGGCCGAAGGTTCCGGCGATGCGTGGAATTTCCCCTGCGGACAACATCAGTCCTAGCCCCAGAAGGGCATTCCCTTTGAATACCATCAATCCTGCAATGAGGATGGTGGCTTGCAGGAAGGCGGTGAGGCAGAGTCCAATGATCTGCTTGCACCATTGGATGAAGCCGTCGGTATAGCCGCG
>NZ_JACSNZ010000127.1 GCF_016902575.1 Pseudoflavonifractor capillosus | reverse complement strand
GCAGCTCGGCACCGTGGAGCTTTGTAATATCCCCCACATGGATCATGTCGGGGAATCGGTGCTTGGTCACCTCTATGGGAAAGGCTTCGATTTCACTGGCCCATACAGGAATGATCCCGTTATGGACGGCGGCCAAAGGAAATCCGCCGATCCCATCAAATAAACTACCAAGGGTCAGTGTACTCATTTGGCCACCGCCTGGACCACCGTCCTGGTGGTATTGACCGCAGCCTGGGCCGTATAGACCGCAGACATAATGCTGGCTCTGGTGGTAGTGTCCAGACCGAAGGTTCCGGCGATGCGTGGGATTTCCCCTGCGGACAACATCAGTCCCAGACCCAGAAGGGCATTTTCTTTGAATACCATCAATCCTGCAATGAGGATGGTGGCTTGCAGGAAGGCGGTGAGGCAGAGTCCAATGATCTGCTTGCACCATTGGATGAAGCCGTCGGTATAGCCGCG
>NZ_JACSNZ010000126.1 GCF_016902575.1 Pseudoflavonifractor capillosus | reverse complement strand
CTTTGAATACCATCAATCCTGCAATGAGGATGGTGGCTTGCAGGAAGGCGGTGAGGCAGAGTCCAATGATCTGCTTGCACCATTGGATGAAGCCGTCGGTATAGCCGCGGGGGACGCTGAACATATACAGGCTGCCCACGGCGATTTGGATGAGCAGGATACCGCCTCGCTTCAGGTTTGCAAAAAACACCTTAATGACGGCATAGGCCATAAGAATGATGCAGAACAGGAGCATGATAGGGCTGGTGATGGAAGCAAAGCCGAAGTATGAGCCGGATGTCATTTCGGTCAGGGACTCCACATCACCGAGAGTGTCGATGATCTCCGTGGCCACTTGGCCAATGGAGATTCCGTATCCAGTGATTCCGGCGGTGAGACTGCCCTGCAACGTGACGGAGAGTTCATAGAGCCGCACGGGTACCACCGTGAAGAGACCGACTGCCATAAAGCCCTTTATGGCATTGAGGGCGGTCTCTTT
>NZ_JACSNZ010000125.1 GCF_016902575.1 Pseudoflavonifractor capillosus | reverse complement strand
GCTCCGGTTTCCTGCCGATCCAGGAAAGCGGCTGCTCCTGGCATAGTACACAGCTAGACAAGCCATGCACAGCTTCCCCTCCAGAGCCTGACCCCGGTGGGGTGCAGCCGCTTGCGGCTGCCGGGAGCCGGGGCATCGGCGGCTGGGAACAGCCGCAGCACCAGGGAAGGGCCCGGACATGGGAACTGCCCAGCCGTAGGGCCAGCTGCCATGAAAACTTGGTGTGCTGGCATTACCAGGAACAGCAGGAGATTTTTCGGGCCGTGGGTCGTCTGATGCATTGCCCCTTAGCACCAGCGGGGAGGATTCCACAAGGCGGGGGAAGACCCCGCCTTTGGCGGCTTTTTCGTCTATTTTTGGCCGGACAAAAATAGACCCCAGCGGAGCAAACCCAAGCCAAAGGGCTTTACCAAGCACCCGCCGAACGGGAAACGCAGGACAAACACCTGCCCCTTTTTCCTTCCCCGGCGCAGACCTGCGCCCCTGCAGGGACGCTCCGCTGGGCCCAATTTCTCCCCGATGAGAAATTGGGGAAAGAATCG
>NZ_JACSNZ010000124.1 GCF_016902575.1 Pseudoflavonifractor capillosus | reverse complement strand
ATGTAACAGAGCAGTCTCCTTCCTCCACCCCCGCCCCGGAGCAGGGGCAGGCCCAGCCCAACCCCGCCACCCCCATGGTGGTGGCTGTGGCAGGTGTGGTGGTGTGTGTGGCCGCTGCTGTCCTGTGGCTGCTGCGCCGCCGTGCTAAGTGATACAGTACGAAAAATGATATATAGAAATGGAAATGGAGCGTGCAATGCAAGAAGGCAAACACCGTCACGGCCAGACTGGAGCACTTTAGTATCTATGTGCTGGTCAACGTGGTGGTGGCCGAGGACGGCAAAGTGCCTCCCACCGGGGACAACAACCAGCTGATGGGCTATGTGGTGGCCATGGCCGCTGCCACCGCTCTGCTGTGCGCCGCTGTGGTGATTTCCCGCAAGCGCAAGGCTTAACATCAAACTCATACATCACAAAGGGCCTGTTGCAAAACAGGCCCTTCTTTTTGTCTAATGAAAACCCCCGGCTGTGCCGGGGAGTTCAAAAAAAGCTTTAGCGTTCCATATGAAGAAAAAACTCCTTTTGATACAATAAGAGTGCGGTCTGCCAAC
>NZ_JACSNZ010000123.1 GCF_016902575.1 Pseudoflavonifractor capillosus | reverse complement strand
GGCTAACATTGAAAAAGCCTTTCTCCGCCTCTACTATAACCTCAAACATCACGGAACTCCCATTCTCGCTGGAATGATCGCCTCACTCCAGGCCATCCGCAATCGCCAACTTCTGTGGAGTCCTGACGTCATCGAACTTAACAACCAAATATCCCAATTAACCAGTCAGAATCAAATGCTGGCCACGCTGAAACAGCAGGGCCTCATTGATCCTGACCTTTTTATATCCCAAAGCAACGAGCTGACCCAACAGCTCCGCGCCGTGAAGTTAGAAAAGGAACGCCTACTGGCCGCCAATAGCGACAACACCATCACCCAGACACAGGAACTGATGGGCATTTTAGATGCAGGGCCGGACTTCCTGGACACCTTCAATACGGAGCTGTTTGGTGAGCTCGTTGACAGAATTATTGTGGACAGCAATGAGCAGCTCCGCTTCCGCCTCAAAAACGGGCTGGAACTGACCGAGACCATAGAAAGGACAATGCGCTGATGAAAAATCGAAAACAGCCCTTCGGATATCGAGTGGAAATGGGGGCAGTAGTCCTCCACCCCCAGGA
>NZ_JACSNZ010000122.1 GCF_016902575.1 Pseudoflavonifractor capillosus | reverse complement strand
TAGAACTCCGGCGCAATTTCACATGGTCTGCTGGGGAATATAAGGTTCTGTGGGCTGTTGCTCCTGCTCTCTGAGCTGTTCCGTGATATCTGGTATGCCACTTTCAATCTGCTCTTGGATATCCCGGATGCATGCCTCCTGTTTGGGGGACAGGTTCAAATCGGCATTTAGGGTATCAGCGCAGCAATAAAAGATTTCTGTGAGCTGTTCCTGGTTGAAAACTTGGTACTGGGGGACAAGGCCGGAACGGATAGCAAAGTCTTGTTTGGCAGCCACGTAGTTTTCCTGAAAGTAGTGGCCGTAGTTGAGACCTGTCCAGCGGAAGTCCCGGTCCCAGGTGACAAAGTGGATGCCGAATTTGGTCTGGTGTCCAGCCAGCACAGTTCCATTGAAGTCGGCCAGCACTCGAAAGTCTCCAGTCAGCCCCTGTGCCCTCAAGGGGGGAGCCTGCTCCAGCAGGGTAGTGTATTCCCGCACCATACAGGCCAGATCTGCGGCTCTTTGACAGGCTTGTTCCCGTTCCAAATTTGCCACATTCTCCTGCCAGTAGCGTACACCGCCGCCCTCTGTGATCCTGCAGAGAGGGTGTCCATCCCACTCCAC
>NZ_JACSNZ010000121.1 GCF_016902575.1 Pseudoflavonifractor capillosus | reverse complement strand
TCAATGGAAAGAATCTGGTCTATCTGGATTCTGTTGCCCAGGTTCAGCTGTCGGCGGCCAAGGTGCTGCTGACACCCCAGAGCAGCAGCCAGGTCTATGGCAGAAAGGCTATGGAGGACGAAATTCTCTCCACCTTCTCCATCGAGCAGATCGACACCTCCCGGGACAGTGTCCGCAGGATTTTGTCTGGCTACGCCCCCACCAACGAGAGTGAGAACCGTATCTACGGCATGAAGAAGGGTCTGGAGTTTATCAGTGATCCTCAGCATACGATCAGCGAGGAGAGCATCCACCAGCTCTATGCGCTTACCATTGGGGCGTTTTTACCGGAGGAGGATCAGCTCCTGCCCGGCCATAAATACCGCCATGACAGCGTGTATATTGTGGGTGACAAAGTGGAGCACACCGGCCTTCCCTGGCAGATGCTTCCGGAGTATATGGGGAATCTGGTGGAGTTTATCCATCAGGAATCCGCCATGAACGACCTGCTGAAAGCGGCGCTCATCCACTTCTACATCGCCTACCTGCATCCCTGGTTTGACGACAACGGCAGAATGGCCCGACTGATACACCTGTGGTATCTGGTGCAGCAGCGGTATTCCTCCGCTCTGTTTGTCCCGCTGTCTGAGTATGTGGAGAAGAGCCGCCGGGGT
>NZ_JACSNZ010000013.1 GCF_016902575.1 Pseudoflavonifractor capillosus | reverse complement strand
AACAGTTACTCCAAAACAGACGAAGATGCCACATTTATGCGGCTGAAAGAAGACCACATGCGAAACGGGCAGCTCAAGCCAGCTTATAATGTGCAGATTGGTGTGAACACGGTAATGTCCAACCACCACCTACGCAACGCGGGGCTGTCGCTGAAATCCAAAGGGCTGCTCTCCATGATGCTGTCCTTGCCGGAGGACTGGAACTACACCACCAGGGGGCTTGCGAAAATCTGCAAGGAGGGCACGGACAGCATCGGCTCCGCCCTGAAAGAGCTGGAACGGGCCGGGTACATAGTCCGCAACCGGCTTCGGGACAGCAAGGGCAAGATCCTGGATGTGGAGTATGTCATCTATGAGACGCCCCATCCCCCGGACACGGGCCAGCCGTGTGAGGACGAGCCGGATACGGCTTGTCCAGATACGGAAAACCCGGATATGGATAACCCATGTCTGGAAAACCGGCCGCAATTAAATAAAGAGAAAAGAAATCCTGAAGAACAAAATACTGATTCATCAAGTACGGAAGGATCAAATCCTATCCAATCAAGCCCCCAAACCCCCGCAGGGGTCAGCCGGACCGGACGGGACTGGATGCGGGAGCGAGAGAACTATCGGGAACTGATTTTGGAGAACATCGAGTACGACATCCTCGTACAAAACGAGCGCATAGACCGTGACCGTCTGAACGAGCTGGTGGAGCTCATGGTGGACACCGTCTGTTCCCGCAGGGAGACGATCCGCATTGCCGGGGACGACTATCCGGCGGAGGTGGTCAAATCCCGGTTCCTGAAACTGAACAGTTCCCACATCGAGTATGTGCTGGACCGTATGCGGGAGAACACCACCTATGTCCGCAATATCAAGAAATATCTGCTGGCTGCCCTGTATAACGCCCCGGCCACCATCGACAGCTACTATGCGTCCCTGGTAAACCACGACCTGTACGGCGGCGGAGAAAGGAGATGATGACTTATGCAGGAAGAAGTCACCCAGCGCACCGTTGCTCTCTGTGTGGAGGCCACCAAACTCTCCGCCGGTATGCTGCAACAAGCCATGAAAAAGGTGCTGGACGAGATGCAGAGAGGCGTGACTGGCCGCAAGACCAAACTGCACCACGGAAAGCAGACCCTACGGCAGCTAATGAAGCACAACACCGGCGTTTCCAACATCGAGATTACCAACCAGAACATCCGGGCCTTTTCCGCCACCGCCAAGAAGTACGGCATTGACTTCGCACTGAAAAAAGACACCAGCGGCGAGATACCCCGCTATCTGGTGTTCTTCAAGGGCCGGGATGCCGACGTTATCACGGCGGCCTTCCGGGAGTTCTCCGCAAAGAACCTGGAGAAAGAGAAAAAGCCCTCTATCCGCAAGGAGCTGGAGCAGGCGAAGCAGCAGGCCAAAGCCCAGCACCGCCAGCGGGAGAAGGTCAAGGCCAAAGACCGGGGTGTGGAATTATGACGGTTGATCTGAAGAAGATTCTCATCCTCAACCTTCCGTATCTGCTGTTCGTGTATCTCTTTGATAAGCTCTGCCAGGCGGTGCGCCTTGCGCCCGGCCTTGACGCCTCTGAAAAGTTCCTGCATTTGAGCCAGGGCTTTACAGAGGCGTTTTCTTATGCGGCGCCAAGCCTGCATCCGCTGGACCTGCTGGCAGGTATTGCCGGGGCGGCCATCGTCTGGCTGGCGGTGTACGCCAAAGGGAAAAACGCCCGCAAATACCGTAAGGGCATTGAGTACGGCAGCGCCCGATGGAGTGCATAATTTTAAGTGTAAAGGAAGCCTATATGGACGCACAGGAGGTTATGCACATGACTGATTATAGTAAAATTACAGCCCTTTACTCCCGCCTTTCCGTGGGCGACGAGGACAGGGACGGCGGTGAGAGTAACTCGATACAGAACCAAAAAATCTTTTTGGAGAACTACGCCAGAGGGCAGCACTTAACCAATATCCGGCACTACATTGACGATGACGAAAGCGGCAGATTTTTTGACCGTTCTGCCTACTCCCGCATGATGGACGATGTAGAGAACGGGAAAATCGGTGTCTGCATTATGAAAGACCTGACACGCTGGGGGCGTGACTATCTCCAAGTCGGCAATGCGATGGAGATATTCAGACGGAACAATGTGCGCTTTATCGCAGTCAACAACGGGATAGACAGCGAAAAGCCCGATACATTGGAGTTTGCGCCCTTTATCAACATCATGTCGGAGTGGTACGCAAAGGACATCAGCAAGAAAGTAAAGACCGGCATTAAGACGAAGGGCATGAGTGGAAAGCCGATTGCCACCGAAGCCCCCTATGGCTATGTCAAATCCCCGGACAACAAGGATTTTTGGATTATCGACGAGGAAGCCGCCGGAGTTGTTCGTTTGATTTTTCGCCTGTTTCTGGACGGAAAAAACCGAAACCAAATTGCCGTATATCTCACGCAGGCGCAAATCCCAACGCCCACATTCTACATGAAAGAGCGCGGGCGGGGAACCTGTAAAAACAGGGCGCTCAATGAGGCCAACCGCTATAAGTGGAACAAAGCCACCCTGACCCATATCCTCACACGGCAGGAGTATTGCGGTGATGTTGTCAACTTCAAGACCACAAAGCACTTCCGCGACAAGCGGAACCACTATGTAGACCGGAGCCAATGGCAGATAACCGAAAATGTGCATGAGCCGATTATTGACCGCACCGACTTTGAAACCGTACAGCGGATTTTGGAAAATGCGCCCGTCAAACGCCCCAACGGGGACGGGGAAATCCACCCTTTGTCGGGCTTGCTTTTCTGTAAGGATTGCGGTGCGAAAATGCACATTCGCATAGATTATCGGAATGGCGGCAAGCGTCATGTTGCCTATTGCAGCGAGTACCACAAGGGAAAAGCCAAAAACCCCAAATGCAATTCCCCGCACATCATTGACGCGGATTTGCTCATGCAGACCATCGCGGAAGTGCTGAAGAAAATCGAGGACTATTCTATCAGCAACTGGGCGGAATTTGAAGCCTTAGTGAAAAAGAACCTTGCCATGCAGCAGACCGACAAGACCAAGAAACAGCAGAAGCGTATCCCGCAAATCACGACGCGCCTTGAACAGATTGACAAGGTGCTGAACAAGCTCTATGAGGACAACGCCCTCGGCACGATCCCGCAAGACCGCTATGAGCAAATGTCGCAGAAGTATTCAGAAGAATACTATGCGCTGAAAGCGGAGCTTGCCGAGCTGCAAGAGCAGCTATCCGCTTTTGAGAACGCGGGCGGACGGGCGCAGAAGTTTTTGAAGCTGACGGAACGCTACGCTGCCTTTACCGACCTGACCCCCGCCATTCTCAACGAGTTTATCAGCCGGATTGAAGTGCATGAGCGCGACAAGAAAAGGGCAAAACAAGCCATTCAGCACATCGGGATATATTTCAACTATATCGGCAAATTTGAGAACGAAGTGACACAGCTTACAGAGCCAACGGAGCAGGAAATCCGGCAAATGCGGGAGGAAATCGAGGAAGCCCAAAAGGAAAAGAGCCGCGCCTACCACCGGCAGTATTCAAGGGAGTACCGGGCGCGTAACCTTGAAAAGCGACGGGAGTATGACCGCATGAAAGCACGGGAATACCGGGCAAAGAAAAAGGCACAGGAAGCCGCCGCAGCACCCGCACAGTAAAACCGAATACTGACAACCAAGAGGGATTTTCCGGGCTACGGGAAATCCCTCTTTTGCACCCAGAGAAAGGAGCCGCCTATGGCAGAACAGAACGGGACACCTCAATCCCCCGACAGTGTTATCACGACACAGAGGGACGGACAGACCATCGTTGCGGAGTTGTTTTTCAACCACAGCGGCACAGAAACATTCCGCGACAAGCTGCTCAAAGTGATACTTGCCGACAGCTTGCAGGACGGTCAAGAGCCGGAAAAAACGAAAATCACGCGATAGGAACCGCCCGGACGAAGAATGGTTCGCCGGGGCGGTTTCTATTTGAAAATCCCCATTTTCCCCAAGTCAAGAGCCGGGAAAATTCCCTCAAAAATGCCCCTCTCTCCAAACGAGGGCGCAGAAAGGAGAGTTTATGCGAACAGGGCTTCCCAAGCAAAAAAAGATCACAGACATCTGGTTTGATGAGAAAGACCCGTTGATCCATATCCGTACCCACAACACCGACTTGAAGAAGCGGCTTGCCGCCTATGCCGAGCAGCACCCCGATGTGTGCCGCCAGACCGACGCAGACCCGGAAACGGGCTGCATGGAGTTTGACATTGAGAAAGGCCGCTTCTCTTTCCGTCTGACCGCCCCATACAGCGAGGAACGGCGGGAAGCGGCGCGGCGGTATGCCAGAGAGAGCAACGTCGCCGACAGGCTGAAATAGAGTTGAAATGTTCATAGTTTTGTGCTATACTTTTTCTAAAAGCAGAGTAATACTGCGGAATTGATTGGAGGACAACACAATGGTTACATTTATGAGATTAAGATAAAACCGCGAGTTATGTTGCGGTTATCCGTATTGCATAACTCGCTTATTGAAGCAGAGATGTAATTACGGAGGAAAAACAAATGAATAATAATTTATCACGCTTTGCAGACAGCAAGGTTTATTTTCAATGCCCAATTTGCACAAAATCAATGGATATACAAGGCAATAGCCTAATTTGTAGACATGGACATTGCTTTGATATTTCAAGATATGGGTATGTAAATTTGTTGTTAAAATCATCGCCCAAAACCAACTACAGCAAGCGGTCTTTTGACAACCGGCACCAAATTTTGGAGTATGGCATGTATGATGTTGTGTTGGAGAAAATCATACAGTTTATTTCTGATACGCCATCTATAAGAAACATTTTAGATGTTGGTTGCGGCGAGGGTTTCTATGCAAGGCAGATACAGCAAAGAACAGAACGAAACATCTTTGCCTTTGACTTGTCAAGGGAGGCAATACAGATTGCATCAAAAAAAGACAAGCGCAAAGCAGTGAAGTGGTTTGTTACTGACTTATCAAAAATCCCTTTGAAAGACGGAAGTATGGATTGTATTTTAGACATATTTTCGCCTGCACACTACAAAGAATTTCAGCGATTGCTATCTCCTAACGGATATGTTGTGAAAGTAATTCCTACGAAAAATCATTTGAGGGAAATCAGGACTAAAGTGCAAGCACACTTGAAAAATCCAGATTATTCAAATGAGTCTGTCGTTGAATATTTTGAGAAATATCTTAAAACCATTTCAAGAGAAACGGTTTCAGCCACCGTACAGTTGTCATCAGAACAAAGAATGTCGTTTATTGAAATGACGCCGCTTCTCTTTTGCGTTGAAAAAGATTGCGTTGATTGGCGTACTCTCACACATTTGACAATCGAAGCTGATGTTTTAATAGGAATGTATTAAAGGGCGTATTGATATTTAATATTCCCATTTATTGAGCAGAACGGAGTAAACCAAACACCCTAATCAAAAGGACAGCCGAGGAAATCGACTGTCCTTTTTCTATGCCGACAGGTAGAAAGGAGTGACCACCCATGACGAAACCGAGAGAAAAAAAACGCGAGGAATTGCAAGCCGAGATTGAGGACGGGAAGAAGAAAATCCGGCAGCTTGAAAATCGGGAAAAGGTGTTGCGGCAAAAGTTATCCCAAGAGGAACGCAGGACGCGCAGCCATCGGCTGATCGTCCGGGGTGCGGTCTTTGAGAGCATTGTGCCAGAAGCAAAGACCATGACCGACGAAGAAGCCGCCGCCTTTCTCCGGCTTGCCCTGACGAGCGAGGAAGCGCGGGGCTATCTGAAAAAACGCACCGAGGGCGGGAAAAGCGAATAATCCCTTTGGTACAAAGGGCGCACTTATACACCCTTGCGGGCGTGTGCGCTCTGCCGAGGGCTTATCTCCGCACAGGGAACTTTCCCCGCGCTCCGATATGGCGGCTTTGCCGCAACAAGGGGCTGCACCCCTTGCGCCGCTTCGCGGCTATCCCTGCACACCCACAAAAACAGTACACCCGCTTGCGCGTCTGTACTATTTTTGCGGGTTTTATTATCCTATCCGGGAGGTGATACCCATAGCTATTTACCATTGTAACATCGGCATTGTGAGCCGAGGAAAAGGCAAGTCAGCCGTTGCCGCAGCCACCTACCGAAGCGGCGAGAAAATCACAAACGAGTGGGACGGAATGACCCATGACTACACCCGCAAGCGCGGCGTTGTCCATACGGAAATCCTATTGCCGCCCCATGCCCCGCCCTCTTTCTCTGACCGCGCTACCCTATGGAACAGTGTGGAGCTTTACGAGAAAACCGGGAACGCCCAGCTTGCCAGAGAGATTGACGCAGCACTCCCCATAGAATTATCCAGAGAGGAACAGATCCGGCTTGTCCGGGAATACTGTTCCTCTCAATTTGTTTCCAGAGGAATGTGCGTTGATTTTGCCATTCACGACACCGACAGCGGCAACCCCCATTGTCATATCATGCTTACTATGCGCCCCCTTGACGAGCGCGGCGCATGGGCGGCGAAGTCCAAAAAGGAATATGACATTGACGAGAACGGCGAGCGCATACGCTTACCAAGCGGCAGATACAAGACACACAAAGTTGACCTCACAGGCTGGAACGACAAGGGCAACGCGCTTTTATGGCGCAAGGCATGGGCGGATATTTCAAATGCCTACCTTGAACGCGCCGGACGCCCGGAGCGTATCGACCACCGCAGTAACGCCGAGCGCGGCATTGACGAGCTGCCTACCGTCCACATGGGCGTAGCGGCTTGTCAAATGGAGAAGAAAGGCATAGCCACCGAGAAAGGCGAGCTGAACCGGAATATCCAAAAGGCAAACCGCCTTATCCGGGAAATCCGGGCGCAGATTGGAAAGCTCAAAGAATGGATTGGCGAACTGTTCAAGGCGCGGGAAAACGCCCCGGAGCAGCCCCCGCAATCCCCCGGCCTTGCAAATCTGCTGATGAAGTATTTAAGCGTTCAGAGAGAAAAGAGCCGGAAGTATTCGCAAAGTTGGCAAAGGCAGCACGCCGCCGATGAACTGAAAACCGTTGCAAAGGCAGTAGGCTATCTTTCCGAGCATGGCATTTCCACCCTTGCGGAGCTGGACGCTACCCTTTCCTCTGTCAGCGACCAAGCCGACGCTATCCGGGCGGGCATGAAAACCGCCGAGAAGCGCATGAAAGAATTACAAAAGCTGATTGAATACGGGAAGAACTACACCGAGTACAAGCCCATTCACGACGAGCTGAAAAAGCTGAAAAATGGCTGGACGAGCAAGCGCGACAAGTACGAGGAAGCCCACCGCGCCGAGCTTACGCTATGGAACGCAGCGAGCCGCTATCTCCATGCAAATCTGCCGAAAGGGACAAAGAGCTTGCCTATCGCTGAATGGGAAAAAGAGTACGCCACCCTCAGCGGGCAGAGAACAGCGGAATATACCAAGCTGAAAGAAACCCGCGCCGAGGTTGCCGAGCTGCACAATATCCGCAAGTGCGTTGATATTGCGCTGAAAGCCGACCAGCCGGAGCAGACCCGCACCAAGCAGCACGACTTAGAACGATGAAAGGAGTTGAGATTTTTGTACTACACCCAAGAACAGATAAACCGGGCGAACCAAGCCGACCTTGTTTCTTTCCTGCAATCACAGGGCGAGCAGCTTACCCGCGCCGGGAATGAATACCGCTGGAAACGGCACGACAGCTTGACCGTCCGGGGAAACAAATGGTACAGGCACAGCCAGAGCAAGGGCGGCGGCCCCGTTGATTTTGTCATGGAGTTTTTCGGCAAGAGCTTCACCGAAGCCGTGGAACTTCTCACAGGAGAAAAGGGAGCCGCACCGCCGCCGGACAGACCTTGCCACGCGTCCCTTTCCGACTTCCGGCTACCGCCCCCAAACAACGACAACAGAATAGCGAGGAACTACCTCACAGCAGCCCGCCGCATTGATGATGATGTGACGGGCTTTTTCTTTGCCCGCGGCGATATTTACGAGGACGCAGCCCACCACAACGCCGTATTTGTGGGGCGGGACGAGGACGGAATACCGCGCTACGCCCACAGCAAGGGAACGGCGGGAAACTTCCGGTTTGATGTGAAAGGCAGCGACAAAGCCTTTAATTTCTGCTACCGAGGCGAGGGTGACAGGCTTTTTGTCTTTGAAGCCCCCGTTGACCTGCTCTCTTTCCTCTGCCTGTTCAAAAAGGCGTGGCAGAAGCAGAGCTATTTGTCATTGGGCGGCGTGGGAGAAAAAGCCCTGTTGCGTTTCCTCTCTGACCGCCCGAACATCAAGACCGTTTACCTCTGCCTTGACAGCGACCAAGCCGGAAACGACGCTTGCAGCCGCCTTGCGGAGCTTGTGCCGGAGGGCTTGACCGTCCACCGCCTTGTGCCGCTTTACAAGGACTGGAACGAGGTATTGCAGCACCGGGCAGAAATCACAGACGGGAAGTATATCCGGGAAGCGGTTTACGGATTGAAAGAACCGCCGCAGGAAGAAACCGTCGAGATTATCCGCATGAGCGAGGTTGACACACAGACCGTTGAATGGCTATGGGAGCCGTATATCCCTTTTGGGAAAGTAACCATTGTGCAAGGCAACCCCGGCGAGGGCAAGACCACCTTTGCCCTACGCCTTGCCGCCGCCTGCACCACCGGGGGAACGCTGCCGGGAATGAAGCCCTTGCCGCCATTCCAAGTGATTTACCAGACCGCCGAGGACGGGCTGGGCGATACCGTCAAGCCCCGCTTGATAGAAGCCGAAGCCGACCTTGACCGCGTGCTTGTGATTGATGAAGCCAAACGGGAGCTTACCCTCTCCGACGAGCGCATAGAAAAGGCAATCACGCAGAACGGGGCGCGGTTGATTATCCTTGACCCCATACAGGCGTACATGGGCGAAAAGACCGACATGAACAGGGCAAACGAAGTGCGCCCCATGTTCCGCCGCCTTGCCGATGTTGCCGAGCGTACCGGGTGCGCCGTTATCCTTATCGGACACTTGAACAAAGCCGCCGGAGGACAGAGCGCATACCGGGGCTTAGGTTCTATTGACTTCCGCGCCGCAGCAAGGAGCGTCCTGCTGATCGGGCGCGTGAAGCGGGAGCCGAATGTGCGCGTTATCGTCCATGACAAATCTTCCCTTGCGCCGGAGGGCAAGCCCGTTGCCTTTTGCCTTGACCCGGAAACAGGCTTTTCATGGATAGGCGAATATGACATAACCGCCGACGAGCTGCTATCCGGCGCGGGCGGGAACACCGCCACCAAGACCGAGCAAGCCGAGAAGCTGATACTTGACCTGCTTGCAGACGGGAAAGAACTTGCCAGCGAGGACATTGTAAAGGCCGCAGCCGAAGCCGGAATATCCGAGAGGACGGTACAGAACGCCAAGCGCAACATGGGCGGTATTTTAGGCGCAAGGCGTGTCGGCGGTCAATGGTATAACTTCATCAAGAAGAAGCAGCCACCCGAACCCGCAAGCTGAAAGTGCAAAACGCAGACCCTTTGCACTTTGCACTTTCGCACTTTCACAAGAATTTGCGTCAATAACTCAAAAAAGCACTTGACAAAACGCTTCATGGGGAAACGCCGAAGATATAAAGCCCTACATAGACCCGGATTTCCAAAACAACATCATTTTGACGCAGACGGAACGGCTTACCATGAACAGCCGCCCGAAGCAGCCGAAGTACGCGAGAAATAAGAACGTCGTCGTGATCGGCGGCAGCGGCAGCGGAAAAACAAGATTTTTTGTCAAACCTAATCTAATGCAGCTTCATTCCTCTTACGTCTTAACCGACCCGAAAGGTACGGTTTTGATTGAGTGCGGGAAGCTGCTGCAACGGGCGGGCTACCGCATTAAGGTACTGAATACGATTAACTTCAAAAAATCTATGCACTACAACCCCTTTGTGTATATCCGCAGCGAGAAAGATATTTTGAAGCTGGTAAATACGTTGATAGCGAATACCAAAGGTGAGGGAGAAAAAAGCGCGGAGGATTTTTGGGTAAAGGCAGAACGGCTTTTGTATTGCGCGTTGGTGGGCTACATCTGGTACGAAGCCCCCGCCGAGGAAATGAACTTTATTACCCTGTTGGAACTTATCAACGCCAGCGAAGCCCGCGAGGACGACGAGGAATATCAAAGCCCCGTCGATTTGCTGTTTGCCGACTTGGAAGAACGCGACCCCGACCATTTCGCGGTGAAGCAGTACCGAAAATATAAATTGGCGGCGGGCAAAACCGCAAAATCAATCCTCATTTCTTGCGGTGCGAGGCTCGCTCCTTTTGATATAAAGGAATTGCGCGATCTTATGTCCTACGACGAATTAGAACTTGACACGTTAGGCGACAGAAAAACAGCTTTGTTTTTGATTATGAGCGATACGGACAGCACGTTTAATTTTGTTATCGCTATGCTGCAATCGCAGTTATTTAATCTCTTGTGCGACAAGGCCGACGACGAATACGGCGGCAAGCTGCCGGTTCATGTTCGCTGCCTGTTAGACGAGTTTGCAAACATTGGACAAATCCCGCAGTTTGAAAAATTGATTGCCACAATCCGCAGCCGGGAAATCTCGGCTTCTATCATTCTGCAATCGCAGAGCCAGCTAAAAGCCATTTACAAGGACGCGGCAGAAATCATACTTGACAATGCCGACAGCACCTTGTTTTTGGGAGGGCGCGGGAAAAATGCAAAGGATATTTCGGAGAACTTGGGACGTGAAACAATCGACAGTTTCAACACTTCCGAAAATCGCGGCACGCAGGTTTCTCATGGCCTCAATTATCAGAAATTGGGAAAGGAGTTGATGACACAGGACGAAATCGCAGTTATGGACGGAGGAAAATGTATTTTGCAGTTGCGCGGCGTGCGCCCCTTTTTCAGCGATAAGTACGATATAACGCAGCACCCGAACTACAAATACCTTTCCGACTTCGACAAGAAAAACGCTTTTGACGTTGAACGGTATATGTCCACCCGTCCGGCAATCGTAAAGCCCGACGAACCCTTTGACATATACGAAATAGATTTGTCCGACGAGGACGCAGCCGCCGAATAAAAACGGCGGCATTTTTATTTCCAACAACATTTTTTGAGCCGTTTTAGCGGCAGAAAGCGAGGTTTATATGGATTTATTCAACAGCGCAGTTGACGTATTGCAGACTTTGGTAATCGCGCTTGGCGCAGGACTTGGCATTTGGGGCGGCATTAACCTCATGGAGGGGTACGGCAACGATAACCCCGGCGCGAAGAGCCAGGGCATGAAGCAGCTCATGGCTAAATAGATGTAATCAAGAAAAGAAAGGAAAAGCACAATCCAGACGGAACCGGCGGTTGTGTCAAGAAATGTTTGTGGGATAGCAAGAACTTTGATATAATGGGAACAGGAACCCCGGAACCGGGAGAAAGGCAGGAGGATAAATGCACATAAGCTATAAACCCCTCTGGCACACGTTGGTTGAGCGCAATATGAGGAAAGAGGACTTGCGGCTTGCCGCCGGTCTTACCACGAATATGATTGCTAACATGGGAAAAGGAAAAAATATCAGCATGGAAACGCTGGTTCGTATCTGCGAAGCCCTGAATTGTGGTATCTTAGATGTAATCGAATTAGAGAAGGACGATGAATAATAGCTATTGCTATCTTTCACAAAACACCATAAGAAAAGTTTTCTTTTAATGCCGGGAGTGAAACTACCTACTTCGCCCCGGCATTTTACCTGTAAAAAATTTTTTTGAAAAAAGTGAACCGCATACAAAGTCATGGCGAATATAGGGTGAACGGGCAATGGAGGTGAAACATTGGACGCAAGAGAAATCGAGAAGTGTATTGATGAGTTCGGTACAGATATATATAGATTTTGCCTGAAGCTCTGTATGGACAAATCGGAAGCAGAGGACTTATATCAACAGACTTTTCTAAAGGCGTTAGAAGCTGAATGGACGCTTGACTGGGAACAAAATCCTAAAGCACTGTTTTTTTCATTGACTCATAATCTTTGGAAAAGTGATAGACGAAAACAGGCCCGCCGAAATATGATTGCTCCATCCAGCAATTTGGATGATGAAGCAGAAACAGTCTTACATTCCGAAGAAAGCATTGAAGAAAGCTATTTACAGAAAGAGTTGATTTTAGAAGTTAATCGGATTATCGAAACACTACCAGAAAAAATCCGAATACCGCTGACACTGTTTTATCTTTCTAATTGTTCCGTAGAGCAAATATCAACAATCATTAAGAAACCGCCCGGAACGGTAAAAAGCCGATTGTTTAAGGGAAGAAGTCTGATTAAGAAAAGATTGGAGGAAGCAGGATATGAAAAATGACCTTTTCAATACAGAAATTGATGAAATCATCCGGGCTTCTATGAAACTGGCTGACGAACCAGACCCGGAGTTGAACAACAAACTGAAAGCGACATTGTATCAAAAAGAAGCGGCAATGCAAAAGCAACCCGCCACACGAGGTTTTTCTCTCTGGTATTTGCCGATGATTTTGAATTTAGTTACATTTATTATGCTGGCGGGTGTAGCACTAATAGTAATCAGCAACACTTATTTGTCTTACTTTGCTGCTGGTATCTGTTTCTACATTGGACTGGCTGGCGTTTTGCTTACCATAGTTGGTGTAAAAAGGACAAATATGAAAGAGGATATAACAATCCGTGTTGAGAAAAGAGGTGTATTGGCGTGAATAATACAAAAAAGAATAGACTTCCGCTTTATATTGGTATTCCGGTGATCTTACTGTTGATTTTCCTGCGGTTTGGCCTGTATTTTCTAAAAAGTGATGGCTTTAGCGGTCTTTCTATGCTGCTTCCCATTCTTCTTCTTCTCTTTATCCTTTTTGCCTTGTGTACTGCTGCTTTCTTTGCGGCGTGGGTATATCAAGATTGCAAAAAGCGGGGCGATGACCCGGTGTTATGGGCGATTGTAGTTTTTATCGCAACCCCTTTTATTGGCTTGCTGATTTACTTTCTGCGCCGTTCAGAGATAAAAGCAACGTGTCCTGCTTGCGGGCATCGAATTTCGTTGAAAGCAAAATATTGTGAGGAATGTGGAACACATATTGAAAATAGGGAGGCTAATGGTGTTATGGTAAAACAGGGAACCCATCATTTGAAATTTATTGCTGCGGGTATTGTCAGCATGGTGCTTATGTTGATGTGTTTGACCGGCTTTATCGTCAGTGCTGCTACGGGAAATGGTGTGAATACAAATGTTGCTTCTAACGACCGTGTTTGGAATTTAGGTGTAATTAGCATGAACTCTAACACCTATCTGAATGGTGTCTGGAATTTGGATTTTAGAAGTGCAAGCGATGGCTTTGTGGAAGAACAGGACATGATGATAGATGACGCAGACACCCAAATGCTTCACGCTGATATTTCCTGCGGAACGGTGCCTGAGGGCGCAACACTTGTTTTGTGGTTAGTACAGGGCGAGGTTGTGAAATCCGTTGATGTGACAAATCTGTCCGAACCGCTCGAATATCCGCTGAATGATTTTGAAAATGGAGAAATCCATGTAAGATTGCAAATCAATGGTGTGGAAAATACGATTTCAGAAATCTATGTGAAATAACAAGTTATAACATGGAGAAATTCATGAAAAAATCTAAGGTCATAACATTTATAGGAGGCTTCTATATATTTGGCGGAATTATTTCTTTTTTGTCCTTATTATTTGGGGGCAGTCCGCTGAATACAGTTTTTGCTTTGCCAGATATACCGGATTATATCGTTAAATTTTTGCTTGCTATCATCTATATACCAGCAGGATATTTGTTCCTGAAAAGAGTAAAATTTTCTAACTGGATGATATTGGTATTAGCTGTTTTGACTTTCTGTATAAGCGCAGAATTGACAACAACTTTTAACGCTCAGCCATACATCGGAAATATGTTGTATTCGTTGTTCGTTATCATTGCGACGATAACCAGAAGGAAAGAATTTACCAACAATATCAAATCCACGATATGAAACTCGATTAGCAAAGCCCACCGGAACAGTCAACGGTCAAGATGAACGGCGCATACGCGCCGCCGTTGACAGTCCCACCCGCCTTTGCTGGTAGGCAATCAAGGGGCGACAGCAAGGAGTGCTGCCGCCCCGCACTATTATCAGAGAGGGGGAATTTCCATGACCGAAGATGAAGCCTACAAAGTGCATATCCAGTACACATTCAACGCCTTTTGCAAGATTGTCATTCGCCATGCAGCCATAGATAAAATTTTGAAGCTGCGCCGGAAATGGGAACGGGAAATCTCCCTTGACTATCTGATGAATGAGAAGTTTGTCCAGCTTGCCGAGCCGGAACAGCTTGAAGAATATCTTTTTACCGCCTGCGGCCAGACCGCCGTTCTGTACCATGCGGAACTTGCCGCTGCCCTTGCCCTTTTGCCGGAGCAGACACAGGAAGAAATTTTCCGATATTATTTCCTGCGCCAGCCGCAGCGAGTGATCGGCGTACATATCGGACGGACACGCAGCACAGCGGGGCGGCATATCCAGCTTGCTTTGAAACGGCTGCGGCGGCTCATGGAGGGAAAAGACCATGAGTAAACTTCTCCCCTATGAAACAATCGTCAAGGCGCATGAGGGCGACCCGGAAGCAATCGACACCGTCCTTTCCCACTACGCCGGATATATCCGCTATTTTTCCAAAGTACACGGGCAGGTCAACGCCGAGGTTGAGGAATATGTGAAGCAGCAGCTAATTGCCGCACTATTCAAGTTTCGCTTTGACCGATAATCTGAAAAACTGAATAAAGAAAGCCAAAGCTGCCGTTGCAGGAACACCCATTCCCACAACGGCAGTTTTTCATTTCCACGGCCTGCGCCGGAAGTTCATACCAGACTGTTTTATCAGCGGGGATTTCTTGAACAGCTTCTTCAAAAGGCTTCGTTCCTCTTGTGAGAGCCGCTTATATTTAAGCTGGAACGCCTTGCAGAATATCTCCGTGAATTGCTGAACCCTGTCCCCCGGCGATTGCATGGCCTTTTGTACTTCCCGTATCAGTTCATCTGCGGGCGTGGTATCCGGCGTACTTTCACTGTCATTTTCGTGCGCCTTGCGTATGTCGTGGAGAATGACGTCCCATGTTTTGTGCGTCACATGGCAGAAGAAATCTTCTTCCTCTACCTGACAGGCTTCCAATACTTTGATTGCCCGGTCTGCCGTAGCTTCGGGATGTTCTTCCAGTATCATAGCCCGTAAAGCAGCCAGTGAGCTGTTTGTGTCATGGAAGTGCATGGTTGCTATCCCGTCCACATAGATTTCTGCGTCTGCCAGCAGTTCCCGGAATTTTTCATGGGAGATAATCTCACACAGCAGCCGGTTGTTGAAGCGTTCACTTTTCAGCAGTTCCACGACTTCATCACTCAAATGTAATTCTTCTATCGGCGTGTTTTCATATTTCCGATTGTTGGTAAGGCCGAGCAGATAGTCAACGGACACCTGATAGAAGTCTGCCAGCTTAAACAGGCTGCCGTGATTGATTTCCTTGTATTCATCGTTGTCGTTTTCATAGCTGCCGAGGGCTGATTTTGAAATGCCGGTTTCCTTCGCCAGTTCTTCCAGATTTAAGCCCCGTTCCACCCGTAAATCTTTCAGGCGTTCCTGTACGGAAATGCGGGTTTTCATAGATACATCGCTCCTTCCTGCGGCTGGCTGCCGCCGTCAATTCCATTATACCATACCTGTTCCGCAATCGTGGAAATTTTCGATTTCGGGACGGTTTTCCTACTTTGTGGATATACGGGAGAAGGCTCAAAAATGTGCCATAATGGGCTTAGTTCATCGATGGATTATTCCAATCGAATGACCGGCCTGTATGGGATATGCTCCCCGGCGATGTAGCGCAACGACTTGCGGCAGGGAAATGGAGGAACCATGACCGCAACGAGCGTACCAAAGGGAGCGAAACGCCGTTGTGAGAGCCAGGGGCAGGAACGACATCAGGGAGAACCGGCGAAAATGAACACCGAATTGATACCGAAACACAACAATCCGATAGGGCATAGCCTGCCCTATCCGTAATACTATGGGGGATTTCCGGGCGGCTCTATGGCCGACTTTTCCTTAAAAATCGCCCCGAAACATGACACTAAAATCTGCTATCCGTCTATTGCGGCTGTTACGGCTGAAATGGGCGGATTTTTGTTTAAGGAGGCACCATGCCGAGAATGCCGAAAAAGAGGAAGCTGGAATTGTCCTTCTTCCTCAATGAACGGGGACGGGTAACGTACAACGACCTTTGCCGGAAATGCCAGCGCACTTGCAAGCAGAGTTTCCGGGCGGTCATTGTGGACTGCCCCCATTATCTTTCCAAACGCTCAAAACGAAAAGCAAAGGAGGACACCGATTGAATGGAAGTTGAATTTATGACCGCAGACACCACCCTGCCGCCCTGTATGCCGTTGCCGAGAGCCATGCTGCGGCTCCCAATCAGCAGCACCGCAAAGGTCATGTACGCCCGGATGTTGGATATTGTTTTCCTGTCCGGCATAGAGGACGCCAACGGGATTTTATATATCCATTTCCCCATCGTGGAACTGGCGGCGGCACTTGCCCGCAGCACTATGACCGTGAAGCGTTCCCTGAATGAATTGGAGGACGCTGGACTGATACTGCGAGTGCGTCAGGGCTTTGGGGAACCCAACAAGATATATGTACTCATTCCGGGGAAGGAGGACAGCCGCCTATGAATGAAAAGCTGGAAAAACTCAATCAGGAGATAGAGAAAACGGAAAAGAAGCTGCGGAGGGCGCAGCATGAAGAAAAGATATTGGAACACCAGATAAAGACGTTGACACGGAAGGAACGGACGCACCGGCTTTGTACCAGAGCCGCCATGCTGGAAAGCTACCTTCCCCACCCGGAAGCCATCACGGATGAACAGGTCAGTTTGTTCTTGAAGCTGCTGTTCCGTCAGGACAGCACCCGTCAGCTTATGGAAAAAATGTTCGCCGGAAACGGCACAGAGAAGGAGGGCGCAGAATGAAGATGGATTTTTCAAAAGACGAGTTGGCTATGGTCTATCAGTACGCCGCCGGTACGAAGGAAGAAACCCTTGCGGGGCTGAAAGAAATCGTGCCGGTTATCCGTGACCGGCAGACAAGGGAGATTGTGGAGAGTACCATCCGAAAACTGGACGCCATCCCGGAGCCGGAGTGCCGCCGCTTTATCGCTGACACGAAGCAGCGGTTTATCCAGAAGCGGGACAATTCCATCCGGCGCAGGCTTGCCGAAGCCAAGGCACAGGCGAGGACGGAAAAGCCACATCCCAAGAGAAAAGAGCCAGACCGGGAACGGCCATAATTGCTTCCAGAGCCGCAGCCGTGGACTGCCCCTCTGAAAGAGGGCGCAACTATACACCACCTGAAGGTAGTGGTTGCGCCCTGCCGGGGGCTTCCTGCGGAAAGCGGATGATTGCCCGCAGCGTTCCGGCTCCTGCCAATCATCACAGGGGAAGCTACACTTCCCCTGCGCTGGCTGCCGCCAGCTACCCCTTTGTGGACTTGCCGCCCGGAAACACCTTGCGCTGCAAGCTGTTCCCGTTCAGCAAGTTTTACAATAGGTCGCTATACTTTTCTGAAACAATGAAGTATAATGAAGTCAACGACAAATTGTAATTTGTAGGGGGTGTATGATTTGAAAAAATTGGGAATTTTTTTACTCATCCTATTACTGTTTATATCCTTATCTGGTTGTTCTGAAGTAGTTGAATTAGTAAATGATAAAAATAGTGCAGGTAATCCTTTAAGTGGGAAAAACACAGATGAACGCATTATAATGTGTCTCGAAGAAGAATATCCAGAACATGATTTTGTGGTTGTGGAATCGTTTAATAAAGAAAATGATTTCGGAAAATTTGAAGACGAAAATGGAATAGAGTTCACGGTACATGGTCTGGTCTATGATAATACATATCATTTTGGATGCAGAAACGACTATTTAAAAGTTCTGCTGGAAAGTCAAGATTACCTAAATAAAGTAAGTGATATTGCTGAAGAATATGGGTTCAATGTTGATTATTCAGAGGAAACTATAGGAATTGAGGGCGATGAAAACAAGGACAGTTCTGACTCGATAGTTAGAATTTCTGAAATGATACAAAAAATTCTAAACAGCGTTGATACTCCGCAAATTATGTACCCTAAAGAAGCAGGAAGTTTCTCTACTGGTGAAATAAACTATTATAGTATCCCATGTTGGGGGCAATTAACTTGTCTATATCATATACAAGGTCATTCAGCAGTAATGACATTTCGTTTTGGAGATGAAAGCATAACGGAAGAAAATATTCAAGATATAGTAACAGAGGCAATAGAGCAGACCGAAAAAAATATCGAAGAAGATGAATTAAGCAAATCCTAAGTTGTTGGGCTAAAATTCTACGGATATATTGAGAGGAAGTATTAGAGGTGAATTTAAGGTAAAGTATGTAGAGTTTCCTATCTTTATAAGGAGGAACTTAAATGCGTAGATATATACTGATTTCTTTATTGCTCATATTCTTAATGGTGCTTTCTGGGTGCATCAATGATGAGAAAACTCAAGAAACGATACCGGATAATTATACTATCGGTGTGGTTCGCACAATAGGCAATAAGAATAGTACTGATATACTCTATTTTGATGAAAATTTGAAGCAAACCGGCATTACACATTATAATTATGCTACAATGGGAGAACTTTTTTATAGCCCGATAGTTTATGATGGGTTTTTATATATTGTTCCACAAGGACAGGCAAATAAGAAGGATGAAAAAACTATTCTTCAACTGGATTTAGACACTTTGGTACAACAAGAGTATCCTTTAGACCAAATTGCGATATATGGGCTAAGTGTAAATTCATCGGCAATTTACGCTGCCAACAATATTAACGGGAAATCTTTCATAAGCCGGATTGATAGGGCAGATAAAACTGTAGAAACCGCAATATATGATGACCTATACATTTCCATTGTGTATTTTTATCAAGATAGATTGTATGCTTTTTCAAGCCAAAGTACGTCATCTGGAATAAAAGGAGCGTTACACTGTCTTGATCCTATAACACTGGAAGAGGTGGAAAGAATTGATATTTCTGAATTTGGAAGTGATGTTTATTCCGTGACAGGTGTCGGCAATATTTTATATTTTGCGCCAAGCGTAAATTCACAGGATACATTTAATCAAGTTGTATATGCCTATAATATTTCCACTGAAGAAATTAGTGCAATAAAGTTTCCGGAGGATGTTTTTCATATCGTGAATATGGATGATAAGTTATATGTTACGCATGGAAATTTGGTAACAGGAGAAGGTACTACGCTATCTGTTTACACAACCGACATAGGAGAAATCAACACCTATGACTTGAATATGTGGCCAGGGCAAATCACAATAAAAGATAATGCTCTTTATGTTATGGGAGCCGATATAGTTGCAAAATTCGACTTACAAACATTGGATAAGCAGGCGGAAGCAAGTATTCCATTGAATGATGGGTATTACTTGTCAAATATTTTTTCAAATTGAAATAATGATTGTTTATCATATGGAGATGAAAAGCAAATGTAAATGGATTAGCTGTGTTTCTACAAGGAAAAGCATGGAACTCTTTTGTAGAGGATCTTACCCAAAAGGAGAAATCAGAGGATGAAAAGTAGTTTACAATTATAGAAGTATTTAGCTATATTTTTCGGGAAGTTGAAAAAGTGACAAATCCTAATTTATCGGGCCACCCTGACCCGAACTTTCAAAACTGAATACCAGCCGCCACCGGCGGCACCACCGAGCAGGAAATCTTGAAACAGGTTCCCTGCTCTTTTTATGCCCGGACGCCGGGAGAAAGGAGGACATTGCTTGCCATGCCCGCACTTTGATGTGAAAGTTATCCAGCGCAGCAAGCGCCAGTCAGCCGTTGCGTCTGCCGCCTACCAGAGTGGGGAACGGCTGTTTTCCGAATACGACCAGAAACAGAAATACTATTCCCATAAAAGCGAAATCGTCCACACCGAAATCATTCTGCCGCCCCATGCCCCGCCGGAGTACGCAGACCGGAATACTTTGTGGAACGCCGCCGAAGCCATAGAAAAACAATGGAACTCCCAGCTTGCCCGGAGGTTCGTGCTTGCCATACCGAGGGAACTTCCCCGGTCACAGTACGCCGACCTTATCCGGGACTACTGCCGGGAGTTTTTCGTTTCCAAGGGCATGATTGCCGACTTTGCCATCCATGACAAGGGGGACGGAAATCCCCACGCCCACATCCTTCTTACCATGCGGGCGATGGACGAAACCGGAAAATGGCTCCCTAAAAGCCGGAAGGTCTACGACCTTGATGAGAACGGCGAGCGTATCCGGCTTGCGTCCGGCAGATGGAAAAGCCACAAGGAGGACACCGTGGACTGGAACGACCAGAAGTACGCCGAGATATGGCGGCAGGGCTGGGCTGATACGGCGAATCGCTATCTGGAAGCCATCGGCAGCCCGGAGCGCCTTGACCTTCGCTCCTATGCCAGACAGGGGATTGATAAAATCCCCACCGTCCACATGGGGCCAGCGGTCAGCCAGTTGGAGAAGAAAGGCATACAGACCAACATCGGCAACCTGAACCGGGACATCAAAGCCGCCAATTCCCTCATGCAGTCTATCCGGCAGATGGTACGCAGCTTAAAGGGCTGGCTGTCCGGCCTGAAAGAGAAAAAGGCGGCGCTGCTGGAAGCGCTGGAACAGGCCAAGGAGCCGACCATCCCCGAACTGCTTTCCCGGTATCTGGATATGCGGAGCGAGGAACGTACCGGCTGGACTTCCAAGGGGAAGCTAAGGGGAACCGTTGGCGATTTCAACAAGGTCATGGAAGCACTTGACTTCCTGCGGCAGAAAGAAATTTCCACCGTGGAGAGCCTTGACGCTTATCTGGATAAGGTCAGCGGGGAGATACTTTCCGCCAAGACCGCCATTAAAAAATCGGAACGCCGGATAAAGGCCATTGATACCACGCTTTCTCACCTTGCCAACCACGGAGCCTACAAAGAGGTTTACAAGAAGTACGCTTCCATCGGCTGGAAAACCCGGAAGGAGAAGTTTGCCGCCGAACATCGGAAAGAACTGGACGCCTACCTTGCCGCCAACCGTTTCCTCAAAGCCCATCAGAAGGAACAGCCCTTCGATACGAAAGAGTTGAAGAAGGAACGGACGCAGCTTTCCGGGGAACTGTCTGAAAAGAATGAGGGATTGCAGGCGGTTCAGGAAGATATGAAGCTGCTGCGGGATGTACGGAACTGGATAAACCAAGTGCTGCCGCCGGAGCAGCGCCGAGCCGTGGCGGAGCCGGGAAAGAAACCGTCCCTCAACGAACAGTTAAGCTGGAAGATAGAGGGCGTGAAGCAGCGGGAAGAACAGAAACGCCAGCAGCCCCGCCGCCAGCAAAAACAGGATATGGAACTTTAACCAATCAGGCGCTTGCCATTTTCCACGTGAGAATGACAGGCGCTTTTTCTATTTTCAGGAGGATTTGCCTATTGAACGTATTTGAAGCCGTGAAGCAGTCTGTTACCACCCGGCAAGCCGCCGAGCATTACGGTATCCGGGTAGGAAGAAACGGGATGTGCGTCTGCCCCTTCCATGACGATAAAAACCCCAGCATGAAGGTTGACCGGCGCTTCCACTGTTTCGGCTGTCAGGCAGACGGGGATGTGATTGACTTTGTTTCCCGTCTGGAAAACGTCAGCCCCAAGGAAGCCGCCCTCATGCTGGCGCAGGACTTCTCCATCCCCTATGAGGACAGGGAGCCACCCGGCAGGAGCCGCCGCCCCCATCCCCGGCAGGAAAGCCCGGAGCAGCAATTTCGGCGCATGGAGCGCCACTGTTTCCGGGTACTGTCCGATTATCACAATCTGCTGCGCCGCTGGAAGCGGGACTATGCCCCCAAGACGCCGGAGGAAGAGTGGCACCCGCTTTTCGTGGAAGCCTTGCAGAAACAATCCCATGTGGAATATCTGCTGGATGTGCTGCTGTTCTCCGACATAGGGGAACGGGCTGCCCTGATTGCCAGCTACGGAAAGGAAGTGAGGAACCTTGAACGGAGAATGGCAGACCTTGCCGCCAGAACTGCGGCAGGCCGTGACGGATACCATCGAAGCCGCACCCCCGCCCCGGAGCGTTGAGGAAGTAAAGGCCATGCTGGAGGGCACCGAGAAAGGCGGCGTGCGGAACAGTATCCACAACTGCCTGACCGTGTTCCAGTATGACCCCGTCCTTTCCGGGGCGGTTGCGAAAAATCTCCTGACCGAGCGCATTGACCTTCTAAAGCCCATCGGCAGGAAACGCAGAACCGGCAGCAAGGCCATGACCGACACAGATATGAAATATATCCGGCTGTATCTGGAAGATACCTACGGCCTGACCAGCGAGAAAAAGATAGCAGACGCCGCCGATCTGGCCGCAGACGCCAACAGCTACCACCCCATCCGGGACTACCTGAACGGCCTTGTCTGGGACGGGAAAGAGCGTATCCGCTACTGCCTGCGGCACTTTCTGGGAGCCGACACGGACAACTTCACTTACCATTCCCTGCGGCTGTTCCTGCTGGGAGCCATCCACCGGGCTTTCTGCCCCGGCTGTAAGTTTGAGGTCATGCTCTGTCTGGTTGGCGGTCAGGGAGCCGGGAAATCCACCTTCTTCCGGCTGCTGGCCGTAAAAGACGAGTGGTTTTCCGATGATTTGCGGAAGCTGGACGATGATAACGTGTACCGCAAGTTACAAGGCCACTGGATAATTGAAATGTCGGAGATGATTGCCACCGCCAACGCCAAGAGCATAGAGGAAATCAAGTCATTTTTAAGCCGCCAGAAGGAGGTCTATAAAATCCCCTACGAAACCCACCCGGAGGACAGGCTGCGGCAGTGCGTGTTCGGCGGGACTTCCAATGCGCTGGACTTCCTGCCCCTTGACCGTTCCGGGAACCGGCGCTTCCTGCCGGTCATGGTCTACCCCGGACAGGCCGAGGTACACATTTTGGACGATGAAGCCGCTTCCAGAGCCTATATCGAACAGGTATGGGCGGAAGCCATGACAACCTACAAAAGCGGCGATTTCAAGCTGTCTTTTACCCCCGAAATGATACAGTACCTCAAAGAACACCAGCGGGATTTCATGCCGGAGGACACCAAGGCCGGGATGATACAGGCATACCTTGACCGCTACACCGGCAGCGCCGTTTGCTCCAAGCAGCTTTTCAATGAAGCCCTAAACCACCCCTTTGACGAGCCGAAACAATGGGAAATCCGGGAAGTCAACGACATCATGAACCACTGTATCACGGGATGGAAGTATTTCTCCAATCCCCGGATATTTGAAGGATACGGCAGGCAAAAGGGCTGGGAACGGGAATCAAATCCAAAAGCGGCTGACGCTTTTGGATTGGCAACGGGCGCTGACAACGGGCGTGAAAAAACGCCGGACGGATTTGTGGAAGTGACCGAGCAGATGGAACTTCCCTTCTGAAAAATCCGGGAAAATCACAGCCGGTTGCCGACCCCGTTGCTATCCCGTTGCCGAGCCGGTTGCCGGGAAAAAGCCCGTAACTGCGGGCTTTTCTCCCCTCTGACAACCAAAGCAACAGAAAAATAAAAGAAAAAGTAAATAAACAGTAACCCGCCAGACAGAGATTGTTTTCGAGGTTTTTTGAAGCCCGTTGCCGGACTTCGTTGCCGACCCTCTCCTGTCTGGCTTATTTCATTTATGGAGGTAACTGCCTATGGCAAAAAACAAAACTGAAATCCATGTCACAACGGTATTTGACGGCGAACTGGACGCTACGGACGTTTTCGTGAGCCTGATTGCACAGAAATACAGCCAGAGAAATGATAAAGAATATCTTGCGAAAAAGCAAGATTTAGAGTATAATAAAGACAAGGTTCAGCATGACCGTGTTCCGTCTGGATTGTGCGGGTAAACGGTTATGATGAACGGAATGGAATATACAGGCATGGACGCAATACTGGCGGGCAGCTTCCGGGCGGCTATTTATTGCAGGCTTTCCAAGGACGATGACCTTGACGGGGAGAGCGCCAGCATTGCAAACCAGCGGGATATGCTGGAAAACTACTGCGAAAAGCAGGGATGGGAGGTTGTTGCAGTCTATCAGGACGATGGCTACACGGGGCTGAACATGGAGCGCCCCGACCTGAAACGGATGTTGAAAGCCATCGAGCGCAGGCAGATAAACCTTGTGGTCACGAAAGACCTATCCAGACTGGGTAGGAATTACTTGCAGACCGGCTTCCTGATTGAAGATTTCTTCCCCCGCCACGGCGTCCGGTATATCGCCATGAATGACGGTATCGACACCATGCGGGACAACAACGACATTGCGCCGTTCAAGAACATCCTCAACGAGATGTACAGCAAGGATATTTCCAAGAAGGTTCATTCCTCTTATCTGCTGAAAGCGCAGAAAGGCCAGTTTACCGGCTGCCTTGCCCCCTTCGGCTACCAGAAAGACCCGGAGGACAAAAACCACCTGCTGATTGACGAGGAAACGGCTCCCATTGTCCGGCGTCTGTTTGCGTGGGCGCTGGAAGGACACGGCCCCAACTACATCCGGCGCAGGCTGGAAGAAGAAAAAATCCCCTGCCCGACCTACTGGAACCGGGTACGGGGGCTGCGGAACGTGTCAACCAAATGGGAAAAGAAAGACCCGGTAAACGGGCGGTATATGTGGGATTTCTCCGTGATTAAGGACATCCTGATGAACCCCGTCTACACCGGCGCTATCGCTTCCCAGAAGAAGGAATACCGCTTCAAAATCGGCACCATCGGGGAGAAGAAGCCGGAGGACTGGATTGTGGTGGAGAACCAGCATGAGCCGCTTGTTGACCGCAAGACCTTTGACATCGTGCAGCGCAAGCTGAAATCCCGGCAGCGCCCCCGCCAGACCGGGGAAATCAGCCTGTTTGCGGGGCTTATCAAGTGCGGCGAGTGCGGGAAGTCGCTGACGATCCGCTACACCAACGACAAGCACCCGAAGCAGATTTATTCCTGTAAGACCTACAACGCCTACGGGAAACAGCACTGTACCCAGCACCGGGTTGAGTACGACACCCTTTACAGCCTTGTACTGAACAAAATCCGGGAGTGCGCCAGAGCCGCCCTGATGGACGGGGAAGCCGTTGCCGGGAAGCTGACCGATACCTGCGAAGCAGAGCAGAAAGGCCAGCGGGAAGCATTGGAGCGTTCCCTTACCAAAGACGAGGAACGGATTGACGTTCTGGAAAAGATGGTGCTGCGGCTGTATGAGGACATGGTTGCCGGACGTATCAGCGAAGCGAACTTCAATCTGCTGATGGAAAAGACGCAGGCGGAACAGGCCGAGTTGAAGGCAAGGGTTGAGGAAGGCCGGAAAAAGCTGGCCGATGAAATCCGGCTTGCGTGTGACGCCCGCCAATGGGTGGAAGCCATTCAGGAATACGCCGACATCACGGAACTGGACGCTGCCACCCTTAACCGCCTGATTAAAGAAATCGTTGTCCATGAGAGCATAGACAGCGATAAGACAAGACACATTTCTATCGAAATTCATTTTAATCTCAAACCCATCCCGGAAGTGGAGCAGGTCACAGCCTGACCTGCCCCGCCGGGGCGGTTCTTAAAAAACTCCATAGATATTTTTTGACACGCCGCCGCCCGCCATCGAGCCGGTTTCCTACACCTATTTGGGTATGAAACAGCTCATGGCGGGCGGCGGTGTTGCCCTCATCGGCATCACCCTGATCCCCCTGCTGTCCGGTCTGCTGTCCACCACCTGATGTTGCTCTAAACCCGGCGGGGGCTTTCGCTTCACAGCGAGAGCCCCCGCAAAGGAGGTGATCTCCCTTGATATTGGATATGATCCAGGAGTGGTTCAAGGAACTGCTCATTGACGGTATCATTTCAAACCTGACCGGGATGTTTGATACCCTGAACACAAAGGTGGGCGAGATCGCCGGGGAGGTCGGCATGACGCCCGCCGCCTGGAACAGCAGTATCTTCAACATGATCCGCAACCTCTCGGAAACGGTGATCGTCCCCATCGCGGGCATCATCCTCACCTTCGTCATGTGCTACGAGCTGATCCAGCTCATTATCGAGAAGAACAACCTCCACGACTTTGACACCTGGATTTTCTTCAAGTGGATTTTCAAAACTTTTTGCGCGGTGCTGATCGTCACGAACACATGGAACATTGTTATGGCGGTGTTCGATGTGGCGCAGAATGTGGTCAGCCAGTCGGCGGGGGTCATCATCTCGGACGCGGGCATCGACATTTCCGGCGTGGTTGGCGATCTGGAGACCCAGCTTGCCGACTGGAGCGTGGGCGCCCTGCTGGGGCTGTGGTTCCAGAGCGTGTTCGTGGGGCTGTGTACGCAGATACTTTCCATCTGTATCTTCCTGGTGATCTACGGCAGAATGATTGAGGTGTATTTGGTCACCTCAATAGGGCCGATTCCCTTTGCCACGATGGTCAACCGGGAGTGGGGCTCCACGGGGCAGAACTATCTTCGCTCCCTGCTGGCTCTGGGCTTCCAGGCTTTTCTCATTATGATTTGTGTGGGCATCTATGCGGTGCTGGTGGAGGGCATTTCCACATCCGGCGACAACATATCCGCGGCCATCTTGGGCTGCATGGGCTATACGGTCCTGCTGTGCTACACCCTGTTCAAGACCGGCAGCCTTGCAAAATCTCTGTTTGGTGCCCACTAAAGGAGGTGTGAAATATTGGCTTATGTAACGATCCCGAAGGACCTGAGCCGGATACAGAGCAAGGTCCTGTTCGGGCTGACCAAACGACAAGTAATTTGTTTCGGAGCGGCGGCGCTGGTAGGCGTGCCGCTTTTCTTTTTGGCAAAGGCGAGTCTGGGAACCACCACGGCGGCGCTGTGCATGATCCTGGTGATGCTGCCCTTTTTCCTGTTCGCCATGTATGAGAAGAACGGACAACCGCTGGAGGTGTTCCTGGGCCATCTGATTCAGAACAAATTCATTAGCCCGAAGGTGCGCATCTACCAGACCAACAATCTCTATTCCGCCCTGGTGCGGCAATCCCAACTGGAACAGGAGGTAAAGCGGATTGCGAGAAAAGGCAGAAAGACCGGCAAAGCGTAAGCTCACCCGTGCCGAGCGCAAGCAGATCGAGGCGGTGATCCGGCAGGCAAAGGGCAACGGAAAAGCCCACACCGTGCAGGACAGCATCCCGTTTCAGAATATGTTTCCCGACGGCCTGTGCAGGCTGGAGGGCGGCGCCTTCTCCAAGACCATCGCCTTTGAGGATGTAAATTACCGCCTGGCAGGGCCGGAGGACCAGCGGAGCATCTTTGAAAGCCTCTGCGATTTCTACAACGGCTACGATCCCTCCATCGGCGTCCAGGTCTCTTTGGACAGCCGCAGCGGAGGCAGCGCCGCCGATGAAATGTTCGGTATCACCCGGCAGGGCAATAACCTGGACCCCATCCGGGACGAGGCGGTGGACATCCTGCGGATGCAGTACCGGCGAGGCAACAACGGCTATGTGAAAACCAAGTATGTGACCCTGACCATCGAGGCGGAGAACCTTCCCGCAGCGAGGGCCCGGTTTGCCCGCATTGAGACCGACACCCTCAACCGCTTCAAGGTCATGGGGGCGGCGGCTCATGTGCTGGACGGAAAGGAACGGCTGGAGCTGCTTTACAACATTCTCCACCCGGAGGGTGGGCAGTTCGCCTTTGAATGGGATTGGCTCCCGGCCAGCGGCCTTTCGGTGAAGGACTTCATCTCTCCGTCCTCCTTCCACTTCGGGGAGACCCGTACCTTCCGCATCGGCAGGCGGTACGGGGCGGTGTCCTTCCTGCAAATCCTGGCGCCGGAGATGCACGACCGTATCCTCACCGACTTCATGGAGGCGGACGGGAATATCATGGTGACCATGCACATCCGGGGCATCAACCAGAACGAGGCCATCAAAATGGTCAAGCGGAAGATCACCGACCTGGACGCCATGAAGATACAGGAGCAAAAGCGGGCGGTGCGCAGCGGCTACGATATGGACATACTCCCCAGCGACTTGTCTACTTATGGCGGCGCGGCGAAGGACCTTCTCACCGACCTGCAATCCCGCAACGAGAGAATGTTCAACATGACCTTCCTGGTGCTGCACACGGCGGAAACCCGACAAAAGCTGGAGATCGCCGTATCCCAGGCGGCCAGCGTTGCCCAGACCTACAACTGCCTTCTGACCCGGCTGGACTTCCAGCAGGAGGACGGGCTTATGAGCAGCCTTCCCCTGGGGCTCAACCGCATCAAGATTGAACGGAGCCTGACCACATCGGCCCTGGCGGTGTTTGTCCCCTTCGTCACCCAGGAGGTGTTCATGGGCGGCGACGCCATGTACTACGGCCTCAACGCTCTCTCCAACAACATGATCCTGCTGGACCGCAAGCAATCTCGCTGTCCCAACGGCCTTGTGTTCGGCACGCCCGGCAGCGGTAAATCCATGAGCTGCAAACGGGAAATCACCTTTATCATGCTGATGACCCAGGACAATGTCATCATCTGCGACCCGGAGGACGAGTATTCGCCCCTGGTGAAGCGGCTGGGCGGCCAGGTGATCCGGTTGTCCCCGTCCAGCACCGACTATGTGAACCCGCTGGACATCAACCTCAACTATTCCGAGGAAGAAAACCCGCTGGCGCTGAAATCCGACTTTGTACTGTCCTTCTGTGAGCTTATCATGGGCAGCAAGACGGGGCTGGAGGCCATCGAGAAAACGGTCATCGACCGGGCTGTGCAGATGATTTATCAGCCCTACTTTTCCGACCCACAGCCAGAGAATATGCCGATTTTGGGCGACCTGATGAACGCCCTGCTGTCCCAGCACATCCCGGAGGCTGACCGGGTGGCCCAGGCGCTGGATCTGTATGTGAACGGTTCGCTGAACTTCTTCAACCACCGCACCACCGTGGACATCTCCAACCGCCTGGTCTGCTTTGACATCAAGGGCCTGGGCAAGAACCTGAAAAAGCCGGGGATGCTCATTGTTCAGGATGCGGTGTGGAACACCGTCACCATCAACCGTGCCATTGGACGGTCTACCTGGTATTTCGTGGACGAGTTCCACCTACTGCTGAAGGAGGAACAGACCGCGGCATACAGCGCCGAGATTTGGAAGCGATTCAGAAAGTGGGGCGGCATCCCCACCGGGGTGACCCAGAACCCCAAAGACCTGCTTTCCTCCCCGGAGATCGAAAACATTCTGGAAAACAGCGACTTCATCTATATGCTCAACCAGGCGGCGGGCGACCGGAAGATACTGGCGGAGCGGCTGAACATTTCGTCGGAGCAGCTTGCCTATGTGACCAACTCCGAGCCGGGCCACGGGCTGCTGTTCTTCAACAATGTCACCCTGCCCTTTGCGGATGACTTCCCGAAGGATACTGAACTTTATAAACTGCTCACCACCAAGCCCAGCGAGGTGGAACATGACAAACCAAGAGGAGAGTGATATAATCCATACATAGCAGGAGGTGGATGTCATGAATTTGAGTATTGTTTTGACCGACTTTCTAGAAAAGCAGGGAATACTTAAAACATATAGATTCATTCCTACCAATAAGTGGAATCGTGTAGTCGTTGATAGAATTGACGATATTGACTCTGATGTTAAAGGCAATACAGATCAGGATATTGGTTTGCTCAGAGTATATAACTCTGATAAGTGCCAATTAATCACCACCTCTTGCAAGATCAAGAATTTCGAGCAACAACAAAATAGCTGTATTAGTTTCCAGTTTGAACATATGTATGTTCCAGTCGAAACCTCAAGGTATGGCGGTTGTGGAGAGTACAGTTTTATTCTTCCTTTTGGATTTAGATTGACTGACTTACATATTGTCGATCCTTTTGATAAATCCTCTCCAAACATCGAAGAGAAGAAACATTTTAGATATAACATTTACTGGGATGCTCAAAAGAAAATCCAAGCGGTTCAAATGACACTTCTTTCAAGCCGCGGCAGTTTTTCTTTTATCGTCAAAGGTGTGGCAGAGGAATACAATCAAGAGTCTATATATTTACCATGCGTTGAGAATGATATTGTTCTTGACCGGGATCTTTCGGAGAGATGCTTTGATAGTGGCATTAAAAAATCATTTTGGCGCAATTTGAAAGATTCTATAATCCTCGAACCCAATTTTAACGGAATTGGTATCGATCTAAAGAGTTTGTTCAAAAAACAGTAAGGGATTTACTAACCTGCCTCAACCGAGGCGGGTTTTCTTATGCCCAAAATTCAGAAAGGAGCACGATATGGAACAGGAAAAGTTGTATGTCATCGAGGAAAAGACCTACGAAGCCCACATCGACGAGGAAGTGCATCTCTACGGGCTACTCCACCAGCTTGCCTTCCTTGCCGGGAAGATCAAGGACCGGCGGGACATGGAGAACCTGATCGACACCGCCCAGCGGTACGGCGAGATCGTCGACCAGATGTTTGACCGCTGGAGCATCCCCGGCCGCTACTTGGTATTTGGCGACAAGGCCGACCTCGCCCGGCTGAAGGCCCTGGAGCTGTGCGAACTAGACGCCTTCTATGTGGACTGCGAGGACGACGAGGATCAGCCTCATGCCTGACCGCCTCACCCATGTCAGCCTCTTTTCCGGCATCGGCGGGCTGGACCTGGCGGCGGAGGCGGCGGGCTTTGAAACGGTCTGTCAATGCGAATGGGCGGACTATCCCTATTCCATCCTGCAAAAGCATTGGCCGGATGTGCCGAAGTTTCGGGACATCACCACATTCACGAAGGAGGCGTTTTTTGAGAAAACAGGACTTGAAACCATCACCATCCTCTCCGGCGGATTCCCGTGCCAGCCCTTCTCCACCGCAGGAAAGCGGCGGGGTTTTGAGGATGAACGCTACCTGTGGCCGGAAATGTGCCGCGTTATTGCCGAACTGCGGCCCCGTTGGGTGCTTGGGGAAAATGTTGCTGGCTTCATCAATATGGGGCTCGACAAAACGATTTTTGACCTGGCAAAAGCGGGATACGCTGTTCTCCCATTCGTATTTCCGGCTTGCGGCGTCGGCGCATGGCATGAGCGCCAGCGAACTTTTATCGTCGCGGCTGATGTTTCCCACACCCCTTGCCTCCGACAAATCCACGGGGCGGGACGCTGCCAACCTGGATGTGTACCTGTCGGACAACGGGATATTCCGCAAACGGAACAAGGACGGGACGATTTGGAGCCTGTCCCTGTCGGCGGCGGTGTTCTATCTGACCCCGGCGGCGTCGGAGGGCTACCGTTCCACCCTGAAACCGGCGGCCTTCCGGGACAAATCCCCGACCTCCAACCTGTCGGCTCAGGTGATCCGGCAGGAGCAGCCCCTTTCCGAGAAAGCGGCGCTGAACCCGGACTGGGTGGAATGGCTCATGGGATTCCCCCCGAAATGGACGGACGCATCCTATGGCGTGCCGAGCCCGAAGGAGTCCCCCGTATGACTGAGGACACCGACAACCGGGCGCTGCGGCTGAAAACCCTGGGGAACGCGGTCTGCCCGCCCCAGGCCTATCCCATTTTCCAGTACATCGCCATGATCGAAACCGGGGCGTGTGTCAATATCTGCCCCTATGGAACAGGAGGTGACGCACCCTGAAAGAATGGAAAGCCCCTGAAAAGGAGGCGCAGAAGATGACCCGTGACGGGGCGGTATCCGTCAATCTGGTCACGGGCGAGACCACCTATCCCTCTGACCGCGCGCCGGAGCAGGACCATTCCGCATCCGACGACGCGGCGGGCACCGCCGGGAAAGCGGTGGACCGTGCGGAACTGCACTGGGAACAGGCAGCAGCCAAGAAAAAGCGCCGGAAACAGCGCAGAACCTACCGGGAGGGCGAGGCGGCGGCAAGCCGCCCATCCTCCCGATTGCAGTTTTCCGAGGCAGACCGGGCGGCGCCGGAGCTGCAAGGGGTCATTCGCAAGTCGGATAAGGCGGCGGACCGGCTGGGCGCGGCAAAGGCTGCTGTTCCGTCCAAACCGCCATCCCCCCAGCATACCAATCCGCTGTCCCGCCCCATCCAGGAGGCGGGCGCCGCCATCCACGGCAAGGTCCGGGAGGTGGAGCAGGAAAATTCCGGCGTCCAGTCGGGCCACCTGGGGGAACGCAGCTTTGAGAAGGCTGTGGGCTATGGAAACCGCCGTGTCCAGAACTGGCGGGCGGAACGCAAGCTGAAACCCTGGCGAGACGCGGCAAAGGCGGAGCAGTCGGCGGTCAAGGCCAATGCGGATTTCTACTATCGGAAAGCCGTGGCGGAGAACCCCCAACTTGTATCCAATCCCATCTCCCGCCTGTGGCAGAAACGAAAGCTGCAAAAGCAATATGCGGCGGCATACCGGGCGGCGGGCAAGACCGCCCAAGCCGGGAAAACAGCAGAGGCCACGGCAAAGGCGGCCAAGAAAACCGCCCAGGAGTCCAAGCGCACCGCCCTTTTCCTGAAACGGCATTGGAAGGGAGCGCTGATCGTGGGCGGCATCGGCCTTCTGCTGGTGATGCTGCTGGGCTCCCTGCAATCCTGTTCCTCCATGTTCGGCGGCGGGGTGTCTAATATCATGGCATCTTCCTATCTCTCCGAGGATTCCGATATGCTGGCAGCGGAAGAAGCCTACTGCGCCAAAGAGGATGAATTGCGGGAGTACCTGGATACCTACGAGACCACCCACGACTATGACGAGTATCACTTCGACCTGGACGAGATCGAACATGACCCCTATGTGCTGGTTTCCATTCTGTCGGCTCTCCATGATGGGGTGTTCACCATCGACCAGGTACAGGGTGACCTTCAAACCCTCTTTGACAAGCAATACATCCTCACCGAAACCGTGACCACGGAGACCCGGTATCGGACGGAGACACGGACGGACAGCGAGGGCAATGAGTATGAGGTGGAAGTTCCGTACACCTGGTATATCTGTACCGTGACATTGGAGAACTTCGACCTCTCCCATGTGCCGGTCTATATGATGGGCGAGGATCAGCTTTCCTTGTACGCCACCTATATGTCCACCCTGGGCAACCGCCCCGATCTGTTCCCGTCCTCCGGGTATGTGAACAAGTACATTGAAAACCCGCCCACCGCCTGGGAGATTCCCGCTGAATACCTGACGGACGAACGGTTCAACACCCTTATCACCGAGGCGGAAAAATATCTGGGCTATCCCTATGTGTGGGGCGGCAGCAGCCCCAGCACCTCTTTTGATTGCAGCGGCTTCGTCAGCTATGTGTTGACCAACAGCGGCCTGTGCAATACCGGGCGGCTGGGCGCTCAGGGGCTCTACAACATTTCCACCCCGGTATCCGACCCCCAGCCCGGCGATCTGGTGTTCTTCGTGGGGACCTACGATACAACCGGCGTATCTCATGTAGGCATCTATGTGGGCGACGGGATGATGCTGCATTGCGGCGACCCCATCCAGTATTCCAACTTGAACACAAGTTACTGGCAATCCCATTTCTACGCATACGGCAGGCCGCCGTACAACTGATGGAGGTGATGAAACATCAATATGGTTTCCTATGGGGGCGGCGCCAACAGCACCGCCCTTTTGATCGGGCTGCACCAGCACCGTATCCCGGTGGACCTGATTCTCTTTGCGGATACGGGGGCAGAGCATC
This sequence comes from Pseudoflavonifractor capillosus, assembly GCF_016902575.1. Classification (GTDB taxonomy): domain Bacteria; phylum Bacillota; class Clostridia; order Oscillospirales; family Oscillospiraceae; genus Enterenecus; species Enterenecus capillosus_A. The sequence goes on along the minus strand of NZ_JACSNZ010000013.1, from coordinate 14,912 downwards.
CCCACACCTACGCCTATCTGGATGTGATGGACCGCTGGCTGAAGGACCACGGGATGCCTCCCATTACCAGAGTGTATAAGACCACCCGTGACGGGAAACGGCTGACGCTGGAGGATGAATGTCTGCAAAGTTGCAGCCTTCCGTCCATCGCCTACGGCTTCAAGCGGTGTTCCCTAAAACACAAGATCGGGCCGCAGGAAAAGTTCTGCAACCATTACCCGCCGTGTCAAAAGGCGTGGGCGGCGGGCAAACGGGTGGTCAAGTTCATCGGCTACGACGCAGGCGAGGGCTACCGCAGCGACAAGGTCCTGCTGGGAGACCTGGCCGACCGAAAATACAGCAAGTGGTATCCCCTGATGGAATGGGGATGGATGCGGGACGATTGCATCCGGCAGATCGAGGCGGCAGGGCTGCCCCAGCCGGGAAAATCGTCCTGTTTTTTCTGCCCCAGCATGAAACCCGACGAGATCACCGCCCTGCGGGAGCAGCATCCCGATTTGTTTCGCCGCGCCCTGGCGCTGGAGGACAACGCCCGGAAAAACCTGAAAACGGTCAAGGGCCTGGGGCGGAACTATTCCTGGAGAGAACGATTTGGAAAGGAGTTTTGCACACATGGCAACGGTTGAGAAGATTCGCAAAGACATCGAAAAGACGAAGGAGAAGATCTCCGCCCAGCAGAAGCGACTTCGGGAGCTGGAGGCGCAGCTCACCGAGGAAGAAAACCTGGAGATCGTCCGCATGGTCAAGGCGGTGCGCATGGACAACAAGGAGCTGACCGCCTTCCTGAAGGCCTACGCCAGCGGCCTGATCACCCTGCCCGACGGGATGATGGAGGCGGAGGCGACGCCGGACCCTGACGACGAGGATATGGAGGACAGTGACCATGAAGAATAAGAAAGTGATCCGGCTGTTTACGGCGATGCTGGCGGTTGTACTGTGCATGACCGCTTTCTCCGTCACCGCCTTTGCGGGCGGCGGGGATGGCGACTATTACACCGGGGAGCCCGCCGAGACGACGCCGGAACCCACCGAGGAACCCGCCACCGGGGGCATGGAGCCGGATGGCCAGCCCCTGACCCCGGAGGGCAACGCCACGCTGGTGGACGACTATTACGGCGACAAGCAGCTTATCACCGTGACCGCGAAAGCGGGCAACTATTTTTACATCCTGATCGACCGGTCCAACGAGGACAAGGAGACCGCCGTTCACTTCTTGAACCAGGTGGATGAAGCCGACCTGATGGCGCTGATGGAAGATGGACAGACAGAGGAAAAGCCCGCTGCTTGTACCTGCGCCGAGAAGTGCCAGGCCGGTGCGGTGAATACCGCCTGTCCGGTCTGTGCGGTGAATATGAGCGAGTGCGCCGGGAAAGCGCCGGAGGTGGAGCCGGAGTCCGAACCGGAGCCGGAGAAAGAGTCCGGCAGCGGCGGCGCCCTGGTGCTGATCCTGCTGCTGGCGGCTCTGGGCGGCGGCGGAGCCTTCGCCTACATCAAGTTCATCAAGCCCAAGCAGGGCGCAAAGGTCAGCGCCGACCCGGACGACTATGAGTTCGAGGACGAGGAATACGAAAACGAGGATGTTCCTGAACAGGAAGAACAGGAGGACCAGAATTGAGCAAATTGGTGATCTGTGAAAAACCGAGTGTAGCAAAGAGCATCGCGTCGGCCCTGGGTGTCACATCCAGGGCCGATGGCTATTTTGAAGGCGGCGGCTGGCGGATTTCCTGGTGCATCGGGCATCTGGTGGGGCTGGCGGACGCAGCCGCCTATGATGACCGCTACAAGAAATGGCGGTATGAGGATCTTCCCATCCTGCCCAACCCCTTCCGCTATGTGGTGTCCGAGGAAAAGGCTGCCCAGTTCCACATTCTCCGTTCCCTGATGGAACGCCCCGATGTGTCGGAGCTGGTCAACGCCTGCGACGCAGGGCGCGAAGGTGAATTGATCTTCCGGCTGGTCTATGAAGCCGCCGGATGCAAAAAGCCCTTCTCCCGCCTCTGGATTTCTTCGCTGGAGGACGCGGCGATCCGGGAGGGCCTTGCCGATCTGCGCCCCGGCGGGGACTATGACCCGTTGTATCAGTCGGCGCTTTGCCGCCAAAAGGCGGACTGGCTCATTGGTATCAATGCAAGCCGCCTGTTCTCCGTCCTCTACCATCGCACTCTGAACGTGGGGCGGGTACAGACACCCACCCTTGCCATGCTGGCAGACCGGGACAACAAGATCGTCCTGTTCCGTAAAGAGAAATACCATCATGTGCGGCTGGCGCTGGAGGGAGCCGAGGCGGTTTCTGAAAAATTCACAGCTATGGAGGATGCTCAGACCATCCAGGATGCCTGCGATGGTAAAAAAGCAACCTGTGTATCCGTGGTGCGGGAGAAAAAGACGGAAAAGCCGCCCAAGCTGTACGACCTGACCACCTTGCAGCGGGAGGCAAACCGGGTGTTCGGCTACACGGCCAAGCAAACCCTGGACTACGCCCAATCGCTCTATGAAAAGAAGCTGCTGACCTATCCCCGCACGGACAGCCGGTATCTGACGGTTGACATGGCGGAGACCGCCTCCGTGGTCCTGCATCTGGCGGTACGAGTGGCGCCCTTCGACGCCTGCCCGGAGTTTTTCCCCGATGTTTTGGCTCTGGTGAACGACAAGGAGGTATCCGACCACCACGCCCTGATTCCCACCCTGGAACTGGAAAAGGCGGATGTGCCTGCGCTGCCTGTGGGCGAGCGCAATATCCTTCTGCTGGTCTGCTGCAAACTGCTGTGTGCGGCGGCGGAGCCTTTCGTGTACGAGGCAGTCACGGCCACCTTCGATTGCGGCGGACATACCTTTACGGCAAAGGGAAAGCAGGTGCTTTCCCAGGGCTGGCGGGCCATCCAGGAGGTGTTTCGTTCCTCCCTGAAGGAGAAGCCGGAGGATGAAGATGCCGAAGGCGTCCTTCCGGCCTTGACCGAGGGGCAGGTCTTTGAGCCGGTCACCGCCTCTGTCACCGAGCACTTCACTTCGCCACCGCGCCCCTATACGGAAGATTCCCTTCTGGCAGCAATGGAGAACGCAGGCAAGGAGGACATCCCAGAGGACGCGGAACGGCGCGGCCTGGGCACCCCGGCGACAAGGGCGGCCATCATTGAAAAGCTGGTGTCCGGCGGATTCGTGGAGCGCAAGGGCAAGAACCTGATCCCCACAAAAGCGGGCGTCAACCTGGTCACGGTGCTGCCGGAGTTGCTGACCTCCCCCAAGCTCACGGCGGATTGGGAGCAGCGGTTGAACGAGGTGGCAAAGAGCCAGACGTCACCGGAGGACTTCATGGACGGGATCGAGGCAATGGCGGCGGAGCTGGTGCGGAAATACTCCCACATTTCCGAGGATGGGCAAAAGCTGTTCCAGCCGGAGAAGGAGACGGTGGGTCTCTGCCCCCGCTGCGGCAAGCCGGTTTATGAGGGCAAGAAGAACTTCGCCTGTTCGGACCGTGCCTGTCAGTTTGTCATGTGGAAGAATGACCGTTTCTGGACCAGACGCCGCAAGGAAATGACCCGGAAGATGGCGGCCGACCTTCTGAAAAAAGGCCGTACTTCCGTCAAGGGGATGTGGTCGGAGAAGAAAGGTTCCACCTATGACGCCGTGGTGATCCTGGACGATACCGACGAAAAGTATGTCCGCTTCAAACTGGAGTTTCCCAAGCGAAAGGAAGGTGTGAATGGCAAAAAGTAAATTGGATATTTCGCTGAACGATCTGAAAGCAATGCTCCCCCAGGAGAGGGAACCTGCGGAGCTGGAGGCAACGCTCCGAGCTCTGTCCTCCCTCTCCCCGGAGGATAGGGATCTTCTGGCCGCTGTGCAGGAGTCTCCCTTCCGCCTGACCACTTGGGAGCAGTTCCGAGAGTTTCCCGCCAACACCGAGTATTTTGTCCTGGAGTCCAACATCTGCAAGGTGGAGGATGTGGGCTGGCGCTATCTGGCGCAGCATTTGGACGTCCTTCTGCCCCCGGAGCTGCTGGACGCCATTGATCCCGTTCCCTTTGGCGATCATGCCATGCAGGAGGAACAGGGGTGCTTCACCAGTAAAGGGTATCTCACCCTTTCCGGCGACGAGTGGGAACATGAGCACCCCAGAGAGAGGCAGACGGAGAAAAAGCCCTCCATCAAGGAGCGGCTGGAGCAGAGCCGGAAGGAATGTGCCAACCAGAGCAAGGCGCAGCCCCATCGGGAAAAGTCTGCGCCGGAACTGTAAGGAGGTGTCGTTATGCCCCATTATGACTATGACAAAGATTATCCCTTTGCCGCTTTCATCACCAACCTGGGCAAATATAACGAGGGTGCCCTTGTGGGCGAATGGGTGAAGTTCCCCACCACGGCGGAGGAACTGAAAAAGGTCTTTGAGCGTATCGGGATCGGTGCGAAGGACGACTTCGGGCAGACCTATGAGGAATGGTTCATCACGGACTACGACTGCTATGTGGACGGCCTCTATGACCTGTTGGGCGAGTATGCCAACCTGGACGAACTGAACTATCTGGCCTCCAAGCTGGATGACATGAGTCAGGACGAATATGAGCGGTTCCAGGCGGCTATGGAGATCGGCGATCACACGGGCAGCATCCAGGAGCTTATCAACCTGACGGAGAACCTGGACTGCTACGATGTTTACCCCGACATCCACGACTACGACGATCTGGGACGGTATTACATCGAGGAACTGGACGCCATGCAGGTACCGGAGCATCTGCGCAACTACATCGACTATGAGGCCTATGGGCGGGACATCGCCCTGGAGGAAAGCGGCCAGTTCACCGACCTGGGCTATGTGCGGGACACCGGGGACAGCTTCCATGAGTATTACGATGGCGAGCGCGGCAGCATCCCGGAGGAATACCGGGTGATGACCTTCCAGGACGACATCCCCGAAGAAGAAATTTCGGAATGGGCCATGGACCTTGCCTACGATATGGACGAGTTTTTCCGGCAGCACGACCCGCAGTATGCCGCCGAGCACCCGGAGGAACACGCGGCAAAGGAAGAAATCTACGAGAAACTTTCCGATTGCCGCATTGCCCCTCTGGAAGAAAAGCTGAAAGCGTTGGGCCAGACCCCAGAGGACTACCTTCCCTCCGAGCTGGAGAAGTTCAAGGAGGCTGTGGGCTACGAGGCATATTTGGATGTGGACCCGCAGGTGATTCGGGAGGCCATCGAAAACCCGGATCAGTCCCATGTGGATGAGATGCTGGCCTTTGCGGAACAGGCAAACCGGGAGTATGAGGCGGAGTTGTACGGTCAGCAAGCGGCGCCCACCCCGGACGACCGTGAGACCGGCGAAACGGTGCGGACCCCCAGAGGCACCTTCCATGTGACGGATATGAGCCGAGAACAGATGGAGGCGGCCGGATACGGTTTCCACCACGAGTCGGAAGATGGGAAATATCTCATCATGGCCAACGGTAGCCGCGCCTTTGCCATCCCCAGCGGAGACGCCCCCGAACATACCGCGCCGGAGAAGTTGACCGTCCTGGTGGTGGAGCCTATGAAGGAACCCTATGTGAAGGAGATCGATCCTGGTCTCCATGCGCTGCAAGCGGAGGTGGGCGGCGATATTGCCGCCTCCTATCCCTTTGACGATCCGGTGGGGTTGGTGCTGAATGATGAAGGCAAGCTCATCGGTCTGGACCTGAACCGTTCCCTCCGGGACGAGCATGGCGAGATTTACGACATTGTGGCGGGCACCTTCCTGGTGGTGGGCCTGGGGCCGGAGAGTTTCGCGTCCCTGCCCCTGGACATGATCCAGAAGTACACCGAGCAATTCAAGCGGCCGGAGCTGTTCGCCAGCATCAATGGGCAGATCGTGTCCGTCCCCGTGGAGCCGGAAAACCCGCTGCGCACGGCGGAAATGACCCTGGAGGATGACTACGGCATGATCGACGGGATCATCAACAACGGCCGCCGTGGGGAAGAATTGGAGAAAGCCAAGGCCGAGGTGCGCAGGACCACGCCGGAGAAAAAGCCCTCTATCCGGGATCGGCTGGAGGACGCAAAACGGGAGTGCGCGGAACGGAAAGGCCCGGACAAGCCTGCCCCGCAGAAGAAGCCCCCGGAGCTGGGCGACTTATGAGCCGGAGCAAGAAATGGCGTCTGGAATGGTCATTCTTCCTGGGCGAGAACGGCAGGCGCCGGTATAACAAACTCTGCAAGGGTTGTATCCATCCCTGTAAGCAGAGTTTCAGGGCGGTAGTAGTGTCCTGCCCGCACTATCTTTCCCGCCGCTCCCAAAAGTGCAGGAATTAGGGTTCTAAATGGCCGAAGAAATCGCCTGTGTCAGCTTTTCCGTGTAGGGGCAGTATGATTTTCCATGTGGGGCGGTAAGGTGTTTCTGCATAGGGAAACCGCTGGATTTTCACCTTTAGACAAAGGGAGCGCCATCATCAGATTAAAGTGGTCTGGTGGTGACGCTCCCATTTTTTATTTATCGACCCATAAAAGAAGGTTTTCACACCTGAGTGTTTTACATCAAATAGGCAAAGATTCTTAATAAACACTCATTACATGCACTTCCATACACCAAAAATTTCTGCTATAATAAACAAAATGTGTTGCATTTTGGGAAGTGATTTTTGGATATGACGAATAAAGATATTCAGCGAATTCTATTGGAAAAAGAAGTCGCCCATTTATATCATGCCAATTCCATGGCTACCGCTTGTACATTTTTGGAAAATGGAGGATTGCTCTCCCGAGGGGCAGTTGAAGATTTTGGCCTTTATCAGACCCCCCAAGAAACTGATGCTACCGATAAGCTGCTAGATGTTTATTATGATATTTTCTTCGATTCTGTTGATATACATGAAAGAATTGGAAAAATAAATCATTATGGTCCCATTGTGTTTGTTTATTCTACTGATGTGCTAGAAACATTGCCTGAAGGAACAATACAAATTACAAAAGATAATCCAATTCGCTGGTTCCCAAATACTCCAGAAAATAGACGATACTTTTCATCTGAAGAAGAATTATACTTTGGATATACTAAGGGCGACTTTACTCAACATATAACGCTGCGACATCAAACAGAGGCACTTCCTTTTGATTATTTGGAAAAGATAATTATAGATAATCCTATGATAGACAATACGAGTTATTTTGAAAATGCATATTGTCATCTACAGTTCTTAATAGAGAAATATGCACCATGGGTATGTTTAGAAATTCGCCAATGCCCTTTAGGGTGTAGTTGCCACCAGCAATACAGATCATACAAAGAAGGGTATGTTTATCATAAATTTCATTTCTGATATTTACATGAGGAGGAAATATAGATGATAAAAGGAGCTCCCAACGATAGTAATTTCTTAAATTATCGGAGATATACAGAGGATCCAGAAAGCGGCATATGTAAGAGAGATTGTTTCCAAAGAGATCGGGACAGAATTATGCATTCAAGAGCTTTTCGGCGTATGATGCACAAAACCCAGATTTTTAATGCTAATATGGGAGATCATTACCGCAATCGCTTAACACACACTCTTGAGGTTAGCCAAATTGCACGTTCTATTGGAAAGGCATTATGCTTAAATGATGAATTAATAGAAGCCATTGCATTAGGACATGATTTGGGACATACACCTTTTGGACACATAGGTGAAAGAACTTTACATGAAATTTTGATGAATGGCGCAGTTTCAAAGGAAACTCAAATTAGTCAAGGATTCAAACATAATTTACAGTCCTTACGCGTAGTTGATGAATTAGAAAGCCGTTGCTCTTCTTACGCTGGACTGAACCTAACCCTTGCAGTTCGTGAAGGAATTCTGAAGCATACCTCAACCCAAAAAAGCGGAGTTCCCATTGTTTTTCCAGAAGGTAACTTTGACAATATGCGTTTGGACGCCCCCTCCTTCACATTGGAAGGGCAAGTAGTTGCATTAGCGGATGAAATTGCACAATGTACGCATGATATAGAAGATGGCGTGCGTAGTAAGATTATCTCCTTTGATGCTCTCAGTAATGACCCATTTGTGCAAAAGGTTATCAGCGAAAGTGGGATTTCTCTTAACGAGAACACTAAAACTCCTGCGTATGATACTCGATCACTTATTATTAAGAATATGGTCGGCTTTTTTATTAAGGATGCGTGTATTGAATCAACCAAGCAAATTGAAAAATATATAGATGCATATTCACCTAATTATTCGACCCTAGACAATTGTATCAAAGAAAAATGTGTTATGCTATCGCCTGATGTTGAACGTGCGCGTAAACGTATATATAATGACATGATAGTTAATCGTGTAATATGTTCTGAGCAAATCAGCATTTCAGATTCTAAATCCGAGTATTTAATTAAACAACTTTTTAAAGCTTTTTTTACTCATCCCAAGCAATTGCCAGACTATGTCCTCGAAAAGTACTGTAACCGAAGCGGAATCGAATTTAATCGTGCAACTTTAGATGTTGAGAAGATTCAAAAGGATCCACGCTTTATTCGGACAATTTGTGATCATATTGCCGGAATGACAGATCAATTTGCAGCAAGAGAGTATTATCGTCTATATATCCCTGAATATAAATAATATAAAATTTATTTAATTACTTTATCCCTGATAAATCAAATGGATGGATTAAAGTTACTTGCCTGGTTTAGTAACATATTTCTTTGTCCCTGCTTATCGGTGTCTTCGAGAGTAAGATATTCAAGTTTTGCTGTATGGTATCATACTCCTTTTCTTCCTGCTGTATTTTCCGAAGTTCCGCTTGCAGGGCAGTCTTGCGGGAGGAGAGTCCATCCAGTTCCGCTTTCAGTTTTTCGGCTGAAGGAAGTTTGGTGAGTCCGGCTTTCTTGATCTCTCTGGCTGCCGCCTCGAATAAGATGATCTCGCTCTCAAAGCCACGGAGAAATTTTTCCTTATCCTTTGATGCCTTGTAGCGGTCATAGACGGGTTTCAGTTTGCGGTAGGTGTCGATCTGCTTTCCCAGGAGGGCAAGGTCGGTAATCTGCTGTTCCACATCCCGCAGGCCCTCCCTGGTGCGGATGGAGGCGGCAGAAACGGCATCGCACCGTTCCACCAATTCCTCATAACTGCCGATGCCGTGTTCAGTAAGAAAGTTCATGGTGGCAGCCGCTCGTTTCAGATTCTCAATAGTTGCCCACCGCTGGTATCCGGCGCTCTGCTGGGCCTTGATATTGTTCTGAATGTCAATGAGCAGACTGACCTTTCCGCTGCGCTGCTTGGGCACTCTGGATGGTCGGAGGCCTCTGACGATTCGGGAGGCAATGGCTTCTTCCGTGTAATCGGCGCCCAGGGTTTTGAGCCGGGTGAACCGATCCTGGTCTGGCGCCCTGACGGAGATATGCTTTCCCCGCTTGATCTCGTATCCTTCTCGCTGCAACCGGGCAAGCAAATCTTCCAGGCTGGAGGACGCGGGGATCAGCCGGTCGATGGAGGCTTTCAGCTTTGCCTTGTAGCTGGTGCCGTTCTGTGCGGCCTGATGCTCAATGTAGCTCTTGCCCTTATTCTGGCCGGGGACGATGACGGACAAGCCGTGTTCTTTGCACAGCCGGTCGCTGGCCCGGCGTATCTCGTGATAGCTGCGCTTGTTGGAATGGTAGTGCTTGTGGTCGGTGAAACTGACCGCATTAAAAATCAGATGGTTGTGAATATGTCCCTTGTCAATATGGGTGGTAAGTACAAACTCGTACTTGCCACCCAATATTTCTTTTGCCAACTGCATCCCGATCTCATGGGCTTCCTCGGCGGAGACCTCCCCAGGCTCAAAGGCTTGGATCAGGTGGCGGCCCAAGTGCGTACCCTTGTCGATGGCATGACGGCGTGTCCATTCAAATTCAATGTCGGCGGTCTCGGCGGCGCAGCCAAAGGAGGACACTAGCAGTTTCCCGTCCGTCTTGTCAGGATTGCAGATATAGTCAATCGCCGCTTTCAGCGTTGACTTAATAGGATGCGTCTTTGTAACTGCCATATCTGATCCAGCCTTTCCCGGATTTTCTCCATATCGGCCTGATAGGTGGGGCCTCCGGCGTTGACCCGCTTGGCGATCTGATTGATGTTCCGGCCAATGGCGGACAGAAGTTTGTTCATCTCCTTAATGTCCCTGGTGTCCACCTGGATGATATATCCGTCAATCGCCATCTTCCGCAGGTAGGCGCCGATCCGCTTTGTCTGGAGCTGGGCCATTTTCTGCTCAATCAAGGTGCGTTCTTCCACTGTTACCGGGCAGCGCAGGATGATGGGGCGTCTGCGATTTGCCATAGGGCGACATCGTCCTTTCTGCAAAAGGGTTTGGGAGTATCCCAACAAGCAATTTTGTGTTTAGGGGGAAGGGGTTCCCTAAAGCAAAATTCGCAAGTGTGGCCACACTTGCTGTGCTTGCTCTACGCTCCTTCCCCCGTAAATACAATGCCGGAAACACCTTTATCTGCCCGCAAAATCCCGGATTTTTCAAAAAGAAAAGGGCGGCAGAGCCGCCCTGGAGAAACGAAAACAGAGGATGCTTTCACACATCCCCCGTTTCTTTCGTTGATTGTTTAATTTTCAACGCTCCATCGATTGCGCCCTCAATGACTGGTAAATAGTGCTCCGGGCAAAGCTTCAGCTTGTGGCTGACACGCTGCCGCTGTGCGCTTTCCTCCCGCATGACCTCTGGATTAAAGTATCGTTCCACGGGAAGTCCGCACACTTTGATAAGCTGTATGATGACCGGCAGAGCGGGAATCGTACCTTCGTTCTCGATATTTGCGAGATACCGGGAGTCGATGTCGATGATTTCCGCCAATGCCCTGCGCGACAGATGCTTTGCGTTCCGTGCGGCTTTTACATCGGCACCGAAAGTTTCAAAACCGGGGCAATCTTCAATGTTCGCCATATAGCATCACCCACTTACATTGTATATTTCATACTTTGCCCGTGGAATGTTGCTATATGCTATATATCTACATTTTATAATTCATGCTTTTGGGTTGTGCACTTAATTTATCAGATACCGAACAGCTTTCAACAGTTGGTCATTATAATATTGCATGAATCAAACTCTCAGTACCTGCAATTTCTGCTTCAACAATATATTTAGTTCGTTCAATATTAGCCTTTGCAATGGAAGGTATGTCGTCTTTTATGCCTGTTATCTGCTGCTCAATTCCCTCAAGATAGCTATTTAATATTTTCAAACGCTGTGAAAGCAGACTTTGCGGATCATCTAACGCATCAATAAAAAATGCGGCAATCGAGAAAATGTTGGTATCATAGTCGAAGGACAAAATTGATTGCTGTAATGTTGCCACAAATTCTTGTTTCCCTTTGTCTGTAAGCGAGTAAATCGTCTTGTCGGGCATATTTCCAGCCTTTTCAATGCTGCCATAAATATATTCTTTCTTCTCTAAGACTTTTAGTGTAGCGTAGACTGTCGAATTGGCGATGTTGTACCAACGATGAACATTCATGATTTGTAGCTGCTTGATAATTTCATATGGATTAAGCGGTCTTTGATTGATCAGACCCAATAACATAGTAGCAGATTTCGAGAGCATAACGCATACCCCTTGACTTTAGTTTTAAGTTGTAGTACTCTATATATAGAGTACTACAATATTATATTATAACTGTACCACAGATAAAATCAAAATACAAGGGGGAGTAAAATGCCGCAACTAAATAAGGGTGGAAAATATGTATTTGGACTTTCCGCCATCAGCAATAGGCGAGAAATACTTTTTCCGGCAGAGACTCTTGAACAATATCCTGTTCAAAAAGAAGGACGCATTATTATTTTCACGGGGAGCAAAATCACGGGCGGATTTTGCGTGACCAGCAAACAATTACTTGGGCAATCAAAATTGAAGCATATATTAGATGATTGTCCCGCATTGTCACAGTACACGATTGATGAAGGAGAATTCGTTCGCTATAAAGGACGAGGCTATACTTGGCTGCATATTTCTCAAAACGGTGTTGTGAGGCTGCCCGAAAACACGATGCGATATTTGAATCTTTCCTGTGGGGATATTCTCATGTCGATTAAAAGCAGTGACATCGCATTTACAATGGGAGCAAGAGGACCGCTTATGGACAAAGTACATTCTTACCCCGGTCATATCAAGGAATATCGGGTTACTTGCTGCGGGCAATAAGGATATGAGTCATATTGAGTGGGTATTATGTCCTGTCTGCGGCAGTAAAACACGATTAAGAATCCGCAGCGATACCATTCTTGAAAATTTCCCATTGTTTTGCCCCAAATGTAAACACGAAACTTTAATCGCAGTTCGACAACTAAATCTATCCATCGTGCAAGAGCCAGACGCTAAGACGCAGAGCCGATAGCCCGCAGATTAAGTGTTGTGGATACCGGCTCTTTTTTAATATAGTTGACATTTCACACAACTAAATATATACTTTTCATGTAGATGTGAAAAGTATGATTTGGGGTGAAAACAAATGTCAATGCCAAAAGGAAAACATATTTTTGGAACTGTCAAAGTAGGAGAACGTGGTCAAATCGTTATTCCTAAAGAAGCGCGTGAAATATTTGATATCAACCCGGGCGACACTTTGCTTGTTTTAGGAGATGAAGATCAGGGAATTGCTGTAGTCAAAGCTGATGTTATGCAGGAAGTTGCTGTAAAAATATTAAAGGGCTTAGGCCATTTTAAGAGAGGCCTCGACGATGAAATATAACTTTACAAGTATTTTACCGGCTCTGCTGGTTGTCGATTTAGTACTTCCATTTCTGCTGGCTCCTACTTATAAAGGTTACAACCATCTTACACAGGTAATGAGCGTATTAGGAAATCAGAAAGCACCACTTCATATGTTTTATAACGCTTGGCTCATTTTGCTGGGGATTTCGTTGTTGATTGGTTCTTACCAACTTCATTTCGCTGTTGTGAAAGTGTCCCCGTGGCTGTCTACTCTGCTTTGCTTAGTAACTTCTGCATACGCCCTAGGTGGTTGCTTGCTGTCAGGTATTTTTCCTGTGGGAGAAAGCAAAAGCCTTGATACCCTTTCCGCCAAAATACACGGATTCGGTTCAGTCATTGGTTTCCTGTTGCTGACACTTGCTCCAGTGTTTATCGGATGGTATTTTTTCAAAATTTCAAACAGGCTTGCAGGTACATCATCTGTACTTTGCTTTTTTTTGGCAATCGCATTTTTTACACTATTTGTCATAGCTGACAAGTCTGTGTATCAAGGCACAGTAATAGCATTAGAAGGACTGTGGCAAAGATTAAGCTTGCTTTTTATGTATATTCCGATTGGCATGCTTTCTATTATTGTTGCAGTAGAAAGCAGGTGAATCATTATGGAACATCATGAATGGATTCTGTGTCCTGTCTGCGGCAGCAAAACACGATTGAAAATCCGCGATGACACAGTCCTGGAAAACTTTCCGTTGTATTGCCCCAAGTGCAAACATGAAACCTTGATTGCAGTAAGACAACTGAATTTATCCATCATCCAAGAGCCAGACGCTAAGACGCAGAGCCGATAACACTGAGGGAAAACCTCGTAGGTTATCGGCTCTGTTTTTATATCCTCTATGATCTGCCCGGCGGCAGAAAAGAAAAAACCGCCGCGGGGCAGATGGCTTTCTGCGCGCAAAAGCACTTTCTTCACGGCGGTTCAATTCGAGCCGCCGTTTTTCTTTGCCCTGACAGCTTCCACGGCGGCATAGAAGGAGGATGCCGCCATGCTGCGCCGGATACTATCCCCACCTGATCTGACAAGGGCTAGCCGCTCAAAAAAAGCCCGTTCTATTCGACGGAGAGGTTCGGCCATGAGTATGAACTATACCATGTAAATAAACTTCATATTACTTGCTATTTTGCCCGGTGGGTCTGAACTGCTCCCCGTCAAGAGGACAGTGAAAAAATATAAAGTTTTCCCGGCCAGTAGCCTATGTGCTGCTGGCCGCTTTTTATGCAGCGAGATACAGCTCGTGCTTCTCCATCGGCGTCAGCACGCCCAAGTTGCGCTGTACTCTCCTGGTGTTGTAGTAGTGGATATAGTGTTGAATCATCAGGACAAGTTCTTTCTTACTGGTAAATCGTCTGCCGTAGTAACGCTCCCGCTTTAAGATGCCCCAGAACCCTTCCATGGGGCCATTGTCAATGCAGTGGGCCACACGGGACATACTTTGTGTCATTCCTGCCTGCACAAGCTTGTGGTGGAAGGTTCGGTTGGTATACTGAAACCCTCTGTCGCTATGGAACAAGGGGTGAGCACCAGGATTGGCCTTCACAGCCTTGTCAAAGGTCTTGAATACAAGAGGATTGTCATTGCGATCCCCCAGCACAAAGGCCACAATGCGCCGGTCATAGAGATCCAGAATAGCGCTGAGATAGACCTTGTGTACTTCAGTTCCCTCATACCACTTAAACTCGGTCACATCGGTCAGCCATTTTTCATTCGGCTTTTCTGCATAGAATTGGCGATCCAACAGGTTTTCAGCTAGATACTGAGGGTTCTTGGCCCGTCTGGTACAGCCGTGATTGCTGTACTTCACGGTAGAGCGAATATCTCTGGCCCGGCAAATGCGCAGCACTCTCTTGTCGTTGACGTGGATGCCGTAGTCGTGGCGCAAGTCATCGTTCAGCCTCCGATAGCCTTTGTCTGGGCTCTCGGAGTAGATTTTCTCGATCTTATCCGCCAGTTTCTCGTTCTCCGTAGCTCTGCGGCTCAACTTTCCAGAAGCCCATTTATGATAGGCAGAACGAGCGACATGGAGCAGTTTACACGCCACCTCAATGGGGTACCCCTGATTTTCATGGCACTCCTGAATGGCTTTATAAGTACGACGCTGCCTCACTTCTTCCAGGCCTCTCTCCTCTCGATCTCGTCCAATTTTTTTAGCAGTGCATTCTCCATTTCCGCCAGATATAGCTTGTGCTTGAGTTGCTCAATTTCAATTTG
>NZ_JACSNZ010000120.1 GCF_016902575.1 Pseudoflavonifractor capillosus | reverse complement strand
TCAATGGAAAGAATCTGGTCTATCTGGATTCTGTTGCCCAGGTTCAGCTGTCGGCGGCCAAGGTGCTGCTGACACCCCAGAGCAGCAGCCAGGTCTATGGCAGAAAGGCCATGGAGGACGAAATTCTCTCCACCTTCTCCATCGAGCAGATCGACACCTCCCGGGACAGCGTCCGCAGGATTTTGTCCGGCTACGCCCCCATAAGCGAGAGTGAGAACCGCATCTACGGCATGAAGAAAGGCCTGGAGTTTATCAGCGATCCTCAGCATACGATCAGCGAGGAGAGCATCCACCAGCTCTATGAGCTTACCATTGGAGCATTTTTACCGGAGGATGATCAGCTCCTGCCCGGCCATAAATACCGCCATGACAGCGTGTATATCGTGGGTGACAAAGTGGAGCACATCGGCCTCCCCTGGCAGATGCTGCCGGAGTATATGGGGAATCTGGTGGAGTTTATCCATCAGGAATCTGCCATGAACGATCTGCTGAAAGCGGCGCTCATCCACTTCTACATCGCCTACCTGCATCCCTGGTTTGACGGCAACGGCAGAATGGCCCGACTGATACACCTGTGGTATCTGGTGCAGCAGCGGTATTCCTCCGCTCTGTTTGTCCCGCTGTCTGAGTATGTGGAGAAGAGCCGCCGGGGT
>NZ_JACSNZ010000119.1 GCF_016902575.1 Pseudoflavonifractor capillosus | reverse complement strand
AATAGGAACCCCCCGGCATAGCCGGGGGTTCTTCATATGCGGGCAAAGCCCTTTGTTACTAGCCACGCCTAAAGGCGTTAGTACGGTCTGCCATCTGCGAAAGACTAATGCTTGCTACCCGTAAACGGGTCGATGTATTCCTTTATCGTCATCTGATCTCCAATTTGATCCTCCTTGAGTTGATTCTGGATATACTCTGCTATCTTTTTCGCATTTTTCCCCGCAGTGTCCACATAATATCCTCGACACCAGAATTGGCGATTCCCGTATTTATACTTGAGATTGCTGTGCCTCTCGAAAATTATCAGGCTACTTTTCCCTTTGAGGAACCCTACGAAACTGGACACGCTCATTTTTGGCGGTATCTCTACAAGCATATGTATATGGTCGGGACATACTTCCGCTTCTACAATATTCACCTGTTTCCAGTTGCACAACGCTCTCAATATTTTACCGATTTCCACTCTGTTGTCTTTATAAAATACTTTTCTCCGGTACTTTGGTGCAAACACAATGTGATATTTACAATTCCATGTACTGTGTGATAAACTATGATTGTCATTGGGCTTCATGCCTTTTGTCCTCCTTTTGATACTTTCGTGCAGTTGGCAGACCGCACCTTGATTGTATCAAAAGGAGTTTTTTCTTCATACGGAACGCTAAAGCTTTTTTTGAACTCCCCGGCACAGCCGGGGGTTTTCAATATACAA
>NZ_JACSNZ010000118.1 GCF_016902575.1 Pseudoflavonifractor capillosus | reverse complement strand
AATAGGAACCCCCCGGCATAGCCGGGGGTTCTTCATATGCGGGCAAAGCCCTTTGTTACTAGCCACGCCTCAAGGCGTTGGTACGGTCTGCCACTTGCGAAAGATTAGTGCTTGCTACCCGTAAACGGGTCGATGTATTCCTTGATTGTCATCTGATCCCCAATTTGGTCTTCTTTCAGCTGATTCTGAATATACTCTGCTATCTTTTTCGCATTTTTCCCTGCTGTGTCCACGTAGTACCCTCGGCACCAAAATTGCCGATTTCCATACTTGTATTTCAAATTACTGTGTCGCTCGAAAATGATGAGGCTACTTTTCCCCTTGAGAAACCCTACGAAACTGGACACGCTCATTTTCGGCGGTATCTCTACTAGCATATGTATATGGTCGGGACACACTTCTGCTTCTACAATCTTTACCTGCTTCCAGTTGCACAACTCTCTTAATATTTTTCCTATTTCTACTCTGTTATCCTTATAAAAGACTTTCCTGCGGTATTTCGGTGCAAACACGATGTGATATTTACAATTCCATGTTGTATGTGCTAAACTGTTCTTGTCATTAGGCTTCATGCCTTTTGTCCTCCTTTTGATACTTTTGTGCAGTTGGCAGACCGCACTCTTATTGTATCAAAAGGAGTTTTTTCTTCATATGGAACGCTAAAGCTTTTTTTGAACTCCCCGGCACAGCCGGGGGTTTTCATTAGACAAAAA
>NZ_JACSNZ010000117.1 GCF_016902575.1 Pseudoflavonifractor capillosus | reverse complement strand
CCCTCCGTTTCAATGTAGATGAGAATATAAGTGTCGTGAACCTCCTGGACGACACCGGTGATGCTGGGCTCATTGGCAATGATGTAATTCATGCTGCGAGGGGTACAGCTTACCAATGCCAACAGAATTGTCACAAGGGAGGGAAGAACTGCTGTGATTCGTTTCATATCCAACACACTCCCAACGATTGATTCAGTTTTATTGTATCACAGCCATCTAAAACTGTCATGCACAGGTTGTTTCGCAATAATAAAGAATAGCGCCTTCTGGAATCTGCAGGCTTCGGAAGGCGCTTCTTGGGTTTATTTTGCAATTTGATACTTGATGCGATTGCCGTATTTTGCAGAGCGCAGCAACCCAAGTTTTTCAAACTTGAGTACAAATCCACGGATGGTAGCATAGGCCGCATTGCCAAAGTCCTTTTCCAGCTGCTTGGTGGAGAACTGGCCCTCCCCATAAGCGGTGAGGACAAACTGCCACAGGGCCTGTTCTTTTTCTGTGACATCGCCCCGGGACAAAGCGTTCTGGAAGGTTTCTGTGGTGTTGGAATCTGGCAGAGCCGAGGCCAGCTTGTGGTACACATGTTCAATGAAATAGGTCAGGAAAGGCGTCACATCCATGACCCCGCTGATCTTCGCATTCTGCTCTGCCAACGTGTAGGCGTTGTAGTAACCCCGGCGGCTCTTCTCCACATACTCAGACAGCGGGACAAACAGAGCGGAGGAATACCGCTGCTGCACCAGATACCACAGGTGTATCAGTC
>NZ_JACSNZ010000116.1 GCF_016902575.1 Pseudoflavonifractor capillosus | reverse complement strand
AGAGCGGAAATGGAGGTGGGGCTGGTGCGGATGCCGCTTTGATACTCCCAGATAATGATCTGGGTGGCAAAGGCAAAGTCGTCCACGTTGAAGGCACATCCAACCTGGCTGGTTGTTGGCATATAGCTGGGGTTTTCCGGGTTGTAGCCGTAGAGCATGGCAAGCATAATGCCTTCACGGGCCGTGGGAGACAATAGCTTGAGATAGTCCGATGTGCCAGCTTCTCCAGAGGTGTAGTCTCCTCCGTCAAAGGCCTTACCGGACTCGATGCAGTAGGCCAGGGTGTTTCCCACATAGTACTTGTTGTTGGTATAGCCACTGGTCTGAGTGCTGGTGATGATTTTTTTGGTACCGTCGCTGTAGTAGCGCATAAAGCTAAATTTCATCAGAGCGTACTTATGGCCAGTGATGGAGGTGTATGGTTCTCCCTCCCAGGTGTTGACCACCTCGCCGGGAGACCAGGCCGACATGGTGGCCAGCAGGGGCATTTCTTCCTCTGTGGTAGCCTCAACGGTGGGTTCAGCTGCCTCTGTCACCACCTCTTGGGATGGCTGCGTTTCTGGGGGTGCCGCTGCTCCAGGCAGTATCCCGAGACACAGGGCACCGCACAGAGCTGTGGTAAGGATGCGTTGGATGAGTTTCACTTGTATCACGTCCCTTCTGAGTTGAAATAATCTGTCTCATCTCTTGTAAAAGTGATCCGGGTTCCTCGCTATCATAGAGGGGAATCCCGTGTGAAGTAATGGGGCATGGGCAATGTCCTCCTTTCGCTGAAATAGAAAAAGCGCCGGAGTCTTGGTTAG
>NZ_JACSNZ010000115.1 GCF_016902575.1 Pseudoflavonifractor capillosus | reverse complement strand
CAGGGCGGCCACGGTATTTCCCTCGGTGAGGAGCTTGTCAGACATATAGGACAACACATTGAAGAGCATGGCATTGCGGACATTTCTCGCCGCACTGAGCATCCCCTTCACACCGAACACCAGGAAGCGGCTGGAGGTAATGTTCGTGTGTCCGTTGAAGAACTGGGCATCGGCGCCCTTGCACATGGAGTGCAGCCCCAGCAGCACCTCCTGCAGAAGCTTCTCGGTGTAGAGCGGGTGACGGCTGGCGTCATAGTTGTGAAACTCCTCCTCTATCAGGTCGTAGAGGTCGGAGAGGATGGGGAAGTCTTCCGGGTGCATCTGCGTAAAGTTGGTGTCCTCGGTGATGCCGAACTTCTGGTACAGCTTGGAGAGCATGATTTCGATGGTGTCGATGTGGGCATCGCTGAAATCCTTGTAGGCTCGGAAGAAGTCTTTCAGGAAGGAAATGTGTTGGGCCAGCAACGTGTTTTTGTGGAAGGGCTCCGGCGCATCGTCGGCATTGGGGGCTCCGCTGTTGTCCCAGCACTTGGGTTCCAGGACATTGATGAGGTAGTGTCCGGCCATGAGGTCGGCAAAGCAGCCACCCACCGCCTCGCACATCTCCTGTTGCTCATGTTCGGCATCCAGGGAGATGACAGATTTGCCAGACTCCAGCAGATTGAGGATGAGCAGCTTCATGAGATAGGACTTGCCCTGGCCGGAGTTGCCCAGGATCAGGATGTTGGCGGAGGTTTTGTCCTCGTCTCGCTGATCGAAGTCCACCAGAATGTTGCTGCCGTATTTGTCTTTGCCGATGTAGAAGCCCTTGGGGTCCAGCTTGCCGGAGTAGTTGAAAGGGTACAGGTTGGCCACGGAACTGG
>NZ_JACSNZ010000114.1 GCF_016902575.1 Pseudoflavonifractor capillosus | reverse complement strand
CCAGTTCCGTGGCCAACCTGTACCCTTTCAACTACTCCGGCAAGCTGGACCCCAAGGGCTTCTACATCGGCAAAGACAAATACGGCAGCAACATTCTGGTGGACTTCGACCAGCGAGATGAGGACAAGACCTCTGCCAACATCCTGATCCTGGGCAACTCCGGCCAGGGCAAGTCCTACCTCATGAAGCTGCTCATCCTCAATCTGCTGGAGTCTGGCAAGTCCGTCATCTCCCTGGATGCCGAACATGAGCAGCAGGAGATGTGCGAGGCGGTGGGTGGCTGCTTTGCCGACCTCATGGCCGGACACTACCTCATCAATGTCCTGGAACCCAAGTGCTGGGACAACAGCGGAGACCCCAATGCCGACGATGCGCCGGAGCCCTTCCGCAAAAACACGCTGCTGGCCCAACACATTTCCTTCCTGAAAGACTTCTTCCGAGCCTACAAGGACTTCAGCGATGCCCACATCGACACCATCGAAATCATGCTCTCCAAGCTGTACCAGAAGTTCGGCATCACCGAGAGTACGAACTTCAGCCAGATGCGCCCAGAGGACTACCCCATCCTCTCCGACCTCTACGACTTGATGGAGGAGGAGTTTTACTCTTACGATGCCAGCTGTCACCCTCTCTACACAGAGAAACTTCTGCAGGAGGTGCTGCTGGGGCTGCACTCCATGTGCAAGGGCGCCGATGCCCAGTTCTTCAACGGACACACGAACATTACCTCCAGCCGCTTCCTGGTGTTCGGTGCGAAGGGGATGCTCAGTGCGGCGAGAAATGTCCGCAATGCCATGCTCTTCAATGTGTTGTCCTATATGTCTGACAAGCTCCTCACCGAGGGAAATACCGTGGCCGCCCTG
>NZ_JACSNZ010000113.1 GCF_016902575.1 Pseudoflavonifractor capillosus | reverse complement strand
CTTTGATCCTCAGTCCAAAGTGTTCCCCGCTGGCGGCCATGGCGTCGTCGATCTCCTCATAGTCCACAATGTCGGTTACGGCCTCAATGGGGATGCCGGCGGCAACGTCGCCTAGGACGGGGATTCGGGCCGCTTTTTTGGGGTTATTGATGAGCGCATCAACAGAGCATCCAAATAGCTTTGCAAGCCGCTCCAGAGAGATATGATCTATCTTTGATTTCCCATTCTCCCACGCTGAATACTGTGGTTGAGATAGGCCGATATGCGAGGCAACCTCCGCTTGAGTGAGTCCAGCTGCTTTCCTTGAAGCCTTGAGATTGACCACAAAACTCACCTCCTTGTTGTGTTGATAATATCGGGATTTCCGATTGGTTGCAACGGAATATAGGAATAACCGATAAAAAACAAATAAAACTATTGACACAGAAAAAATATCGGTGTATTATCGGTTTAACCAATAAGAGGAGGTGAGGATATTGGTGATGCGGATAAAGGAACTGCGTCAATCCGCAGGCATTGACCAAATTGCCTTTGGGCAGGCGGTCGGTGCCTCCCAAGGCACTGTTAGTGATTGGGAGAATGAGAGATATTTGCCCAAAACCAGACAGCTCCCTCTCATTGCTGAGGTGCTTGGTGTCCCCATCGGTGACCTGTTTGTAAGCCACCCGAGGGACTGTCTAAACGATACCACAGAAATGGGGGCATGACCATGCAGACAGATAGCAGGAATATCTACAAGAAGGCCCGTATGGCTGCGGGAATTACCCAGGAGCGTGCAGCGGAGCTGCTGGACATTTCCACACGATCTTTGGCGGACTACGAGTCCGGGGTGCGTATGCCCTCCAATGGATTGGTGGACAGCATGGTGACTGTGTATAACA
>NZ_JACSNZ010000112.1 GCF_016902575.1 Pseudoflavonifractor capillosus | reverse complement strand
TGTTATACACAGTCACCATGCTGTCCACCAATCCATTGGAGGGCATACGCACCCCGGACTCGTAGTCCGCCAAAGATCGTGTGGAAATGTCCAGCAGCTCCGCTGCACGTTCCTGGGTGATTCCAGCAGCCATACGAGCCTTTTTATAGATATTCCTGCCATCCGTCTGCATGGTCATGCCCCCATTTCTGTGGTATCGTTTAGACAGTCCCTCGGTTGGCTTACAAAGAGGTCACCGATGGGAACGCCGAGAACTTCGGCAAGTAAGGGAAGCTGTCGAGCCTTGGGAAGGGCCACTTCGGTTTCCCACTTTGTGACGGTAGAACAGTCTACGCCCATCCGTGCACCAAGCTCACGCTGAGTTAGTCCTACATCCTCTCGCTTCTCTCTGATCTGCATTACCTTAGCCATAGTCTCCCTCCTTCCGTTGTGTGAAGTATCTTCACACTTCGCAGTATAAGTGATGAATCTGCACTTGTCAAGATGTGTTGTGAAGTTTTTTCACATTTATTGAAATGTGAAGTTTTTTCACGTATTATTTTTTTGAGGTGATATTATGCACATCTTGAAAACACTGCGTACTAAAAAGGGGTGGACACAAAAAGATGTTGCGCAACTTTTAGGGGTAGATCGCACTACATATGCAAAATATGAGGCTGGATCATCTGAACCAAGTTTTGAAATGCTGAAAAAAATAACCGACGTATATGGCGTTCCAGCTGATATGCTACTTGGTTGGCCAAATGTCACCGGAAAGTCTGTGGGGCAAATTGTCCCAGTGCTTGGAGACGTTGCCGCCGGCATCCCCATTGAGGCCGTAACCGACATTGTGGACTATGAGGAGATCGACGACGCCATGGCCGCCAGCGGGGAACACTTTGGACTGAGGATCAAAG
>NZ_JACSNZ010000111.1 GCF_016902575.1 Pseudoflavonifractor capillosus | reverse complement strand
TGTTCACACCAATCTGCACATTATAAGCTGGCTTGAGCTGCCCGTTTCGCATGTGGTCTTCTTTCAGCCGCATAAATGTGGCATCTTCGTCTGTTTTGGAGTAACTGTTGCGCCCTTCTCCCATGGTGGATAGCATGTTTTCATACTGCTCCCACCGCTCCAGAAGTTCAGACAGGCGCTCCCATTCCTTTTGTCCGGGACTTTTCCGCCGGCCACTTCTATGGACAAAGGTAATATTTTGAGCAAACTCCTCCAACCATGCCCGCAATTCCTGTGTGGAAGTAAAACCGGTAGATCGTTCCACCTGGGCCTTTACTTTGGCCAGGTGCTTCTCCACGCTTTTGCGCCACACAAAGGTATAGCGGCCTGCACGGCTTTCAATCTTTGTTCCATCAATAAAGACAGCTCTGTGGTCTGTCTCCCCCATTTCCTCCAGCTTGCGGACAAACTGGTAGAACAGGTCTTCTATGGCTTCTCTGCACCGCCCGGTTCGAAAACGGGCAATGGTGGTGTGATCCGGTGCCTTTTGGCCTTCCAACAGCCACATAAAATCTACTCGGTACCTACACGCCTCTTCCAGCTTCCGGCTGGAGTAGATGCCACACAGATACCCGTAGACAATTACCTTGAACATCACCCGTGGTTCCACTGCCGATTTCCGTCCTCTGGACGAATAGGTGCGATACAGTTTCCTGTAATCCAGTTCCTCAAGCTGGGCACTTGCCAGTCGGACGGGTGCGTTCTCCGGTAATATTTTTTGTGAGTTCAATGCAAATACCAGTTGACCGTGGCACTCATATACGGTACACTGATCTTGCTTGTTATAATTTGTCTGCATAAACAAATTGTAAAGCAAATGAAACGAGAGGCCAACCCCCAAAAAGGTTAGCCTCTCGTTTTGTTGT
>NZ_JACSNZ010000012.1 GCF_016902575.1 Pseudoflavonifractor capillosus | reverse complement strand
CTCCCCCCACTGTCCCCGCTGACACCTACACACCCCCCGCTCTGGAGGAGGGCGTGACCTACACCGCCGACATTGAGGTCAAGGACTACGGCACCATCACCGTGGAGCTGGATCAGTCCGTGGCTCCCATCACCTGCGCCAACTTCGTGGAGCTGGCCGAGAGCGGCTTTTATGACGGCCTCACCTTCCACCGCATCGTAGATGGGTTCATGATCCAGGGCGGTGACCCCAACGGGGACGGCACCGGCGGCTCGGAGCACGAGATCGTGGGTGAGTTTTCCAGCAACGGCTACGAAAACAACCTCTCCCACACCCGGGGCACCATCTCCATGGCCCGTTCCAATGACCCCAACTCCGCCAGCTCCCAGTTCTTCATTGTCCAGGAGGACAACACCTATCTGGACGGAGACTATGCCGCCTTCGGCACAGTGACCCAGGGCATGGACGTGGTGGACGCCGTGTGCAAGGCAGCCCAGCCCATCGACGGCAACGGCCTCATCGCCGCCGACCAGCAGCCGGTCATTACCTCTGTGACCATCCACACGGACAAGTAACATGACCCACGAGGCTTATATGCAAGAGGCCCTGAAGGAAGCCAGGGCCTGCATCCCCCAGGGGGACGTGCCCGTGGGGTGCGTCATCGTCTCCCCGGAGGGGGAGATCATCGGCCGGGGCCGCAACCGCCGGGAGGAAGAGGGCCGGGCCACCGCCCACGCCGAGGTGGAGGCCATCAACATGGCCTGTGCCGCTCTG
This sequence comes from Pseudoflavonifractor capillosus, assembly GCF_016902575.1. Taxonomy (GTDB): domain Bacteria; phylum Bacillota; class Clostridia; order Oscillospirales; family Oscillospiraceae; genus Enterenecus; species Enterenecus capillosus_A. Next base: position 48,312 of record NZ_JACSNZ010000012.1, on the reverse strand, counting down.
GGCACTTGGCGGCTCACCGGGTGCACCCTGTATGTGACCCTGGAGCCCTGCCCCATGTGCGCCGGGGCCATCATCAACGCCCGCATCGCCACCGTGCGCTACGGGGCGAAGGAGGACAAATCCGGCTGCTGTGGGTCGGTGCTCAACCTGTTTGAGGAGCGGTTCAACCACCATCCCCGCATCTACGGAGGACTGCTGGAGGCCCCTTGTCGGGGCATTTTGGAGGAATTTTTTTCCGCTCTTCGGTGACTTTACAAACTCTTTGCAGGATTTAATACTTTTGTAACAATTCTGCACAAACTTTTGTAAAGACTCTTGCGTAACATAACACTTGCAAGAGATATCCTTTCTTTTTCATTCTATCCTCCATCCTTTTATAAAAACCCCGGAGCTTTGCAAGCGGCTCCGGGGTTTTTGTTGTTCTCTTTTCCAGAGAGCTCGTTCTTCTCCGATTTGTCTGGAGATGTCCACCGGCCTGGGTGGGGACGCTCCGCTGGGTGGCTTTCTCAGCGATGAGAAAGCCACCAAAGAATCGCCAAAGGAGGGGCCTTCCCCCTCCTTGTGGAATCCTCCCCGCCGGTACAAGGCTGCTCCTGCTCCAGAGTGATCTTCGGCCCTTGGCCCGGTGGGGTCACATAGATGGCATGGTAATTCTATTGGGAGCGCCTACTCCTCTGCTGGCGTATGCTTCTACTCCCAGGGCCTTACCCTGGAAAAGCAGCTGTTCCCAGCTGCCGATGGCCTGGCTCCCGGCGGCGGCAACGCCGCTTCTCCATGGTAGGCCCGGACATGAAAACCGCCCAGCCATAGGGCCAGTTGCCCAGGGTGGCCTGGTGTGGTGGCAGTACCAGGGGCCACAGCAAGGGTTACGGGCCGAGAGTCAACATGACGCAGTTCCAGCCTGGTACCCTAAGGGGGGTCCTTAGGGGGGAACGCCCTAAGCGGCTTTTTCGTCTATTTTTGGCCGCTCAAAAATAGACCCCAGCGCCAGCGCGTCCCCACCAGGTTGGCAAGCCAGAACCTGCTTTCCTCCCACAAGGGAGCCTTTGGGCACAAAAAACTTCCACACCCGGAAAGAAGGGTGTGGAAGTTTTTTGTCTATCCCTCGTCCGCTCGGATGAGCGAAACGGCCTTTTCCACCAGCTCGTCCCGGCCGGCCTGAATGCCCTCCAGAGTGGGCTGGCACCACACGTCGGGCTGCACCCCCACCCGCTGGGTCTGCTCCCCCTCCGGGGTGTACACCCCCAGGCCGCTGAAGGTGGCCATCAGCCCTCCGGGCAGGGGCAGCATGGCCATATCCCCGTCCGCGCCCACGGATGGGGTGCCCACCACCATCGCCTGGGGACATTGCCGCAGAGCCATGGTGGTGTACTCGCTCTGGCTCTGGCTGGTCTGGTCGATTAAAATCACCACTTTGCCCGAATAGGCGGGGTAGTCCTGGTCCCCCTGGCCCGTCTGGGCCATCCAGCCCTTGCCGCAGCGATTTACCCCCTCCAGGGTGTAGAACTGCCCCGGGGCGGTGGGGTCAGGGAACGCCACGCGGGCAAACTCGGTGGGCTGGGGGATGAGGGCCTCCCCCAGGATGTAGGCCACGGGAAACGCAGGATAGGAGCGCAGGTCTAAAATCAGACCGTCGGTGTCCTGCACCTGCTCCATCCACCCCTCCAGCTGCTCCTGGCTGGTGAGGGCGGAGGGGTCCAGGTAGCCAATGTTCTCCCCCTCCAGCACCCCCGTCTCATAGGGGTTTTGGGCCTCATAGGTTTCCTTGGTGGTGTCCACCTGGAGCGATACCTCTGCCCCGTCCCGCAGCACCGTCACCTGGGCGGTGGACTCCTTGGTCTGCACCATCTGGTATTCAATCTGATTGAGATAGGCGTCCTCCCGGGAAAAGACAAAGTACCGGCGCAGCTGGGTCAGGCGCTGCTCCACGGTGGTGCCGTCCACTTCCACCAGCACGTCCCCCCGCTGAAGCCCCGTGTCCTCCCCCTGGGTCTGGGCCACCACCAGCTGTCCCTGGGCCATGGTCAGGCTGCACGGCAGATAGTAGGCCCCGTACTGGTTGACCCATGCGCTGGAGGAGCCCAGGAGGTACACGTGGTTGTCCCCGGTCTGGGCGGTGACCTGGGCCAGGGCCAGCACGTAGTCCTGTTTGGTCCTGGCCTCCACCATGGGCCGGATGCCCTCCCGGAGCACCGTGTCCCAATCCTGGTCGGTGAGGGACACATAGGGGGAAAAGTATTGGAACGCGTTCCAAAACCGGAACAGGCCCAGCAGCTTCACCCCGTCGTCCCGGGGGTCAAAGTCCTCCGACGACTCCCGGTCAAATTTCACCCTCATGTCTCCGTCCACAAAGGCGGCATACCCCTCCGCCCCGGCCTGCACCGGCTGTTTTCCCAGCTGGGTGAGATACTGGGAGAGCTCCTGGCCCAGCCACCCCTGGTCCTGGGTCCAGGTATCGTCGGGGGTGACCACCATCTCCGCTCCCTCCATGCCCTGGGGGGTCTCCGCTCCGGCGGCGTCGGGCACGGGGTACTCCTCCAGCCACCGGACCAGGGCCTGGTTGGCCTCTTCCCCTTCGGCAGCTTCCAGCACCGGGGGCAGCGCCTCAAAGAGGGCCTGGTCCCAGTCCACCTCCCCGGCCACCACCGCCGGGTGGTGGTACTTCACATACCCCCACACCTTGCCCAGCTTGTACAGGTTCTCCTCCTGCTGGCCGGTGAGGGTGTCCACCCGCACCCCGGAGTGCAGGGTGTCGGGCTGTGTTCCGGCCCAATACAGGGCCACTCCCGCCACGCACGCCAGGGCGCACACCGCCGCCAGCGTCTTTTTCCACGTCCATTTCATTCCTCTACACCCCCTCAAAGGCACAACTTCCACCCCACCCTCCCGAAGGAGGGCGTGGTGGAAATTGTTGTGTTACCGTTCTTCTCGGAAATAGTTCAGGCCCAGAGCAGCAGGCTGGCCGCTGTTCTTGCTCTTTTTCACCGAGGTGACAATGAGCACCAGGGCGGTAATGATAAAGGGCAGGGCCTGGTAGAGCTGGGAGGGCACGCCCGCCAGCCAGCCCAGGGGGCCGGGGAAGGCCATGGCCAGAGAGGGGCCGGACACCCGCAGGGTGTTGAAGAAGCCGAAGACCACGGTGCCCACCATGGCAAAGGCGGGGCTCCAGTTGGCGAAGATGACCAGGGCCACGGCGATCCAGCCATAGCCGTTGATCCAGCAGCTGGAGGACAGAGAGCCGTTCATGTTCAGGCCCATGTAGTAGCCGCCAATGCCCATGATGCCGGAGCCCAGCATGATGTGCAGGTACTTGTAGCGGCGGACATTGATGCCCACCGAGTCGGCGGCGGCGGGGTTCTCACCCACCGAGCGCAGGCGCAGGCCGGTGCGGGTGTACTTCAGATACCACCACATCACCAGGGCAATGACCACACCCAGGTACACCAAAATGTTGTGGTCAAAGAGTACCTCGCCCAGCACGGGGATCTTGGACAGACCGGGGATGGGCAGGTTGGCAAAGCCGTTTTGAATGTTGGGGTAGTTGTTCATGGCGGGCCAGCTCACGGCTTTCACGCCGTTGCCCACGAAGAAGAACACGCCCACACCGAAGGTGGTGATGGTCAGGCCGGTGATGTTCTGGTTGGCCTGGAAGGTGACGGTGAGGACTGCAAAGATGAGCCCGCACAGGGCGGCGGTGAGGAAGGCCACCAGAATGCCCACCAGCATGGAGTTGGCTTGGCATCCCACCAGGTAGCCAAAGATGGCGCCCACCGCCATGGTGCCCTCCACGCCCAGATTCAAGCTGCCCGACTTCTCAATGGTGATCTCTCCCACGGTGCCGTAGAGCAGGGGGATGTTGTAGACGATGATGTTGTGGAGGAATGTGGTGACAATGTTCAGCTTATCATCCATGGCGCTCCACCTCCTTTTTGGCAATGACCACACGGAAGCGTGTGAAGAAGTCCGCGGCCAGCACCAGGAACAAGATCACGCCCTGGAGCATATCGGCAAAGCTGGAGTCTACGGCGGCGAAGGTGGCGGCAGCGGCGGTGGAGCCGTATTGCAGCACCCCGATGAGGGCGGACACCACAAAGATGCCCCCGGTGCTCAGCTTGGCCAGCCACGCCACAATAATGCCCGTCCAGCCCACATCGTCGGTAAAGGAGGTGGACAGGATGCCGGCGGTACCCACCTTACAGGCGGCAGCCAGGCCAATGAGGCAGGCGGAGAGGAACACCGTGCGCAGTACAATGGTGTTCACCTTCATGCCCGCATAGTGGGCGGTGCCCATGGAGTCACCCACCACGGCGATCTCATAGCCCTGCTTGGTGCGCTTGAGGTAGATATATACCAGCACGCCGATGACCAGGGTCAAAATCACGCAGATGTTCAGTCCGAACTTGCCCAGCATGATTTTGGGGAAGGACACCATAGAGGCAAAGCTGGCGAAGGTGGGCCGAGCGGACTGGGGGTTCAAAAAGAAGTTCCAGTCCGCCTTGGTCTCACCCAGGAAAATGAGAAAGTACAGGGCCACATAGTTGAGCATCAGGGTGAGCAGAGTCTCGTTGGTGCCGAACTTCACCTTGAGGGCGGCCACAAACAGGCCCAGCAGCCCGGCAGCGGCCATGGCGGCCACGCACATGAGCAGCAGGGTCACCATCGGGGGCAGCACCGGCCCGGCCTTAAAGGCCACGGCAGTGGCGGCAATGGCGCCCACGATGAACTGGCCCTCGCCGCCGATGTTCCAAAACCGCATCTTGAAAGCCAGGGACAATCCCAAGGCGGTGAGGATGAGGGGCACCAGGATCTTCAGGTAGTTCTCCACCGCCTTATAGGCGATCTTGTTTCCCACCATGCCCATGGTGAACATTTTGAAGTAATACTCCACAGGGTTGACCCCCATGGCCAGCAGCACCAGGCCGCCCAGCACCAGGGCCAGGGCCACCGCTCCCACAATGAGGAGGATCTTTTTCCACAGCGGGCAGTCGTCCCGCTTGACCACATGAATGCGCATCACTTACTTCTCCTCCCCTTCCTCATGGAATAAGCTGTCGGCGGCGTAGCCGGCGGGCTTGTCCTCGTACTTGTGGGTGAGATCCAGGCTGCCGGTCATCATCAGGCCCAGCTCCTCTTTGGTGGTCTTGTGGGCGTGAACCACGCCCATGACCTTGCCGTGACACAGCACCAGGATCTTATCACACAGGGCCATCATCACGTCCAGATCCTCTCCCACAAAGAGGATGCCCACCCCGCTCTTTTTCTGCTCATTGAGAATGTTGTAGATGGCGTAGGAGGAATTGATGTCCAGGCCACGCACCGGGTAGGCGGTGACGATGACGTTGGGGCCTGCCTTGATCTCCCGGCCCAGCAGCACCTTCTGCACGTTGCCGCCGGAGAGGCGGCGCACCGGGGTCTCGGTGGAGGGGGTGACCACACCCAGCTGGTCAATGACCTTCTGGGCGTCCTCCCGGCCTGCCTTGCGGTCCACAAAAGGCCCCTTGGTGTCGTTGTAGTTTTTCAAAATCATGTTGTCGGTGATGGACATGGAGGGGGCCAGGCCCATACCCAGACGATCCTCTGGGATGAAGGACATGGAAATGCCCTTGGCCAAAATCTCCTTGGGGCTGAGGCCCACGATGTTCTCACCCTTGTGGATCATCTTGCCCGACTCAATGGGCCGCAGGCCTGCAATGGCCTCACACAGCTCCTTCTGGCCGCATCCGGCGATGCCTGCCACGCCCAGCATCTCGCCGCCTCGGATGTAAAAGCTCACGTTGTCAATGGCCACGTTGCCCTCGTCGCTGCGGATGGTGAGGTCCCGGATCTCCAGCAGAGGCTTGAGCTTCTCCATCTTGGGCCGCTCAATGTTCAAGTCGATCTTGTGGCCCACCATCCACTCGGTGAGCTCCTGCTCGTTGGTATCCTTGGTGTCCACGGTGGTGATATACTCGCCCTTGCGGAGAATGGCCACCCGGTCGGAAATGTCCATCACTTCGTTGAGCTTGTGGGTAATGATGATGATGGAGTGGCCCTGCTCCTTCATGCGCCGCAGCACGCCGAAGAGCTTGTCAATCTCCTGGACGGTGAGCACGGCGGTGGGCTCGTCCAAGATGATGACCTTGGCCCCGTAGTAGAGCACCTTGATGATCTCCAAGGTCTGCTTTTCCGACACCGCCATGTTGCACACCTGCTTGCGGGGATCCAGGTCGAATCCGAACTTTTTGGCCATCTCCTCGATCTTCTGGTAGCGGTCCTTTTTCAGCACCATCCCCGCCTCCTGAGCGCCCATCCAGATGTTGTCGGCGGCGGAGAACACGTCCACCAGCTTAAAGTGCTGATGCACCATGCCGATGCCCAGGCGCTTGGCATCCTGAGGGGAGGATATGGTGACAGGCTGTCCATCCACCAAAATGGTGCCGCTGTCCGGGGTGTAGATGCCCGAGAGCATATTCATCAGGGTGGTCTTGCCCGAGCCGTTCTCCCCCAACAGGGAGAGGATCTCTCCTTTTCGGAGATTCAGGTTGACATTGTGGTTGGCCACCACCGGGCCGAAGGTCTTGGTGATGCCACGAAGTTCCACGGCATACTCTTCTGCCATGAAATCATCCTCCTTCTCTTTTGAATGAAGAACGAAGAATGAATAATGAAGAATGCAGGCCCTCAAGTCTCTGCCCCTTATGAAATCCGTGCCGCAATGCGGCACACCATAATTATTCGTTATTCATTCTTCATTTTTCATTTCCTGGTTTTGCCCCGGGAAATAACCATCCGGGCCGGCCGTTTTTCCCGGCCGGCCCGGATGAAATCGGGTCTTGCTTGATGGGGCGGGGGTCTTAGCCCACCTTCACGCCCTCCACAAAGTAGTTCATGGTGCCAGTGATGACCCCATCTTCCACACTTGCGCCACCGGCGGGCACGATCTCGGTGCCGTCGTTGGTCTTCAGAGCGGAGTCAGTCTTGGTGATGGACACGGTGCCGTCGTCATTGAGGGTGTAGGACAGCTTCACACCGGAGAACACATCCCACTCACCGGAGGCGATGAGCTCGATGACCGCATCCAGGTAGGCCTGGGTGTTGGGGGCGCAGTTGTCGCTGAGCTCAGACACGCCCACCAGGCCCTTCACCAGGCCCTCGTAGTAGGCGGAGCCGCCCATGGCGGAGACAAAGTTCTCAGCGCCGCCGCAGGTCATAGCGGTCTCCATGGCGGTCTTGTAGTACACATCCCAGTTCCACACAGCGGCGGTGAGGTGAGCCTTGGGGGCGTCCACAGTCATGTCGGAGTTGTAGCCGCAGCCGAACACGCCGGCCTTCTCAGCGGCGATCTGGGGCTGAGCGGAGTCACAGTGCTGGGCGATGACGCCGCAGTCATAGCTGTTGATGAGCTCCTCAGCGAAGGCGTACTCGTTCTGCTCGTCGCTCCAGGCGCCCAGCTCCTTGACGTACACGGTGGCGTCGGGGTTCACGGACTGCACGCCCAGGGTGAAGCCGTTGATGCCGGAGCAGGTCTCGGCATACTCGGTGCCGTAGGCGGAGACGTAGCCCACATGATTGTTGCCGGTCTCCAGGCTCTTCAAACCAGCGGCCACGCCGGTGAGGTAGCGGGCCTGGTAGATGCGGCCGAAGTAGTTGTTGAAGTTGGTCTCATTGGACAGGTAGCCGGTGGCGTGGGAGAAGATCACCTCGGGGTACTCGGCGGCCTTGTCGTTCATGGCGTCCAGATAGCCGAAGGAGATGCCGAAGATGATGTCGCAGCCCTCACCCACCAGGGTGTCCACAGCGGCAGCCACGTCGTCAGAGTTCTCCTGCACCTCGTCCACGATGACCAGCTGAGACTCGGTGTCCAGACCCAGCTCGTTCATGGCGGTGGTGATGCCCTTGTGGTGGGCGTAGGTGTAGCCGGCGGTGTCGCTCTTCTTGTTGATGTAGATGGCGCCGACCTTGAAGTCGCTGTCGGCGGTGCCGGACGTGGAGCTCTGGGGGTTCTCGCTGGCGGTGCTGCCGGTGTTGCCGGAGCAGGCGGCCAGACCCAGCGCCATCACACCGGCCAGAACCAGGGCAAGAATACGCTTTTTCATGGGTTTCTTTCCTCCTTAAAAATATCCTATCCTAATTTATTTCAAAAAAAGGGCGTCCCTTTTCTGAAATCCGAATCAACGGTGTCAATCCCTCCGCCCCGGCTTACGCCGGGCCACCTCCCTTTACACAAGGGAGGCTCTGGGTGCGGCACTGCCCTTCGGCTCCCCTGTGCAAGGGGAGCTGTCAGCCGTCAGGCTGACTGAGGGGTTGACCGTTCCCTTTTCAACCAGCTTTAGCAAAACTCAATTCCCTGGGAGCTCATGGATTTGATGCGGGCCAGAGACTCCACCCGCACCCCCATGGAGCGGATCAGTTCACCGCCGGGCTGGAAGGCCTTTTCCACGGCGATGCCAGCCCCCACCAGGGTGGCGCCGGAGTCCCGCACCAGCTTAATGAGGCCCTGGAGGGCGGCCCCGTTGGCCAAAAAGTCGTCAATGAGCAGCACCCGGTCTCCGGGGCCTAAAAACTTCTTGGACACGATGATATCATACACCCGGCCATGGGTGAAGGACTCCACCTGGGCGGAGTACACCTCGCCGGCGATGTTTTTGGTCTTATTCTTCTTAGCAAAGAGCACAGGCACCCCAAACTGCTGGGCCACCACACAGGCAATGCCAATGCCGGAGGCCTCGATGGTGAGGATCTTGGTCACATTCTCCCCTTCAAAGAGCCGTGCCCACTCCTTGCCCATCTCCGCAAAGAGCCCCACATCCATCTGATGGTTGAGGAAGCTGTCCACCTTTAATACGTCTTCCCCCTCCATGACTCCGTCTTCCTGAATGCGCTGTTCCAACAGTTTCACCGCTCTTCGCTCCTCTCTTATGCTTCTCCCGGATCCCCCCGGTTACGAAATAAGATACCTGATATTTTAACAAAAAATCTCCTATTGTTCCATTCTATTTTTTGCACATATCTTCCTTGTTGTCAAGTATTATTTCTGGTACAATATTTACACTTTAGAAATCCCATCAACAAATTGTAGAAACCGTTCCAGTTTTACCCAGTTTCACATACAGAAAGGGGTATCCATTCCATGAAAGTGAAGCAATTTCTGGTGGACTACGCACTGCTCACCCTGGGCACCGCCCTGGTGGCCATGGGCACCTATTTCTTCAAATTTCCCAACCAATTTTCCACAGGAGGGGTAACGGGTATCGCCGTCATTTTATCCTCCATCTTCCCCGCCATCAGCTCCTCCCTGTTCGCCTCGGTCATCAACGTGCTGTTTCTCTTTTTGGGCTTTTTCTTTCTCAACCGGGGCTTCGGAGTGCGCACCATCTACTGCTCCCTCCTCTTCTCCGGGATGCTCAGCGGCCTGGAGTGGCTGGTGCCCATGTCCAGCCCTCTCACAGACGAGAAGCTGCTGGAACTGTTTTTTGGCGTCATCCTGCCTGCCCTTGGCTCCGCCATTCTCTTTAACACCCAGGGTTCCACAGGCGGCACTGATATTTTAGCCATGATCTTGAAAAAATTTACCAGTCTGGACATTGGTATGGCCCTGCTGTACGTGGACGTGCTCATTGCAGGCTCCACACTCATCCTCATTGATGTGGAGACCGGCCTGTTCTCCCTGCTGGGCCTGGTGCTGAAATCCGTGCTGGTGGACTCGGTGATCGAGTCCCTGAACCGGCGCAAGAGCTTCATTCTGGTGACCTCCTGCCCGGAAGAGGTGTGCGACTTCATCACCCACACCCTCCACCGCTCTGCCACATTCTGGAAGGCTGAAGGAGCCTACTCCCACCAGGACAAATGGGTGGTGCTCACCGCCCTGTCCCGAGCCCAAGCGGTGGCGCTGCGCCGTCATTTGAAGTCCATTGACCCCCATGCGTTTATGCTTATCACCAACTCCAGCGAAATTTTTGGCAAAGGCTTTTTGCGAGCCTGAGAAAAAAAACCCTTTTGCGCCATTCCACATCCCATGCTCCGACAGAATTTTTCCACAGCTTCGTGCTACAATGTGGAAAAATACAGGGAAACCTGAGTTTCCTTAGGAGGCAGATGAGGAATGGCGCTTTTTTTGAAGGATAAACGGCAGGTGATGACCCTGCCTGTGGCCAGCATCCAGCCCAACCCCAACCAGCCCAGGAGTATCTTTTCCCAGGCGGAATTGCAGGAGCTGTCCGACTCCATTGCCCAGCTGGGCATTTTGCAGCCCCTGACGGTGCGCAAGGTGGGGGACAACTGGGAGCTGATCTCCGGAGAGCGGCGGCTGCGGGCGGCGCAGATGGCGGGGATGACCACGGTGCCCTGTCTGGTGGTGCAGACGGATGCGGAGACCTCCTCCCTGCTGGCCCTGGTGGAGAACATCCAACGGCGGGATCTGGACGTGTGGGAGGAGGCCATTGCCCTGCGCCGCCTCATCACCATCTACCACCTGTCCCAGGACGAGGTGGCCCGGCGGGTGGGCAAGAGCCAGTCGGCGGTGGCCAACAAGCTGCGGCTTCTCAAGCTGCCCCCTGACGTCATTGACATTCTCCGACAGGCTCAGCTCACCGAGCGACACGCCCGGGCGCTGTTGAAGCTGGAGAACGGGGAGGCCCAGCGCAAAGCCGCCCAGTACATCGTCCGTCACAATCTCACGGTGGCCCAGTCGGAGGCATACATTGCCAAGCTCTGTGACACCCACCAGGACAAGCCCGCCCCCTCCCCTATTTTTCGCATTAAGGATGTGCGGCTGTTTTTCAACACCCTGCGCCGCTCGGTGAACCTCATGGAGGCCTCTGGGCTGCACACCCAGTACACCAAAGAGGAAGTGGAGGATGGGGTGAAGGTGACCATCCACATCAGTAAAAATCCAGAGTAAGAAAAATGCTGTCCCGGTTTTGGGGCAGCATTTTTTTATCCCGCTGCTGGGGGCTTTGTCTTTTACCGTTTACCGGGCGCAGGCTTGCCAGCCTGGTGGGGACGCTCCGCTGGGCCCGATTTCTCCGCGATGAGAAATCGGGGAAAGAATCGCTTAGGGCGTTCCCCCCTAAGGACCCCCCTTGGGGTACGGGCTTGGTGGTGCGTCAAGTCTATGGCCGGCCCTGGTTTCGTACCAATCCTGGAAAGCAGTTGCTCCTTGCAAGGTGCACAGCCAGGCAAGTGGTAGATACTTCCCCTCCAGGGCCTGATCCTGGTGGGTTGCAGCCGTTCCCGGCTGCCGGGAGCCTGACCATCGGCGGCTGGCAACAGCCGCAACACCAGAAAAAGGCCCGGACGTGGAAACTGCCCAGCCCCTAGGGCCAGTTGCCACGAAAGCCTGGTATGCTGGCATCATCAGGAGCAGTAGAGACTTTCCGGGCCGTGAGACATAAGACGCAGTGCCAGTCTGGTACTCAAAGGGGGGTACCTAGGGGGGAACGCCCTAGGCGATTCTTTGGTGACTTTCTCATCGGGGAGAAAGTCACCCTGCGGAGCAAACCAAGGCCAAAGGGCATTGCCAGGCAATCGTTGAGAAGCAAAGGCAAAAACATCCCCCAGCGGAGCGTCCATAATGTTTCACGTGAAACATTATTTTCTTGCTCCAGGATGGTTGAAAATTTACTCGCAAAAAGGTATAATCAAAATCAGTTCTGTATATCCTTTGAAAGAAAAAGGCGGGTTGTGTTATGTCAAAAACCATTGCCATCGTCAACCAAAAGGGCGGTGTGGGAAAGACCACCACCTGTGTCAATCTGGCCGCAGCCCTGACCCAACAGGGTCACAAGGTGCTGGTATGCGACTTTGACCCCCAGGGTAACGCCACTTCTGGCTTTGGAGTGGACAAGAACCGTTCCCCCAGCGTGTATGACGTGTTATTGGGCAACGCCCCCATGTCCAAGGCCATTGTGTCCACCGACTGGGCGGACGTGGTGCCCTCCAACAAGGCTCTGTCCGGCGCCACCGTGGAGCTCATCGCCATGGAGCGGCGGGAATACCGGCTGAAAGACGCCCTGGAGGAAGTCAAGGACAATTACGACTATATCTTCATCGACTGCCCCCCTTCCCTGGAGCTGCTCACCCTGGACTCCCTGTGTGCCGCCGACACCCTTCTGGTGCCGGTACAGTGCGAGTATTACGCTCTGGAGGGACTCAGTGACCTGATGTACACCGTGCGCCTGGCCAAGCGCTCCCTGAACCCCAGCCTGGAGCTGGAAGGTGTGGTGCTGACCATGTACGACGGGCGCACCAACCTGTCCATGCAGGTAGCAGAGGAAGTCAAGCGGTACTTCCCCGGCAAGGTGTACGCCAGCGTCATTCCCCGCAATGTACGCCTGTCCGAGGCGCCCAGCCACGGCAGACCGGTGCTGGCCTACGACAAGTGGTCCAGAGGCGCAGAGGCCTATGAGGCCCTGGCCGAGGAGTTTCACAAGAAGAATCAAGGGTGAGTGTTTCACGTGAAACACTCAGATATCAACGAAAGGAGATCTTCACATGGCTAAAGTCAAAGGCGGCTTAGGCCGGGGACTGGGTGCCCTCATGGGGGATGCCGCCCTCCAGACCCAGGAGGCTGGGGCGGTACAGCTGCCCATTTCCCAGGTGGAGCCGGGCTTAAACCAGCCCCGGAAGCGGTTTGACCCGGAATCTCTGGCAGATTTGGCGGACTCCATCCGGGAACACGGTATCATCCAGCCCATTACCGTCCGTCGGCTGTCCAGTGGATATTATCAGATCATTGCCGGAGAACGCCGGTGGCGGGCTGCCAAAGAGGCAGGTCTTGCCGAGGTGCCCGTGGTCATCATCGAGGCAGACGACCGCAAGGTGATGGAGCTGGGCCTCATTGAAAACCTCCAGCGGGAGGATCTGAATCCCATGGAAGAGGCGGAGGGGTATCTGGTGCTCCTCACCGACTACGGCCTCACCCAGGAGGAAGTGGCACAGCGCATGGGTAAATCCCGCCCTGCCATTGCCAACGCTCTGCGTCTCACCTCCCTCCCCCCTGCTGTGCGGGACAAGCTGGCAGATGGCACCCTGTCTGCCGGACACGGCCGAGCCATCCTCATGGTGGAGGGCGAGCAGACCCAGATTGCCTTTGCCGACTGGATTGCAGAGCAGGGGCTGTCTGTTCGCCAGGCAGAAGCCGCTGCCAAGCACTTCACCCTGGAACCCAAGGTGAAGAAAGAGAAGCCCGTCCACGAGCACCAGATGTATATTGACCAGGCCCAGCAGCAGCTGGCCTCCCACCTGGGCCGGAAGGTGAAAATCACCGCAGGCAAGAAGAAGGGCCGCATTGAGCTGGAGTATTATAATGTGGACGACCTGAACAACCTGCTGGAACAGCTGGGCCAGCTGCCGCAGGCAATGAAGAACGAAGAATGAAAAATGAAGAATGCAAGCCCTGAGGGTGCTCTGTCAGCCAGTTTTCTGGTATTACTCTGAGAAATTCGGGAGGGGCTTGCCCCTCCCCTACCGCCCCAAAATGTAATCCGTGCCGCACAGCGGCACACCATAATGATTCATGATTCACTATTCATTTTTCATTTATATTCTCCCAGAAACACGAATAAAGGAGCCAGTATTATGTTAGACATCAAGTTTATCCGGGAAAATCCCGAAATTGTCAAAGAAAACATCAAAAAGAAGTTTCAGGATGCCAAGCTGCCCCTGGTAGACCAGGTCATTGAGCTGGACCGTCAGAACCGTGACGCCATGACCGAGGCCAACAACCTGCGGGCCTCCCGCAACTCCCTGTCCAAGCAGATCGGTATGCTCATGGGCCAGGCCAAGAAGGACCCCTCCAAGCTGGAGGAGGCCGAGGCCGTTAAGGCTCAGGTGAAGGCCAACGCCGACCGTCTGGCCGAGCTGGAGGAGCTGGAGACCAAGCTGGCCGGGGAAATTCGCTCCATTCTGCTGAAGATTCCCAACATCATCGACCCCTCCGTGCCCATCGGCGAGAGCGACGAGTTCAACGTGGAGGTGGAGCGGTTCGGCGAGCCTGCCACCCCCGACTTCGAGGTGCCCTACCACACCGCTATTATGGAGTCCTTTGACGGCATCGACCTGGACTCCGCTGGCCGTGTGTCCGGCAACGGCTTCTACTATCTCATGGGCGACATTGCCCGGCTCCACTCCGCCGTGCTGGCCTATGCCCGGGACTTTATGATTGGCAAGGGCTTTACCTACTGCGTGCCTCCCTTCATGATCCACGGCAACGTGGTGGAGGGCGTCATGAGCCAGACCGAGATGGATGCCATGATGTACAAGATCGAGGGTGAGGATCTCTACCTCATCGGCACCAGCGAGCACTCCATGATCGGCAAGTTCATCGACCAGATCATCCCCGAGACCTCCCTGCCCTACACCCTCACCTCCTACTCCCCCTGCTTCCGCAAGGAGAAGGGTGCCCACGGCATTGAGGAGCGTGGTGTGTACCGCATCCACCAGTTCGAGAAGCAGGAGATGGTGGTGGTGTGCAAGCCCGAGGAGTCCATGGAGTGGTACGAGAAGATGTGGCGCTACTCCGTGGAGCTGTTCCGCTCCATGAACATCCCCGTGCGCCAGCTGGAGTGCTGCTCCGGCGATTTGGCTGATTTGAAGGTGAAGTCCTGCGACATTGAGGCCTGGTCCCCCCGTCAGCAGAAGTACTTTGAGGTGTGCTCCTGCTCCAACCTGGGCGACGCCCAGGCCCGCCGCCTGAAGATGCGTGTCAAGGGTGAGAATGGCATGTACCTGCCCCACACCCTGAACAACACCGTGGTGGCTCCTCCCCGGATGCTCATTGCCTTCCTGGAGAACAACCTCCAGGCCGACGGTTCTGTCACCATCCCCGCCCCTCTCCAGCCCTACATGGGCGGCCAGACCGTGCTCACCCCCAAGCACTAAACGCCTGAAGAGGTGATACGATGAAAGGCTTTATTCGGGAATTTAAGACCTTTTTGAACCGGGGCAATGTGCTGGATCTGGCAGTAGGCGTCATCATCGGCGGCGCCTTCAAGTCCATCACCGACTCTCTCACCAATGACATCCTCATGCCCCTGCTGGGCCTGCTGGTGGATCGGGTGTCCTTCTCCGACCTGACCCTGACCATCGGCTCTGCCACCATCGCCTACGGCAGCTTTGTGGAGGCGGTGCTCAACTTCATCATTATGGCCTTTGCCGTGTTCTGTATCGTCAAGGCCTTCAACCGCCTGCACCGAAAGAAGGAGGAGGCAGCGCCTCCCCCCAAGCCCTCCAACGAGGAGCTGCTGCTGACTGAAATTCGTGACCTGCTGAAGGAGGGCAAGTGATGGCGGAGCAACAGGATAACACCGGCTACACCCCCGCCTCCTTTGAAAAGCGGGTAGCTGCCTGGGTGGGAATTGTGTACATGCTCATGCTCACCGCACTGGTCACCTACACCCTGGCCACCGCCCGTTCCCTCCCCGGCACTGCGCCCCTGCTGCTGGTGCCGGTGGGGGTGGGTGTGCTGGTGGTGGTGGTACACCGCCAACGCCAAGGCACCGCTCCCGGCGGACTGCCTATGAGCCTGCTCATGGGTCTGCTGTGCGTGGCGGCAGTGGTGCTGGGTCTGTGGCTGGGTGTTCCCGCCCTCATTGCCAACGTCACCACCCCGCTGTAAAGGAGGCCCTGATATGGAATCTCTCATTTCCACCGGCCTTGCTCAGCTGGATCTCCCCGCCTATCCCGCAGACAGCGGGGAAAAGTTAGAAAAATATGGTAATTTATTGATTGAGCAAAACCAGGTGATGAACCTCACCGCCATCACCCAGCCCTTTGATGTGGCCACGCTGCACATGCTGGACTGCGCCCCGCTCTTGAACTGCGGGCGGCTGGAGGGTGCCAAGCTCATTGACGTGGGCACCGGGGCGGGCTTCCCGGGGATGGTGCTGAAAACCCTGTGCCCCACCCTGTCTCTGACCCTGCTGGACGGGCTGCAAAAGCGGCTTACCTGGCTGGAGACGGTGGCAGAGGAGCTGGGACTGGATGGGGTCATCACTCTCCACGCCCGGGCGGAGGAGGCGGGACAAGACCCCGCCCTGCGGGAGCAGTTTGACTATGCCACCGCCCGGGCGGTGGCGGACTTAGGGCTTTTGTGCGAGATGTGCCTACCCTTTGTGAAGGTGGGGGGCCGTTTTCTGGCCATGAAAGGCCCCGACTGCCAGGAGGAGCTGGACCGGGCGCAGAAGGCCATCACCGTCCTGGGCGGGCAGCTCAAGGGCTGTTATGACTACCAGATTCCCCACACGGACATCACCCACCGGGTGGTGGTGGTAGAGAAGGTGGCCCCCTGCCCCGCCAAGTATCCCCGGCGGTGGGCGAAGATGCAGAAGACGCCCCTGTGACGCCCCAAAGGGCGTCAGGGAATAGGTAAGAGGGAAGCGTGAAAAGGTATGGTGTCGGCTTCGCCGACGGATTTACATTTTTTCTTGCCTATGCCTTAAAAAACATTGCGATATGTAACAATTCATGATATGATTTTCTTGTTGCGAGGAGGCTGAGACATGGGAACATCGGTAATGGTCACATCGGGAAAGGGCGGAACGGGAAAAACCGCCCTCACCGCAGGCGTGGCCTCCTGTCTGGCCGCCTTGGGCCGTCGGGTGCTGTGCATTGACGTAGACATTGGTCTGCGTAATCTGGATATTGCCCTGGGCATGTCCGACCGGGCTGTGATGGACTTCTCCGACGTGATGGAGCACCGCTGCCCCCTGCTCACAGCGGCGGCCGAACACCCCAACATCCGGGGTCTGTATCTGCTCACCGCTCCCCTGTCCCTGATCCACCTGGATTTGAAGGGCTTTCGACAGATCATCGACGAGGCCCGGGAGTACTATGATTTCATTTTTCTGGACTCTCCGGCGGGGCTGGGGGACGGCTTTCAGCTGGCCATGTATGCCGCTGACCGTGCCATTGTGGTCTCCGCCACCGAGCCTGCCGCCCTGCGGGACGCCCAGCGGGCGGTGACCAAGCTCATGGGACACATAGACGACATCCACCTGGTGGTCAACCGGGTTCAGCCCCGTCTGATCGGCAAGCTGCGCACCACCATTGATGCCGCCATGGACACTGCCGGCCTGCCCCTGCTGGGCATGGTGCCGGAGGATCCCCAGGTCACCCTGGCAGCTGCGGAAAGTGTACCTCTGGTGCTGAAAACCTACAAGGGCGCCGCACCAGCTTATCTCAATATTGCCAAACGATTGCTCGGCCAGCGGGTGCCCCTGCTGCACATTCGCTGAGCCCCTGTCAGAAAGGAAGGATTCCCATGAACATTGCTCTTATGAGTCACGACGCAAAGAAGGAGCTGATGGTGCAGTTCTGCATCGCCTACTGCGGCATCCTCTCCAAGCACACGGTGTGCGCCACCAGCCGCACAGGCCGCTTGGTGGCTGAGGCCACCGGTCTGCCCGTCCAGCTGTTTATGGCCCACGCCCACGGCGGGGCACAGCAGATTGGCGCTCGCATCGCTTACAATGAGATCGACATGGTGCTGTTTTTCAACGACCCCAACGCCAATGATCTGGATCAGGATCTGCACTACATCACCCGCCTGTGTGACCAGAACAATGTGCCCATTGCCACCAACGCCGCCACCGCCGAGATGCTCATCCACGGCCTGGCCCGTGGCGACCTCAACTGGCGTGAGATCATCAAGCCCTCCACCCCCCTGAAAGTATAAGGTTTTTTCGGAGGTGTTGCCCAGGCAACACCTCTTTCCTTTGTCCCCCATTCTAGCTGTAAGGAGTCCGATTCATATGGCAAAACAAAAACCCCGCACCCTCTCTGGGTTTATGGAACTGCTGCCCCAGCGTCAGGTGCAGTTTGACCGCATGGTGGAGCTGCTGCGCTCCTCCTATTCCCTCTACGGCTTCACCCCCCTGGACACCCCGGTCATCGAGGCCAGCGAGGTGCTGCTGGCCAAGGCCGGCGGCGAGACCGAGAAGCAGATCTACCGCTTCATGAAGGGCGACACCGACCTGTCCCTGCGCTTTGACCTCACCGTGCCTCTGGCCAAGTACGTGGCCCTGCACTATGGGGACCTGGCCTTCCCCTTCCGCCGCTTCCAGATTGGCAAGGTGTACCGGGGTGAGCGTGCCCAGCGGGGCCGCTTCCGGGAGTTCTACCAGGCGGATATCGACATCATTGGCGACGGCAAGCTGGACATCGTCAACGAGGCGGAGATCCCCTCCATCATCTATCAGACCTTCACTGCCTTAGGGTTGAAGCGGTTCCAGATCCGGGTGAACAACCGGAAGATTTTGAACGGCTTCTATGCCATGCTGGGCCTCACCGAGAAGTCCGGGGACATCATGCGCACCGTGGACAAGCTGGAGAAGATCGGACCCGAGAAGGTCTCCGCCCTCCTCACCGGGGAGGACATTGGCACCACGCAGGAGCAGGCCCAGGAAATTCTCAACTTCATCGCCATCCGTGGGGATAATGAGCAGGTGCTTTCCGCTCTGGCAGGGTACCGTGGTCGCCACGAGCTGTTCGACCAGGGCCTGGAGGAACTGACCACGGTGGTGAAGTACCTCTCCGCCTTCGGGGTGCCCCAGACCCACTTTGCCGTGGATCTCACCATCGCCCGTGGCCTGGACTACTACACCGGCACCGTGTACGAGACCACCATGCTGGACCACCCGGAGATCGGCTCCATCTGCTCCGGTGGCCGATATGATAACTTAGCGGAATATTATACCGATAAACAACTGCCTGGAGTGGGCATCTCCATTGGCCTCACCCGTCTCTTCTTCGTCCTGGAGGACCAGGGCTACCTCAATGAGGACATGCTCACTGCACCTGCGGATGTGCTCATCCTGCCCATGACGGAGGACCTCTCCCCCGCCATTTCCTTTGCCACCCAGCTGCGGGGGGCCGGAGTGCGGGCCCAGCTGTACACCGAGCAGAAGAAGTTCAAGCAGAAGATGAGCTATGCCGACAAGATCGGTGTGCCCTATGTGGCCTTCCTGGGGGACGACGAGATCTCCCAGAATGCCGTGTCCGTCAAGGACATGACCACCGGCCAGCAGGAGACCCTGCCTGTTGACCAGGCCGTCACCACCATCGCTGTGGAGCTCTCTGAGCGCATGGCAGGCATTGATCCCATCCAGGAGCCTGACCACAAGGCGTAATATTTTAGATAAATAATACTATTTGGAGTTGATTTACCATGGTTCAATCCCGTACCCACACCTGTGGGGAGCTGCGCATGGAGCATGTGGGCCAGACCGTCACCCTGGCTGGCTTCATGGAAAACGTCCGTGAGGTGGGCCAGAATCTGGCCTTTGTGGTGCTGCGTGACTTCTATGGCACCACCCAGGTGGTCATTGAGACCGCTGAGATGATGGCCATTGTCAAGGACCTGAACAAGGAGTCCACCATTCAGGTCACCGGCGTGGTGCGTGAGCGTGACAGCAAGAACCCCAAGCTGCCCACCGGCGACATTGAGGTGGTGCCCTCCGCCATCAACGTGCTGGGCCGCTGCCGCCACAACGAGCTGCCCTTCCAGATTAGCCGCAGCCGACAGGCGGATGAGACCCAGCGTCTGAAGTACCGCTACCTGGACCTGCGCAACCCCGAGGTGAAGAACAACATCATCCTGCGCTGCAACGTGGTGGCTGCGCTCCGCCAGGCCATGACCGCTGAGGGCTTTCTGGAGATCACCACCCCCATTTTGACCGCCTCCTCCCCCGAGGGCGCCCGGGACTACCTGGTGCCCAGCCGCAAGCACCCTGGCAAGTTCTACGCTCTGCCCCAGGCCCCCCAGCAGTTCAAGCAGCTGCTCATGGCCTCTGGCTTTGACCGTTACTTCCAGATTGCCCCCTGCTTCCGGGACGAGGACGCCCGGGGCGACCGCTCCCCCGGCGAGTTCTACCAGCTGGATATGGAGATGGCCTTTGCAAACCAAGAGGACGTGTTCGCCGTTCTGGAGCGTGTGCTGCCCCCCATCTTCGCCAAGTACGGCACCTACAATGTGGCCTCTGAAGCTCCCTTCACCCGCATCCCCTTCCTGGAGGCCATGGACAAGTACGGCTCCGACAAGCCCGACCTGCGCATTGACCTGACCCTCACCGACGCCACCCAGGTGCTCTCCAGCTGCGGCTTCGGCCCCTTTGAGGGGAACACTGTCAAGGCCATTGTGGTCACCGACTTTGTGGGCACCCGCAAGCAGATTGACTCTCTGTGCGCTGAGGTGGAGGTGCAGTCCGGCGAGAAGGCCTACTGGTTCCGCTACGACGAGAACGGTGAGATCGTGGGCGGCATCGCCAAGTTTGTCCAGCCCATCAAGGAGCAAGTGGTGGAGGCTCTGGGCCTCACCCCCGGCTGCTTTGTGGGCCTGACGGCTGGCAAGCTGCTCACCGCTCAAAAGACCGCCGGTGTGCTCCGCTCCAAGCTGGGCGCTTTCTGCCCCAACCACATGGACAAAGAGCGCTATGAGTTCTGCTGGATCGTGGACTTCCCCATGTACGAGATGGGGGAAGAGTCCGGGGAGCTGGAGTTCTGCCACAACCCCTTCTCCATGCCCAACGGCGGGTTGGAGATTTTGAAGAAGGCCGCTGCCGGTGAGGTGGACCCTCTGACCATCACCGCCTTCCAGTACGACCTGGTGTGCAACGGCGTGGAGCTCTCCTCCGGCGCTGTGCGGAACCACGACCCCGAGATCATGCTGGAGGCCTTCCAGCTGGTGCGTCTGGGCGAGGAGGATGTGAAGAGCAAGTTCCCCGCCATGTACAACGCCTTCACCTACGGCGCTCCCACCCACGCAGGCATTGCCCCCGGTGTGGACCGCATGGTGATGCTGCTGGCTGGTGAAGACTCCATCCGTGAGATCATCCCCTTCCCCATGAACAAAAACGCCCAGGACGTGATGATGGGCGCTCCCTCCTTCGTGGACCCCAAGCAGCTGGACGAGCTGAACATCGTCTGCGTCAAGCAGGAAGAAGAATAAAAACCTTTGGCCGGAGAAAAGCAGGTGCTTTTCTCCGGCCAATTTGTTTTTACGAATCAAGAGAAATTGATCGTCTAACCGCCCAGGTTCCGGCTTGCCAGCCTGGTGGGGACGCTTCCCGCTGGGGGTTTCTTTTGAGCGGGCAAAAGAAACCAAAACCCGCTTAGGGCGTTCCCCCCTAAGGACCCCCCTGGGGTACGAGGCTGGAACTGCGTCAATCCTATGGCCGGCCCGTTCCCCTTGCTGTGGCCCCTGTTACTGCCACCACACCAGGCTATCATGGCAACTGGCCCTATGGTCTGGCGTTTTTCATGTCCGGGCCTACCCTGGAAAAGCGGCGTTTCCGCCGCCGGAGGCCAGGCTCCCGTAAGCTGGAAACAGCGGCATACCAGGGGAAGGCCCCGCCTTTGGCGATTCTTTCGTCTCTTTCTCCACGCTGAGAAAGAGACCCCAGCGGAGCGTCTCCGCCAGCCTGACAGGGCTATGCCGAAGAATTGTTAGAGGGGCAGCCCCTCTCTCATTTAACCCTACAATTCTTCATTCTTCATGTTTCATTCTTCATTTTATTTCAGCCTCTTCCACTCCCCCACCGCCAGCTCGTCACAGCGGTTGTTGTGGGGGTTGGAGGCGTGGCCCTTGACCCAGTGCAGGTTCACCTGGTGCTTCTCGCACAGGCCCAGCAGCACCTCCCACAAATCCGCATTGAGGGCAGGCTTCTTATCCGCCTTTACCCAGCCCCGGGCCTTCCAGCCTTTCGCCCACCCCTTTTGCAAAGCGTCGATGACGTACTTGGAGTCGGAGTACAGCTCCACGATACAGGGCTCGGTGAGGGCCTGCAAGCCCTGAATGACTCCCGTAAGTTCCATGCGGTTGTTGGTGGTGTTTCTCTCTCCCCCGGACAGCTCCTTTTTGTGAGGCCCGTACATCAAAATGCACCCCCAGCCTCCGGGGCCGGGATTTCCCGAGCAAGCGCCATCCGTATATAATGTAACTGTTTTCATTAAAAATCACCCTATTTATAAGAAAGAGCGCACAAATTGTGCGCTCTTTCTATTTGTCAGAATTTGTTATTTTTCATCTTCCACAACTTCCACAGAGTTTTCCACAGCTGTTGAAGTCTCGGTATCTGGGGTGGTGTCCTCGGGCTCCTTGTCGGCCAGGGCCAGGGCGATGACCCCGTCCCCGTCCTCCTTGAAGCGCATGACGATGACGCCCTGGGTGGAGCGGCCCGCCATACGGATGCCGTCCACATCGGTGCGGATGAGGGTGCCGGACTGGGTGACCAGGATCAGATCCTCGCTGCCGTCCACCACCTTGATACCCACCACCGGGCCGGTCTTCTCGGTGACCATGTAGTTGCGGATGCCCAGACCGCCACGGTTGGTGATCCGGTACTCCTCCACAGCGGTGCGCTTGCCGTAGCCGTTCTGGGTGATGGAGAGAACCGCCTTGCCGGGGGTGGCCCGGGCAGCGCCCACCACATAGTCCCCTTCCTTCAAGCGGATGCCCCGCACGCCCACAGCGGTGCGGCCCATGACACGGACATCGTTCTCATCAAAGCAGATGGCCTGACCGTCGTGGGTGGCGATGAGGATGTTTCTCGTGCCGTCGGTCTCCCGCACGGTGATGAGCTCATCTCCCTCCTCCAGGGTGATGACCCGCAGACCGTTGTTGCGCAGGTTGCGGAGGGCCTCCACGGCAATGCGCTTGACGGTGCCGTTGCGGGTGACCATCACCAGGTAGCGGTCTTCGGCGGTGAGGTCCCGGGTGTGGATCATCTCGGTGACTCGCTCGTCCCCGTCCACCTGGAGCACATTGACGATGTTGGTGCCCCGGGCGGTGCGGCCCGCCTCGGTGATCTGGTAGCCCTTCTTGCGGAACACCCGGCCCTTATCGGTGAAGAACAGGATCCAGTCGTGGGTGGAGGCGGTGAACACGGTGTTCACATAGTCCTCCTCCCGGGTGGCCATGCCCTTCTTACCCATACCGCCCTTACCCTGGGCGGCGTACTCGCTGGCGGAGGTGCGCTTGATGTAGCCGTTGGCGGTCATGGTGAACACGCACTGCTCCTCCACGATCAGGTCTTCAATGTCCAGATCGTCCTCGGCAAAGCCGATCTCGGTGCGGCGCTCGTCGCCGTACTTGTCCCGGATCTGAATGAGCTCCTCTTTCAGCACGCCCCGCAGCATATTCTCGTCGGAGAGCAGCTGGTTATAATATTCGATCCGGGCCTGCAGCTCGTCAAACTCCGCCTGCAGCTTCTCCCGGTCCAGGCCCTGGAGGGCCTTCAGGCGCATATCCAGAATGGCCTGGGCCTGCACGTCGTCCAGGCCGAAGCGCTCCATCAGCTTCTCCTTGGCGTCGTCGTAGCTGGAGCGGATGATGCGGATGACCTCGTCAATGTTGTCCTGGGCAATGAGCAGGCCACGCAGCAGGTGGGCACGCTCCTGGGCCTTTTTCAGGTCGTACTGAGTGCGGCGGGTGATGACTTCCTCCTGGAAGGCAATATACTCGTCTATGATCTGGCGCAGGGTGAGGATTTTAGGCTGCTTTTGGTTGTTCACCAGGGCCAGCAGCACCACGCCGAAGGTGGTCTGCATCTGGGTCTGGGCAAAGAGCCGATTCAGGGTGACCTGGGGGTTGGCGTCCTTTTTCAGCTCGATGACAATGCGCATGCCCTTCTTGCCGTCGGACTCGTCCCGCAGCCCGGAGATGCCCTCCAGACGCTTGTCCTTCACCTGCTCGGCGATGTTCTCCACCAGCCGGGACTTGTTGACCTGGTAGGGCAGCTCGGTGACGATGATGCGGGTGCGGCCGTTGCCGAACTCCTCCATCTCGGTTCTCGCCCGCACCCGGATGTGGCCCTTGCCGGTGGCGTAGGCGGCCCGGATGCCGGCCCGACCCATGATGACGCCCCGAGTGGGGAAGTCAGGGCCTTTGATGTGCTCCATCAGGTCGTCCAGAGTGGCATGTTCATTGTCCAGCACGCAGATGGTGGCGTCAATGACCTCTGCCAGGTTGTGGGGCGGGATGTTGGTGGTCATGCCCACGGCGATGCCGGAGGAGCCGTTGACCAGCAGGTTGGGGAACCGGGAGGGAAGCACCCGAGGCTCTTTCAGAGACTCGTCGAAGTTGGGGTCCCAGTCCACGGTGTCCTTGTCGATGTCCCGGAGCATGTCGTTGCACATTTTGGACATTCTAGCCTCGGTGTAACGGTAGGCGGCCGGGGGGTCGCCGTCCACGGAGCCGAAGTTGCCGTGGCCGTCCACCAGGGGATAGCGCATGGAGAAGTCCTGGGCCAGACGCACCATGGCGTCGTACACAGAGGCGTCGCCGTGGGGGTGATATTTACCCAGCACGTCGCCCACGCAGGTGGCGGACTTCTTAAAGGGCTTATCGCTGGTCAGGCCGCTTTCATACATGGAGTAGAGGATGCGGCGGTGCACCGGCTTCAAGCCGTCCCGCACGTCAGGCAGGGCACGGCCCACGATGACGGACATGGCGTACTCGATGTACGCATTTTCCATCTCGTGCTCCAAATTGATCTCTACAATTTTCTGGTCGGGAAAGGTAATATCCCGGCTCTGGTAATCTTCTTTGTTTGCCATGGATGCAATCTCCTCAATAGTCCAGGTTCATGGCCTTTTCGGCGTTTCTCTCGATGTATTCCCGACGGGGCTCCACCTTCTCGCCCATAAGCAGAGTGAAGATCTCGTCGGCCCGCACCGCATCCTCCAGGGTAATGCGTTTGAGGGTACGGGTCTCCGGGTTCATGGTGGTCTCCCACAGCTCGTGGGGGTCCATCTCGCCCAGACCCTTGAAGCGGCTGATATCCACCTTGGCGTTGGGGTTGTCCCCACGCATCTCGGCGGAAATCTGGTCACGCTCGGGGTCGGAGAAGGCCACACGGGTGGTCTTGCCCCGGGTCAGCTTGTACAGGGGGGGCACAGCGGCATACACATAGCCCCGGTCAATGAGGGGGCGCATGAAGCGGAAGAAGAAGGTCAAAAGCAGAGTACGGATGTGGGCGCCGTCCACGTCGGCATCCGCCATGATGACCACCTTGTGGTAGCGCAGCTTCTCCTCGTCAAACTCGTCACCCAGACCAGCGCCCAGGGCGGTGATGACGGGGGTGAGCTTGTCGTTGCCATACACCTTGTCCGCCCGGGCTTTCTCCACGTTGAGCATCTTGCCCCACAGGGGGAGAATGGCCTGGAACCGGGAATCACGGCCCTGCTTGGCAGAGCCGCCAGCGGAGTCACCCTCCACGATGTAAATTTCGGTCAAAGCGGGGTCACGCTCATAGCAGTCGGCCAGCTTGCCGGGGAGGGTGGCACCCTCCAGGGCATTTTTGCGCCGGATGTTCTCCCGGGCACGGCGGGCAGCTTCACGGGCCCGGTTGGCCATCATGGCCTTTTCCAAAATGGTGCGGCCCACGGCGGGGTTCTCCTCCAAGAACTGCTCCAGCTTGTCGGAGACCACAGCGTTGACCAGGGTGCGGATCTCGCTGTTGCCCAGCTTGGCCTTGGTCTGGCCCTCAAACTGGGCCTCGGTGAGTTTCACGGAAATGACGCAGGTCAGGCCCTCCCGGCAGTCCTCGCCGGAGACCTTGTCGTCCCCCTTCAAAAGCCCCGCCTTCTTGCCGTAGGCGTTGAGCACGTTGGTGAGAGCACGCTTAAAGCCCTCCTCGTGCATACCGCCCTCGGGGGTGTGCACGTTGTTGGCGAAGGACACGATGACCTCGTTGTAGCTGTCATTGTATTGCAGGGCGATCTCTGCCATGGAGTCGTCTTTGGACCCTGCCATGTAGATGACCTCGTCATGCAGGGCGGTCTTGTTCTTGTTGATGAAGGTGACAAACTCCCGGATGCCGCCCTGGTAGCACATGGACTCCTCCTGCTCCTGGCCCTGACGGCGGTCAGCCATGAGGATGTGGATGCCGGCGTTGAGAAAGGCCTGCTCCCGCATCCGCTTGTGGAGGATCTCGTAGTCATACACGGTGTCCTCGAACATTTCCGGGTCTGGCTTGAACACCACCTCGGTGCCGGTGTGGTCGGTGGTGCCAATGATGGTCATTTCCTGGGTGATATTGCCCCGGGAGAACTTCATCTCATAGATGTTCCCGTTTTTGTGCACCCGCACCTCCAGCCACTCAGACAGGGCATTGACCACGCTGGCGCCCACGCCGTGGAGGCCGCCGGAGACCTTATAGCCGCCGCCGCCGAACTTACCGCCGGCGTGGAGGACGGTATACACCACCTCCAGGGCGGGCCGTCCGGTCTGGGGCTGGATGTCCACGGGGATGCCGCGGCCATTATCGGTGACCCGGATCACATCCCCATCCAAAATTTCCACGGTGATGGTGTCGCAGTACCCGGCCAGAGCCTCGTCGATGGCGTTGTCCACGATCTCATACACCAGGTGATGGAGACCGGAGGACGAGGTGGAGCCGATGTACATACCCGGGCGCTTGCGCACCGCCTCCAGCCCCTCCAGCACCTGAATTTCCGATGCGCCGTATTCGTGCTCCACGGCGGTGGGGCTGTGTTCCAAAAGTTCTGACATTGCTAGTTCCTCCCGAATAAACGTTGGTTCAAAGGTAAACTTCCGTTGTAGGGGCGGGGCTTGCCCCGCCCAAAGTGTCCCTGGCATGGCCCTGTTTCCTGCGGGAGGGGCAAGCCCCTCCCCTACGCAGATCCTCCGCCCAGGACTTTATTCAAAATCCGTGCCGCTTCAGCGGCACACCGTACTTATTCACGATTCATTCTTCACTTTTCACTGGCATCCAGCACCGTCCAGGGGTTGGATGCCGCCCGCTTGGCCAGGGTGGCGGTGTTGAACTGGGAGAGAAATACCACTTCCTCCCCCTCCTCCGTCTCACACACGATAAAGGAGCGAGGCAGATCCTCTCCCACGAAGATGACCCGTCCTTCCTCCTCCGCCCGGTCCAACAGCTTCCGGGTGCGGTGGGACCAGGTGGTGTTGTCCAAATCGAAGATGCCCACAATGTCCTCATCGGGCATCATCACGTTTTGTCCCAGATACAAATACACAGCCCTTATCCCTCCTGTAATGCCCCTTGGCAGATGTGGAACACCTTCCCCTGCTCCAAAAGTTCCTCCTTCTCCACCTCACAGCAGGTGATGAACACCTGCCCCGTGGGGATGCGGTTGAGCACAAACTCCTGCCGCCTGCGGTCCAGTTCACTGAGCACATCGTCCAGCAGCAGCACCGGCCACTGTCCGGTGTCCTGGAACATGATGTCCCGGGCCGCCAGCTTCAGGGCCAGAGCGGCGGTACGGGTCTGCCCCTGAGAGGCAAAGCCCTTGGCGGACTGGCCGTTGATACTGAGCACCAGATCGTCCTTGTGTGGCCCGGACAGGCAGCTTCTGCTTTGAATTTCCGCCCGTTTGTGGCTGTCCATGTGGTCCAGCAGCTGCTCCAAAATCACTTTGGGAGCGGCCAGTGGGTCGGTAACGGTGGACACGGTGTGGTAGGAGAGATCCAGCGCCTCCCCGCCCCCGGAGCAGTCGGCGTGGATGGCGGGGGCAGTCTCCTGGAGCCTGCGGACAAAATGGGCCCGGTAGTGGATCAGGATGGCCCCATACTCCGCCATTTGCTGGGAAAAGGCGTCTAGCGCATACATCAGTGATGGCTTTTCCCCGCAGTCCCGCAAAATCCGGGTCTTGTGCTCCCACAGCCTGCGGTAGTTGGATAGGGCCATGGCGTACCGGGGGCGCAGCTGACAGATGCAGTCATTCAAAAACCGGCGCCGCACCCCGGCCCCCTCCCGGATGAGGTGGAGATCTTCAGGGCAAAACAGCACCGACGGCAGCAGCCCCGAAAGCTCCCCCAGGGTTTTCAGCCCCACCCCGTTGCAGGTGAACTTCCGCCGGGCGCCCACTGGCAGCAGAGCCTCCAGCACCAGCTCCCGCTGGCCGTTGAAGAGCTGCCCGGTGACCTGGGCACGGGGTGCGCCAAACTGCACCAGCTCCCGGTGGTTCCGGGCCCGGTGGGAGCCTCCCGAGGAGAGATACCCAATGGCCTCCAACAAATTGGTCTTGCCCTGGGCGTTCTCCCCCACGATGACATTTACCCCAGGGTGAAACGCTGCCTCCAGGTGGGTGTAGTTGCGAAAGTGCTCTAAGGTGAGATGCTGGACGGTCATTCCACCGTCAGCTCCAGCTGCTCATCCACCTCCACCACGTCACCGGGGCGGATTTTCTTGCCCCGCATGGTGCACACTTCCCCGTTGACCTTCACCAGACCGTCCTGGACGATCTGCTTGGCCTCGCCGCCGGTGGCCACAGCGTTGGCAAACTTCAAAAGAGAGTCCAGTTTGATGAACTCGGTGGTAATCGTAATGCTATCCTTTTGCATATCAATTCTCCTTAAAACCGCCAAATGAACCAGAGAAAATGAATCATGAAGAACGAATAATGAATGATTGTGGTGTGCCGCAAGGCGGCACAAATTTAACATGGGCGAGACTGCTGTAGCATCTTGCAGGGGCTGGGCAGCCCCAGGGCCTGCATTCTTCATTCTTCATTAAATATACACCCATGGTGTATATTTATTCGCCCGCTTTCAGCCGCACCGGCAGGATCATATACAGGAAGTTATCGGGCTCCCCATCCTTGGGCAGCAGCAGACAGGGGGAGGTGGGGGAGCCCAGCTCCATGCGCACCTCCTGGGCGGGGGCGGCCTTCACCGCTTCCATCAAATACCGGTTGTTGAAGCCGATCTCCAGACCCTGGCCGTCCCCGGCGATGGGGCAGCGGTCGAAGGCGGAGCCGATGGCGGTGCGGGAGGAGATGGCCAGAGAGCCATCCTCGAACTTGCACCGCAGGGGGCTTTTCAGCTTATCGTTGATAATCAGAGAGGCACGGTCGATGGACAGTTGCAGCATGGAGGTGTCCACATACAGGGAAATGGGGTTGTTTTGGGGGATTGTCTGGCGATAATTGAGAAATTCGCCCTCCAAACGGCGGGAAACCAGCAGAGTCTGACCCACCTGGACGGTGACGTGGCGGTCACCCAGGGTGACGATCACTTCTTCGTCGCTGTCCCCGCAGATGCGCTCCACTTCGGTCAAAGCGGCTCCAGGCACCACAAAAGAGAAGGTATTCATGCCGAATTTGCGGATAAAAGCTTCCCGGCGCAGGGCAAGACGGTAGCCATCCACAGCTACCACAGTCAATGTGGAATCTTCCACTTCAAACAAAGCGCCGGTGTGCACCGGACGGGACTCGTTGGTACTCACGGCGAACAGCACCTGGGAGAGCATGGAGCGCAGGGCGCTTTGGGTCAAAGTCACGGAACTTCCGTCGTCCACGGCGGGCAGGTCGGGAAATTCGTCAGCGGGGCTGCCCATAATGTCAAAAGAGGTGGGTCCACAGGAGATGTGGACGGAATTTCCCTCGGTGGAGACGGTGATCATGTCGTCGGGCAGCTTCCGGATGATCTCACCAAACAGTCTTGCCGACAAAATGAGAGAACCAGGCTGAGACACTTGAGCGTCTACCTGGGTAATGATCCCGGTTTCCAGGTTATAGCCGGACAGGCGAAGTCCATCGGTGGAGGCTTCCACTAAAATACCTTCCAGAGCAGAAATGGTACTTTTTGCAGCTACCACACGACCGGCGATTAAAACGGCGGATTGCAAAAGAGCTTTTTCACAGGAGAATTTCATGGTGTGCGTCCTTTCTCGTTTCCCCGCCAAAAAAGAGAGGAAAGGTTAATAAAATTCGTAGTAGGCAGTAGGGGCTACGGAAGTTGTGGAAATTTCCACAATCCTTACGGCCCCAGGGGTTTGAGGGGCTGACCAGTTTCCACACAGCTTCCACATGACATCTCGGATCCATGTGTGAATGGGACGTTCCACATCACTTCCACACCACAGTCCACAACATTGTGGAAAACTTGGTGCAAGTTGTGGAAGAATTTTTGAGTGGGGAAAAGGCGTATTACCAGGCCGAGTTCACGGCGTTGGTGATGTCCCGGATGATCTCGGTGAGCTCGGGCTGATCCTTCATCATCTTCTCCACCCGGTTGATGGAGTTGAGCACGGTGGAGTGGTGACGGCCGCCGAACTGCTGGCCGATCTCCGCCAGGGACAGCTGGGTCATTTCCCGAATAATATACATGGCCACGTTGCGGGCGGTGGCGATCTCCTTGTTCTGGCTCTGGCCACGGAGCACATCACTGTCCAGCTCATAGAACCGGGCCACCTCTTGGATGATGGTTTCCGCCGAGGGCAAAAAGTCCTCTTTGGCCCGCAGGATGTCCCGCACAGCCCGGATGGTGTTTTCCACGTCCACCTGGGCGCCCATCAGCTCCTGGAAGGCCATGATCTTGTTGACCACGCCCTCGATTTGCCGCACGTTGGAGGTGATGTTCTCCGCCACATAGGACAAAACCGGGTCGGGCAGCACAATGCCCCGTTCCAGAGACTTGTTTTTCAGAATGGCCATACGGGTCTCGTAGTCCGGGGGCTGGATGTCGGCGGGGAGGCCCTGCTCAAAGCGGGTTTTCAGACGCTGCTCCAGCCGCAGCATCTCCTGGGGCGGACGGTCGGAGGTAAAGACGATCTGTTTTTTCTGCTCATACAGAGTATTAAAGGTGTGGAACAGCTCCTCCTCGCTGGAGTCCTTGCCGGCAATGAACTGCACGTCGTCCATTAAGAAGAGGTCCACGGTGCGGTACTTGTCCCGGAAGCCCTGCATATCGTTGCCGTGGCGCAGGTTGGAGATGAGCTCGTTGACGAAGTCCTCGCTTTTGATGTACATAATGCGGTAGGCGGGGTGGTTTTCCCGTACCCGATTGGCAATGGCGTGGAGCAGGTGGGTCTTGCCCAGACCGGACTGGCCGTAGATGAACAGGGGGTTATAGGCTCCTCCAGGCTCGTCGGCCACCTTTTCAGCGGCGGTAAAGGCGAACTTGTTGGTGGAGCCCACCACGAATCGGTCGAAGGTGTACTCCTGGAAGGCGGGGTCCCCGGGCTGGGTGGGGCCGGTCTTGCGGTACTGATCCCGCTCTTCCGGCAGCATCAGGGAGACTGCCACGTCAAAGGAGAACAGCTCCCGCAGCCCATCCTCCACGGATTTGAGAAACCGGGTGCGGATGATGTTTCGCTTAAACTCTGTGGGCACACACAGGATCAGCCGGGTGTCCTCCAGGGCCACCGCCTCCACATCACCAAACCAGGTCTCAATGGACACAGCGGTCATATCCTTTTCCATGAGGGTCTTTACTTTTTCCCATACGTCAGCAGCCGATTTCATGGCTTGAGCCTCCTCAACTTACAAGAGAGTATTTCAGCCTTCCACACCCTGTGCGGAAAAACAGGCCGCTAAGGGGAGCGACAGATGGAATCCATCGCCCTGTGTGCAGTGTAGCGGCGCACCTCAAGGCACGGTGATAGGGCTTGAGCGGCCCTATGTGTAAGCGCGCAAAAAACCATTCCCCTGGTAAGTGGGCCGAGGCATTTGACGCAAAGCGTCAAAGCCCCGGTGGATGACGCACCGGGGAAAGGAATATGTGTACATTGTGGTTTGGCATACATTATAGCAAAAAAATATGAAAAGGGCAATTCTTATTTATATTGTAGCCAAAAATTTTTCCACAAAACCTCCACACAGTGGGGAAAAACGGCGGGTGTTGTGAAGAAGGTCAAGAATTACCACAATATCTTGTGCTGGTGGGGTGTGGAGAAAAAATATCGGAATTTTTCTTGACAGAAGGGGCGGATTTGGGTATAATTTCGTGTGCGCTATTGAGCGCATTGATTTTACCGACCGCATCCCCTACGGGATGTTGTGGAGGGCGGCACGGCGTCCACGCTGTGCTTTGCCAATCTGTACAGGAGGTGTTTCCGCATGGTTCGTACCTATCAGCCCAAGAAGCGTCATCGCTCCAAGGTCCATGGTTTCCGCAAGCGCATGGCCACTGCCGACGGTCGCAAGGTTCTGGCTCGCCGCCGCGCCAAGGGCCGCGCTCGTCTCACCCACTGATGGTGGCAACAGCGGCAACATCGGAATATAAGAATAAGGCTGGGGCGCGGGAGTAAATCCCTCGCCCCTGGCTTCATATGGAGACCTTTTCATCCATGCCCCTGCGGCCCCTTGCGGCCCTTTTCCGCCCCAAATTCGTTGCGGCTTTTTGAAATACACCAAGTATTTCTGTAAAGCCCCGCCTCTTTGGGACGAAAAAAATCTCGCATGTGGCTCTTGGGGATGGCTGGAAACGTCTCCTGTGGAGACCTCTGGAGGTTGCCGTTTCAGGATTCCGATGTTTCCACCCTGATGAAGGGAGTTTTTTTGTGAAATACACGGTATCAATCAAGGAAAACCACATTTTCCGCCGCCTGTACCGCAAGGGAAATACCGCCGCAGACAGCCGTCTGGCGCTGTATGTGCGGAAAAACGGCCGCAACAGCAATCGGCTGGGCCTCACCGTGTCCACCAAGGTGGGACATGCTGTGGTGCGCAACCGGCTGCGCCGCCGCCTGCGGGAAATCTACCGCCTGCATGAGCATGAGCTGGTGCGGGGGATAGATCTGGTGGTGGTTGCCCGGGTGCGGGCAGGCTCTAGCCGCTATCGGCCGCTGGAGGAGTCCTTCCTTCGCCTGTGCCGCAAGCTGGATTTGATGGAGAAGTAAGTGTATGAAGGCAGTTTTGCTGTTTTTGGTGCGCTTTTATCGAAAAAACATCTCTCCGGCCCGGCAACCCTGCTGCCGCTTTATCCCCACCTGTTCCACCTATGCCCTGGAGGCCATTGAGGTACACGGGGCGGTGAAGGGTGGGCTGCTGGCGGTGTGGCGGGTGCTGCGCTGCCATCCGTTTCACAAGGAAAAAGGCTTCATCTACGACCCTGTTCCACCGAAAAAAACTCGATTGTCCAGGAGGTAACACATGGATATCTGGCAAATTGTGCTCATGCCCTTTAGTTGGCTGCTCAAAACCTTCTGTCAGGTGTTTGACAACTATGGCGTGGCCCTGATCCTCTTTACTCTGGTGGTGAAGATCATCCTCTTCCCCCTGTCCCTCAAGGGCAAAAAGAGCATGATCAAGATGAATCTGCTCAGCGGCCAGATGAAGGAGATCCAACAGCGCTGCGGCACCGACCGGGAGCGCTATAACCAGGAGATCCAGAAGCTCTATGCGGACAACCACGTCAGCCCCATGGGTGGCTGTGGCTGGTCCATGGTGCCTCTGCTGATCCTGATGCCTCTGTATGCCATCATCCGCCGGCCCTTGAAGTACCTGATGGGTCTGACCGATGCAGGCACCACCGCTGTGGCCAGCGCACTGGGTGTGGCTGGCTTCCAGGCTGGCTCCGGCTTTGGCGAGTTGACTCTGGCCGCTCAGTTGAATGCTGGCAACCTGTCCACCGCCAAGGAGGCTGTCACCGCAGCGGGTCTGTCCGCCGGCGGCCTGTTCGTCATCAACTTCAACTTCCTGGGGCTGGATTTGTCCCAGATCCCCAGCCTAAACTTTTGGCAGGGCGGCATCACCCCCAGTGCTGTGGGCCTGTTTTTGCTGCCTATCATCTCTGCGTGTCTGTCCCTGCTGTCCATGATGGTGTCCCAGCGCACCAATAAGATGAACGCCAACCAGGACACCAACGGCAGCATGCGTTCCATGATGATCATCAGCCCCCTGATCTCTCTGTGGATCGGCTTTACCATGCCTGCGGGTCTGTGTCTGTACTGGATCTCCAACTCTCTGTTCATGATGGTGCAGGAAGTCATCTGCGGCAAGATCCTGAAGAAGGACTATGAGGCTGCCCAGCGTGAGATGGAGGCCCGGGCTGCCAAGGCCAAGGAGGAAGAGAAGGAGCGCCGCCGTCAGGCCGCTCAGCGTAAGGCTCAGGCCATGGCCGCCAATAAGGGCAAGAAGGTCCAGCACAAGGAAAAGAAGGGCAAGGGCGTGGACGTCACTGCCAGCCAGAGAGGGGATCGCCCCTATGCCCTGGGCCGCAGCTACGACCCCAACCGCTATCCCATCACTCCCTATGTGGATCCCAACCCCACCCGCCAGACGGTGGAAGAGGATGTGGAGCCGGAGGAGACGGTGGCCCAGCAGCCGGAGACCCCGGTGATTCCCCCTGTGTCCACCCCTGAGGAGCCTGTGCAGGCCCAGGAGCAGGAGCAGGCCGGAGACTATGAGGAGGCCTACGCCCCCGAAAGCGAAGAGCAGGATCCCAAGGACTGAGAGAGGAGTGCACCATCGTGCTGAAGTTTATTGAAGTCACAGGCAAGAACGAGGACGAGGCCATTGCCAAGGGTCTGGCCCAGCTGGGTCTGGATCGGGACGATGTGTCTCTGGAGATTTTGGAGCGGGGCAAGACCGGGTTTTTGGGCATCGGTTCGGTGCCTGCCAAGGTGAAGCTCACCTACGAGGCCCCCGACGAGGAAGAGGTTGTGGAGGCTGCCGCCCCTGTTGCCCCCGCCGCTCCCGCCAAGGCGGAGGAGCCTGAGCAGGAGGCTGAGGAAACTTCCACACCCGTGGAGGAAGTTGTGGACGACGAGGTGGCCCAGGCCATTGTCCGCTTCCAGTCCGGCCTGTTTGCCCAGATGGGTGTGGAGGCCAGCTCCCGGATCACCCGGGACGGGGACACCTACCAGGTGGTGCTGGAGGGCGAGAACATGGGCGCTCTCATTGGCCACCGGGGCGAGACCCTGGACGCCATTCAGCAGCTCACCGGCTATGTGGTCAACCGGGGCCGCAGCCACCGCTATCGCATCCATGTGGATGCGGAGGGGTATCGTGCCCGCCGGGAGGAGGCCCTCCAGCGTCTGGCCCACAAGACTGCCGCCAAGGTGGTCAAGTACCGCCGCAACATTACCCTGGAGGCCATGAACGCCTACGAGCGGCACGTCATTCACGCCGCTTTGCAGGACGTGGCCGGTGTGAGCACCTTCTCCACCGGCACTGAGCCCAACCGCCGCACCGTTGTGGCCTACGATCCCCAAAAGCGCTGAGAGATCAACAACTTCATGGCCTGCTGTGGAAATCCACGGCAGGCCATTGTTGCACTTGTGCTGCCATCAAGAGCAGACTTGCCAGCCTGGTGACGCTCCGCTGGGGTGACTTTCTGATTGGGCAGAAAGTCACCAAAGACCCACCAAAGGCGGGGCCTTCCCCCGCCTTGTGGAATCCACCCCGCTTTCCCATGCTGTGAGGAGTTGCTTTCCAGGACGGGCCGAAGGGCGGTTACCATGCCAGGGAGGAAATGGTGCTCTCCCCCACTCCATAGCTGCTGGGGGGTGCTCCGTTCTCCTGTTTTCGGCCCTACCTGTGGTGCACCCCGGCCGACTGCGGCCGGGCGGAGGCCCCTGCCTCCAGGCTTGAGGGCCTGGTGGGGTGCAGCGGTCCCGTGCTGTGGGCTGCCTGGGTTTCGGCGGCTGGGAACAGCCGCTACACCGGGAGAAGGCCCGGACCAGGGAACTACCCAGGCTCTAGGGCCAGCTGCCATGGTGGCCTGGGGTGGTGGCATAACCAGGAACAGCAGGAGATGTTCCGGGCCGTGGATATGGGACGCAATGCCAGTCAGCTATTCAAGGGGGGTACCTAGGGGGGAACGCCCTAGGCGGCTTTTTCGTCTATTTTTGGCCGGGCAAACATAGACCCCAGCGGAGCGCTCTGTGCCAGACTGGCAAGGCCATGCCATGGCTGGGGAAAAGGATTAGCCCCCCAACCCCACCCATCCCCCAGAAATAAAATGATGTTATTCAAATACAAAGTGTAATATAATAAGTGTAAAATACGAAAAGTTTATGGATTTGCCCAGGTTTGAACTGAAAGAGGGCATTTCCACAGGTTTACGAAAGGATGTGGAGCCTATGCCCACCCCCCTCTATGACCGCCTGGTGGAGCTGTCCCACCAGCCCCTCCAGCGCTTGGACATGCCCGGCCACCACGGCTCCCCCGCCCCTGGGCTGGAGTTCTGGCCGGCCCATTTGGATGTCACCGAGCACCCCGCCACCGGCGACCTCTTCGACCCCGAAGAGGATGATCCCATCCAGCAGGCCCAGCAGCTGTGGGCCAAGGCCACTGGTATGGACACCTGCCTGTTCCTCACTGGCGGCTCCACCCAGGGCATCCAGGCCGGGCTGGCCCTCACTGCCGGGGTGGGCAGTGAGGTGCTGCTGGATCGGGGCAGTCACCGCTCTGTGTTCAATGCCCTGGAACAGCACCAAAAAGTAAAAACTGTATGTATAATATCGCCGACTTATTACGGTGTGTTGTCGGATATCCCCGCCATTGCTGCCGTTTGTCACCGCCACGGGGCCAAGCTGATGGTGGACGGGGCCCATGGGGCACACCTGCCTTTTTTGGGTTACACGGGCTACCAGAGTGCCGACGTGGTGGTGGTGTCCGCCCACAAGACCCTCCCCGCCCCGGGGCAGACGGCCCTGCTGCTGGCCCGGGGATATGAGGGGGCGGACCTGCGCCGGGTGGCCAGCCTCACCGGCTCCTCCTCCCCCAACTATGTGCTCATGGCGGGGCTGGATGTGGCCCGGGACTACCTGGAGGGAGAAGGGCGGCGAGCTTACACAGAAACCGCCAAGATTGTGGAAAACTTGCGCCGCCGCCTCCCGGCTCTCACACCTGGTGAGGTGGAGCTGGACCCCACCCGTCTGGTGCTGCGCTGCGATGATGGGCACCAGGTGGCCCGCACGCTGATGGAGCGGGGCATCTACTATGAGATGGCGGACAGCGGCCATGTGGTGCTGATCTTCACCTGTGCCGACGGGCCGGACACAGCCACAGCCTTGCTCTCCGCCCTGGAGGGCATCCCCCTGGGGACGGGCACTCCGCTGCCCCCTCCCCCGCCGCCTCCGCCTCAGGTGATGCGTCCCAGGCAGGCCCTGTTTGCCCCCACCCAGGAGGTGGCCTGGGAGGAGGCGGTGGGGCAAGTGTGCGCCTGCCAGCTGGCTCCCTACCCCCCGGGGATCCCGGTGGTGGCTCCCGGCGAAAAAGTGGACAAAAAACATCTGGCCTATTTAGAGCAAATAGGATATAATATGGATAGTATCAAAGTGGTCAATGACTGTTGACGCAAAGCAAGGGGGAGATTCTATGAAACTGATCATTGCTATCATCAACCATGACGATGTGGGTACCGTGACCCAGAATCTGTCCAAGAACGGGTTTTCGTCCACCCGTCTGTCCACCACCGGCGGCTTTTTGATGGCGGGCAACGTGACGCTGCTCATTGGCGTGGAGGACGAGAAGGTTCAGGCAGTGATGGATATTATCCGGGAGTACTCCCACAGCCGCAAGCAGATGATCCCCACCGCCTCTGAGATGACCTACGGCTATATCCCCACCATGCCGGTGGAGGTCACCGTGGGTGGCGCCACCGTGTTTGTGGTGGATGTGGAGCGGTTTGAGCGGCTGTGATGGAGCTGCCCCAGTCCCTCTCCCACGCCTACCTCATCACCGGAGGCAGTGAGGACAGTCGAAAAGAACTGGCCCGCCGCATGGCCTCGGCCTACCTGTGTACCGGGCACCCCGCACCCTGCGGGGTGTGCCGCCACTGCCGCAAGGTGGATGCAGGCATCCACCCCGATGTGCAGTGGGTGGGGCCCGGTGCGGACAAGCGGGAGATCAGTGTGGATCAGGCCCGGGCTCTCCGGGCCGATCTCTATGTCACCCCCAATGAGGGCGCACGGAAGGTGTACATCATCTCCCCCGCCGATGCCCTGAATCCGGCGGCCCAGAATGCGCTGCTGAAAAGCCTGGAGGATGGCCCTGCCTACGGGGCCTTTCTTTTGCTGTGTGAGCAGCCAGGGCTGCTGCTGGAGACGGTGCGCTCCCGGTGCGAGACCCTGGCATTGCCCCCACAGCAGCTCCAGCCCGACCCCAAGCAGCTGGAAAAGGCAGAGCAGCTGGCCCAGCTGCTGCTGTGTGGCAGCGAGCTGGAGGTGGCCAGGGGTTTGACTGCTTTGGAGCTGGAAAAGGCCAAGAGTGCCCAACTGCTGGAGCTTTTGTCCCTCACCGAGGGGTGTGTGGCCGGACAGCTCACCGCCCAGCCCCGGCGGGGTGCCCGGGTGCTGGAGATTTTGAAGCAGTGCCGGGAAAACGGCGTGTACAACCCCGGCGTGGGCCATATGCTGGGGTGGGTGTGCGCCCGCCTGTTTGGCTGAAACGGCCCCTGGGGGGCTGAGATATATACGGAGGAACATCCATGACAGAGATTATTTCGGTCCGCTTCAAAGAGGGCGGAAAACAGTATTATTTTGACCCCAACGGTCTTACCGTCCCTCAGGGAGTGGGGGTCATCGTGGAGACGGGGAAAGGTGTGGAGTACGGCATCTGCTCCCGGTCCAACGCCATGGTGCGGGACGATGCCGTGGTGCAGCCCCTGCGCCCGGTGGTGCGCATTGCCACCGCCAAGGATGAAAAGCAGGTGCAGGACAACCACCGCAAGGAAAAGGAGGCCATGAAGGTCTGCCAGCAGCTGGTGGAGCGCCACGGCCTGGACATGAAGCTGGTGGAAGTGGAGTACAGCTTCGACGGCAGCAAGATCATCTTCTTTTTCACCTCCGAGGGCCGGGTGGATTTCCGGGCCTTGGTAAAGGATCTGGCGGGCATCTTCCGCTCCCGCATTGAACTGCGTCAAATCGGCGTGCGGGACGAGGCCAGGATGCTGGGCGGCCTGGGCATCTGCGGTAAGCCCTTTTGCTGCCACCAGTTCCTGGACGAGTTCCAGCCTGTGTCCATCAAGATGGCCAAGACCCAGAACCTGTCTTTGAATCCCACCAAGATCTCCGGCACCTGCGGGCGGCTGATGTGCTGCCTGAAATACGAGCAGGATGCCTATGAGGATGCGGTGAAGCGCTGCCCCAAGCAGGACTCCTTTGTGGAGTGTCCCGACGGAGTGGGCAACGTCACCGCCGTGAATCTGCTGCGGGAGCAGGTGAAGGTGCGCCTGGAGGACTCCACCGAGCAGCCTAAGACCTACCGTACCACCGAGATCCGGGTGGTGCGCTCGGGCAAGGGCAAGCGGCCGGAGAACTATGTGGCTCCCCCCAAGGAGGAGCTGGAGAAGCTGCGCTGCACGCCCATCCAGGAGGAGAACAGCCTGAGCAAAGGCTCCAGCCTGGCGGCGCTGCTGGAGCAGTATATGGCGGTGAACCAGGAGGAGGAGCGCAAGTCCTCCCGCTCTCGCCGCCGCCGTGGCAGCGGGAAAAAGGAGGGGCAGCCCGCCGCCCAGCCGGACAAGGGCAAGCAGTCTGCCCCTCAGTCCCAGCAGCAAAAGCGGCAGAATAAGGGTCAAAAGCCCCAGCAGAACCAGCCCAAGGGGGGCAAGGAGCAAAAGCAGCAGCAGCCCAAGCAGCCCAATGTCAAGCCCAGCCAGCCCACCCAGAGCGGTGAGGGCGGCGGGGAGAAGCGCCGGCGCAGCCGGCCCCATCACCGCCGGAGAAAGCCACAAAATAATGAATAATTAAGAATGAATCATGAATCATTGTGGTGTGCCGCTTTGCGGCACGGATTTTGATGGTTGCAGAGACTTGAGGGCCATGCTCTTTGGCTCCCTCCGAGCCGACTTACGTCGGCCCATCTCCCTCCCTGAGGGAGGCTTTGGGCGTTGCAGAGACTGGAGTGCTTGCATTCTTCATTCTTCACTATTCATTCTTCATTCAAAAGGTGCAGCCGTAAGACTGCACCTTTTTCACAAGGAGGAGCCTATGAAAACCTACCAAGGGGTGCTCTATGACATTGACGGCACCCTGCTCAACACCATCAACATGAATATGTACCCTCTGATTCGGATTATCAAGGAGGAATTGGGAGAGGACTGGGCGCTGAAAGATGTCATCAAGTTCATGGCCTATCCGGGCATGAAAACCATGGAGGAACTGGGCATCCAAAACCCCCAGCAGGTCTACCGGCGGTGGGTGCGCTATGTCAATGAGTATGAGGAGGGGGCCACCCCCTATGAAGGGGTGGAGCAGGTGCTGGACGCCCTCCAGGCTCAGGGGGTACGCCAGGCGGCGGTGTCCTCCAAAAACCGGGCCCAGTATCACATTGACATGGTGGGCAACGGCCTGGATCGGTACATGGAGACGGCGGTGCTGGAGGAGGACACCACCCTCCACAAGCCAAACCCCGCCCCCCTGCTGGAGTGCCTGAAGCGCCTGGGACTGACCACAGACCAGGCTCTCTACGTGGGTGATACCCCCTCGGATGCCCAGGCAGCCCAGTCTGCCGGGATGGACTTTGCCTATGCCAAATGGAACGGCGTGGAGCAGGGCCGGGCGGACAGTGCTGCCTATGTGCTGTACACCCCCGGTCAGCTGCTGGAGCTGTTTGAGAGCCGCTGATTTTTCTATACATGTATAACCGGGAATGGGACACTTTACAGTCCCATTCCCGGTAATTTTTATGAAAAATTCATATCAATCCGGCGAAATTGGATGAAACCACAAAAATGACAGGAGATTTTTGGAGGATATGAAGTTAAAATATATAAATATTTCCTTGATAAAGGACAAGTTGTTTGGTATGATGGTAAAAATGGCGGTTGTCCGCCCGGACAAATTTTTGTATAAACCGCTTAGGACCCTGGACAAAGGAAAGGGAGGATGTAGAACATGAAACCAGTGTGGAAGCGCACAGTGGCTTTGACCCTGGCGACGGCGCTGACGGCCGGCTTGGTGATCCCAGCCATGGCGGCCAGCAACAACGGCACGGACACCGGTGTCTACGACGGTGTGCTGGGCACCCGGGAAACGCATTTTACCAGCAGCATTGCCTTTGAAAACGGAGAGGCCAAGTTTACCGGAGACGAGTGGTACGATGACAGCGAGGTCATCGGCATCAACCGGGAGCGGGCCAAGAGCCAGTTTATCTCCTATCAGGATGCCGAAACCGCCCTGGCCGCGGAGAAATCCGTGCTGGACAAGGTAGGCCCTGAGACGTCGGATTATTACATGCTGCTCTCCGACAGAAAGTGGGACTTCGCCCTGGTGGAAAATCCTGCTGAGGCGGCCAAGGTGGATGCCACCTACCTGGCCAAGGACTACACCGGGGACGCCTTCCAGAAGGAGTATGTGCCCCAGGCCTGGCAGACCTACCGCAATGAGGACGGCACCTTTAAGTACTTTGACGAGCCCATCTACACAAACACGGTCCTTCCCTGGTTCAACAACTTTGAGAGCGACACCTACACCGACCCCACTGCCCCCACCAAGTACAACCCCGTGGGCTACTACCGCACCAGCTTTACCCTGCCCGATAGCTGGGACGGACGGGAGGTCTTTATCTCCTTCCAAAGTGTGGAGTCTGCTTACTATCTCTATGTCAACGGACAAAAGGTGGGCTATTCCACCGACTCCTTCACCGCCCACGATTTCAACATCACCCCCTATCTGAATGAGAGCGGGGAGAACACCATCGCTTTGAAGGTGTTCCGCTGGTCCATCGGCAGCTGGCTGGAGAACCAGGACTTCATCCGCCAGAGCGGCATCTACCGGGATGTGTACCTGTACTCCAAGGATGAGGCGGAGATCCGGGACTTCTTTGTGAAGACCAAGTTTGACGACCGCACCAGTGAGGACAGCGACGTCACCGTCACGGTGGAGACCGACGTGCGTGCCCTGTTCAACAAAGCCCAGGGTGAATACACCATTTCCGCCCGCATTGTGGACGATGATGGCACCCCTGTGGCCACGGCGGACAACCAGACCGTGACCCTGGATGCGGCCAGCACCGACTATGCCGTCAAGCTGGCCGATGCAGGCAGGACCGTCACCAGCACCATGGAGGTGCGGAACCCCGCCAAGTGGTTCCCCGACACCCCCAACCTGTACTCTCTGGTGCTGGAGCTGAAGAAGGCTGACGGCACTGTGATGGAGGCAGTGGTGGAGCGCATCGGCTTCCGGGAGATCTACAAGGTGAACATCGACAATCAGGGCCACGAGCAGATGCAGATCACCGGGCGGCAGGTGGTGCTGCGGGGCGTCAACCGCCACGACACTGATCTGGAGACGGGACATGCCCTCACCTTTGAGGACTACCTCACCGATTTGACCGTCATGAAGGAAAACAACCTCAACGCCATTCGTACCGCTCACTACCCCAACGACAAGGCCCTGTACGACCTGGCCGATGAGCTGGGCCTGTATGTGTGCGCCGAGGCCAACGTGGAGAGCCACGCCGCCGCCTCCAACGGGGACAAGGTGCCCACCGGCAAGAATAACTCTGGTATGCCCGAATGGGTGGCTCCGGTGCTGGACCGTGTGGCCACCAACCTGGAGATGTACAAGAACAACCCCAGCGTCATCATGTGGTCCCTGGGCAATGAGGCCACCTACAGCTGGGCGCCTCTGAATGAGAACTACTGCTTCTGGGTCGCCTCTATGTACCTGCTCAAGCGTGACCCCGACCGTCTGCGCAAGTACGAGCGGGAGAGCGACGGCTATCAGCACTCCTATGAGAAGGCCGCTGGCGCCGACCCCTGGAGCGTAAATGTGCGCAAAGCAAACATTGTGGATATCCACTCCACCCAGTATAGCCTGCCCAGCAATGTGGCCAACTACAACGGGAAAATGCCCTACGTTCACTCCGAGTACAACCACGCCATGGGCCAGGCCTACGGCAACGCCTTGGAGCACTGGGATGTCATCCGCGAGAAAGACAATGTCCAGGGCGGCTTTATCTGGGACTACATCGACCAGTCCATCCGCACGGTGCGGCAGAATTCGGACGGTACCTACGATGAGTTCTGGGGCTATGGCGGCGACTGGATCGACAAGACCGCCAACGACAACGCCTTCTGCGGCAACGGCTTGGTCTTTGCCGACCGCACCCCCTCCCCCAAAATGACCGAGGCCAAGAAGGTACACCAGCAGGTGAGCTTCTACATGGACAACCTGGATGTGACCTCCGGCAGGGAGATTACCGTCAAGGTGGTCAACGAATACGAGAACACTAGCCTGTCTGCCTTTAACATCACCTGGAAGCTCACCGAGGACGGGGTCAAGACCCTGGGCAGCGGCACTCTGGAGCTGAACACCCCCAACATGGACGGCAAGAGCCTGATGAGCGGCGATCACGTCCAGGATGTCACCATCTCCCTGCCCCAGTTTGAGGCGGTGGAGGGCCGGGACTACCTGCTGGACTTCTCTGTGACCTTGAAGAAGGACACCAACTGGGCCAAGGCCGGCCATGAGGTGGCCTATGAGCAGTTCCAGCTGGATGTCACCGATGCCGGTGCCGCCGCTGATACCCAGGCTCCCGACAAGGACTTCCAGTCTGTCCGGCAAGTGGGCAGCGAGCTGATCCTCACCGGCACCACCGACAACGGCCAGAAGTTTGAGATCACCCTGGACACCAAAAATGGTGTCATCAAGTCCTACAAGCTTGATGGCAACGTGGTCATGACCCAGGGCCCTGAGCAGAGCCTGTACCGTGCCGAGACCTACAACGACACCACTGTGCAGAAGGACTCCAACCTGAAAAACGCAGGCGCCGCGGAGAACCTGTCCGGTCTGAACGTGGCAGTTACCAAGGCGGACAACCAGGTGCTCATGGCCATGAGCGGCTCCATGAAGGTGGATGCCGATGCCCTGATGGCCTACCAGATCTACGGTAATGGCGAAATCGTGGTCTTGAGCCAGTTTATTCCCACCAGCAACTTCGCCCCCAACGGTCTGCCTAAGATCGGTGGCCGGATGCTCATCAGCGGGGAGTATGACACCCTGACCTACTATGGCCGCGGCCCCGACGAGAACTATGTGGACCGCCAGAGCGGCTCCACCGTGGGTGTGTACACCTCCACCGTGTACGACCCCAACGATGCCATGGGCGCGGACTCCACCTGGGTCGGCAAGAAGATGCTCAAGCCCCAGGACAACGGCAACCGCACCGACATCCGCTGGACTGCCCTGACCAACGAACAGGGTGTGGGCCTGATGGTCACCAGCGACGATCAGCTGCTGGAGAGCTCCGTGGCCCACTACACCGCCGAGGAGATGAACTCCGGCTCCTACAACAGCTCCACCTATCGGCATCCCAACCAGATTCCTCAGGGTGAGGACATTGTGTGGAACCTGGACCTGCACCAGAACGGTGTCAGCGACACCGCATTCATGGGCCACAAGCCCCTGAATGGGTACTTCTTCCCCACCAACCAGACCTATTCTTACTCCTACCGCATCTCCCCTGTCAGCACCAAGGATCCCACTGAGCTGATGAAAAAGGGCAATGAGGGCTTCGAGGTTCCCACCTCCACCTACCCCATCACCTCCATCAGCATCAACGGCGAGGAAGTGGCTGGCTTTGACGTGGGCAGCGAGACCGGGTCCAGCTACACCCTGGCTGCCAACGAGTCCATCACCTCCGTCACCGTGGAGGGCACCGAGAACTACACCTACACCTTCAA
The DNA here is from genome assembly GCF_016902575.1 of Pseudoflavonifractor capillosus. Classification (GTDB taxonomy): domain Bacteria; phylum Bacillota; class Clostridia; order Oscillospirales; family Oscillospiraceae; genus Enterenecus; species Enterenecus capillosus_A. The sequence continues at coordinate 3,992 of NZ_JACSNZ010000012.1, read as the reverse complement.
CGAGGACGGCACCCTCACCGTGACTGCCGCCAACAACTACGGCCAGGAGTTCAACTATGTGGTGAAACTGGGCCGTGAGGGCAAGGAGCTGGACCGCTCCGTCCTCTCCAAGGTCAAGGTGGACAACAACCACAACGACCAGCCCGGCTCCAACCTCATTGACGGCGACGAGAGCAGCATCTGGCACTCCAACTGGAAAGCCACCCCCTTGAACAAGCTGTGGTTCATGGTGGAGCTGGATGCGGAGACTGCCATCAACGGCATCCGCTATCTGCCCCGGCAGGACACGAACGGTGGCAAGCCCAGCTACAACGGCACCTTTGGTGACCATGACATTTATGTCAGCTCCAAGACGGTGGATCAGCTCTCTGGCGATCCCAGCAGCGATGGCTGGACCAAGGTGGCCACGGGCAGCTGGGCAAAGAATACGAATTGGAAGACCACTTCCTTTGGCAGCGTGGCCACTGTCCGGTCCATTCTGGTGGTGCCTCGCAGCACCTACGGTGACACCGTCAACGCCTGGGGCTCCGGCGCTGAGTTCCGGGTCACCGGCGCCACCACCATTGACACCAGCAACGTCACCGTCACCCTGGAGGACAGCTACACCTACAAGGGTGAGGAAGTCCGCCCCGACCCCGTGGTAAAGCTGGGTGAGCAGACCCTCATCCGTGGCTTGGACTACACCGTGGAGTATGCCGACAACGAGGCTGTGGGCACTGGTAAGCTCACCATCAACTTCTGCGGCGCTTTCACCGGCGATGCCATTGAGAAGGCTTTTACCATCACTGAGGGCAGCCAGCGCACCCTGACCCTGAACCTGGGCTCCGGAACCAGTGAGAAGCAGGTGTATGTGGGTCAGACCATCACTCTGGAGGCTGGCGAGGCTCCCGAGAACAAGATGTTCGACCACTGGTCCAGCACCAGCAAGAACGTCACCTTTGAGGATGCTTACAGCGAGAATACCACCTTCGTCATGCCCGACGAAAACGTCACCGTCACCGCCAACTATATGGACGGCTACACCGTCACCGTGGTGGGCGGCTCCCTGGACGAGGAGGGCACCATCACCTCTCAGATGTACAAGGTGGGTTCCTCTGTGACCTTCTTTGCCGACATTCCTGAGGGCAAGGTGTTTGACCACTGGGCCACCGACGGCGAGGACGCCCACATCACCGACGCCTACCGCAACCCCGCTTTGATGGACACCATGCCCGCCCGTGACGTGGTGGTCACTGCCCACTTCGGCACCGATCCCAACTACTTCGAGGTGTTGGACAACCTGCCCGACCATCACTATCTGGGCCAGACCTTCACGCCCCCTGCCACCCTGCGGGTGATTCAGGGCGATGAACAGTCCGACGCCCAAGTGACCTGGAACCAGGCCCAGGTGAATGCCATCAACGCTGCCACCGAGGTTTGCACTCTGCCCCTCACCGGCACCGTGGCCGGCCATGACGTGTCCACCACCGTGGCTGTGGTGCCCGGCAACGTGGTCTACTTTGTGGATGCCGGCGCTTCCGCCTTTACCGATGCGGTGGCCAACATTCTCAAGTACAACTCCGCCACCCTGCGCAACACCACCCCCGACCAGGCCTATACCCAGGAGAGCGGCTGGGGCTGCACCAACCCCGAGGCCGAGGTTGAGACCCACGAGGACTACGGCACCGACATCTATTCCACCATCCGCAACATGACCGCATCTTCTAAGGAGAACAGCGGTCATGGAAAGCCCCTGGTCTACCAGTTCGATGGCCTGGAGGCCGGCACCTATCAGGTGTATGTGGGCTACAAGAACATCTGGTATCAGACCCAGTATCAGCGCAACGCCACCATTGAGCTGCTCCAGGACGATCAGCAGCTGGCCACTGTGGACAAGAACCTGAACGTCCAGAACGGCCAGTATGCCCAGCTGGAGATGACTTTGACCGAGGCGGGCAGTGTGAAGCTGAAGATGAGCCCCAAGGCCACCGACAATGACAACAACGACATGCTGGTCAGCTTCATCGTCATCACCAAGAACGGCGACATCGTCCAGCCGGAGGAGTACAGCATCACGGTGAACAAGGAAGGCCAGGGCACTGCCTCCGCCTATCCCACCTCCGCCGCTGCCGGGGACACTGTGACCCTGTTCCAGCAGGCTGCTGAGGGCTGGCACTTCAAGGAGTGGAAGGTGGACGACGAGACCGTGGGGATCACGGGTAACACCTTCACCATGCCTGCCAAGAACGTCACTGTCACTGCCGTCTTTGAAAAGGACGCCCACACCCACACCTATGGCGAGCCCACCTTCACCTTCAGCAAGGATGGAAAGACCGCCACTGCTGTGTTTACCTGCGCCTGTGACAATAAGCTGGAGATGGATGCAGCCGTCACCGCCAAGGTGAAGGAAGAGGCCACCTGTACCCAGATGGGTACCACCACCTACACCGCCACCGTGAAGTTCGGTGAGGAGACCTATACCGACACTTTGGATGTGCAGGACATTCCTGCCACCGGACACACCCAGGAGACCATCCCCGGCAAGGCCGCCACCTGTACTCAGGACGGCCTCACCGACGGCGTGAAGTGCTCCGTGTGCGGTGAGATCCTTGTGGAGCAAGAGGTTATCAAGGCCACCGGCCACCACTATGTGGATGGCGTGTGCACCAACTGCGGTGCCAAGGATCCCAACTACGTGCCTCCCACCGAGAATCCCGATCCCGATCCCACCACCAGCGTGAATCCTGATCCTGATCCCACCACCAGTGTGGATCCTGATCCCACCACCAGTGTGGATCCCCAGCCCTCCACTCCCGTAGACCCCGAGCCCTCCGCCCCTGTCACCGGTGGAGACGTGATTCTGGACAACAATACCGATAACCGGATCACCGTGGGCAACGCCGACAAGGTGTTTGAGGCAAACACCGTGATCACCGTGGAGAGTGTCACCCAGGGCAAGATCTACGACACCGTGAAGGAAGCCCTGAAGAACCTGGTGGATGACATGAAGAACACCGCCATTCTGGACATCACCGCCACCCTGAACGGCAAGCCTGTTCAGCCCAGCGGCAAGGTACAGATGACCTTCGCCATCCCTGAGAACCTGTCTGTGGACAACCTGAAGCTGTTCTATGTGTCTGACGACGGCAAGACCACCGAGGAAATCGCCATCACCGTGGATAAGGACGCCCGCACCGTCACCGCCAACCTGGAGCACTTCAGCACCTATGTGCTGGCCAACGTGGCAGTGGACGAGGACGGCAAAGTGCCTCCCACCGGCGATGCCAACCAGATGCTGCTGTACGTGGCAGCCATGGCAGTGTCCATGAGCCTGCTGTGCGGCGCCGTGGTGGTGTCCCGCAAGCGCAAGGGCTAAGACCTAAGCCATATACGGAGAACGAAAAAGCCCCCAGGCCGGAAATTCCGGCCTGGGGGTGCCTTTTATGGGCTGTGGCGGAAGGATGATGGCGAGGTGCAGGCTTGCCAGCCCGGGGACGCTACCCGCTGGGGGATTGTCCTCTCGCCAATTCTCTGGTAGCACCCGCTGGCCTTATTTGCTCCCCAGGGTGTTTTTGCCTTTGCTTTTCAACGATTGTCTGGCAATCCCTTTGGCTTTGGTTTGCTCCGCAGGGTGACTTTCTCCCCGATGAGAAATTGGGGAAAGAATCGCTTAGGGCGTTCCCCCCTAAGTACCCCCCTTGGGGTACGGGGCTGGACATGCGTCAAGTCTATGGCTGGCTCTGGTCTGGTGCCGATCCAGGAAAGCGGCTGCTCCTGGCATAGTACACAGCTAGACAAGCCATGCACAGCTTCCCCACCAGAGCCTGACCCCGGTGGGGTGCAGCCGCTTGCGGCTGCCGGGGGCCGGGGCATCGGCGGCTGGGAACAGCCGCAACGCCAGGGAAAGGCCCGGACAGGGAAACCGCCCAGCCGTAGGGCCAGCTGCCATGAAAACTTGGTGTGCTGGCATCACCAGGAACAGCAGGAGATTTTTCGGGCCGTGGGTCGTCTGA
>NZ_JACSNZ010000110.1 GCF_016902575.1 Pseudoflavonifractor capillosus | reverse complement strand
CAACCGGATCACATTTCCGTGTCCACAAAACTAAAGCGTTCCACTGCCCTGAACTATTCTTTTGTCAAGTTTGCTGAATATGACTTTGAAGCCTACGGCGTGGAGGACTACCTGGCTGACTTTTATCACCCTGGGCAGACCATAGAGGAATTAAAAGAGAACATCCGTGCTTGCCAAGAGCAGGAAATTGGCTTTTCCTTTTCCTTCCCCTTTGATGTGAATGGCCAGAGGATGTATGAATTTGTGAAGCTGCTGCGTCGGGAGGGCTTCTACTATTGAGAAAACGCACCCGAGGCCTCTGGAGCGCTAACTCCAGAGGCCTCCTTTGTTAGCCACGTTTTGAGAAACCCAATATCGTCACGCAGATGCCTACCAGCATCACCCCTACGGAGATCCCCAGCAGGACACCGGAAATAAAGTCCCCTCCTCTCATTTGATGGCAAGAGCATAACCCAAACGCCCTGCAAGAAACACCCCTTATCTGGAGAATTTAGGGGGAATCCATTGGATGAAGGACATACATACCAGTCTCCCTGTTCCCTTGTATCCTACCATACCCCCGCCTGTTTGGACAGATGGAATTGTCTTTCTTTTTTTGGCCCAACAGGCACGCAGGACAGGCCAACGGCCCAACTGTTGCCCCTGTAAGCCTCTGTGTGCCCTTCTTGGGATTAGGGCAGCCCACTTCCCCACCCAAGGAATCCCGGCTCAATTTGGGCCGTTTTCCACGACCATGGACAGTCGGTCAATGGGGCCCCCGACGAAACCCAGCAAAGCGGTTTCGTCGGGGAAAGGAGGAGCAGCGGAATGAGCAAGTTTTCGCCCTCCCAGGCGGAAATGAGGGATATGTAGCTTGCGACGACGAGAAGCAGGAGAAAGGAGAGGGGTCGCAAGCGCCCCCTCTCCGGCCACAAATGCCCGCAGTGCGGGCATTTTTACAGG
>NZ_JACSNZ010000109.1 GCF_016902575.1 Pseudoflavonifractor capillosus | reverse complement strand
AAAAGGATGTGTCGCAAAACGTAAGTTTTGTGGCACATCCTTTTTTACTCTCAACAGCAAAAACGAATCCAGTATGTGGAACTTCCGCAGCGTTTTGGGCATGCAAAAGCCAGCCCACACCACCTGGATGGAGCTTTCTGCGGAAGTTTTTCAATTTCGGTAAGCTACGCTGTCATTTTCTCAGATACACGGGTTTGAAGCCGTCCGTGTTCCCGCTTCATCCACAGCTTTTTCAGGTTGAAGGCTAAAGCGAGAAAGAACATTTCAGTCCGTACGTTTGCCTTTCCAGTAGTTAGAAAGCGGCGGAACCCAAAGTCGTTTTTTAGAAGTGCAAAGGCTCCCTCCGCCTGAATGGAGCGGCACAGCCGAAGATGTATCCCCCGTGGTGTGGTAATATTTTCAGTTGCCGTAGCTCGCTTTTCCCAGAAGGTCTTTTTCAGTGTGATCTCTTTGGGCTTAGTTGGATTCTTGGCTCGGCAGCACTGGGAACGGCACGGGCAGCCATCGCAGTTTTCGCAGCAATACCACGCAGTGGAAACCAACTGTCCGTCTTGAACTTCGGTACACTCCCGCCGCAGAAATAGCCGGCGGCCTTGCGCACAGATAAAACAGTCTTCTTCCTGGTCATATTCCATGTTCTCCACTCGCCCAACTTGTTTCTTAAACTTTTTGCTGCGTCGTTGCTCATAGTTCGTGGGCTTTATATAACAGATTTGTCCTGTGGAATCCAGGTAGAGATAGTTCTCCAAGCTCTCATACCCGGCATCGGCCACCACTTCTTCATAACGGACATGGTGAAACTGCTCCAGCTTCTTTAAAAACGGCTGAAGCGTTCTCACATCATTTCGGTCGAAAAACAGCTCTATCCCGGTGATATACTCACTGTTCACACCAATCTGCACATTATAAGCTGGCTTGAGCTGCCCGTTTCGCATGTGGTCTTCTTTCAGCCGCATAAATGTGGCATCTTCGTCTGTTTTGGAGTAACTGTT
>NZ_JACSNZ010000108.1 GCF_016902575.1 Pseudoflavonifractor capillosus | reverse complement strand
AATTGATGAGACCCTTCATGTCTCTGTGTTACCAGTTTCCATGAAGGACTCGTGTCCTTCTGGTGCTTTTCGTGTTTCTCATTGTTTAATTTACAAGGTACAAACCGCTTTATCAGCGGGTTTTTATTCTACCACGCAGATCTTCGCTTGTCAACACCTTTTTTCGACTTTTTTGAAGTTCTTCGGCGCTTTTGCGTCGTATCTGGGGCACGTTTAGATACTATACCAGCAGTCTCTCCATTTGTCAACACCTTTTTTCAACTTTTTATCGTTTGATTTTCCTTGCCTGCTGTGGTATCGTAGTTTTACGATTTCTACTATATAATGTAAGTGCGGAGGTATCCCTATGCCCATTCGTATTCCCGACTCTCTGCCTGCTACCAGTGTATTAGAGGGCGAAAATATCTTCGTGATGACAGAGCATCGTGCACTGCATCAAGACATCCGTCCCCTAAACCTGTTAATTTTGAATCTCATGCCCACGAAGATCGTCACGGAGACACAGCTGCTGCGCAAGCTCTCCAACACTCCCCTGCAAATTAACGTACAGCTTCTAAAAACCAGCAGCCATGTCTCTCAAAATACCGACAGCCATCACCTGGACTCCTTTTATACTACCTTTGACCAAATCCGCAACAACCGCTATGACGGCATGATCATTACCGGAGCTCCGGTGGAGAACCTGGACTTCGAGGCAGTGGACTACTGGGATGAGCTGTGTCAGATCATGGAGTGGACACGTACCCACGTGCATTCCACCCTCCACATCTGCTGGGGGGCCCAAGCCGGACTGTACTACCACTACCATATTCAAAAGCAATCTCTGCCCCGTAAGCTGTTCGGCATTTACCAGCACGAGATCATCCGCAAGCAATCCCCCTTATTCCGGGGCTTTGACGATTTGTTTTACGCTCCCCACTCCCGGTATACCGAGGTAACCCTGAGCGACATTCAAACCATTCCCGAGCTGGAGTTACTGGCTGTGTCCCATGAGGCAGGAGTATTTGGCGTGAAAAGCGTAGATAATCGCCGTTTCTTCATCTTCGCTCATCCGGAATACGACGAGGACACACTGGCTCGGGAATATTTCCGAGATGTGGACCGAGGCCTGGACATCGCCGTGCCCGCCCACTACTTCCCCCAGGACGAC
>NZ_JACSNZ010000107.1 GCF_016902575.1 Pseudoflavonifractor capillosus | reverse complement strand
GATTCTGGTTGGCAGCAATCGCTGCCGTCCAAAATCTGCGGTTGCCACAGCGCCGCAGCGCTGTGATTCTATTATTTTTTTCTTTGTCTACTTGACGGGGGGCGGTTCAGGGAGGAGGACGCGAATTTTTGTATTTTTGGCTCAGAGAGGTAGGGCGAGGATCTCCTCTGCCACCTGGTCTGCGGTCTGGTATACGCCCTCAAAGTCCACATGGGGGTTGTAGTAGCCTTCCAGTTGGTCGTGGGTGGCTTTGGCCTGACGCAGCCCGTCCACGGCCTGCTCCACCAGGGCCTGAGCCACCTTCTGGGCAAAGCGCAGCCGGGGGCGGCTGGCACGGTATACCTCCCGGTCCACCATGGCATCCAGCCGCAGGCGGCGGTAGGGGTGGTGGGGCCAGGGGGTGTGGGAGTTGGAAGTGACAAAGGCCAGGGAAAGCTGGGGGAAAATGAGGTGGGCCAAGCGGTGGGGAGCCATGGGATCGGGGCAGGCCACCACCTTGTGGCCGGTGGCCAGACCGGCGGCGAGAATGGGGGCCAGCAGATCGTGGGCCAGGCCGTAGCTGTCCCACAGCTCATACACCCGCTGGGCCTGGCTTTCCACCGTCTCCCACAAAGTGATGCTGCCCTTGTGGGTCACAGCGGAGATGAAGCCTTGAAATTCCTCCCCGGCTGAGGCGGCGGTGGGTTTCAACTCCCGGGCGATGATGCCCCGGGCCCGACGGGCCAGCTTCTGGGTGAGCAGGTCGGAGGACACCCGGTCGTGGATATCCTCCAGCAGTTCCCCGGCTGCCCCCAGACAGCGGTACACCCGCTTATAGCAGGCAGAACAGCCCTTCCCGGCGGAAACGATATCTTCTTTCAGGGGCTGCAGCTCCTTCCAGTTGTAGAAGCGGCTCAAATCCACATACCGCTCCACCACCCCGGCGCAGGCGGGCTCCACCACATGGGGGGCGGTGCCGTCCACAACGGCGGCACCCAGCTGTGGAAGGATTACGGCGTCCAGGGAATCCGGGTCCCCGGAGCAGGGGATTTCTATCACCTCATACCCTGCGGCCTGGGCGTGGCGGGCCACCCGGCGCATGAGGGAGGATTTTCCGCATCCCGCCCCGCCTTTCAAGATGTACACCGCCTGGTACTGGGCAGGGTCTGAGAGCTGATGGTACAGGGAATAAAAGCCCAAAGGGGTGTTGCCACCCAGAAAATATGGAGTGTTTGGCATTGGTCAGGCCTCCTCGGCAAAAGAATTACATCTCAACCTATGCCGGGGG
>NZ_JACSNZ010000106.1 GCF_016902575.1 Pseudoflavonifractor capillosus | reverse complement strand
TGGAACATACTCAGTTGCCAATTCCTTGCGGTGTTGTAGCGGCGGGGGTCATAGTTGGTGATGACAATTTCTTCGTACTCACTGCCTGCCTTCTGGGACATGCTGTTGGGTCGGGTGGTGTAGAAGATATAAAACTCCTGATACAGCTCCACGATATAGGGGCAGTAATTGTAGGACACCATGACGTACCCTTCGCAATTCAGGAGGGCATCGTGGAGCCGCTGGTGATCCTCCTTTGGGAAGACCACCGCATAGCAGCCCTCTGCCTCGTAATAGGGAGGATCGCAATAGAAAAACGCACCTTTCCGGTCGTACTGGCGCACAATCTCCACGCAGTCCTTGTTTTCAATGATGACCTCTGCTAACCTGTGGGAGCATTCCCAGACCAGGTGGAAAAAGCGGCGGATGTCGCAGGCTTTTCCTGCAAAGGACTTGGCCCCGCCACTGAAGCTGTACCGGATGAGCTTGAAGTAGTCTGCAGCCCGGCGGACGTCCCCACGAGGAGCCCTCTCCAGCATCATTCTGCGGATAGCCTCTCCATCGGGTGGCTCCAGATACCTTTGGGTCAGCTCCATCTCCTGGGTGAGATAATCGTCGGTGAATTCTTCCTTGGAGAAGAATTTGTACAGCACATTGAAATCATCTCGGGTGTTCAGGGGCAGAAAGCCCAGCTCCAGAAGCAGAGCCATAGTTCGGTTCTTGACGCAGCAGAAGAGGTTGGTCAGGTCGCTGTTGAAGTCGTTGTAAACCTCCATACATCCTTGCTGAATGGGACGATTGAGGGTTACGGTGCCACTGCCACCAAACACGTCGATAAACCGGGAAAAATGTGGGGGAGCCAGACGGTGGATCAGCCAGAGCAGCTTGGCTTTGCCGCCCACCCATGGGATAAAGCTCTTCAATCGGCGTCACCGCCAAAGGAGTCCAGAGATCGTTCCAGACCCTCGATGGCCAATTTCAGGCCGTACTCCATGGCCCTCAACTGGCCAATGGTGGAGTAGACCTCTCCGGCAGTCACGGCATAGAAGTAACCGTCCTGGCTGCTGGCGATGGGGTGTCCCTTTTGCCGCAGACGGTGGACCTGTTTACGCAGTTCGTTGCCGCTGATGTGAAGCGCCAGCTGGATCTGACGGCTTTTCTGGATGTTTTTTCTGCCTTTGCACACGGCCTTCAGATAGGCCAATACCTGTTGTTCTCGCATCATTGTTCCTTTCCGGGGCCATACCCGAACAAGGAGCAACAAAAAAGCAGGAGCCGTGTCCCTTTCGGGTACGGCCCCTGTA
>NZ_JACSNZ010000104.1 GCF_016902575.1 Pseudoflavonifractor capillosus | reverse complement strand
TGATAGGCGCAGAATTGAGCAATATCAACCACCCGGAATTTGGTGTTGTTACCATTCCCCTTCCCATCCCCAAAGAGCAGTATGACAGCTGTGTGGAGTTGCTGGAGTCACTGGAAATTGGGGGTGCCTCCAACCAGGACTGCCATTTGGACAAGCTCCACTGCCCCTGGCCAGTGCTGAATCAGCTGGAGGGCACTCAGGTGAATCTGGAGGAACTGGACTATCTGGCCAAGCGGCTGGACAGTTTTGATGATGGCGAGGTGGCACAGTTCCAGGCCATGGCTGAGAAACTGGGTCTCACCAGCCTGAAAGACTTGATCAACCTATCCTTCTGCTGCCAGCAGGCCACCGTCATCACGGACTTTTCTGACCTGGAAGCCATAGGCCGTAACCACTACATGAACACCCACGGCGGCTGCGCCAGCACCGAGGAGTTGGGGAATCTGGATGGTGAAGAAACCGCAATTCTTCTGATGGAAAGCACCCCAGCTACCGTCACACGTTACGGTGTGGTCTACGACAATGGGATGCAGTTGAAGCAGATCTATGACGGCAAGCACCTCCCCTGCTACCTCTACGAGGGTGCAGTGCTGTCCCTGGGTCTGATCTCCAAGGGACAGCCGGAAAACACCAAGAAAGCCACTTGGCTCTACCTCCCCGCCACAAGGAAACAGCTGGAACGTGGAATGCTTCGCTCTGGCATCCAAGATCCGGAGGATATGTGCTTTCAAGTAGGGAGCAGCGAATTCCCTATGGAGGTGGGTGTAGCACTGGATTTCAAGCAGGAAAGCATCTTCGACCTCAACGATCTGGCATGGGCTGTGGCCAGACTTGACCGGGATAACCTTCAAAAGCTGGGGGCTGTGGTAGCCTTGGCTGAGCCGCAGAATGCCAGCCAGATCCGCTGTCTGGCCGAGAATCTGGATTTGTTCCAGTTTGCCCCCGGCGCCCATACCCCTGCAGAGTACGGAATGTTCATGATCCAGCAGTCCGGCCACTTTGAGTATGACCCCAATCTGGACGAGTTCTATGACTACGAGAAGTACGGCCTGCAACACATGAATCAAGAGACTGGTACATTTACCGACCGGGGGTATGTGGCCTACCACGGCACGATAAGCCTGGAGGTACTGATGATGGGAGAAACACACCAAGAAGAACAAACTTTTCAAATGGGAGGTATGTAAATGTCAGTTCCAAAGGAATGGCTGAATTTCCTGCGAGAGCAATTCCCCGCAGGAACCCGAATCAAACTCAGAGAGATGAAAGACCCCTATACCCAGCTGGAGCCGGGCAGCACCGGCACCCTGGACTACATCGACGATATCGGCCAGTTCCACATGAAGTGGGACAACGGCAGTGGCCTTGCCCTGATCATTGGAGAGGACAGCTTCTCCGTAATCCCGCCGG
>NZ_JACSNZ010000103.1 GCF_016902575.1 Pseudoflavonifractor capillosus | reverse complement strand
TGATAGGCGCAGAATTGAGCAATATCAACCACCCGGAATTTGGTGTTGTTACCATTCCCCTTCCCATCCCCAAAGAGCAGTATGACAGCTGTGTGGAGTTGCTGGAGTCGCTGGAAATTGGGGATGCCTCCAACCGGGACTGCCATTTGGACGAGCTTCACAGCCCATGGCCAGTGCTGGATCGTCTGGAGGGCACTCAGGTAAATCTGGACGAGCTGGACTATCTGGCTAAGCGGCTGGATGGCTTCGGTGATGACGAGGTGGCCCAGTTCCAGGCCATGGCTGAGAAACTGGGCCTCACTAGCCTGAAAGACTTGATCAACCTATCCTTCTGCTGTCAGCAGGCCACCGTCATCACGGACTTCTCTGATTTGGAATCCGTGGGCCGCAGCCACTATATGAACCTCAACGGCGGCTGTGCCAGCCTGGAAGAACTGGAGAATGTAGATGGTGTGGAATCTGCCCTCCTTCTGATCGAGGGGAATCAAGGCGTGGTCACCCCCTACGGTGTGGTCTACGACAACGGGATGCAGCTGGAGCAGATCTACGATGGCAAGCACTTCCCCTTTTATCTCTACGATGACGCAGTGCTGTCCCTGGGTCTGATCTCCAAGGGACAGCCGGAAAACACCAAAAAAGCCACTTGGCTCTACCTTCCCACCACAAGGAAACAGCTGGAACGTGGAATGCTTCGCTCTGGCATCCAAGACCCGGAGGATATGTGCTTTCAAGTAGGAAACAGCGAATTCCCTATGGAGGTGGATGTAGCACTGGATTTCAAACAGGAAAGCATCTTCGACCTCAACGACCTGGCATGGGCTGTGGCCAGACTTGACCGGGATAACCTTCAAAAGCTGGGGGCTGTGGTAGCCTTGGCTGAGCCAGAGAATGCCAGCCAGATCCGCTGTCTGGCCGAGAATCTGGATTTGTTCCAGTTTGCTCCCGGCGCCCATACCCCTGCAGAGTACGGAACATTCATGATCCAGCAGTCCGGCCACTTTGAGTATGACCCCAATCTGGACGAGTTCTATGACTACGAGAAGTACGGCCTGCAGCACATGAATCAAGAGACTGGTACATTTACCGACCGGGGATATGTGGCCTACCACGGCACGGTGAGCCTGGAGGTACTGATGATGGGAGAATCACACCAAGAAGAACAAACTTTTCAAATGGGAGGTATGTAAATGTCAGTTTCAAAGGAATGGCTGAATTTCCTGCGAGAGCAATTCCCCGCAGGAACCCGAATCAAACTCAGAGAGATGAAAGACCCCTATACCCAGCTGGAGCCGGGCAGCACTGGCACCCTGGACTACATCGACGATATCGGCCAGTTCCACATGAAGTGGGACAACGGCAGTGGCCTTGCCCTGATCATTGGAGAGGACAGCTTCTCCGTAATCCCGCCGG
>NZ_JACSNZ010000102.1 GCF_016902575.1 Pseudoflavonifractor capillosus | reverse complement strand
CAATTGGAGCTGCCGCAGTAAAAGCGGCAAGCATTACTATGGATTTCGCAGTCTGCAGGCTCTGCTGAAAAGCTATGTGGCTGGCATGCTGGGCGAAAAATACGGCTGTGCCGGCATCAAAAATGTCCGGGCAAACTATCACTTTACCCAGAATCCCAAGACATTGGTCTGTCACGTCACCCTGTGCTGCACCTACCTGGTCCCGCCACACGTTACGGAGGAATTCGAATGAGCAGAAAGAAAAAAGCAGCGTCAGCCCAGTCCACCCAGCAGCTGATGGGCATTGACAGTCTCAAGGACTATTGTATCTCCACCCACATGGGGGATCTGGTGTTCTTCATCATCAAGCCCATCAACATCAGCGTCCTGCCGGACACCAGCATCACCGCAAGGATCTATGCTCTGCTCCATGTGATGAAGGGGCTGGCCGAGGTGGAAATGCTGGCCCTCAACTCCAAGGAGTCCTTTGAGTACAACAAAAGCTTCTACCGGGAACGCATGGAGCAGGAGGAGCTTCCCGCCATTGGCAAGCTTCTGGCCCAGGACAGCCAGAACCTGGACCGCATCCAGGTGTTGATGGCCTCCAGCCGGGAGTTTTATATTGTTGTCCGGCTGCGGGGAGAACAGGGTACCGATGTATTCCCCTACCTCTCCCGCATCGAGCAGAGCATCAACGACAACGGCTTCACCACCCGCCGGGCCACCCAGCAGGATCTCAAGCGGATGCTTGGTGTCTACTTTGAGCAAAACGTGACCACAGAAGACTTCGAGGACTTCGACGGGGACCGCTGGGTCACGACCGAAAAATAAGGAGGTATCTACCTTGGCAAGAAAATCGAAAAAGTCCGCTGCCCAGATGGGCGAGGAGTCCAACACCAAATCCTTTCTGGACATGATCGCCCCCTCTTTGGTCAGTTTCCTGCCTGACCACTTCATCTGCGGCAACACCTACCGCTGTGTCTGGGCGCTCCGGGAATATCCCACCAGTACCGACGAACAGGCCATTCTCCGTCATCTGTGCAAGAAGGACGGCATCACCCTGCACATCTATACCAGGCAGGTCACTGCCGCCGAAGAAAAACGCATCATCCAGAATGCCACCAACAAGAACCGCCTGAGCAGCTCCAACACCAGCAATCTACAGGAGACCATCACTGCGGAGAGCAACCTGCAGGATGTGGCCACCCTGGTGGCTTCCATGCACCGCAACCGTGAACCTCTCCTCCACTGTGCCGTGTACCTGGAGTTGGTGGCCCCAGATTACAATGCACTCAAACTACTCCAGACCGATGTGCTCATCGAGCTGGTTCGAAGCAAGCTGAACGTGGACAAGCTCCTGCTCCGTCAGCAGCAGGGCTTCCGCTGTGTGGGACCCAGTGGTTACAACGTCTTCGGAGTCCAGTTTGAACGGGTGCTGCCAGCCAGTTCCGTGGCCAACCTGTACCCTTTCAACTACTCCGGCAAGCTGGACCCCAAGGGCT
>NZ_JACSNZ010000101.1 GCF_016902575.1 Pseudoflavonifractor capillosus | reverse complement strand
CAATTGGAGCTGCCGCAGTAAAAGCGGCAAGCATTACTATGGATTTCGCAGTCTGCAGGCTCTGCTGAAAAGCTATGTGGCTGGCATGCTGGGCGAAAAATACGGCTGTACCGGTGTCAAGAACGTCCGAGCTAACTATCACTTCACCCAACACCCCAGGACATTGGTCTGTCACGTCACCCTGTGCTGCACCTACCTGGTCCCGCCACACGTTACGGAGGAATTCGAATGAGCAGAAAGAAAAAAGCAAAGTCAGCCCAGTCCACCCAGCAGCTGATGGGCATTGACAGCCTCAAGGACTACTGTATCTCCACCCACATGGGGGATCTGGTGTTCTTCATCATCAAGCCCACCAACATCAGCGTCCTGCCGGACACCAGCATCACCGCAAGGATCTATGCTCTGCTCAATGTGATGAAAGGGCTGGCCGAGGTGGAAATGCTGGCGCTCAACTCCAAGGAGTCCTTTGAGTACAACAAAAACTTCTACCAGGAGCGCATGGAGCAGGAGGAGCTTCCCGCCATTGGCAAGCTTCTGGCCCAAGACAGCCAGCACCTGGATCGCATCCAGGTGTTGATGGCCTCCAGCCGGGAGTTTTATATCGTTGTCCGGCTGCGGGGAGAACAGGGCACCGATGTATTCCCCTATCTCTCTCGCATCGAGCAGAGCATCAACGACAACGGCTTCACCACCCGCCGGGCCACTCAGCAGGATCTCAAGCGGATGCTGGGTGTCTACTTTGAGCAAAACGTGACCACAGAAGACTTTGAGGATTTTGACGGGGCCCGCTGGGTCACGACCGAAGAATAAGGAGGTATCTATCTTGGCAAGCAAACCGAAAAAGTCCGCTGCCCAGATCAGCGAGGAGGCCAGCACAAAATCCTTTCTGGACATGATCGCCCCCTCCGTGGTCAGCTTCCTGCCCGACCACTTCATCTGCGGCAACACCTACCGTTGTGTCTGGGCACTCCGGGAATATCCCACCAGCACCGACGAGCAGGCCATTCTCCGTCATCTGGGCAAGAAGGACGGCATTACCCTGCATATCTACACCAGGCAGGTCACTGCCGCCGAAGAAAAGCGCATCATCCAGAATGCCACCAACAAGAACCGCCTGAGCAGCTCCAACACCAGCAATCTGCAGGAGACCATCACTGCGGAGAGCAACCTGCAGGATGTGGCCACCTTGGTGGCTTCCATGCACCGCAACCGGGAGCCTCTCCTCCACTGTGCCGTGTACCTAGAGTTGGTGGCCCCTGATTACAATGGACTCAAACTGCTCCAGACCGATGTGCTCACCGAGCTGGTTCGAAGCAAGCTGAACGTGGACAAGCTCCTGCTCCGTCAGCAGCAGGGCTTCCGCTGTGTAGGCCCCAGTGGTTACAACGTCTTCGGAGTCCAGTTTGAACGGGTGCTGCCAGCCAGTTCCGTGGCCAACCTGTACCCTTTCAACTACTCCGGCAAGCTGGACCCCAAGGGCT
>NZ_JACSNZ010000011.1 GCF_016902575.1 Pseudoflavonifractor capillosus | reverse complement strand
ACTAATCTTTCGCAAGTGGCAGACCGTACCAACGCCTTGAGGCGTGGCTAGTAACAAAGGGCTTTGCCCGCATATGAAGAACCCCCGGCTATGCCGGGGGGTTCCTATTTTCTGCCCATGTGGTAGAATGGGGAAAATTCTAAGAGGAGGCATATCCGTGAGAGAAGAAGAGACGAACATCCAGCCCCGGCGCAGTAGACAAGACCATACCAGCGTATTCCAACGCTATCATCTGGGCTGGGTGCTGCTGTCCATGGTGGTGGCGGCAATTTTGGTTCATCTGGCGGGTGGTGGCTGGGGCGCTACCATTATGCTGCCCCTGATCGTGGGGGCACTGATCTTCCGCTCCATGCTGGTGGCCGACTATCACAAGCGCAACAACTAAATGAGATGCACCAAGGGGCCAGGGACGCTGATGCGCATCTGGCCCCATGTGTATGGTGAGAAAAAAGAGAAGAATTTTTGCCAAAACCCTTGACCTTCCATCTGGTGCAGGGTTTATCCTGTGACCACAAGAGGAAAGGAGGCAGGATGTATGAACATCAAAGAGGCCCAGAAACGCACGGGGATCTCTGCCCGCAACATTAGATTTTATGAGCAGAAGGGGATGCTGCACCCCGCCCGTAACCGGGACAACGACTACCGAGACTATTCCCAGGAAGACATTGAGAGGCTCAAACTCATCCGGGCTTTGCGTATGGTGGATATGCCCCTAGAAGACATTCGAAATGTGCTGGGCGGGACAGCCACTCTGGGGCAGGCATTGGCTGTCCAGGAGGAGCAGCTGCACAAGAAAATCCAAAACGCCCAGACCGCCATCCGGTTTTGCCGCTGTCTGGGAGAACTGGGAGGTATGGCGGAGGTGGACACCATTCTGGAGGAGATGGATCGGCAGGAGAATCGTAAGCACCTCTTTTTCCAATGGCGGCAGGACTACAAGAAAATGTGCAAATTCCTCCACCGGGCAACCTTTACCTTTGTGCCCGACGGCCCCGTCACCAACGCCCGGGAGTTTACCCAAGCCCTGCTGGACTTCGCCCGGGAGAACGGGGTGGACCTGACCATGACCAAGGAGGGAATGTACCCGGAGTTTACCATGGATGGGGTGGAATACACCGCCCAGCGGCTGTACACCAACATGGGGCGGGTGCCTCTGGCCACTGTGCGCTGCACCGCCAAGCACCCGGAGCAGTTGGAGCCGGACCTGCCCGCCGGAAAGAAGCGGCTGATGAAGCTGCTGCACTTTGCCTGGATTCCTCTGGCCATGGTTTTGACGGCGGTGGCGCTGGTGGCCCGCAACGGAGGGGTGGAGTTCCTCACTACCCTGGACGGAGTGGTGATGGTCATTGCCTTTCCCCTGGTTGTGGGGGTCATGTTGTACCGCTCCACCCTCTTTTACTACAATAACAAGAACAAATAACGGTGTTTCAATCAAATTGTAGAAAATAAACCTGGGAGCGGGTTACAAATTTTGACAGTCGTGTCGAACGAAAGTGGAAACAATGGCTTGCCAGATCGGGCATCCTGTGGTATTTTAGAGGTACAGGAAAAAGATGGTAAAACTATACCGATTCCACTTGAGAAAGGATTGTCACACAGATGAGCGATGTGAAGAAGATCATCATTGCGGATGCCTCGGAGGAGTACCGTGGTATGTTGGCAGACGCCCTGGGGGAGCGTGAGGATATGGAGGTGGTGGCCCAGACCGGGGACGGGGAGGAGCTGCTGGAGCTGGTGGGCAGGCACCAGCCCCAGGGGGTCGTCATGGACCTGATGCTCACCGGCATGGATGGCCTGGAGGTGCTGGAGAAGCTGGGAGAGCCTCGGCCCCGGGTGGTAGTGCTCTCCGCCTTTTCCCACTCCGCTCTGGCCCAGCAGGTGAAGGAGCGGGGGGCGGACTACTGTATGCTCAAACCCTGCCGCCTGTCTGCGGTGGTGGAGCGCATGGCCCAGCTGTGCGGCCAGACCGAGGAGCGGGCCACCCAGCAGGAGGAGGAAGAGTGGGATTTAGAGCGGAAAATCACCTCCATCATCCATGAGATCGGGGTGCCCGCCCACATCAAGGGCTACCAGTATCTCCGGGTGGCCATCGCCATGGCGGTGGAGGATATGGGGATGATCAACGCCGTGACCAAGGTGCTCTATCCCGAGGTGGCCAAGCGGTTCGGCACCACCGCCAGCCGGGTGGAGCGGGCCATCCGCCACGCCATTGAGGTGGCCTGGGATCGGGGCGACCTGGAGGTGCTGCAGTGGTACTTTGGCTACACCGTGTCCAACACCAAGGGCAAGCCCACCAACAGCGAGTTCATCGCCATGATCGCTGACCGGATCTCCCTGCAAAAGGACAAGCGGGCAGGGTGAGCTGTGCCCCGGAGGGACGATGTTGGTGAAAATGAATAATGAAGAATGAATAATGAATAATTGAGGTGTGCCGCTTTGCGGCACGGATTTTGATTTGTTGGGCCGTAGGGGCGGCACAGGAAGGCTGGCAGGCCGGAACCTTGGGCGGTTAGACGGACAATCCCTCCGCCCCGGCTTGCGCCGGGCCACCTCCCTTTGCACAAGGGAGGCTTTTTAACCAAAACACAAAAAGAGCCGATGTAGACAGCAAAACCGTCTACATCGGCTCTTTTGCGTATTTAATAGGCCAGCTGCTCCACCGTCCAGCCTTTGATGACGTCGGCGTAGTAGCGGCACTGGGCTTTTGCCAAATCCACATCCAGGTTGATGTAGTTGCCGCACTCCACGGCAGACTTCCCCGGCATCTCCCCGGTGAACTCCGCCCCCGCCTCAAAGACGGACTGAATGAGGGCAATGCAGTCCTCCATGGTCAGCTGGGCATTGTCCAGCAGGGCGTAAAACCCGGTCTGACAGCCCATGGGGCCGAAGTAGATCACCCCGTCCTTCTGGGGGGAGTTGCGCAGCAGGGTGGCAATGATGTGCTCCACCGAGTGCATCTCGGCGTTGGTGAGCAAGTCCCCGGTGTTGGGGGTTTTGAAGCGCAGATCGAAGGTCACCACGTCCCCGTCCCGGCGGGATAGATACAGGCCCGGGCGCAGGGTGGTGTGATCCACCTGAAAGCTGGCGATTTTCTCCATGTTAAGACCTCCAAAGTAAGGCCCCAAGGGCCTGGTTCAGCTTGTCCACCACCTGGGGCACGTTTTGGGCGTATTCCTCCCCCTGGGTGGGGTGGAACAGGTGGTCGGACACGATTTTCAGAGAGTAGAAGGGCACCTGATTGCGCAGGCACACTTGAGCCACTGCCCCTGCCTCCATGTCACACACGGTGGCGGAGAAGTGATCCCGCAGCATGGCCGCCCGGGTGTAGTCCCGGCCGAACCAGTCCCCGGTGGCCACCACCCCGGTGCGGGGGGTGAAGCCCGCCTGGGTGAGCACATCCATATGCTCCTCCACCTGGGTGCAGGGCAGTTCAATGAGATTCAGGGCGGGAACCAGCCCCAACGGGTCGCCCACGGCGGAGGTGTCCATATCGTGCTGGACACAGTGGCGGGCCACCACCAGGGTGCCCACGGGGAAGTCGTGGAAGCACCCGGCCACCCCGGCATTCCACACCTCTGTGACTCCAAAGCGGTCAATCAAAGCCTGGGTGCCCATGGCGGCGTTGACCTTGCCCACCCCGCAGATGCACACCACGATGTCCGGGGCCAGGGTGTAGAAGTCCATGTCGGCCACGGTCTGCACGTCCCCGGAGGGGCGCAGCGGGCCCGCCACCTCCTTGTGCATGGCGTATACAATTCCTCGCATGGGCTACCTCACTGGTTGGCGGCGGACAGAAGCTGTGCCCGCACGTCCCACAGCTTCTGGGACAGATCCACATAGTAGTTGTGGGGGTTCTCAAACCGCTTGACTTCCTCCCACAGGCTGTCCACCTCCCGGGCGCAGTACACCCGGGTCTCCTGGATGGTGGGAGCCTGGTACACCAGCTGGCCGCCCTGGAAGATGGGCACCAGCAGGGGCCGGGCGGTGTAGTTGGAGATGGTCTTGCGCTTCCACACGGCCTCGGGGTCGAACAGCTCCAGAGGCTGGGTGAAGTCGGGGGTCTCGTCGTGGAGACAGATATAGTCGGCCAGGGCCTTGCCTGTCTCGATCTCGTACAGGCGGTACACCTTCTTAAAGTGGGGAATGGTCATCTTGGCGGGGTTCTCGCTGATTTTAATTTTGGGGATGATGACCCCGTCCTTGCCCTCGATGGCTGCCAGCTTATACACGCCGCCGAATACCGGCTCGCTCTTGGAGGTGATGAGCCGTTCGCCCACCCCGAAGCCGTCGATGGCGGCCCCCTGGGTCAGCAGGTCCCGGATGATATACTCGTCCAGAGAGTTGGAGGCGATGATTTTGATGCCGGGGAGGCCCGCCTCATCCAGCATCTTCCGGGCCTTCCGGGACAGATAGGTCAGGTCGCCGGAGTCGATGCGGATGCCGCCCTGGGTGATGCCCAGCTCCTGGAACACCCGGATGGCGTTGGGCACCCCGGACTTGAGCACGTTGTAGGTGTCCACCAACAGGGTGGCGGCATGGGGGTAAATTTCACAATAGGTCTTGAAGGCGGTGTACTCGTCGGGGAACATCTGCACCCAGGAGTGGGCCATGGTGCCGGTGGCAGGGGTGTCAAACATCTGGTCGGCCATGGCGCAGGCGGTACCGGAGGCCCCGGCAATGTAGCTGGCCCGGGCGCCCAGCAGAGCGCCGTCTGCACCCTGGGCACGCCGGGAGCCAAACTCCGCCACCGGGCGGCCCTGGGCTGCCCGGACGATACGGTTGGACTTGGTGGCGATGAGGGACTGGTGGTTCAGGGTCAGCAGCAGATAGGTCTCCACAAACTGGGCCTCGATGGCGGGCGCCCGCACGGTCAAAATAGGCTCCCGGGGGAAGATGGGGGTACCTTCGGGCACGGCCCAGATGTCCCCGGTGAAGCGGAATGTGCGCAAATAGTCCAAAAACTCGTCAGAGAAGGTGTTTTTGGAGCGGAGGTATGCAATATCCTCCTCGTCAAAGTGGAGATCCCGAATATAGGAGATCACCTGCTCCAATCCCGCAGCAATGGCAAAGCCGCCGCCGTCAGGAACGTTGCGGAAGAAGATGTCAAAGTAGCAGATCTGGTCTGTGACGCCGGTCTGGAAGTAGCCGTTTCCCATGGTCAGCTCGTAGAAGTCGGTGAGCATGGTATAGTTGATGTCGTGTTTCACAGGGTAGTCCCCCTTTTGAAGATATCTCATTTATTATAAGCTGTCTTGACACAAAATGCAATCGTTCCATGCAAGTTGCTGCCAGATGTCACCACCAGGGTCGGATGGAATACACTGGGTTGAGGGCGGTGTTGAGAGGTTTTCAGCCCCGGAGAGGAGCATGGATGGATGATGGAGCGCACACACTTCTGGGTGGTAGGTGGAGATCAGCGGCAGCGGAGATTGGCAAAGCTGCTCCGGGACGACGGCCACAGGGTACATACCTTTGGGCTGGAGGAGGAGCAGGATGGGCTGGAGGGGCTTTCCCAGGCCCGCTGCGTCATTCTCCCCCTGCCGGCGGAGAAGCCGGAAGGGGAGATCTACACGCCCTTGTGGACGGGGAGGTTGGAGGTGGAGCAGGTGCTGGAGGGGATGGCGCCGGGCCAGCTGCTGTGCGGCGGGCTGCTCAGCCCCCACCTGGTGGAACAGGCCGGGCAGCGGGGCATCCCCGCTGTGGACTACTATGCCCGGGAAGAGCTGACGTTACTCAACGCCATTCCCACCGCTGAAGGGGCCATCCAGCTGGCCATGGAGCGTATGCCCACCACCATCCACAACGCCCGCATCTGGATTTTGGGGTTTGGACGGGTGGGGCAGGCCCTGGCCCTGCGCTTACAGGCCCTGGGGGCCCAGGTGTGCATTCTGGCCCGCAGCCCCGCCCAGCGGGCCTTGGCTGCCAGCCTGGGACTGGAGGCGGAGCCCATCCGGGGCATGAGGGAGTGGCTGCACTGTCCCCATCTGGTGGTGAACACCGTGCCCGCACCCCTGCTGGGGGTGGAGGAGCTGTCCGCCCTGCGGGAAGGCGCCTGGGTGCTGGATCTGGCCTCGGAGCCGGGGGGCGTGGATGAAAAGGCCGCCCAGGCCCTGGGGGTGGAGGTGGTTTGGGCCCGGGGTCTGCCTGGCAAGGTGGCCCCCCACACGGCGGCGGAGTACCTCAAAGACACCGTCTATCACATTATGGAAGAATTGGGAGTGTAACGATGGAAGCAAAAAACATTGGGGTTGCCTTTTGCGGCTCCTTTTGCACCATGGCCCGGGCTCTGGACACCCTGGAGCAGCTGGCGGCAAGATACACCCAGATCTGGCCCATTGTCTCTGAGACGGTGGCCAATACAGATACCCGTTTTGGCAACAGCCACGACTTTATGCGGGAGATGGAGCGCATCTGCGGCAGGCGGGTCATTGGCAGCGTGGCAGACGCTGAGCCCATTGGGCCCAGAAAGCTGCTGGATGCTCTGGTCATCTGCCCCTGCACTGGAAACACCCTGGCCAAACTGGCCCACGGCATTACCGACGGGGCGGTGACCATGGCCGCCAAGGCCCATCTGCGCAACGGCAGACCCCTGGTGATCGCCCTGGCCACCAACGACGGCCTGGCCGCCTCCGCCCCCAATGTGGGCACTATGCTGGAGCGCAAAGGGGTGTACTTTGTCCCCTTCCGACAGGATGACTGCTACGAAAAGCCCACCTCTCTGGTGGCAGACTACTCCCTCACCGGGGATACCCTGGCCCTGGCTCTGGAGGGAAAACAGTATCAGCCCCTGCTGTTGGGGGCAAACTGACAAAAAACAGCTCCCGGTGGCGAGATTTTTAGGCTTGCAAACCACCGGGGGCTGTCATATAATGATGTGTGGCTGGACAAAACGTGGACTGGCCCGGAATATTTTTCCGTGTTACTGAAAGGATGTGACATACGCCGTGGCAGGTGACCCATTAAGTCGAAGTTGGAACAAATATGTGCGGCGTATGCGTTGAGACGGTGTCTCCACATCCGTGTTCAACCTTTTGCGCCCACCGTTGTGTGACCTTGCACGACAGATTTTGAGCGCAAGTGGCAGAGGGATTGGTATGCCCTGACACCGCTTGGGAAAGGTGTGAACAAAACATGATCAGCATTCACAAGACCATTGACGGGAAGATGACCAAGCTGGACACTGTAGAGGACGGCTGCTGGATCAACCTCATTTACCCCAGCGAGGACGAGCTGAAGACTGTGTCCGTGACCCTGGGCGTGGAGCTGCCCTTTTTGAAGGCTGCATTGGACGAGGAGGAGACCTCCCGTATCGACAGCGAGGATGGCCAGACCCTTATTATTGTAGACACCCCTGCCATGGAGCGGGATGAGACCGGTGTGGTGTATTCCACCCTGCCTATGGGCATCATTGTCACCGACAAGCACATTGTCACCGTGTGTCTGAAAGAGACCTCGGTGATGCGGGACTTGCAGGACGGGCTGGTGAAGGACGTGCGCACCCAGCAGCGCACCCGGTTTATCCTCAATATTCTGCTGCTGGTGGCCAAGCGCTACCTGCAATACCTGAAACAGATTGACAAGACCTACAACTACATGGAGCGGCAGCTGTACAAGTCCCAGCGGAACAAGGAGCTCATTCAGCTGCTGGACTTGGAGAAGTCTCTGGTCTACTTCAATACCTCTTTGAAGGCCAACGAGGTGACCTTGGAGAAGATTCTCCGGGGCCGCATTGTCACCCTCTACGAGGAGGATCACGACCTGCTGGAGGACGTGCTCATTGAGGTGCGTCAGGCCATTGAGATGGCTCAGATCTACTCCTCCATCATTTCTGGCATGATGGATGCCTTTGCCTCAGTGATCTCCAACAACCTGAACGTCATTATGAAGGTGCTCACCTCTATCACCATTCTCATGACGGTGCCCAACATCATTTTCGGCTACTTCGGCATGAACATCACCGGCGGGTTGCCCCTGGACCAGTTCTGGTGGATGCCTTTGCTGATGAGTGTGGCCATCATCATTGTGCTGGCCATCTTCCTGAAGAAGAAGGACTTGTTCTAAAAGAAAAATCCCTGGAAAACTCTCGCTTTCCAGGGATTTTTGTAATGAATAATGATAAATGAAGAATGAATAATTATGGTGTGCCACTTTGCGGCACGGATTTTGATAGAAAGCAAATGCAGGTCCTGAAAGGCGGGGAAGCCATCAGGACCTGCATTCTTCATTTTTCATTCTTCGTTATTCATTGGACGCATAGGCCTCCCGCAGGCGTTCACTGGCCTGCACCATCTGCCGCTGAAGGCTGGCGGGGGAGAGCACCTCCACACCGCCCCCGAAAGACAGCAGGTAGCTGGCCAGCCAGCCCCCGTCGGGGAACACCGTGGACACCAGCAGAGAGCCGTCAGGCTGAGGGGTGATACAGTGGCGGTCGAACTCGTCGTACACCCGGTGGGCCAGATTGGGGGCAAAGCGCAGCTCCACCTCTACCCGGAACAGGGGCGGGATCTCCCCGGACAGCTCCGGCTCAGGGGGATTCATCAGCCGATGGAAGGGCTGGTCGGTGATGGTCAAGTCCAAAAGACGGGTGAGGCGGAAGGTGCGGTAGCACTCCTGGAAGGGACAGTAGGCCTGGAGATACCAGCCCTGGCCCTGAAAGACCAGGCGCACCGGCTGCACCAGGTAGGGCATCTGCTCCCCCTGGGAGCTGGCGTAGGTAAACTGCACCGCCCGGCGCTGCAAAATGGCTTCCCGCAGCAGCTTGAAGTCGGCGGTGTCCCCTGCGGCAGTGCCCCAGTGGGTGAGGTAGACTTGCAGCCAGTCCTCCTCCGGGCGGTGGAACAGGGCGGAGAGCTTGGCCAGAGTGGCCTCCCGCTGGGCGTCCTCATCGTCGTCCAGGGCTGCCAGCAGCTGCTGCTGTTCTCCAGGGGTGAAGAGAGTGGGGTCGGGGGCGCACCCAGACATCAGGGTGATGCCGCCATTTTTCCCCGGGGCCGTGCACACCGGCACTCCCGCAGCCGACAGAGCATCAATTTCCCGGTAGACGGTACTCACCGACACCTGGAGCAGCTGGGCAAGCTGAGGGGCGGTGATGCGGTCGTGCTCCAGCAGCAGGGAGAGGATTTGAATGAGTCGATTGGCGGACATCTTTGGCACCTCCTAGGGTGTTTTCAGTATACCAGAACAGTTATACCATGTAAAGGAAAACGCCAAATCCAGGCGGAAACTGGCTAAAATAAATAGCCTCGCAGGGTGCAAATCGATCCCTGGAAAGGAACCTCCTTTCCAGGGACAAAAAGCGCCCGATTCCAGCGGAACCGGGCGTTTTTCAATTCAACTGAAATTAGGCCAGCTTGCTCTTGGCCAGCTCGGTGAGCTGCACGAAAGCAGCCTTGTCGTTGACAGCCAGCTCAGCGAGCATCTTGCGGTTGATCTCCACGCCAGCCAGCTTCAGGCCGTGCATGAAGGTGGAGTAGTTCATGCCGTTCATCTTGCAGGCGGCATTGATGCGGGCGATCCACAGCTGACGGAAGTCACGCTTCTTCAGCTTGCGGCCGGTGTAGGCGTACTGCAGGGACTTCATCACCTGCTCGTTGGCCATCTTGAAGTGCTTGCTCTTGGCACCCCAGTAGCCCTTGGCCAGCTTCAGGATCTTATTTCTTCTCTTACGGGTCATCATTGCGCCCTTAACTCTTGCCATTGTCGTTCAGCCTCCTATATGTGAGTGTATCCGTAAATTATTTGTAGGGGATCAAGCGCTTGACAGTGGCCTCATTGGTCACGTCAGCATAGGCGCCCTTGCGGAGGCCTCTCTTGAGCTTGGTGGTCTTGCCGTGGCCGTTGAGCAGGTGACGGCGCTTGGCACAGGCACGCTTAACACGGCCGCTCTTGGTCAGCGAAAAGCGCTTCTTAGCGCCGCTGTGGGTCTTGATCTTAGGCATGGTGGTTATCTCCTTTACTCTTTAGTTGGGGCAACGGGTGCCCTGAGAATTTACTTGTTGGTCTTGCTGCTTTTGGCGGAGAGGAAAATGCTCATATGCCGACCCTCCAGCTTGGGCTCCTTGTCCAGGTTGGCCAGCTCGGCACACTGCTGAGCAAAGTCCATGAGAAGATTCTTGCCGATGTCGGTGTGAGCCATCTCACGGCCACGGAATCGCACAGTGACCTTCACACGGTTGCCGTCAGCCAGGAACTTCTGGGCGTTACGCAGCTTGGTGTTGAAATCACCGATGTCGATGCCAGGGGACATGCGCACTTCCTTGATCTCGACGACGTGCTGGTTCTTCTTGGCCTCCTTCTCCCGCTTGGCCTGCTCGAACTTGAACTTGCCATAGTCCATGAGCTTGCACACAGGGGGAACGGCGTTGGGAGAGATTTTGACCAGATCCAAACCTGCCTCGTCGGCATGGCGCTGGGCCTGGGCAGCGGACATCACACCCAGCTGGTCGCCGTCGGCGCCAATCAGGCGTACCTCGCGGTCACGGATCTCCTCATTGATCTGATGGGTTGGGTTAGCTATGGCAAAGCACCTCCTGAGAAACAAAAAATGTGAGTGCAGCAATAGCACCCACATCCACAACAAAAAACGCAAATCTACACCAGACTGCGTGTTTTACCATGTTGACCTCTTTGCCCTGGGCTGGAGGTGAGGACGGCGGTGCCATTCCTACTTTCTTTTGCCCGAGTATTATATCAAGCGATACTGCTGGTGTCAAGAACTTTTTTGAAAATTACGGGGACAGATGGGTGGGAGGGGTTGCGGGGTGGTTTAGGTCAAAGAGATAAATGTCAAGCCGTCGCTCCATGGCATAGTTTAGGGTGTATTGGGTGCCGCCCCGGGTGCCGTTGAACACCGCCAGAAGGGCGGAGGACTGGTCCACCATGTATCGATCCCGGCGCAGCATACAGTGGCGGTCGTAGTGCTCTTGCACCAAGGTGGTCTTGTCACAGGCCTCCACCAGCCGGTGCCAGCGCATCCGATCCGCTTCGTTCCACTTGCTGGCCTGACCCAGACAGGGCAGCGCCCCCTCCAGCGTCACATCGCTGTGGGCCTCCCGCAGTGCCAGTACCCCCTCGGCAAAGTAAAAGTCCGCTCCCCGGGCCATGCCGCAGATGAAGTGGCGATAGCCCCGCTGATACACCGCCTCCAGCTGAGCTTGCAGGCTCTTTTTCAGCGCCACACAGTGGGGGTGGCCCTCCTGTTCCCCCCAGGGCAGCTTTTCCGGGCGGTGCCCGGTGAAACAGCAGGTTTGAAGTGGATTCATGGTGCACTCCTCCAATAGCACGTTTGTTCTATTTTACATGAGGAGAAGGGCTGCGTCAATGTTCTGGAGGAAAAAACATCTTGCAATTTTTATCCCCCGTGCTATAATGACGGGCAGAGACAAGTGAATACCATGTCTTCAGGGCGGGGTGAAATTCCCCACTGGCGGTATAGTCCGCGACCCGCAGAGCGTTGGCTCTGTGGCTGACTCGGTGAAACTCCGGGACCAACGGTGATAGTCCGGATGGAAGAGGATGTGCAAGGGCTCCAAGTGGGTTGTTGCGCCTGAACGGCATTGGCGTTTTGGCGTCTCAATATCATTTGGAGGTTTTTTATTATGTGGAACAACCTGACGGCACTGTGGAATACGGTGCAGGACAACGTGGGCTATGTGCTGGTGTGCCTGGCGGTATTTGCCGCTCTATTTGTGGTTGCAGTGCTGGTGGAACGGGTGTGGCTGAAGCTGCCCCGCCAGAGTGCAGCACGGCGGGCCGCTTACATCGGCATTTTTGCCGCCATGGGTGGGCTGCTGATGTACTTTGAATTTCCCCTGCCCTTTGCACCCAGCTTCTATGAGATCGACTTGAGCGAGGTGCCCGTACTCATCTGCTCCTTCTCCCTGGGCCCTGTGGCCGGCGTGGTGTGTGAGCTGGCCAAGATCATCCTCAAGCTGCTGCTCAAAGGTACCACCACCGCCTTTGTGGGCGACTTTGCCAACTTCGTGGTGGGCTGCTCCTTCATCCTTCCCGCCACCATCATCTATCACCGCTGTAAGACCAAGAAGGGTGCCCTGGTGGGTATGGTCACTGGAACCGTGGTGATGAGCGTCTTCGGCAGCTTCTTCAACGCCGTCTATCTCCTGCCCGCCTTCTCCGCCCTCTACGGCCTGCCCCTGGAGCAGCTGGTGGCCATGGGCACTTCCGTCAACGGCATGATCAACAGCGTGTCTACTCTGGTGCTCTTTGCCGTGGTGCCCTTCAACATTGTCAAAGGCGCCATCGTTTCCCTGCTCACCACCCTGCTCTATAAGCGGGTGGAGCGGCTGCTGCGGATGCGCTGACATCGATATGGAGAGCAACGAGACGAAAGTTTCGCTGCTCTCCTTTTTTCGCACCGAATAGAGAGATGGGAGCGGCTTTTTGAGCCGCTCCCAAGTTTTTATGTGTCTTTTCCAGTCCCCGTGCTCCGATTAGGAACACACTTCTTTGCTCTTCGCTGGAGTAGCCTTGCCAGTCTGGCGGGGACGCTACCCGCTGGGGGTTCCTTTTGTTCGGGCAAAAGGAACCAAAACCCGCTTAGGGCGTTCCCCCCTAAGTACCCCCCTTGGGGTACGGGACCGGATGTGCGTCAAGCCCGTTTTCGGCCCGTCACCTTTACGGTGGCGCCTATAGTGCCACTACACCAGGCCACCATGGCAGCTGGCCCTATGGCTGGGCGGTTCCCCCGTCCGGGCCTACTCTGGTGGTGCGGTGTAGCCACCGCCGGGAGCCAGTCCACCGGCAGCTGGGAACAGCTGCTCGCCAGAGGAAGGCCCTGGCGGTAGAAGTCACATCTACCAGAGAAGAAAGCAGTTCCTTTAGAGTTGCCAGGCCATCTATGTGACCCCACCGGTCCAAGGGCCAGAAAGAGAAGGACGCAGGAGCAGCCAGTACCAGCAGGGTGGATTCCACAAGGCGGGGGAAGGACCCGCCTTTGGCGATTCTTTCCCC
This sequence comes from Pseudoflavonifractor capillosus, assembly GCF_016902575.1. GTDB lineage: Bacteria > Bacillota > Clostridia > Oscillospirales > Oscillospiraceae > Enterenecus > Enterenecus capillosus_A. Next base: position 48,552 of record NZ_JACSNZ010000011.1, on the reverse strand, counting down.
CATTTCTCATCGTGGAGAAATGGGGCCCAGCGGAGCGCGTCTCCCCTGCCAGTGAAGAGGGAAGGGGCATGGGTTAGTCCCTGTGGAATATCTGTTTCAGGGTGATCTTGTGCGTCCGGGCGATGCGGGCCATGTCCTCGTATTCCGGTTTGGAGCGGCTGACCCCATAGCCCTGGGCCTTCTTCACCCGTACGGGGCCATAGGAGGTGTCCCGGGTGGTGATGGTATAGTCCAGCACATGCTTTTCACACACACGGACCCGCAGGCCGGTGGTGGAGGTCTGGGCAAACACCTGGCCAATCATGGCATCCTTCTGATCCGGACTGCACAGCACCGCCAGCTGCCAGCCCGGACGGCCCTTTTTCATGCACCCGGGGAGGGTGTACACGTCCAGCGCTCCCTCCTCCAGCAGCCGCTGGCAGGCAAAGGAGAGAGATTCCGGGGTCATGTCGTCCAGGTTGCACACCAGCTCCAAAATCTCGCCGCTCTGCTCCTGGGTGTGGCCCCACATGGCCCGGACACAGTTGGCGGCGGGAAATTCCTTTTTCCCCATGCCGTACCCGGTTTTCTCCAGCACCATGGGGGGCATGGGGCCAAAATGAGTGGCAAAGGTGGTCAGCAGCGCCGCCCCAGTGGGGGTACACAATTCCCCATGGATGTCCCCACCGTAGCAGGGCACCCCCTCCAGCAGGTGGGAGGTGGCAGGGGCGGGGACGGGGACAATGCCATGGGCGCAGCGCACCATGCCGCTGCCCACATGGACCGGGGAGACCACTACCTGATGGGGGTTGAGAAGATAGAGGGCATAGCAGGCCGCCGCCACATCTGCCACGGCATCCAGCGCCCCCACCTCATGGAAGTGTACCAGGTCTACCGGCTGTCCGTGGGCCTTGGACTCCGCCTGGGCCAGACGGTGGTATACCCCTCGGGCCTGTTCCAGCACCGGGGCGGGGAGATTCAGGTGGGAGATGAGATGTTCCACGTCATGGAGGGAGGTGTGGTGATGATGGTGCTGGTGGCTGTGCTCATGCTCATGGTGATGGTGCTCGTGGTCGTGGTCATGATGGTGGTCATGGTGGTGATCCACGCTCTCTTCCCGCTCCCCGTGGACCACCACATCCATATGGGTGCCGGTGATGCCGCAGGACTGGGCGGGGAGGGGGTGAAACTCCACCCCAGGCAGCCCCATATGGTTCAGGTCGTGGAGAAATTGCTCCGGATCGGGCAGCAGTTCATAGAGGGCGGCGGTGAGCATATCTCCAGCAGCGCCCATGTTGCATTGCAAATATAAGGTATTCATTGCGGCAGACCCTCCATTTGGTTGATGCGGCTGGCCAGGAACCCGGCCCCAAAGCCGTTGTCGATGTTCACCACGCTGCACCCCGAGGCGCAGGAGTTGAGCATGGCCAGCAGGGCAGACAGGCCACCGAAGTTGGCCCCATACCCCACGCTGGTGGGCACGGCGATGACGGGGCAGTCCACCAGACCACCCACCACCGAGGCCAAAGCCCCTTCCATGCCGGCCACGGCGATGACCACCCGGGCCTGCATCAGCACATCCAGGGAGGACAGCAGCCGGTGCAGCCCTGCCACCCCCACGTCGTAGAGCCGGGTGACCCGGTTGCCCAGCACCTCGGCGGTGAGGGCGGCTTCCTCCGCCACCGGCATATCGCTGGTGCCCCCGGTGGCCACCACGATGGAGCCCACCTGGGGGTGGGGCTTGGGGCTCACCACCCCGATGCGGGGGACAGGGTAATAGTCCATGGGCAGCTCCTGGGCCACCAGCGCGGCTTTTTCCTCATCCAGGCGGGTGACCAAAATGTTGTGGCTGCCGTTTTCCATCATGGCAGCGGCAATGCCCGCAATCTGCTGGGGGGTCTTTCCCGCCCCGTAGATCACCTCTGAGGCCCCCTGGCGCAGGGGGCGGTGGGTGTCCACCCGGGCATATCCCAAATTTTCAAAGGGGGAGCGTTTCAGCTCCAGCATGGCCTGTTCCGGAGTGACGGAGCCATCCGCCACCTCCCGCAGCAGGGAGAGCACATCCTGTTTATTGTCCATGAAGATCCTCCTTCTGCCGGGGCTGCAAGTCCAGCACCGTGTGGGAAAAGTAGGGGGAGAGGGCGTCCAGCAAGGTCTGGCGCTGGGCCACAGCCTGGGCCATCTGCGCTTCTGGCAGCTGGATGACACCGGTGTCGCCCCGCAGCCGGATGCGAAAATCAGTGTAGCCCAGGGAGAACAGGGCGTCCTCCCCAGCCTCCACCCGGGCCAAATCCTCCGCCACAATGGGGGTACCCGTGGGAATCCGGGTGGCAAGACAGGCGTAGGCGGGTTTGTCCCAGGTGAAAAGCCCCGCCTCACGGCTCAAGGTGCGCACTTGGGCCTTGGTGATGCCGCATTCCCGAAGGGGAGAGCGCACCTCCAGCTCACCCAGGGCCTTCATCCCCGGACGGTCGTTTGCGTCGTCCGAGGCGTTGGTGCCGTCCAGCAGCAGGGAGAAGCCGTCCGCCTGGGCCCGCTGGCGCAGGGCGGAAAAGAGGGCCTTTTTGCAGTGATAGCACCGATTTTTGGGGTTGGCGGCCACCTGTGGACAAGACAGCACGTCCAGCTCCACCACTGTTAAGGGCACACCCAGCTCTTGGGCCAGACGCTGAGCATCCCTGCGTTCCCAGGCGGGTTGGAAGGGAGTGGAGATATAGTAGGGCCGCACGTCCGCCCCCCAGGTGCGCCCGGCCCAGAGAAGATAGGCGGAGTCGGTGCCTCCGGAGAAGGCCAGGGCGGCCTTGGGGTGCTGTTGAAAAAATTCCTGTAATGTCATGGTGCACTCCTAAAAGGAAAAAGGTACGCCTTTGGGGCGTACCTTTTTGAACTCAAATCATGGCTCCGGATGGAGCCGGGTCGGTTACACAAAGACCCGCTATGTGAATGGTACAGGAAAGGGATGGAGAAGTCAAGCCCCCGATTTAGGCCAAAATCCGCCCGTCGGTGGAGATGGTCACCACCTGCCAGGGGATGAACTTGCCGCTGTCCTTCAGGGCCTGGGTGGCGGCGTGCTGGATGCCGCCGCAGCAGGGCACCTCCATGCGCACCACGGTGAGGGCGGTGATGTCATTTTCCCGGAGAATGGCGGTGAGCTTTTCGGTGTAGTCCACCATGTCCAGCTTGGGACAGCCGATGAGGGTCACCTTGCCCCGGATGAAGTCCTGATGGAAGCCCGCATAGGCGTAGGCGGTGCAGTCGGCGGCAATGAGCAAGTGCGCACCCTGGAAGTAGGGGGCGCTGACCGGGGCCAGCTTGATCTGCACCGGCCACTGGCGCAGCTGGGAGAGGGAAGGGGCGGGGGCGGCAGTCTCCGCCTGGGGCGAGAGGGCCCGGGCCATGCTGCCCGGACAGGCACAAGGGGAAGGGGCAGCCTTGGCGGCCATGTTGGCCTTGACCGCAGCCTCGTCGTAGGGGGCGGCCTCCCGCTCCACAAAGGTAATGGCCCCGGTGGGGCAGGTGGGCAGGCAGTCCCCCAGCCCGTCACAGTAGTCGTCCCGAATGAGCTGGGCCTTGCCGTCTACCATGGCGATGGCCCCCTCGTGGCAGGCCTTAGCGCAGGCCCCACAGCCGTTGCACTTATTCTGGTCAATTTCAATGATGCGTCGAATCATGGAAGTGTCCTCCTCATGTGGTGATTTTGATGACATTCTATCAGAGTGGAGGGTTGTTGTCTGTTGTAGTTCCAACAAAAGCGCAGATTCTGCCTGTGAAGTCTTGCCATAGAAAGAGAGGGGGTATATACTGAGTGAACATGAATTGAGATAGAGAAAGGAAATGAAAATGTCACGTACCACTCAGCCCATGACCCAAGGGGCCATTTGGAAACGAATTACCTACTTTGCCCTGCCCATTTTGCTGGGCAACTTGTTCCAACAGCTGTACAACACCGCCGACTCCCTGATCGTGGGAAATTTCCTGGGTAAAAATGCCCTGGCTGCGGTAAGTTCCACCGGCAGCCTTATTTTTATGCTCATTGGATTTTTGAGCGGCATCTCCATCGGCGCCGGTGTGGTCATTGCCCGCTACTACGGCGGCAATAAGGAGGAGGAGCTGCACATTGCTGTGCACACCACCGTGGCCTTCGGCCTGGTGGCGGGTGTGATGATGACGGCAGTGGGCGTGGGCCTCTCCCCCCAGATCCTGCGGTGGATGGACACCCCTGACAACGTGATGTACAACTCTCAGCTGTATTTGAGCATCTACTTCATGGGCTCCCTGGGCTCGGTGATGTATAACATCTGCGTGGGCATTCTCCAGGCCGTGGGTGACAGCCGCCACCCTCTGTACTACCTGATCATCTCCTCGGTGGTCAATGTGGTATTGGATCTGTTTTTCATTGCAGGGCTGGACATGGGGGTGGACGGGGCAGCTCTGGCCACCATCATCGCCCAGTATATCAGTGCCGTCTTGTGTATGTGGCAGCTGCTGCGGGTCAAGGAGAACTACCGGGTGGAGCTGCGGTGTATCCGTTTCAACTGGGATATGCTCAAGCGTGTGGTGCGCTTCGGCCTGCCCTCCGGCGTGCAGAACTCCATCATCGCCATTGCCAACGTGGTGGTACAGTCCAACATCAACCATTTTGGCGACGCCGCCATGGCCGGCGTGGGCGCCTACTCTAAAATTGAGGGCTTTGGCTTCCTCCCCATCACCAGCTTTACCATGGCCATGACCACCTTTGTGGGTCAGAATCTGGGCGCCAACGACATCGACCGGGCCAAACGAGGGGCCAGATTTGGCACCTTGGTGTCGGTGCTCATGGCAGAGCTCATCGGTGTGGCGGTATTTGCCCTGGCCCCCTACCTCATCGCCGCCTTTGACACCTCCCCTGATGTGATCCTCTACGGGGTGGAGAAGTCCAGAACCTCCGGTTTGTTCTACTTCCTGCTGGCCTTCTCCCATGCCATGGCCTCCATCCTGCGAGGTGCCGGCAAGGCCATGGTGCCCATGTTTATCATGATGGTGTGCTGGTGCATCATCCGGGTGGCCTTCCTGGCCATTGCAGTGCCCCTGACCGGGGATATTCAGATGGTCTACTGGGTCTATCCCCTCACCTGGGCCCTCAGCTCCATCACCTTCCTGTGGTATTACCGCCGCATGGATTGGAGCAGAACATTGGCTTAAATTGGTAATTTGTGAAAGGACGGCAACTTTTGCCGTCCTTTCGACATGTTTCGACTTCTTTCGATGAATTTATATGTTATCATACAAAAGTCCCAAAGAACGGACAATTTTAGGCAAGTTTTGACAGCTACCCTCTTGCAACAGAACAAATGTTCGATTATAATAAAACCATGACATCGCACACCATTGGGATGGGGGCCCCATCCCCAGCGCAGGGAGGAAGGAACATGGAACGTAAATGGATCACAGCGGCAATCGTAGAGTTGTTGAATCGAGCCGACGAGGCCCAGCTACGTGCCATTTTCCAATTTATTTCCCATTATTTAAGGCGATAAATGGGGAAAATCCCCGGTCATCCAAGTGATTTGCTTGGATGACCGGGGATTTTTTTATTCTTCGGGGGTGACCAGCTCCCTGGCCAGTCGCTCCAGCACCGCCCAGTCCTCATCGCTGAGCCGGGACAGAGCAGAGATGAGCCGGGTGCGGAAGCTGCTTTCCTTTGCCACATCGCCCAGAAAGCCCAACAGATCGTCGCTTTCCACCGGAAGCGAGGGAGATTGCAGCATCTCGCCCTCTCCAGTGCGCAGCCAGGCCTCATTGACATGGAATACCTGGCAAATGGACATCAGGGTGCGGTCACTGGGAACGGTTTTTTCAATTTCATAGGTGGCAATGGTGTTTTGCTTTAACCCCAGTTGGTCGGCAAAGGCCTGCTGGGTCAATGAATAGGTCTTGCGCACCTGGCGGATGCGTTGTCCAACACTCATACTAATCCTCCATTTCTCCAAAAGACACGGGGGGTATTCCAACACATTTTAACATGGACTTCCCAGAAGTACAAGAAGAAAGATTGACCAAATCAATAAAATCCTCTTGACAAATATCGGTGACCGATATATTATTATCGAGAAATCAATAAAAGGGAGGGCGAATATGGAAACAGTTGTTGAATCACTGTGCACCTGTCTGCCCCGGCTGGGACGGAAGGAGCGGGCCTATCTTCTGGGCTATGCCCAGGGATTGGCCGGGAGACACCAGAGAGAAGAAAGGGAGGAGAGAGACATGGAACGAGAAGAGATGGTCTATCACGGGGGCAAGCGCACCCAGCAGGCCAGGGTAAACATTGAACTGCACAAGGAGGAGGGGACAGATTGCTTCTGTCAGGTCATCGAGGCCTCATCCACCGCGGCGGCTATGGATGCGCTGGAGGCCCTCATTCGGGGGTATGAGGTGTGGCTGGGGGTGCCGGCCCACCACGTGCTGGCGGTATTGGCCACGGTGATGACCGTGCCGGGGGGAGGGAAGATGGAGCAGTGAGTGAGAAGCTTTATCAATATCGGGTGGAGTACCCGGGGCGCAAGGCGGTGACAGTGCGGGCGGTCAACCGCCTGGGGGCTGTGGAACAGGCGGCCAAAGTCTGGGAGGTGCCCTGGGTGGCCATTGCCTGGCAGTGCCGGGCAGTGCGGGAGAAGGAGGTGAGGTCCCGTGGCAGGGTTCACCGACCAGGAACTGGCGGAGATGGCGCAGGCAGACGCTGAAATTGAGCGGGAATTTGAGGAGCTGTGGCAGGAGCCGCCGCCCCGGATGTCCAATTTGGTGTGTGTGTCCCAGCTGGCCCGGCAGCATCACACCACCTACGGAAAATTTGTAGCCAGCCACAGCCAGGAGCAGATTCAAGCCCTGGTGGATGAGATGAGAGAAGGAGGACAAGCGCATGTTTCGCTATAAACCCAGCATCCCGCTGCCCTATGAGCGACAGGGATATATCTACTTCAAGTCTTTGACCTATCCGGAGATGACCGCTGCACAGCAAGCACGCATTCGCAGCCTGTGTGAGCGTACAGCGGGCACCCTGAGCCAGGCCCTGCTGGAATACGTCACCACCGGGGACAGTGTCAAGTCCGTGTGCCAGAGACACTATATTGCCTCGCCCACCAGCATCTACCGGGCGTTGAAACGATATTATGTGCACTTCCCCATGGATTTATAGGAGAAATGTGTACTTGCAGGCGGGATTGTGTAATCACGGCCGGGGCGGGGCTGATACCATAAATACAAGAGACAAGGAAAAGGAGGCGGGAACGTGGCTGCCAGACAGCGACAAACCAGTACATCCAAGGCCCTGATGCGGGAGGTGCAGCAGTACCTGGACTCCATCAGCCGCACCGTGGAAGTCACCGAGCAGGTGCCCACCGGGGAGGTGGACGAGAAAGGTCACCCCATCTATGAGCGCCGTGTGGTGTACAACGACCGGGGAGAGATCATCCACACCCGGGAGTATTTGATTCCACCCACCATCACCGGCATCTGCCTGCATTTGGGCATCACACCGGGGAAGTGGAAACAGTGGTGTGACCATCAGGCCCACCCGGAACTGGAGGAGGCCACCGAGTGGGTGGAGGGCATTTTGCGGGCGTGGAGCGAGGAGCAGCTGCTCACCCGGAAGGATGTGCGAGGGGTGGTGTTCCACCTGCAAAACAACTACGGCTATGCCCAGAAAGTGGAGGTGGAGGCAGGGCCCCAGACCCGGCAGGTTCAGGCCCTGTCCACCCAGGAGAAGCTGGCCCTGCTCCAGGAGCTGTGGGAAGGAGGGGGGCAGGTGACCCTGCCCGACCACCATGGTTGAGGACAAGCTGGATCAGGCCCTGGAGGTCACTCAGTGGTACAAGGGCCTGAAGGAGACCAACAATGAGACCTTTATGCCCCTGTTTTTCGATCAGCATCGGTTCCTGGTGCTGAAAGGGGGCGGCGGCAGCGGCAAGAGCATTTTTGCCGGGCGAAAGGTGCTGGAGCGGGTGACCAGTGAGCCGGGGCACCGATGGCTGGTGTGCCGCAAGGTGGCCCGCACCCTGCGGGAGAGCTGCTGGGCCCAGCTGGTGGGCCAAATTGGGGACTTTTACCCCGACGCCGGGGCGAAAACCAACAAGTCCGCCATGACCATCACCTTCCAAAACGGCAGCGTCATCCTCTTTGCAGGGCTGGACGACGTGGAGAAGCTGAAATCCATCTTCAACATCACCGGCATCTGGATCGAGGAGGCTTCGGAACTGGAGGAGGGGGACTTCAACCAGCTGGACATCCGTCTGCGCACCGACTTCAACCAGTATTTGCAGATGATTTTGACCTTCAACCCCATCAGCATCACCCACTGGCTGAAAAAGCGATTCTTTGACCGGAAAGACCCCCGGGCCACGGTGCATGAGAGCACTTACAAGGACAATCGTTTCCTCACCCCTGAGGCGGTGGCCACCCTGGAGAGCTTCAAGGAGACCGACGAGTACTACTACATGGTCTATTGCCTGGGCCAGTGGGGTGTCACGGGCAAGACGGTATTCAACGGGAAAGCCGTGGGAGAACGGCTGCAACACATTCCACAGCCGGAGCAGGAGGGGCTGTTTGAGTACGACCTGGCCGACGACGGCATCCACCTGACCAACATCCACTGGGTGGAGGAGAAGGGCGGGCCGGTGAAGATTTATGCCAAGCCCCAGCAGGGCCGCCCCTATGTCATCGGCGGGGACACCGCCGGGGACGGCTCCGACTGGTTTGTGGCTCAGGTGCTGGACAATATCACCGGGGTGCAGGTGTGCACCCTGCGCCACCGCTATGACGAGGACACCTACACCCGGCAGCTGTACTGCCTGGGACTGCATTACAACCGTGCTCTGGTGGCCCCCGAATGCAACTTCTCCACCTACCCGGTGAAGCTGCTGGGGCTGATGGGCTATCCCAAGCTGTATGTGCGGGAGGTGGAGGACTCCTTTGACGGGCAGATCCACCACGCCTACGGCTTCCGCACCGACCGACTCACCCGCCCGGTGATTTTGGCCGAGCTGGTGCGGGTGATGCGGGACCACTTGGGCGGGGTCAACGACCGGGCCACCCTGGAGGAAATGCTCACCTTTGTGCGCAACGACCAGATGAGACCGGAGGCGGAGCCGGGGGCCCACGACGACTGCATCATGGCCCTGGCCATCGCCCACTATGTGCGCCCCCAGCAGTCCATGCGTCTGGAATGTCCCCAGCCCGGCGGCACCGTCCGGTGGAGCCCCGATATGTGGGAGGACTGGAACCGGGCCAGTGCAGAGGAGCGGGAGATGCTGCTGGGGCTGTGGGGCAGGCCCAGTGAGAGATAAGGAGGATGAATATGAAGGGAAAACGCCAAGCAAAGGCGGAGAAAAAGCTGAAGCTGTGGCAGCAACGGCTCTGCGACAGCAACGCCGCCTATTCCGCCGAATATGCCCGCATGGATCAGCGGGAGCGCATCTACAACGGAGATGACCAGCTGCGCCCCCTGGTACCCGGAGACACGAGAAGGGACGGCGGCCCCCGCAAGACCAGCCATGTCCGCAACATTGTCTTTGAAAACGTGGAGACCCAGGTCTCCAGCGCCATTCCCCAGCCTAAGGTGATCCCTCGCCGTCAGGAGGATGAGAAGCTGGCGGAAATCCTGGAGCACTTTTTGCGCAACGAGCTGGAGCGGCTGCCCTTTGCCCAGCTCAATGACCTGGCAGAGCGCACCGTGCCCATTCAGGGGGGCGTGGCCTTCCTGGTGGAATGGGACAACCGGGAGCGCACCCACGACACCGTGGGCACTCAGGTGGTGCGCATGCTCCACCCCAAGCAGCTGGCCCCCCAGCCCGGGGTATTCACCTCCATCCAGGACATGGACTGGGTGATCGTGAAGATCCCCACCACCCGGGACGCTATCTTCCGGGAATACGGCATCTGGGTGGAGGAGGACGGAGAGTCCGAGCCAGAGGTGCGGGGGGTGGACGGGGTAAGCCCCGCCCAGGATGCCCTGACCCGCTATGTGGGCTATGAGAAAAATGCCCAGGGCGGAGTCAACCGCTACTGCTGGGTCAACGACACCCCCTTGGAGGATCTGGAGGACTACCAGGCCCGGCGTCAGCCGGTGTGTAAGCAGTGCGGGCGGGTGCGCCCCCTGCCCGGACAGCTCATCCAGCAGTCCACGCCCCCCACGCAGTCCGGGCTGGAGGAGCAGCTGCGGGCTGAGGTGGCAGGTCAGCGGCTGGCTCACACCCTGGCCCAGGAGGCCATGGCGGGGGGCGGGGGTCTGGATGGTCTGCCGGTGCAGGCAGATCCCCACGATGCGCCCCGGGAATACCAGGGGGGCCCCTGTCCCTGGTGTGGTTGTGAGGAGTTTGAAGACCAGGTGCAGGAGTATGAGCAGGTACTTCTGCCCATGGTCACCGGCAAGGGACTGGAGATTCCAGGCGCTACCCCGGATCTGGACGAGGCTGGCAACCCGGTACTGCGGCCCACCCTCATCCCCTTCTTCAAGCCAGGGGTGTTCCCCATCGTGTTGCAGCGCAGCGTGTCGGTATACGGCCAGCTGCTGGGCAACTCCGATGTGGATATGATCGCAGACCAGCAAAATACCATCAACCGCCTGGAGCAGAAAATCATTGATCGGCTCATCAAAGCGGGCACCCGCATCACCCTGCCCGACAACGCCTCCCTCCGGGTGGACAGCCAGGACGGGGAGCGGTGGTACATCGGCTCGGCGGCGGATAAGGCCATGATCGGTGTGTACGACTTCAAGGGCGATTTGGAGTATGAGCTTTTGTACCTGTCCAACGTCTACGAGGAGGCCCGGCAGATCCTGGGCATCACCGACTCCTTCCAGGGCCGCTCTGACTCCACCGCCACCAGCGGCAAGGCCAAGGAGTTTTCCGCCGCCCAGGCCGCCGGACGGCTGGAGAGCAAGCGGGTGATGAAAAACAAAGCCTATGCCGACCTGTTCCGTATGATGTTTGAGTTCTGGCTGGCCTATGGGGACGAGCCACGGCCTGTGACCTACAAGGACTCCCGAGGCCACACCCGGTATCAGCAGTTTAACCGCTACGACTTTTTGGAGCGGGACGAGGACGGCCAGTACTACTGGAACGACCAGTTCCTGTTCTCCGTGGACACCACCGACACCCTGGCCAATAACCGGGAGGCCATGTGGCAGGAGACCCGCCAGAATCTTCAGACCGGAGCGTTTGGCGACCCCGCCGCCACCGAGACACTGATCCTGTTCTGGACCAAGATGGAAGAACTTCACTATCCCGGGGCAGGGGCCACCAAACAGGCACTGGAACAGCGTGCCCAGCGGGAGGCCCAGGCCCAAATGGGACAAACCAACATATTGACGCAAGGCGACAGCGGGAACATGCCAAACCAAAGCGGAGGGGAGGGATTGAGATGAAGGAGCAGAAAGGGTACATCGGCCGCATTCAGAACACCGGCACCCAGGTGGTGAAGGCACCCCACCAGATCACTGCCACCAAGACCGGCACGGTACACACCGGCGGTGACCTGAGACAGGGCAAGAAGTAAGACCCAAAACCAAAAATACGCAGGGACAGCGGGAACATCCAATCGCCTCACCATGGGGCAGGAAGGAACGAGATATGGAAGTCAACGAACAACAGGTCTATGAGGCCCTGGGGGTGGAGCAGCCCCAGCAGGAGCAGGGGCAGACCCCCCAGCAGCAGGAACAGCCCACGCAGCAGCCCGCCCAGGGTGAGATGAGCCTGGAGCAGCGCCGGGAAAACGCCGCCCGCAGACGCCGGGAGGAGACCCGGGCCGCCATCCGGGAGGCGGTGGAACAGGAGCGTACCCACGCCCGAAGGGATGTGGAGCAGGTGCTCCAGGATGCTGGTCTGAAAAATCCCGCCGACGGCACCCCCATTACCAATTTGGAGCAGTACCGGGCCTGGAAGGAGGGGGAGCAGCAGCAGCCCGTCGCCCAGTCCGCTCCCCGGCCCAACCCGGCCATGGAGGCCCAGGTGGCCTCTGAACTGGCCCAGATCCGTCAGATGGACCCCAACATCCGCAGCGTGGCCGATCTGCTCACCATGCCCCGGGCCCGGGAGTTCTACCAGCTGGTGCGCCGGGGCAACAGCTTTGTGGATGCCTACAAGCTGGCCAACTACGACCAGCTGACCCAGAAGGCCGCAGCAGCTGCCCGGCAGCAGGCCCAAAACCTGGCCCGGAGCAAGGGCCACCTGTTTGCCGCCTCCCAGCGGGGGAAGGGCGGGGCCACGGTGCCCGTGGAGGAGATGAACCTGTTCCGGGCCTTCAACCCCCAGGCCAGTGAGACGGCCATTCAAGCCTACTACAACAAATATCAAGGAGGAATTTGATCGTGTTTGTACCCATCAAACGTGACACCGGGGCCATGCTGCCCTGGGAATACCTGGGCGCAGCCGCCGGTACTTACCAGGCAGGCCAGATGCTCACCGTCACCGACGGCAAGCTCTCCGCCCTGGACGGCCCCAGCACCACCACACCCCCCTACCTGTGCATGGCGGATGTCACTGCTGCCGAGGGCCAGGTGATCCCCGTGACCCGGGTGGAGGGAGACTGCATCTATGAGACAACCCTGAAAGCCCAGTATGAAGCCGCCAAGGTTGGCGTGAAGATGCAGGTGGACGGCGACGCCCTCACCGCCAGCGAGGGCGCAGGAAACTTTGAACTGGTGGAAGTGTCCGGCACCCAGGCCGGCGACACCGTTCGGGGCAGATTTGTGTAAAGGAGGATAACCCATCCCATGAAAATTATTTTCTCTGAAGGCTCCGGCCTCAACGACAGCATTTACGGCAAGTGTCAGGCCCCCATCCGCATGTTTCTGGAGCAGCGGGGAGAGCAGTTTGAAAAGCAGTCCGTGCTCAAGAACCTCTTCCTCATGGGCCAGAGTGAGAACTACGGCGACCTGATGACCACCATGACCGCCATGAGCGGCTTCGAGCCCGTGGGTGAAAACGGCGCCTATCCCCTGGATGGCATGCAGGAGGGCTACCAGAAGCTGCTGGTGTATGACACCTGGAAGGACTCCTTCTCCATCTCGGCCGAGATGATGGAGGACTCCAAGGTCATGGACATGAAAAAGCAGCCCGCTGCCTTCATCACCAGCTACAACCGTACCCGGGAGCTGTTTGGTGCAGCCCTGTACGGCGGCGCCATTTCCGGCAAGGAGAAGGTGCTCTACAAGGGCCGGGAGTTTGACATCAAGAGCGCCGACGGCGTGACCATGTTCCACACCGCCCATCCCCCCAAGGTCTCCGGTGAGACCCAGTCCAACAAGTTCAGCGACGCCTTTTCCGCCGATGCCCTGGGCAAGATGGAGACCGCCATGCACCTGTTCCGAGGTGACAACGACGAGATCCTGGACGTGGCCCCCGACACCATCCTCATCCCCGAGGTGGGCGGCCTGAAAAAGGAGGTCTTTGCCGCCATCGGCGCCGACAAGGAGCCCACCACCGCCAACAACGCCTTCAACTACCAGTACGGCCGCTGGAATGTGATTGTATGGAGCTACCTCAACCAGTTTGTGGATCTGGCCACCAATAAGGCACCCTGGATCCTGCTGGACAGCAAGTACAACCAGACCTACGGCGGTGCGGTGTGGAATGACCGCATCCAGCTGGCTGTGCGCTCCACCGTGGACGAGAACACCGACGCCAACGTCTGGCGTGGCCGCAGCCGCTTCAACGCCACCTTCAACGACTGGCGCTTTGCAGCGGTGGGCGGTGTGTCCGACGGCGATGAGCTGCCCGACTAATATGAACCCCGCCCCGGCTGCTTGCCGGGGCGGGAGAAGGAGAGAGGGGGATTCACCTTGGCAGACACCAGCCGAACCTTGACCGCCCAGGAGGTGGTGGGACAGGTGGATCTGCTCTGCCCCAACCAGTACACCCAGGAGCAGAAGCTGGGGTGGCTGGGGGAGTTGGAGGGGCGGATCTGCCTGGATGTACACCTGATGCGTGAGGAGCAGCTGGAGCAAGTGTGGCAGAGCTGGCCGGGGACGCTGCTGGTGGGCTGGCCCCACAGTGATCTGTACGCCCACTGGCTGCTGGCCAAGCTGCACCAGGCGGATGGGGAGCTGGAGCTGTACCAAAACCGCATGGAGAGCTTCAACGCCAGCTATCAAAACTATGTCAACTGGTACATCCGCACCTACGATCCCGCCCATGCCCCGGCACCGGAAGGGGGTGGAGAGGCTGCGCAACCTGGTGGATAAGTGGCTGGAACGTCTGTTGGGGCCCAGCCTGGAGCGTATGATGCAGAGGAGAGGAATGGAATGAACGGGGAGGAGTTTCTGGCAGCGGTGCTGGTGGGCCTGGCCGGAGGCAGCGGCATCACCGGTTTGGCCATGGGATATCTGCGGCGGTATATTGACCGCCGCCTGGAACAGGGTGAGGCAGAGGCCCAACTGCGGCAGGAGCACCGCCAGCGGCGGCAGGAGGTGGAGGATCAGCTGCACCACGCCTACGGTCGGTGCATATTCTGGCTTAACCACGCTGTGACCAAGCCGCCCGCCAACGGCGAGCTGGCCCAGGCCATGGACAAACTCACCCAGGCCGAGGAGGCCAAAAAGAAGCTGGATCGGGAGATCCTGGCTGCTTATGAGAAGGAGTGAGCGTGTGTGAAGGAAGTTTTGAAAAAGCTGTCCAGCCGTAAGTTGTGGACGGCCCTGGCCGGCATTGCCGCTGGATTGGCCCTGGCCTTTGGCCTAGACCAGGAGGCAGTGGCCAGCACAGCGGGGGCTGTGGTGTCCGTGATCTCGGTGGTGACCTACATCGTCACCGAGGGACGCATCGACGCCGCAGCGGTAAAGACAGCCATTGAAGACGTACAAGAGGCCGTGGAGGAGGTAACTACCATTGAGACTCATTGAGTGTATTTTGACCGCCAACGACTGCTATAAAGCTGGGCGTACCATCACCCCCAAGGGCGTGATGGTGCATTCCACCGGGGCCAACAACCCCCTGGTGGCCCGGTATGTGCAGCCCCTGGAGGGACAGGCTGATGAAGCCAAGCTGAAGGCACAGATCGGCACCAACCGCAATGCCAACGACTGGAACAACCCTGGACTGGACGTGTGCGTCCACGCCTTTTTGGGCAAGCTGGCCGACGGCAGCGTGGCTACCGTCCAGACCTTGCCCTGGAATCACCGGGGCTGGCATGCGGGCACCGGCACCTCCGGGGGCAGTGCCAACAATACCCACATCTCCTTTGAGATCTGTGAGGATGCCCTCAGCGATGCCGACTATTTCGGCAAGGTGTATCAGGAGGCGGTGGAGCTCACCGCCATGCTGTGCAAGCAGTATGGCCTCAACCCCCTGGCCGACGGTGTGGTCATCTGCCACAGCGAGGGCTACCAGCGGGGCATTGCCAGCAATCACGCCGATGTGATGCACTGGTTCCCCAAGTTTGGTAAGTCCATGGACACCTTCCGCTCTGACGTGTCCAAGGCCATGGGTGCCACCCAGACCAAGCCCTCAGTTCCGGCCATGGGCCCTGCCACAGAGATCGTCAAGGGCTCCGTCGTCCGCCTCAAGCAGGGCGCTAAGACCTATGACGGAGGCAGCCTGGCATCCTTCGTGTATGAGCGGGACCATGTGGTCAGCGAGGTGTCCGGTGACCGATGCGTCATCACCTACGACGGCGTGGTGGTGGCCGCTGTGCGCAAGTCTGACCTGACTCTGGTGAGTGGTGGGAGCGTATCGAAGCCCTCTGGCTTTACGCCCTACACCGTGAAGGTGTCCGTCACCCAGCTGCGCATCCGCAGCGGCCCCGGCACCGACAATGCCAGCAAGGGCTTCATCGCTCCCGGTGTGTACACCATCGTGGAGGAGGCCGACGGGCAGGGCGCCAAGCGCTGGGGCAAGCTCAAGTCCGGCGCTGGCTGGATCAGCCTGGACTACACCGAAAAGGTGTAATACGTCACAAAAACAGGGCATCACTGCACTGCGGTGGTGCCCTGTTTGAGAAAGGAGGAGAGAGGATATGCCGGCAAACTGGCTGTATATGGACGCCAATTTTCCCAACTTCAACGGGGACGAGTCCACTGAGGACAAGCTGGCTCAACTGCAAAACTATCTCTATATGCTGGTGGAGCAGATGCGCTACACCACCCAGAACCTGGACACCACCAACATGAACCAGACCGCCCTGGCCGGGTGGGAAAACGCCCTGACCCAGCCCATCTATGCCCAGATCGAAGGGGTGGGGGAGCGCATCACCCAGCTATCTGTCACCGCCGATGGGCTTACTGCCACGGTGGCCAACCAGGGTCAGCAGATTTCAACCCAGGAGGCCCGCATTTCCAACCTGGAGGTCAATGCAGATGCCATCTCTGCTACGGTGCAGCGGGTGCAGACGGATACCAAGGAGTCTCTGGACAGTGTCAACCAGTCCATCAGTGAATTGAGTGAGAAGGTGAGCCTCACCCTTACTCCAGAGCAGGTAGATATCGTCATTGACCAAAAGCTGGCCCAGGGTGTGGAGACGGTGCGAACCTCCACAGGCTTTACCTTTGACGAGGAAGGCCTGACGGTGAGTAAGACGGGCAGCGAGATGTCCACCCAGGTCACCGAAAACGGCATGACCATCAGCCGCAGCGGAACTGAGGTGCTGGTGGTGGACAACCAGGGGGTGCAGGCCACCAACCTCAACGCAAACACCTTCCTCATTATCGGCGGAAAAGCCAGATTTGAAAAGTATGGAGCAGGCCGCATCGGCTGCTTCTGGATCGGAGGATAGACATGGCACTATCAGGCAGCTTAACCACCAACGCCTATAACGGCGTGCGTTCCCTGACCCTCAACTGGAGTGCGACCCAGAATATATCTGCCAACACGTCCACCATCAACTGGACGCTGATTGGATCTGGCAGCGGAACGAGTTGGTATATGACCGGCCCAACCAAGGTTGTGATTGATGGAGCTCAGGTTCACTATTCAACCAACCGTATTCAGCTGCGCAATGGTACCGTGGTGGCCTCCGGCTCCCATACCATATGGCACAACACGGACGGAACCAGGAGTTTCTCCGTTGGCATCGAGGGCGCTATTTACAGCTATTCCATCAACTGTACCGCCCAGCAGAGTTTCACCCTCAACCAGATCCCCAGAGAGGCAAAACTCACCAGTGCACCCAATTTCACCGACGAGGACAATCCAACCATCCAGTATTCAAATCCTGCCAACCTGCCGATCTATGCCTATATCGAGGTGGTAAACCAGTCCCGTCCTATCGCTGAGCGGAAAATCACCGGGTCGTCGTACACCTTCCAGTTCACGGAAGCGGAACGCAATGTTTTGCGTTCCCTCAACACCACATCCAACACCCAGCCTGTGCGGTTTGTGGTGCGCACAGACATGGGGGGATATCCCCTGTACGCATGGATAGATAGAACCCTGACCATCAAAAACCCAAACCCCACACTGAACCCCAAGGTGGTGGACACCAACAGCCAAACCACTGCCTTGACAGGAAACAGCTCCTGCTTTGTGAAGTACTACTCCAACGCCAAGGTCACCTTTGGAGCACAGGCGGTAAAAGGTGCATCTCTGGTGGCGAGCCTTGTGGTCTGTGGCGGAAAGTCTCGCACATCAGATGGCACCATAAAAGGTGTGGAATCAGGTGATTTTGTATTTGCAGTTGGAGACAGCAGAGGAAACAAGACCACCAAAGGGGTGTCACGCACTCTGGTCAACTATGTCAAGCTGTCCTGCAACATAGGCAACAGTACACCAGACGCATCTGGTGGGTATGACATGGAGATCACAGGTAATTACTTCTATGGCAGTTTCGGTGCGGTGAACAACACCCTGGCGGTGCAGTACCGCTATCGGGTACAGGGGACGAGTACGTGGGGGGCGTGGACGGCGGTGGACAGTGTGCAGCCCATAGGGTTTACCTACCTGGCACGGGCTAAGGTGGAGGGGCTGGACTACCAGACCACCTACGAGTTCCAGGCCAGGGCCACGGACAAGCTGGCCACGGTGACCACATCGGCAAAGGCAGTGAAAAGTCTGCCCACCTTCGATTGGAGCGAGACGGACTTTAACTTCAATGTTCCGGTGATTGCCCAGGGGCATCATCTGGTGGGGGCAGCCAAGGCGCTGGGCACGACCTATAAGCTACCCATTTCTATTACGCCAAAGACGGGGTATTCCAACATGGCTGGCATAGCAAAGCTGATGGGTTCCAATCTGGTGGTGGACATCGACGCAACCAGGACAACCCCATCAGGCGTTGGCAATATTTCCAATGAGCAGGTGTGCTATGTGGAAATTCGCCATGGAGGCAAGATCAAAGGCATTTACGGGCAGGGATTCCCCACCGCAAACACAGGAGGAATGGGGGTTTTTGCCGCCCTGGGAGCCAAGACAAACAGCGAAACGTGTACATTTACCGTGACGCTGGCTTCAACAGCGCAGTCTTTGACCACCTTCAACGTGATTTTTTCTCTGCCGGTATCGTTGGATCTGTCGAAATATTAGACACCCAACATCAAAGTGCCCTATGGGTGAAAATCAAACTAGGAACAGACGGCAGAGAGAGGAGGATAAAATGTGAAACTACCATCTATGGCCTATTCCAATGGGATGTCATCTGCCACCCAGACCGCCTTTGGGGGGCTCAACCATACACCAGGGGCGGGGGATGGGGAGCTGTACCATATGGAAAACCTCACCGGGGCGGACTATCCGCTTCTCTCCAGTCGCCCGCCCCGGTGGAAGGTACGCACCCTCACCCAGCCCGGTGGGCTGTTTGCCCACACGAAGCTGTGCTGGGTGGATGAGAATGGATTTTGGTACGACGGGGAGCGAAAAGGGGATGTGACGGCGGGGGAAAAGCAGTTTGCCGCCCTGGGGGCATATCTGCTCATCTGGCCGGACAAGGCCTACTACAACACCCAGACCGGGGCCTTCGGCTCCCTGGAGTCCACATGGACAGGAACAGGGCTGTCCTTCCAAAACGGCACCATCTACGAAAAGGAGGCCCAGGCCAACACCATCCAGGTTCCTGGAGTCAACTGGGGAGACTATTTCAAGAAGGGGGATGCTGTGACCATATCCGGCTGCACCGTCCACCCGGACAACAACAAGAGCCTGGTGATTCGGGACATCCAGGAGGACAAGTTGGTGTTCTACGAGTACTCCTTCGTCCTAAACGGGGAGAAAGGGGACGAGGCCTACACTGAGACAGGGACAGTGACCATCTCCCGCACCTTGCCCAATCTGGATTTCGTGTGCGAAAACGAAAACCGGGTATGGGGGTGTAAGGGCAACACCATCTACTGTTCCAAGCTGGGGGACCCCTTCAACTGGAACGTCTTTGACGGACTGGCCACCGACGCCTACGCCGTGGACACTGGATCTGCCGGAAACTTCACCGGTTGTGTGTCCTACCTGGGCTACCCCATCTTCTTCAAGGAGGATCACATCTACAAGGTCTACGGCACCATGCCCTCCAACTTCCAGGTCATGGGCACCTCCACCCTGGGGGTGATGGCCGGCTGCGGCAAGAGCCTGGCGGTGGCAGGAGAGGTGTTGTTCTACGTCTCCCGGGCAGGGGTGATGGCCTATTCCGGCGGCGTGCCCCAGTGTGTCAGCCGTGCGCTGGGGAACCAGCGGCTGGGCCAGGCTGCCGCCGGAGCGGAGGGACTGCGCTACTACCTCTCTGCCCAGGGGGAGGATGAGGGGTGGCATTTACTGGTGTATGACACCCAGACCAAGCTGTGGCACCGGGAGGACGAGACCCAAGCCACCCATTTTGCCTTCCACGGCGGCATCCTGTATCTGCTGAATCAGTCGGGGGAGATTTGGACGGTGGGAGACGTGGCCCAGCCCCCGGCAGAGGCAGAGCAGGAGCCTCAGGTGACATGGGAAGCGGAGTTTGCCGACTTCACCGACGGGAGCCCGGACAAAAAGGGGCTGTTCCGCCTCCATATCCGTCTGGAGGTGGAGGAAGGGGGCCAGGTGCAGGCTTGGGCCCAGGTGGACAGCGACGGGGTGTGGCATCCCATGGGCCAGCCCATTGGCCCCACCCCCAAGCGCAGCTTCCAGCTGCCCATGATCATCAGGCGGGGAGATCACTACCGACTCAAGCTCACCGGCACAGGCAGGTGCCGCATTTACAGCATCACCAGAGAGCGGTATGGCGGCTCGGCGTACAACGCCACCCCCGGCCGCATCTAAAAGGAGGGAGAACCTATGGCATATACGTACAACGATTTTTTGAAAAAAGCCACCGACAACGGCACCCTGTCCAGCTTCACCGCCCAGGAGTTGAGCCTGGCAAAGGCATTCCCTGAGTACGGCATCTCGGCAGCCAGCCTGAAGCAGGAGCAGAACACCGCCGCCACCAGTGCCCAGCGAGCCATTGCCAACCAGGCCGCTGCCCAGCTCAGAGCCAGTTACAATGGCTTTACCGGCAGCAAGCAGGATGAAATTGACAATGTTTTGGGCCAGATCGGCAGCTTCCCTGACTTCTCTTGGGATCAGGAGGCCCCCACCTACGAGAACAAGTATGAGGAGGAGCAGGACGCCATTCTGGATCAGCTGGACAAGTACCCCGACTTCTCCTGGGATCAGGAGGCGCCCACCTACGAAAACCCCTATGAGCAGATCCAGCAGGATCTGCTGGACAAGATCTTGAACCGGGAGGACTTCACCTGGGACAAGGACACTGACCCGGTATTTGGGGCCTACCAGAAGCAGTACCTGCGGGAGGGGGAGCGGGCCACCGCCAATGCCCTGGCTCAGGCGGCAGCGGCCTCCGGGGGCCAGACCTCCAGCTACGCTGCCACCGCAGCGGCCCAGGCGGGCAACTACTACGCCGCCCAGCTCAGTGACAAGATCCCCGAGTTGTACAACCAGGCCTACCAGCGATACCTCAGCGAGTATGAGCAGCTGGCCAACGACCTGGGTCTGGTGAACAACCAGCAGCAGATTGGCTACAAAGAGTACTTGGACAAGCTCAGCCAGTACAACACGGACAAGAATTTCGCCTATCAGCAGTATCTGGACGACTACAACAAGCTCTTGAGCTATCTGGATGCTGTCAACGGCCAGGAACAGATGGACTACCAGGAGTACAAGGACAAGCTGGGCCAGTTCAACGTGGACAAGGAATTTGCATACCAGCAGTATCTGGATGACTACAACAAGCTGCAAAGCTACCTGGGCAACCTGCAAAGCGAAAACCAGTCTGAGTATGAGCAGTACTTGGACGAGCAGCAGCGCATGGACAGCCAGAACCAGCAGAACAAGGAGATGGCTCAGACCCAGGTGGATGGAATCCTCAAGGCGGGGGTTATGCCCTCCTCCGACCTCATCGCCAAATCCGGGTACTCCCAGGAGTATGTCAACGCCATGCTCCAGTACTATCGCCAGCAGGCGGCTCTGGCCGCACGAAAAAGCAGTGGCGGCAGTGGCAGCAGCGGCACAGGCAGCAGTGGCAGCAGTTCTGGCGGCAAGCAGACATCGTCCGGCACCAAGCCTGCCATGAGCTCCAGCACAGGCAGACTGGTGTCGGTACCGAAGTACGGAGAGATCCCAGTGACAGATGCTGAGCGCCTTGTCTCGGCTGGGCTGCTTCGCCGGACAGGCGTGGACAAATACGGACAGCCCACCTATATACCCACCGCCAAAAAGCCCACCGAAAATATCCTGGTTACCCGGTGATCTGACCCCGGCGGTTTTCATTTGACCCCGGCTGCCAATGCGGGTATAATACCAGGAGAATACCTGCTGCCAGGGCAGAGAACAGGGAGGACAAACATATGTGGTTTGACCAATCAGTCATTTATCAAATTTACCCTCTGGGGCTGTGTGGGGCGCCTGAGGACAATGACGGTGTGCAGCAAAGCCGCATCTTGCGTCTGCTGGACTGGGTGGAGCATGTGAAAAAGCTGGGTGCAGACACCGTGCTGCTCAATCCGGTGTTTGAAAGTGACCGACACGGCTATGATACCCGGGATTATTTCCACCTGGACTGTCGTCTGGGCACCAATGAGGACTTTGCCCAGGTGTGTGACGCTTTTCATCAGGCTGGGATCCGGGTGATGCTGGACGGCGTGTTCAACCACGTGGGCCGTGGCTTCTGGGCCTTCCGGGACGTGCAGGAAAAGCGGTGGGACAGCCCCTACAAGGACTGGTTCCGCATCGACTTCAACGGAAATACCAACTATAACGACGGCTTTTGGTATGAGGGCTGGGAGGGCCACAACGAGCTGGTGAAGCTGAATCTGGACAACCCGGCGGTGGTGGAGCATCAGTTTGACGCCATCCGGGCTTGGGTAGAACAGTTCGGCATCGACGGGCTGCGCTTGGATGTGGCCTACTGCCTGCCCCAGCACTATCTGCGCCGTCTGCGGGAGTTTACCGCCTCTCTCAAGCCGGACTTTGCCCTAATGGGAGAGACCCTCCACGGGGACTACAAGCAGTGGATGGGGCCAGATCTGTGCCACTCGGTGACCAACTATGAATGTTATAAGGGGCTGTGGTCCAGCTTTAACTCCATGAACCTCTTTGAAATCGGCCATTCCCTGGCCCGGCAGTTTGGCCCCGAGCCCTGGACTCTGTACAAGGGTGCCCACCTGCTCTCCTTCCTGGACAACCACGATGTCACCCGCATTGCCAGCCAGCTCACGGACAAGCGACACCTGGAGCCTGCCTATGCCCTGATGTTTGGAATGCCCGGCGTTCCGGCAGTATACTACGGCAGTGAGTGGGGCTTGGAGGGAAAGAAGGAGCCATGGGGTGACGCTCCCCTGCGTCCCGCCCTGGAAAAACCGGAGTGGAACACCCTCACCGACTGGATCTCCCACCTGGCCCAGGCCAAGCGGGAGAGTCGGGCCCTGTGCTATGGCGGCTACCGCAATGTGGTGCTCACAAACCGCCAGATCATCTTTGAGCGGGCCTGTGACGGGGAGCGGGTACTGGTGGCGGTGAATGCCGACAGCCAGCCCTATACCGCCCATTTCGACGCCGGGTGCGGACAGGCGGTGGATCTCATCACCGGAGAACTCCACGACTTCGGCGGCGGCAGCCTTCTGCCGCCTTACAGCGCATCCTTCTGGAAGATGGAGCGATAAAAACCACGAGAAAACGTCCTGTGTTCTCCGCCTGAAAAGCGGAAGAACACAGGACGTTCTTTTTGGGCTGCAACAGCCATATACTGGGGTAAAAACGCTGTGAAAAGGGGAGAACCGCATGAAAATTTTGGTGCTGCGCCGACGCATCCTGGCCCCCATTGGGGTGGCGCTGGCGGTGGTATTGATCCTAAAGCTGGTGGGAGATCCCAAGGTGGTGGGAGCATCCGCCACCACCCGACAGCTTCCGGTATATTGTGTGCAGGCAGACTATCCAGTGGTGTCCCTGTCCTTTGATGCTGCCTGGGGCAATGAGGACACCCAGACACTCATTGATATTTTGGGCAAATATCAGGTGAAGGCTACCTTTTTTGTGGTGGGAGATTGGGTGGATAAGTACCCTGAGTCGGTAAAAGCCCTCCACGATGCGGGACATGAGATCATGAGTCACTCTGACGACCATGCCCACTTCAACAGCCTTACCCCCCAAGAGATGCGGGACAATCTCACCGCCTGTGGGGAGAAGATTGAGGCCATCACCGGGGAGTTTCCCACCCTCTTCCGCTGCCCCTACGGGGAGTACGATGACCATGTGATTACCACCGTGCGCAGCATGGATATTCAGCCCGTACAGTGGGATGTGGACAGTCACGACTGGATGGATATTTCTGCCTCTGAGATCACACAGCGGGTTACCAGCCGGGTGGGGCCGGGGAGCATTGTACTGTTCCACAATGCGGCCCTCCACACCCCCGAGGCCCTGCCAACCATTATTGAAACATTGCTCCAGGATGGGTATACCTTCCTGCCCATTTCCCAGCTGCTTTTGGAAGGAGAGTATGGAGAGGACTACACCATCGATCACACTGGGCGACAATGCCCTGTGACCTGAGTCCATGTCAAACGCCGATGCAGACAAATCTAATGTCTGCATCGGCGTTTGACGTGGGGAGTATTGTGGCTCAAAGAGGAGATTTATGAAGGATATACCGCTCAATGGCAATGGCGGCCCCATCCTGGTCATAGGGCAGGGTGACAGCGTCGGCCACGGCCTGGATATCAGGGGCGGCGTTGCCCATGGCCACAGAGAACCCGGCGGCCTGGAGCATGGACACGTCATTGCCGCTATCCCCCATGGCCATGGCATGGGCGGGATCTATCTCCAGCATCCGGCATACCTCCAGCATGGCGTTGCCTTTGGTGCTCATGGGGTGGGTGATTTCAATATTGTGAGCGCCGGTGATGAAGTGATTCACGGGCAGCTGGGAGAGCCGGGCAGTCAGGGAGGGAAACGTAGAGGTGGGAATACAGGGCAAATTGATTTTATCAATGTTCAGCCCCGGTGTGTAGGCCGTGCGGGCCAGATCCTCCACCACAACGCCTCGACAACTCAGCTCCTTTTCCAGGTGGTAGGCAGCGTATTGCGGCTGGCTCTGTTCCCGTTCCCAGCTCTCTGCCGTCAGGTATATATGGCCACTGGCAGACAGTTCCACCGGCAGACCAAACTCACCCGCCACTTTCACCACCTGCTCTGCTGCCTGAGGGGGGATGTAATGGCTCAAAAGCACCTCGCCTGTGGGAATGCGGCGGATTTCTCCGCCGTTGCACATAATGCACAGGTTTTCCCAAGCCGCCCCAGTGCGGACCGGGGCGGGAAGGGAAAAGTGCGGCCGTCCGGTGGTGGGGATAATTTTCACACCCAGGGCGTGGGCATCTGCCAGAGCTTGGTGCAGCCGGGGCGTGAAGCTGGCATGGTCGGCTTGCAGGGATGTGCCGTCCAAATCTAAGGCCAAAAGTTCAATATTCATAGAGATGGTTACCTCCTGAAAAAACTCCCCCTTTACTGCGGCAGAGGGGGAGCTTTTGAAGTGGATTACAGGGAAAGCAGGTGCTGACCGTACTCGGTCATGGACAGCTCCTGGCCCAGCTTCTGGAGCTGGTCATGGGAAATCCAGCCCTCACGGTAGGCGATCTCTTCGATGACACCTACATACTGGCCCTTGCTTTGCAGGTCGTAAATGGTTTGGGCGGCCTGGAGCATACTGTTGGCGTTTCCAGCGTCCAGCCACACATAATTCTCTTCCATGGCAATGACCTGGAGTTGCTCCCGGTGCAGATATTCCAGGTTCACGTCAGTGATCTCCAGCTCGCCCCGGGCGGAGGGGGTGAGGTTGGCGGCAATGTCCATAGCCTGTCCATCGTAGAAGTAGAGACCGGGCACGATGTAGTTAGACTTTGGATTCTGAGGCTTCTCCTCAATGGAGATGGCCTTGCCGTCCTGGTCGAACTCCACCACGCCGAAGGGGCGGGGATCGTCCACATAGCAGCCAAAGACGGTGGCGCCGTGGTTGTTGTTGGCGGCTTTTTTCAGCAGCTGCTGGAAGTTGGGAGACCAGAAGATGTTGTCACCCAGTACCAGACACACATCGTCTCCATCTGCGAAGTCACGGCCGATGAGCAGGGCGTCGGCAATGCCCCGGGCCACAGGCTGGACGGTGTATTGGATGGACATACCCAGCTGGGATCCATCCCCCAGCAGGGCGGAGAAGGTGTCAGTCTCTCCGGGGGGGACAATGACCAGAACGTCACGGATGCCGGCCTGCATAAGCACCCACAGGGGATAGTAAATCAGCGGCTTGTCATAGACAGGCAGCAGGGGTTTGCATACGGGGCGGGTCATAGGATACAGGCGAGTGCCACGTCCTGCGGCCAAGATAATACCCTTCATAGTTCATACCTCCATGCCTTAATCAGGCGTAATGAGACAAATCCCATAGCAAGAGAAGGACTTGTGTCGGCTACAGTATATCGAAGATGAGGGGAAAAGTCAACAAAGGGGGGAACATGGAGTTTTTACAACTTCCAGTATGTGTTAACCATATCTTAATGGATTGGGTGGTTGCAACTTAAGGGTAAGATTGGTAGTATAGAGAAAAGTAATACGGAAGATGGGGAGGAATTGGGTATGTATAAGATCTTGATATGTGACGATGACCGGGATATCGTTTCCGCACTGAAAATTTATCTCACCAGCGAGGGCTACGAAACCGTAGAGGCGTATAACGGTCAGGAGGCGGTGGAGGCGGCCAAGGCCGGGGACATCGACCTGGTACTCATGGACGTGATGATGCCCAAGATGGACGGCATCCGTGCCACAGCCCAGCTGCGGGAGGAGGGGAATATCCCCATCATCCTCCTCACAGCCAAGGGCGAGGACAGCGACAAGGTGTTGGGGCTGAACATTGGGGCAGACGACTACATTACCAAGCCCTTCAACCCCATTGAGGTGTTGGCCCGGGTGAAAAGCCAGCTGCGCCGCTACACCACCCTGGGCGGGAAACAGAGCGGAGACGAGCATGGGGTGCTGCGCAACGGCGCTCTGGTGCTGGATGATGCGGCCAAGATGGTGCAGGTGGACGGGGAGGTCATCAACCTCACCCCCATTGAGTACAATATCCTCCATCTGCTGATGAAAAATCCTGGGCGGGTGTATTCCACAGCACAAATTTACCAGCTGGTGTGGAATGACCCGGTGCTGGGCTCAGAGAGCACTGTGGCGGTGCATATCCGGCACCTGCGGGAGAAGATCGAGATTGACCCTGCCAATCCCTGCTACCTGAAGGTGGTGTGGGGACTGGGCTATAAGATGGAGAAAATGGGATGAAAGTCGGGAAACATTTGTTGCTTAAGCCTCTGGCTTTTGTGTTGGCTGTGGTTTGCTTTGCCACGGCAGCGATGTTGGGCTGCTACCAGCTGGCCAATTTGGATGTGATCTGGGGGGAAACCTCCGCCGCTGGGGGTTACACCATCCACCACCTGCAAGGCCAAGATATTCAAGATATCAGCTATTTGCTGGATCTGCGCTATAGGGAACAGGAGAACGGCTCTCTGACCAGCTATGAGCAGCAGACCAAGACAGATCTGGAGCAGAAGTACAGCGCAGATAAGACCAATTTGCGCTGGCAGCTGCTGGATCCGGAGGGCAACGTGCTCTACGGCAACTGGCAGGAGAAGCGCCCGGTGCAGCCCCAGGGTCTGTACTGGGGGGAGTACTATGTCTCCAACATGACCATGGTTGTGCGCAACGATCTGGGTGTGACATGGGAGAGCGTGGTGGACACCATCCGTAACCCGCCCCGCAGCACCAGTACCGTCCGCTCCCAGCAGTGGCGCACCCAGCTGAACAAGGCTGTGCAGGATTACTTGGAAAACACCGACAGTGTGGATCGCTACCAGGTGTACCTGGATGAAGATGGCACAGGAGATCTGCTGCGCATTGCCACCAACTTCGGGGTGTTCGTCTACGCCCCCTCGGTGGAAAATGTCATCAGTCCCAATGCCTTTGGCTTCCAATACGACCTGGATACTGGAGGCTGGACGCAGAACCCGGAAACCGGTTGGAGCGACGGAGCGGTGGCATTGGATTTGATCCTGTGGGTTCAGACCCCCCTGACTGTCACCGGAGACCGGTATGAGAAGGTGTATTCCGGCCTGAACTGGTGGAAGGAACACAATGCGATGTTGTTGGCTTTCACCCTGGTGCTGGTGACGGCGGGGGTGGCTTTGCTGGTGTACCTGTGCCTGGCTGCCGGGCACCGTCGAGGCCAGGAGGAAATCTATTTGAACTGGTTCCACCGCATACCTGGGGAACTGGTGGCGGCAGCGCTGGTATTTCTGGGCTATTACCTGCTGGTGTGGCTGATAGAAGGGGTGCTGGTGGACCTGGCGTACAGCGAGATGCCCATCAGCTATCCGCTGATGATGGTGGGAGCTGGGGTGGCGGCATTGTCTGGGCTGGTGGTTTTGCTGCTGATGACGGTGAGTGCCCGGGTCAAGAGCCATACACTGGTGAGAAACACATTGATTTGGCGAATCTGTTCCTGGGTTTGGAACATGTGGCAGCGGATGCGCCGGGCGATTCCGCTGGTTTGGCGGGTGGCCATGGGAGGTTTGATCTACATGCTGTTATCTATGGGACTGTTGCTGGGCGGCGCAGTGCTGCTGTGGCTGGTGCTCAGTACGGTTTTGGTGGCATATTTGTGCAGCTGGGCCCACTGCTGGAAGCAGATCCGCCGCTCCACAGGTGAACTGCTCAAGGGGAACCTGGATGTGCAGATCCCCTGCGGGAAGATGCCCCACGATCTCCAGGAGCACGCCCAGCAGCTGAACAATCTGGGCCAGTCCATCTCCCAGGCGGTGGCGGAGCAGATGCGCAGTGAGCACTTCAAAGCAGAGCTCATCACCAACGTGTCCCACGATCTGAAGACCCCGCTTACCTCCATCATCAACTATGTGGATCTGTTGAAAAAGGAGCCTATGCCCAATCAGCGGGTGGAGGAGTACATCAATATCTTGGAGCGCAAGAGCAACCGGCTGAAAAAACTCACAGAGGACCTGGTGGAGGCGTCCAAAGCCTCCACGGGGGTGTTGTCCGTGGAGCTGGGACGGCTGGATCTGGCGGAGCTGGCAGACCAGGCCCTTGGCGAGTATGAGGAGCGGCTGCAAGGGGCCGGGCTGGCAGTGGTGCGCACCTTACCTGACCATCCGGTGTGGGTGGTGGCAGACGGACGGCGGCTGTGGCGGGTGCTGGACAATCTGCTGTCCAACTGCGCCAAATATGCCCTGGAAGGTTCCCGGGTGTATATGGAGATCTACTACGACGATAAGAAAGCCACGCTGTCTCTGAAAAATATCTCCCGGGAGGCATTGAATGTCCCGGTGGAGCGGCTCATGGAGCGGTTTGTCCGGGGAGA
The DNA here is from genome assembly GCF_016902575.1 of Pseudoflavonifractor capillosus. Classification (GTDB taxonomy): domain Bacteria; phylum Bacillota; class Clostridia; order Oscillospirales; family Oscillospiraceae; genus Enterenecus; species Enterenecus capillosus_A. The sequence goes on along the minus strand of NZ_JACSNZ010000011.1, from coordinate 19,740 downwards.
TGAGTCCCGTTCCACCGACGGCAGCGGCTTGGGGCTGTCCATTGCGCAGTCCATGACCGAGCTGCAAAAGGGCAGCTTCCAGGTGGAGATCGACGGGGACCTGTTCAAGGCCATGGTGACCCTGCCGTTGGCTCCCTCGGAGGAGTTGGCAGAAATACAAGGATAAAAAATGACTGGAAGGCCATTTGATTGGGCCTTCCAGTCATTTTTTATCACTCAGCTGTGACAGATTGGTTGTTGGGGATGATGCACACGAAGCTCTTGCCCACACCCAGGGTCAGAGGCTCGCCGTCGGTGGTGTAGTAGCGCACCTGATCGTAGTGGCCGCCCTTCTCCCACTTGATGGGGATCATCTTGCCGCCGCAGGCAAAGTAGCCGGAGCCGGAAGTGAGCTTGACGTCGCTGTAATAACCGTCGTCCATGAAGGAGTAGTCGGTTTTCATCACCAGCACATTGGTGGTGGAGATCTGGGTGTTGTCGTTGCCGTCGATAAAGGCTTCTCCATACTGTTCCACCATGTACACCTTTTTGGCGGTGTCGTACCGGAAGGTGGTGCTCTTGTAGCCGGAGAAGTCCACGGTGACGGTGTTGGCGCTCTCCCCGTCGGCGGGCGTGCCGTCGGCAGTGAACTCCATCTCGTACTCATAGCCGTCGCTGTGGGGACCCATGATCCCCTTGGCGGTGAGGTTTTCCACCATGGCCGCTCCATCTGCCATCATGGTGTGCTCCAGGGCATAGGACACACCGGGGGTACGGTTGGGATCCCGGTAGAAGATGCCGGAGGCGTTGGTGCCCTTCACGCCGTCCACATCCTTGACCCCCAGCTGTTTCAGGGTATCGTAGACGTAGTGGCTGCCGCCGGCGTGGACAAACACACCATCATGGCCCAGAGCCAGGTCCAGGAAGCAATCCCGGGCGGAGCGCACCGAGCCGATGGTGGTCAGATCATTGGGGTCTTGGTATACCGCCAGCATCCGGGTGATGCCGCCCTCTGCCACGGCCTCATAGATGATGTCGGCGGTGGAGTTGCCCTGCTGGGGCATGGCGGCTTTGATGTTGTTGATCACCACGGTGACAGGCTTTTGACCGCTGAGATCGGTGTCTGTGGCCTCTCCGGTGAGGGGATTTGTGTACAAAGGCGGGGTGGGGGTAGGCTCAGCTGTGGGAGTGGGTTCCACCGAGGGGGAGGGAGAGGGGGTGGAGCCGCCAGAGCAGGCACTCAGTGCAAAGAGCATGGCACTGCTGAGAAGAAGACAAGCGAGACGTTTCATGAGAATCCTCCTTTGAATCTGTCATGATTGGCTTTTTTCAGTATAGCAAGGATCGTAATGTTTGTAAAGAAATCATGTTGCTTCTTCCGGGGGAAGAAAGGTATAATGATGTGAAAAATTGTGATTGGAGTAGATGGAAATGCGAAAGGTAGCGGCCATCCATGACCTGTCCTGTTACGGGCGGTGTTCTCTGGCGGTGATTTTGCCGGTGCTGTCGGTGATGGGGGTGCAGTGCTGTCCGCTTCCCGGAACGGTGTTGTCCACCCACACGGGAGGCTTTGGGGCAGTGCAGCGTACCGATCTCACCCACCAGGTGGCAGGTACCCTGCGCCACTGGGAGCGGCTGGGTCTGGGGTTTGATGGCATTTACACCGGGTATATGGCCAGTGCAGATCAGATTTTCCAGGCTGTGGAGGCGGTGGAGCGTCTGTCCGCTCCCCATGCCCAAGTGGTGGTGGATCCTGTGCTGGGAGATCACGGCAGGCTGTACACCTCCATCACCCAGGAGATGGCCCAGGCTATGGGTCAGCTGTGTGCAAAGGCAAGGGTCATCACTCCCAACCTGACCGAGGCAGCCATTTTGCTGGGCTTGGCTCCGGATGCACTGCTCAATGAGCGGGGGGTGGATATGGCCGTGGAGCTGTCTGCCCAGGGGCAGCGCTCGGTGGTGGTCACAGGGGTGACCCCGGAGCCGGGGTACACCGGGGCGGTGTGGTTCGACGCTGCCACGGGCCAGACGGGCACCACTGTGGCAGTGCGGGCGCCTGGCGACTATCCGGGCACCGGAGATCTGTTCTCCGCCGTGCTCACCGGTGGGCTGGTGATGGGGGAGAGCCTGGAGCGGGCAGCGGGCCGAGCGGCTCACTTCATCAGCCGCTGTGCGGCCTTCACCGCAGCCCAGGGCGGAGACACCCGGGAGGGTGTGTTGTTTGAGCCTCTGCTCCCCCTTTTGTTGGGGGATGGGCTTGCCATGGACGACAGAATTTGATATACTACCCCCTTGGAAAGACTGCATGAGGCAGCCAATGAGATGTAACGACTGTGAAGGAGTACAACATGGAACACATGGATGCAGCAGTTCCCATATTTCAGCGGCGGGTGGGCCCCTTGGGGCTGGATATCCCGCCTGCCGGAGAGGCGGAGTTTGACCACCTGGTGGAGCGGTACCGTGCCCAGCTGGGGCCGGGACAGGGGCCTGTGCACATCAACTGCATGATTGGTATGGCCGAGTGCCGGGCCGCTCTGCTGGCCGCCCGGGAGCTTGGCTATGGGCCGGTTTGGGTGTCCTGGGCGTGTAATGAGGACGGCGAGTCGGTCACCCGGGTGCATATGCTGGCCGCTCTGTTTGTGGCAGAGGGCATGGGTGCAGCCGCTTTTGGCCTCAACTGCCCCAAGGAGGTGGCTTTGGAGCTGCTGGACGAGTTGAAGGAGTACGCCAGTGTGCCGCTGTTTTATGTGGTGGACGGAAGTGTCATCACCTACCCCTATGTGGTGCGGGAGAAAGACCCTGATGTCATCCCCTGTGCCACGGGCACATCTCCCTGCTTTGTCACCCGCACCGTGGATGTGGGGGAGGAGCTGGAGTGCACCCCCAAGCTGCTGGAGGACATCATTGAGGCGGAGGACGACCCGGTGGGGGCGGTGAAGATCTCCATTTTGGAGCAGGACGACGTGGACATCTTTGCCCAGCACCAGTATGCGGTGAACAAGGCCCTGTGTCTGTGGTCGGACGTGCCCCAGCTGCTGGAGCAGGCACTGCGCTACTATCAGGGCCGGGCCTTTTACGACGGCACCGGCGACCTGGACGCCCAGGAGCTGAAGGTACTCAGCAATCGCTACGGCCTGATCGTGCTGTGAGATACAGGCCCAGACAAGCCTATGCAAGTGGAAGGAGAATAGAACCATGAAAACCATTCACTATATTCCCCGGGGAGTTTGCTCCCGGGAGATGGAGATCGACCTGGACAACGATGTCATTCAGGCTGTGCGTGTGGTGGGCGGCTGCAACGGAAACCTCCAGGGCATTTCCTCTCTGCTGGTGGGTATGAAGCGTGAGGAGGCTATCGCCCGTATGGAGGGCATCCACTGCGGAGCCAAGGCCACCTCTTGTCCCGATCAGCTGGCCCAGGCCCTGAAGCAGGGTTAAGTGCTGGATAAAATACCCAAAAAATTCTGTCCGTCAGACCGGTGATATGCTCCCTATGACGGACATTTTTTATAGACAAACACAAGGCTATGTGGTATGCTGTGGGAAAGAGAAAGGAGAGGTTCCTATGAGTCAAAACAGAAGCATCGCCAAGTGTATTGTACTGTCCGTGATCACCTGCGGCATCTATGGTTTGTACTGGTGGGTGGTGGCCACCAACGATGTCAACCAGGTTACCAACCGTCCCGGCACCTCCGGCGGTATGTCCCTGGTGCTGTCCATCATCACCTGTGGCATCTATGGCCTGTACTGGGCCTGGACCATGGGAGACAAGCTGGATGCAGCTCGGTCTGAGCACGGTGTGGCTCCCGGCTCTTTTAGCATCATCTTCCTGCTGCTCAACCTCTTTGGCCTGAGCGTCATCACCCTGGCTCTCATCCAAAACGAGCTGAACAAGTACACCCCTAATTTCTAAGATGACACCCCAGCAGCGGTTGCGCCGGTTGTGTATTGGGCTGGCTCTGGTGCTGGCGGCAGGGGTGGGGTATGCCGGGTGGGTGTACCTGACCCATCTGTCCGTCCCGTGCCTCTTCCACATGGTCACTGGGCTGCAATGCCCGGGGTGCGGGGTGAGCCGCATGTGTCTGGCACTGATGCGGCTGGATATCACCTCAGCTTGGCAAGCCAACCCGGTGCTGCTTTTGCTGCTGCCTCTCATCGGTGGACTTCTGGCCTACCGGGCTGTGGTGTATGTACGCCGGGGCCACGTCCCCACCCAACGCTGGGAAACCCTGGTGTGGGGCGGCCTGGCTGTGGTGCTGCTGATCTGGGGCATTGTTCGAAATGTGATATAAAAAGTCCGTTGCAGAACCATCTGCAACGGACTTTTTTTCGCTTATTCCAGAACAGCGCCCCGGCTGGCGGAGGTCACCAGCTTGGCGTACCGGGCCAGATAGCCCGTGGTCACCTTGGGGGGAGGGCACACCCATGCGGCCTTCCGGGCGGCCAGGGTCTCCTCGTCCACATGGAGGGTGATGGCACAGCCCGTGATATCCACGGTGATGAGGTCGCCGTCTTCCACCAGGGCGATGGGGCCGCCCTGAGCGGCCTCGGGGCACACATGGCCGATGGCAGCGCCTCGGGTGGCACCGGAGAAACGGCCGTCGGTGATGAGGGCCACGGAGGAGCCCAGACCCATGCCCACAATGGCGGAGGTGGGATTGAGCATCTCCCGCATACCAGGGCCGCCCTTGGGGCCTTCGTAGCGGATGACTACCACATCTCCAGGGACGATTTTGCCGGCGTAGATGGCCTCAATGGCCTCGTCCTCGCAGTTGAACACCCGGGCGGGGCCCTGGTGGGTCATCATCTCAGGGGCCACGGCGGAGCGCTTGACCACGCAGCCCTCGGGGGCCAGATTGCCCTTGAGAACGGCGATACCGCCGTCTGCGGAGTAGGGAGTGTCGATGGGGCGGATGGTGTTGGGGTCACGGTTGACCACACCCACCAGGTTCTCACCCAGGGTCTTGCCAGTGACCGTCATCACGTCGGTGTTCAAAAGGCCTTTCTTGGTCAGCTCGGCCATGACGGCGTACACGCCGCCGGCCTGCTCCAGGTCCTCCATGTAGCTGTCTCCGGCGGGAGCCAGGTGGCACAGGTTGGGGGTCTTGGCGGAGATGTCGTTGGACTTGTCCAGATCCAGCTCAATGCCGCACTCGTGGGCGATGGCGGGCAGGTGGAGCATGGTGTTGGTGGAGCAGCCCAGAGCCATGTCCACGGTCTCGGCGTTGTGGAAGGCCGCAGGGGTCATGATGTCCCGGGGCTTGATGTCCTGTTCCACCAGACGCATCACCTGCATACCGGCGTGCTTGGCCAGGCGCAGACGGGCAGACCACACGGCGGGGATGGTGCCATTGCCACGAAGGCCCATACCGATGGCCTCGGTGAGACAGTTCATGGAGTTGGCGGTGTACATACCAGAGCAGGAGCCGCAGGTGGGGCAGGCGGCGTTTTCGTATTCCTCCACCCCGGCCTCGTCCAGCTTGTCGGCGTAGTAGGCGCCCACTGCCTCAAACATGTGGGACAGACAGGTGCGGCGGCCATCGGGCAGCTTGCCCGCCAGCATGGGGCCACCGGAGCAGAAGATGGTGGGGATGTTGACCCGGGCGGCGGCCATCAGCAGGCCGGGGACGTTCTTGTCACAGTTGGGGATCATCACCAGACCGTCAAACTGGTGGGCCATGGCCAGGGCCTCGGTGGAGTCGGCAATGAGATCCCGGGTGACCAGGGAGTACTTCATGCCCACGTGGCCCATGGCGATGCCGTCACACACGGCAATGGCGGGTACCTCCACGGGGGTACCGCCAGCGGCACGGACACCGGCCTTGACAGCCTCGGCGATCTTGTCCAGGTTCATATGGCCGGGGACAATTTCATTGTAGGAGCATACCACGCCGATGAGAGGCCGCTCCAGCTCTTCCTTGGTGTAACCCAGGGCGTAAAGCAATGAGCGGTTGGGTGCGGCGGGGATGCCTTTTTTCACAACATCAGAGCGCATAAGGAAAACTCCTTTATCAATTTTAGTGGTTCAATCACAATCTTCGTGTCGAGTTATGGGAATACCATTTGCGATAAGAAGTTGTACAATTTCAGCAATATAATAGAAACATTCAGGGTCAGATAGGGAATTGTCATTGATGATCTCGACAATTTGACTCAGGATTCGTGTAGACTCCAATTCCTCATATGTAGCCAGTGTGTTTGGGGTCAATGCCTGCATGTATTCAACCATTGCCTGACCAACGGCGTTCCGGTACAAGATGTGACGGAATTGTTTATAGTACTCGTCCATAGTATCACCTCACCCACATTTTAGGTCAAATATACCCTAATTTCAATAGGTCAATTTGCCATAATACTAGTGGGTGATACTATGAAGCGGTTACAAGAATTGCGAAAAGCCAAGGGATATTCTCAAATCAAAATGCAAATGCTCACGGGGATAGACCAAAGCGACTATTCCAAAATTGAGACGGGGAAGCGTGGCGTATCTTTTGAGCAGTGCAAGCGGCTGGCGGTGGTGCTGGAGACCAGTATGGACTATTTGGCTGGTCTCACCGACGACCCTAGACCCTATTCCCGGGCAACGGACAAAAACTAATCGTTTGCCTCGCAGAGTTCCGCCACTTGTGGTGGCGGAATGAATGGAAATCAATTTTCTCCCGCGACATGTGCGTGGGAGAAAATACTTCTCGCCCTGCAAGTGTGGATTTTCTCTGCCAACGGCAGAGAAAATATGCGCGCGGCAGGGTGTAAATATTCCGTAGGGAAAAGGCTGTGCCTTTTCCCTACGAGTAAGCGGCCTGGCCCTAGGGGGTCAGGCCGCTGTTTTTACGACGATCTTAGTTGGAAGCGGTGTCGGGATCGGCGTCGTCGCCCCACAGCATATTGCGGCGCAGCTCGGCACCCACGGTCTCCATGGGGTGCTTGGCCAGCTGACGGCGGGAGGCGTTGAAGAAGGTGCGGCCGTTCTTGTTCTCGGCGATCCAGGCCCCGGCAAACTTGCCGTTCTGGATGTCAGTAAGTACAGCCTTCATGTTGGCCTTGGTCTCCTCATAGGGCAGAACACGGGGGCCGGAGACATACTCGCCGTACTCGGCGGTGTCGGAGATGGAGTAGTTCATCATAGCCACACCGCCCTTGTTGATGAGGTCGATGATGAGCTTCATCTCGTGGATGCACTCAAAATAGGCGTTCTCGGGGGCGTAACCGGCCTCCACCAGGGTCTCAAAGCCCAGGCGCATCAGCTCCACCACGCCGCCGCACAGCACGGCCTGCTCACCAAACAGGTCGGTCTCAGTCTCGTCGGCGAAGGTGGTCTCCATCACGCCGCCACGGGCGCCGCCAATACCGGCAGCGTAGGCCAGGCCGATCTGGTAGGCCTTGCCGGTGGCATCCTGCTCCACGGCGATGAGGCAGGGCACGCCCTTGCCAGCCACGAACTGGGAGCGCACGGTGTGACCGGGGCCCTTGGGGGCGATCATGAACACGTCCACGTCGGCGGGAGGCTTGATCTGGCCGTAGTGGATGTTGAAGCCGTGGGCGAAGGCCAGAGCCTTACCAGCGGTGAGGTAGGGGGCGATGTCCTTCTTGTACATATCGGCCTGACGCTCATCGTTGATGAGGATCATGATGATATCGGCGACCTTGGTGGCCTCAGCGGTCTCCATGACGGTGAAGCCGTCCTTCTCGGCCACGGGCCAGCTCTTGCCGCCCTTGTACAGGCCGATGATCACGTCGCAGCCGGAATCCCGCAGGTTCATAGCGTGGGCGTGACCCTGGGAGCCATAGCCCACAATGGCAATCTTCTTGCCGGTGAGGTAGTTCAGGTCGCAATCCTTTTCGTAGTACATCTTAGCCATGATAAACACTCCTTCGATAGAATATATATAAATTAGAGAATATTTTTACCTAAATCGAACTCATCCGTTTCCTTGTTGTCGTCGTTGTCGTTGATGGTGGCCTCACCACGCTCCAGGGCGACCATACCGGTGCGCACCAGCTCCAGGATGCCGAACTCGCACAGGAGCTTTTCCAGAGCGTCATCCTTGGACTCCTGGCCAATGACCGCCAGGGTCAGGCTCTTGGTGGACACGTCGATGATGGTGGCCCGGAAGATGTTGGCGATCTGGATGACCTCGTTGCGCACATCCCGGCCCTCGGCCCGGACCTTAATGAGCACCAGCTCCCGTCGGATGGAGGAGTTGGGGGGGAGCAGGCGCACGGAGTAGACACAGAAGAGTTTGCGCAGCTGGTTGATGATCTGCTCCACCATGAGGTCGTCGCATTTCACCTCGATGGTGATGCGGGAGACCACGGGATCATCGGTGGTGCCCACGGCCAGGGACTCGATGTTATATCCCTTGCGGGAGAAGAGCCGGGAGACCTGGGAGAGAACACCGGGGGTGTTTTCCACCAGCACAGACAGGGTGTGACGGGTGATGAAGTGATTCATAGTGGCCCTCCTCTCAGTCCAAGATGAAATCGGTGACGGGGGTACCGGCACTGACCATGGGGTGCACCATGGCGTTCAAACGGATGGTGCAGTCGATGACGCAGGCGCATCCGGCCTGGAGCGCTTGGCGGAAGGCTTCTTCAAACTCCGCCTGGGTCCCGGCCCGGAAGCCCTTGAGGCCGTAGGCCTCTGCCAGCTTGACAAAGTCGGGGCCACGATCCAGATCCGTCTGGGAGAACCGCTTGTTGTAAATGAGGTTTTGCCACTGGCGAACCATGCCCAGGGTGCCGTTGTTGAAGATGACGGTAATGACCGGGATGTGGTAGTGCTCCAGGGTGGCCAGCTCGTGGCAGTTCATGCGGAAGCAGCCGTCCCCGGTGCAGTGCACCACGATTTGGTCGGGGTTGCCCACCTTGGCCCCCATGGCGGCGCCCAGGCCGAAGCCCATGGTGCCGAAGCCGCCGCTGGTGAGCAGCTGGCCGGGGCGGGAGAAGTGGTAGTATTGGCAGGACCACATCTGGTGCTGGCCCACGTCGGTGGCGATGATGGCCTGGCCGTGGGTGAGATCCTGAATGGTCTCCAGCACCTCGTGGGCGTGGAGCACGTCATCCTTTTTCAGGGGCAGCTCCTTGTGGGAGAACACGTCTGCCTTCCAGGTGGAGTAGTCGTGGCGAGGCAGCTTTTCGTTGAGCAGCTCCAGCACTCGACGGGCATCGCCGATGATGTGGTGGTAGGTCAAGACGTTTTTGTCAATTTCCGCCCGGTCGATGTCGATATGTACGATTTTGGCCTGCTTGGCGAAGGTGGCGGGATCGGTGGCCACTCGGTCAGAGAAGCGGCAGCCGATGGCGATGAGCAGGTCGCACTGGGTGGTGGCGATGTTGGAGGCGTGGGAGCCGTGCATACCCACCATTCCGGTGAACAGGGGGTGGTCGCCGGGACAGGCGCCGCCACCCATGATGGTGGAGCCCACCGGGGCGTCCAGCGTTTCAATGAACTTACGGAACTCAGGCACTGCGCCCCGGGAGCGGATGACGCCGCCTCCCACCAGAACCATGGGGCGCTGAGACTGGGCGATGAGATCCAGCAGCTTCTGGATGTCCTCGTGGTCAGGCTCGGGAGTGCCCAAGTCCCGTCCGGCCCGGCGCAGCATGTCTGCCAGACGCCCGTGGTTGGCGTGCTCAGCCACGGGCAGGGGAGTATATTCCGCTGAGGCGGCGGTGACGTTCTTGGCGATGTCCACCAGCACCGGGCCGGGACGGCCGGAGCGGGCAATGGCGAAGGCCTCTCGAATGATATCCGCCAGCTTGGTTACATCCTTCACCAGGTAGTTGCACTTGGTGATGGGCATGGTGATGCCGGTGATGTCCACCTCCTGGAAGGAGTCCTTGCCGATGAGGTTTTCGTTGACGTTGCAGGTGATGAATACCACGGGGGAGGAGTCATAGTAGGCGGTGGCGATGCCGGTGACCAGATTGGTGGCGCCGGGGCCGGAGGTGGCGAAGCACACCCCCACCTTGCCGGTGGAGCGGGCATACCCGTCCGCAGCGTGGCTGGCTCCCTGCTCGTGGGAGGTCAGGTAGTGGTGGATCTTTTCCTTATAGCCGTGCAGCTCAAACTCATCGTAAATGTTGAGAATGGTGCCGCCGGGATAACCAAAGACCGTATCAACTCCTTGCTCCAGCAGACACTCCATGACGATCTGGGAACCTTTCATGAACATTCATAACCCTCCTTTGGATCGTGGATAGAAAAAGAGCGCAGCTTCATCCTGCATTAGGACGAAGCAGCGCTCCGCGGTACCACCTAAATTCCCCACATGGGGGCACTTATTCCCGATAACGGCGGGGGCCGGTTCTGCCTACTGCCTCTTGGGGTTTCAGCAGAACTGCTTCCAGGGGAGATTCACCGCACCATACAGCAGGAAGGACTTGCACCCACCGCCTTCTCTCTGAGCTGCCGCCAAGGGGGCTACTGACCTGATCATCGCAGTTATTTGCTTTAGACTATTAAAGCCATGATAGTCCCTTTCCCCGGATTTGTCAATGAGAAAAATAGGCGGGAGCAAAAATTTTGCACTCTACCAAAATAGTGTGGTGATGTAAATGGAATTTTGGTAAAATGGGCTAAGCCCTGGATGTGTGCTCACATCCAGGACTTAGCCTCGCAGAGTTTCCCCGCCCGCAGGCGGGGAAATAAATTGAGACATATTTTCTCCCAGGACATGCGCCTGGGAGAAAATACTTCTCGCCCTGCAAGTGTGAATTTGGCTGCGCCTTTTGCAGCCAAACTTTGCGCGCAGCAGGGTGCAAAACCGGTGGGAAAAGGCTATGCCTTTTTCCGCCAGTTTTTAGTGGCAGCTGCTGGTGCTCCCCAGCTGGAAGGAGGCGCACTTGGTGTCCTGGCAGCAGTCCACCTTGGACTGGCAGCAGCCCACCTGGATCTCATTGAGGGTGCAGGCCTGGTTCTTGAAATGGGCACAGCTGGACACGGTACACTTGATGCTGGGATTGGCTTGTTCGTACATAACATTGACCTCCTGGTTTTAGATTCCAAGAGAAGTATGCACCAAAGGCTCGTGAATTATTCCTCCTGGGAGGAGGTTTCTTCCGGGAGCACCTGGGGGATGAATCGGGGGGCAAAGCGGCTGCGGCCCCGGCCCTTGACATAGAAAAAGCCGATGATGGAGAAGATGACAGCCCCGATGAAGTTGACGAACAGGTCTACCATGGTGTCCACAATGCCGATGTCCAGGTAGCCGCCCAGTCCCAGAGATTTTTGGGTACCGTCCTCCAGCACCAAGATCACATCCTGAATGCCGTCCACCACCACCGCTGTAGTGCCGTGGTTTGGGTCTAGATTTACCGTGGAGATCACGTTCAAAATGGTGTCTTTTTGCATATCGAAGTGGAGGAAGTAGTCCATGGAGAACTCAAAAAATTCCCACAGCACCCCCACGGTCATGGAGAAGCAGAAGGCCACCACCGCCATGTAGAAGGGGCTCAGATTCAGAGACACTCGTTCCGTACGATTGAGAATGTCCACCAGGGCAAAGCCAATGGCGGCGCATAAAAAGCCGTTGGTGGTGTGGAGCATGGTGTCCCAGTAGGGAAAGGTGATGTAGTAGTCTTGAATTTCCCCCAGGATCTCTGCGGCGAAGATAAACAGGAGAATGATGATTTCCAGGGTATCGGGCAGGTCGATGCGCAGCCGCCGTTCAAAGGCAGAGGGAAGCATAAAGAGAAAGAGTGTGAGCACGCATAAGGTGACATTTGCATAGCTGCGGTTCAGGACCGCCCCCACCAGCATCAGGATCACCAGTGCACGCAGCACAAAATACACCGTGTAAACCAGCCCCTTGCGTTGCAGCGGATGGGGCTTTGGGCTGGGGGAGGGAGAATGGGGATGTTTGGACATGGCAATGCCTCCAGTCAAAATTCACGGGATGGGTGCATAGGATGGCAGAGAGGTGATGAATATGGATTTGCGCAACAATCAGATTACATTGGGAGAGCTGTGGGACGATCCCCACAGCAGAGCTGTGTTTCAGCGGAAGATCCCCATGCTCTCCAAGCATCCGGTGCAGGGTGCTGCCCGCACCGTGACGTTGGAGCAGCTCACCGCCTTTCTCTCCAGCTGGGTGCCGGAGAGCATGATCCGCAGTGTGGTGGGAGATCTGAAGAAGCTGTAACCGCTCAGGGAGCGGGGGCGGTGTGCTGCTGGGCAATGGCCCGTCCGGCGGGGGTGGCGGCCAGGCCGCCCTTGCCGGTCTCCCGCAGGGCAGCGGGGAGGGAGCGGCCCACGGTGTTCATGGCGTCGATGACCTGGTCGCAGGGAATGACGCCCACGATGCCGGCCAGGGCCATGTCGGCGCAGGCCATGGCGTTGACAGCGCCCATGACGTTGCGCTTCACGCAGGGCACCTCCACCAGACCTGCCACGGGATCACACACCAGACCCAGTACATTTTGCAAAGCCATGGCGCAGGCGGCGGCCATCTGCGCTCCGCTGCCCCCTCGGGCGTGTACCAGAGCGGCGGCGGCCATGCCGGAGGCGGAGCCGATCTCCGCCTGACAGCCGCCCTCGGCCCCGGAGATAGAGGCTCGGGTGGCAATGACCTGGCCAAAGCCTGCTGCCACATACAGGCACTCCACCATGGTCTGGGTGGACAGGCCCTGCGCCTTCCACAGAGGGAGGAGCACGGCGGGCATCACGCCACTGGCCCCGGCGGTGGGTGCGGCCACAATGCGGCCCATGCAGGCGTTGTGCTCGCCAACCTTCAGAGCGGTGGCGATGACCTGCTGCATGAACTCGCCGCACAGGGTATTTTGGGCCTGGGCCATTTTTTCGCCCTGGCCACCGGACAGGCCGGAGGCAGAGCGGCGCTGGGGGTCGTAGTGCTCCACCGAGTCCACCATGGCCTGCCACAGGGTTTCCATGCGGGAGAAGCTATCCTGTTCCGTCACGTCCCGGTCTTGGCAGTCGTCCAGCAGCACTGCTTTCCAGAGGGGCTGGCGGGCAGCGCAGGAGAGAAGATGTTCCACAGATTGAAAAGCCATATCAGCAGCCCTCCATGTTGAGATAGGTACACCGCTCCACCCCGTCCAGATGGGACAGCTCGTCCACCAGAGCGGGAGAGAGGTGGTTGTCGCATTCCAGCACCATCACAGCCAGGCCACCCCGGCGATCCCGATAGAGCTGCATGGTGGCGATGTTGGCCATGTGTCGGGAGAGCATCTGGCTGACCTGGGAGACGATGCCCGGGCGATCCTGGTTGCGGATGATAAGGGTGGGCAATTCCCCGGAGAAGGAGGCCTCCATGCCGTCAATGGCGTTGACCCGGATGCGTCCGCCCCCCAGGGAGGAGGCGGAGACGGTGAGGGTGCGGCCCTGGGCATCGGTGAGGTGGAGTACGGCAGTGTTGGGGTGCGCCCCAGGCAGATCCACCGGGCGGATGGATACCTCCATCCCCGCATCTTTGGCCAGCTGGAAGCTGCGGGGGATGTCCGGATGATCGGGGGCCAGATCCAGCAGTCCGGCCACAATGGCCCGGTCAGTGCCGTGGCCGGAGCCGGTGGCGGCAAAGGAGCCGTGGAGTTGGATGTCCGCTTTCACCGGCTGGCTGCCCAGCAGATGCCGGGCCACCCGACCCATGCGGGCAGCTCCCGCAGTGTGAGAGCTGGACGGACCGACCATGATGGGGCCCATGATGTCAAAGATATTCAAAGGCGTGAACCTCCATATTCAAAAATAGCACGAAGGGGGACAGTGGTACACCGTCCCCTTTTTCAGACTGTGGAAAACTCTCGGGGTTCGGAGCCTCGCAGAGTTCCGTCATCCGCAGATGACGGAATAAATTGAAATCTCGTCATTTCCACGGACATGTGCCGGGGAAATGACACTTCTCATGACGGGTGGGGTGACTTTTTCGTAAGAAATCGAGCCCCATCCGTCATGCGATCTTTTTCGCCAAAGAAGTCCTGGGACTTCTTTGCAAGATCACGAAGGGGGACGGTGGTACACCGTCCCCCTTTAGTATGGCAATATGAAATTACTTTACAACCTGAGCCTTGATCAGGTTGGTGGAGCCGCTCTTGCCGATGGGCACGCCAGCGGTGATGACCACGGTGTCACCCTCCTGGACCACGCCTTCCTTCTTGGCGGATTCCACGCACAGAGAGAACAGGCGGTCGGTGGAGTCCACGGTGCCGGACAGGAAGGGAGCCACGCCCCAGGTGATGGCCAGCTGACGGCGGACACGCTCGTTGGTGGTCAGAGCAACCACCAAGCAGCCGGGACGGTACCGGGTGGTCATACGGGCGGTATGGCCGGTCTCGGTGGCGGTGAGGATGGCAGCAGCCTTCAGATCCATAGCGGTCAGGCAGGCGGTGTGGCTGATGGCATCGGTGATGCTGGAGGTGTGGTCCACGGTGGACTTGCGGAAGCGCTTCCAGTAGTTGGTGGCGTTCTCAGCGGTGGTGACGATGTCCACCATGGTCTTCAGGGCCTCCACGGGGTGCTTGCCGGAGGCGGTCTCACCGGAGAGCATCACGCAGCCGGTGCCGTCGAACACGGCGTTGGCCACGTCGGACACCTCAGCACGGGTGGGACGGGGATTGCGGATCATGGAGTCCAGCATCTGGGTGGCGGTGACCACGTGCTTGCCCTGGGCAATGGCGGCCTTGATCATGCGCTTCTGGATGACGGGCACGTCCTGAGCGGGAATCTCCACACCCAGATCGCCACGGGCCACCATCAGGCCGTCGGCCACACGGAGGATCTCCTCCAGGTTGTCCACACCCTCCTGGTTCTCGATCTTGGCAATGATGCCGATGTTCTGGCCGCCGTGGGAGTCCAGAACGGCACGGATCTCCTCCACGTCGGAGGCCTGACGCACAAAGGAGGCAGCGACGAAGTCAAAGTCGTTCTCCACGGCGAACTTCAGATCGCCCTTGTCCTTCTCGGTGAGGGCGGGCAGGGAGATGTGGGTGTTGGGGATGTTGATGGACTTGTTGTTGGACAGGGGGCCGCCGGTAACCACACGGCAGATGATGTCCTGACCCTTGATCTCGGTGACCTCGATGTCCACCAGACCGTCATCGATGAGCAGGTGGGTGCCCACGGACACCTCGTTGTGCAGGTTGGCATAGGTAACGGAGACGATGGTGTTATCGCCCTCCACCTCACGGGTGGTCAGGGTGAAGGTGTCGCCCTCGGCCAGCTCGATCTTGCCGCTGGCAAAGGAACGAATGCGGATCTCGGGGCCCTTGGTGTCCAGAATGGTGGCCAGAGGACGGCCCAGACGGTCCCGGACGTTCTTGACCCGGGTCAGCAGGGCCAGGTGAGACTCATGAGTACCGTGGGAGAAATTGAAACGGGCGGCATCCATACCGGTGAGGATCAGCTTTTCGATGACCTCTTCACTCTCGGAAGCGGGGCCCAGGGTGCAAATAATCTTTGTCTTTCGCATAGAAATATTTCCTCCGTTCTTTGATTGGTACAGGGTGAGGAGAGTGTGGGAGATCCACACCCATGCTGAGAAAATCTATTTAGAATAACAAGGCCAAAAGCCCTGCTCATCTACAAAAGGGTTCAGTGACTGGAGTGATCCTCTGGCTGAGGGGAGAGCTTGGAGACCAGGGCCAGCTCCACACGCCGATCGGTGAAGTTGAGCACCTTGATGTGCAGCCCGTAGGCATCCAGCTCCAGCTGTTCTCCGTCGGATGGGATGACGGACAGCTGAGCAAAGACCAAGCCGCCCAGCGTGTCAAACTCCTGGTCGTCGGGGAAGGTGATACCCAGGGCCTGAGAGAGCTGCTCTAAGTCGCAGGAACCGGAGACCTGCCAGAGATTGTCCTCCAGCTGTACCAGTTCGGCCTCCTCCTGGGGATCGAACTCATCATATATGTTACCCACAATTTCTTCCAGCAAGTCCTCCATGGTCACCAGACCAGAGGTGCCGCCGTATTCATCCACCACAATGGCCAGGTGCACCTTTTTGCTCTGCATATCCCGGAACAGCACGTCAGTGCGCACGGACTCGGGGACAAAGTAGGCGGGGTAGAGCAGCTCCCGCAGGGGCTTGGGGTGAGCCTGTTGGGTGTTGAGCAGATAGACCCGGGTGGAGAGGATGCCCACGATGTCGTCAGCGTCCTCCTCATAGACAGGGAACCGGGAGAGACCGGACTGCCGAATGGTGTTCAAGATCTCCTCGGCGGAGTCGCCTGCCCAGATCATCACCATATCGGTGCGGTGGATCATCACGTCCTCAGCGGTGGAGTTGTTAAACTCAAAGATGTTCTCAATGAGCTCCTTCTCGGCAGTTTCAATGGTGCCTCGCTCTTCGCCCAGATCCACCATCATGCGGATCTCATCCTCGGACACCTCTTCCTCGTCGGCCTTGGGGTCAATGTGCAGCAGGCGCAGCACGCCGTTGGTGGACTTGGACAAAAGCCAGATCACCGGCCGGCACACAGTAGCCACCACACTCACAGCGCCCACCGTCATGCGGGCCACCTGCTCGGTCTTCTTCATGGCGATGCGCTTGGGCGCCAATTCGCCCAGCACCAGGCTGAAGTAGGACAGAACGATGGTGATGACAATGACCATCAGGGTGTTGAGGGTCGCTTCGGGGATTTGGGTCACACCTCGTGCCACCAGAAGCTGCACCAGGGGGTCAGAGAAGCTGTCAGCGGCGAAAGCCGAGGACAGAAATCCGGCCAGGGTGATGGCGATTTGGATGGCGGAGAGGAAATGGTCGGGCGCCTGGGTCAGGGCCAGGAGCTTCTTGGCCTTTTTATCTCCCTCCTCGGCCTGCTTTTTCAGCTTGGTCTCGGACAGAGAGATGACGGAGATCTCGGCAGCAGCAAAAAATGCGTTGACCAGGATCAGCAGCATCAAAACCAGAAGTTGAGGCAATAAAGATGGGTCGTCCGGCAAAATGAGTAACCTCCTAATTTACGGTTGGGGTGGTTGGATTCGCAACAGTTGGCGTAAACCCCAACGCCTTACAGTATAGCATCTTTTTGTAAAAATGCAACTGGAAAAGGGGTAGCATCCTGAGTGGAAATAAATTGCTCAATTTATGCAAAATCCCTGGAAATAGACGCATCTATTTCCAGGGACTGAAAAATTAGTTAAATTTGTAGATCTTACGTGCCATGCGATAGAGTGAAACCGACAACTTTCGGCCCTGGTAACCGGGGATGTTGGTGGCGGCATTGGTGGCACGATATCGGCATCGGCGGTATAGGGCGGGATCTTTTTGACGCAGGTACTCCCACAGCTCGGTGCGCATCCCCAGAGACTCCGGAGTGTTGGCGATGACAGCAAAGATGGAGGAGATGGTCATCATCATAGAAAGATAGTTCAGCATGTACCGGCCCAGGCGGGGCTGACTGGCCTTGATGGCCAGCACATCGTGGGCGGCGATCATCAGCCGGGTGACCCGCACCTGCTGGTCAATGCGTCCTGCCATCACCGACTCGTTGACGCTCTGGTCGGCACGACCGATGAAGTAGCGGTACAGATCCACATTGAGGTAGTAGATGGTCTTCACAAAGGGCAGGGGCTGGTAGACAAAGATATTGTCCACGTAGAAGGTGTGTTTGGGCAGCTCCAGACCGCAATCCCGCAGCATCTGGGTGCGGTAGATCACCGAGTGCATGAGCAAGAACTGGGAGGTGCGGAAGTGGTGAATCTCATCCCAGGTGAAGATGCGGCCGGTGGGGAACACATTTTTGTAGTTGATTACCTTTTGGGTGTTGTCCTCCACATGCTCGTAGACGTAGTTGGCCACCACCATGTCTACCGGGGCGGGCATCTGGGCAAACTGGCGCAGTTGGGCCATGACCGTGCGGAGAGACTCCTCATCCAGCCAGTCGTCCGAGTCCACAATTTTCAAATACAGGCCCCGGGCATTGCGGATCCCTTGGTTGACCCCCTCGCCGTGGCCACCGTTTTCCTGGTGGATGGCCCGGATGATGTCGGGGTACTTGGCAGCCCATTCGTCGCACTTTTCCGCTGTGTTGTCCTTGGTAGAGCCGTCGTCCACCAAAATGATCTCAATGTCCTCGCCCCCTGCCAGCAGGGTCTCCACACAGTGGTCCATGTAGGCCGCTGAGTTATAGCAGGGAACGGCAAAGGTAATGATCTTATCCATGGAATCGTTCTCCCTCTTCCGTATTATAATATGCCATATGGCTAGGAAATGTCCCAATGATGGGGGATGGCTTCCGCTGTCCGGCTCGGTGATGTGGCACACGGCTGACGCTCCTTGTGAAAAAAGGTGTGCCAAGCGGAAACTCTGGCCTATTATATCGTAATTGCTGATAAAAAACAACAGGTGCCAGGTAAATGGGGAGAAAAACATTGTCACATAGGGTGAAATGTGGTAAAATGTCCCCAAAGCGGGTCTGGAGCATGGGAGAACCAATGAACCAGACCAATTTTTTGGGGAAAGGGGAACCTGTATGGAACCCGTAATTGAAAAATTCCGCACGGCTCTGGCCGGTTTTCACCGGGGAGATGTGCTCCGCTACATGGACAAGATGGCCACTGATCACCGCAACCAGATGGCGGAAATGGAGGCACGGCTGCAACATTCCCGGGAACATGAGCAGCAGCTTCAGGAGGAGATCGAGTCTCTGCGCCAGGCCCACGGCAGCGTGTCTGCCGAGGAGGCGAAGGTGCGGGCCTCTCTGGAGGAATCCACCCGCACTCTGACCCGTCTGCGGGGGGAGCTGAGCCAGACCGAGACCAAGCTGGCTACCGCCCGGCTGGAGCTGGGGCGGCTCCACGGCCAGGTGGATGAGATGGAGCCCATGGCCCAGAAATACGGCAAGCTCAAGGACTATGTGGCCACCGTGGAGCTGGATGCTCACCACAAGGCCCAGGAGACCATCAGCCAGGCCCAGGAAAAGGCGGAGCAGATCCAGAGCGATACCCGCCAGTGGCTGGAGCAGGTGCTGGAGGGATATGCCAACCTGCGCAGCGAGATGGATCGGCTGTTCCAGCAGATGCGGGAGCTGAGTGAGATGGGAGTCCAATTCGACCAGACCGCCCAGAGACTCCAGGAACAGGGCCAGCAGGGGGACAAGGAGCAGGAGGAGCACCATGAGTGAGGCCAAGAGAGTGACCACTGCCCAGCTGCCCCAGGTGGTGGGTCAGCTGAAAGCGGGTGACCGGGTGCTTCTATCCGGCACCATCTACACTGCCCGGGATGCCGCCCACAAGCGCATGTTTCAGCTGCTGGATGAGGGAAAACCTCTGCCTTTTGAACTCCAGGGTGCGGTGATCTACTACGCCGGTCCCACCCCGGGCCAGCAGGGCATGGCGGTGGGAGCCTGTGGCCCCACCACCGCCGGACGCATGGACGGCTTTGCCCCCCGGCTGCTGGACTTGGGACTCACCGCCATGATCGGCAAGGGGGAGCGGGCCCAGAGCGTGGTGGACGCCATTGTGCGCAGCGGGGCCTGTTACTTTGCCGCCGTGGGCGGAGCGGGAGCCCTCATTGCCAAGTGCATCAAGACTGCCCAGGTCATCGCCTTTGACGAGCTGGGGTGCGAGTCGGTGAAACGCATGGAGGTGGAGGATCTGCCCCTCACCGTGGCGGTGGACAGCCGGGGCAACGACCTGTTCAAGCTGGGGCGCAGCCAATATGCAAAATAAAAAGCTGGGAGCAACGCAGTGCTCCCAGCTTCAGACTGTCAAAGAACATAAAAGTCATGCAAGAAGTCTTGACCATCTTGCATGGGGAGAAGCTCTCGGCAGAGTTTTCCCGCCCGCAGGCGGGAAAATAAATTGAAAAT
>NZ_JACSNZ010000002.1 GCF_016902575.1 Pseudoflavonifractor capillosus | reverse complement strand
ACCCTGGACGCCCCAACCCCCGCTCCCACTGCGCCCGCTCCTGCACCTGCACCCGCCGAGGCGCTCACCGAGATCCAGCTCTCCCCCCAAGAGCAGCAAATGGTGGATGATTTTGCCCAGAAGATCGACCTCACCGACACCGCTATGGTGCTCCAGTATGGCGCAGCCGCCCAGAAGAATATCGCTGACTTCTCCCAAAATGCCCTGAATAACGTGCGTACCAAGGACTTGGGCCAGGTGGGCGAAGCGCTCTCCTCCCTGGTGGTGGAGCTGAAGACCTTCGGCGAGGAAGAAAAAAACGGCATTTTCGGCTTCTTCCAGAAGAAGAAAAAGGAAGCCATGGCCTTGAAGGCCAGCTATGACAAGGCTGAGGCCAATGTGGATAAAATCGTGGCAGTTTTGGAAAATCACCAGCTGACCCTGATGAAGGATATCGCCATGCTGGATCAGATGTATCAGCTCAACACCAAGTATTATAAAGAGCTGACCATGTATATCCTGGCCGGTAAGAAGGCCCTGGATAAGGCCCGAAGCGAAACCCTGGCTCAACTGCAGGAGACCGCCACCCAGACCGGAAGCCAGGAGGCGGCACAGCAGTACAACGACTACGCCAACCTGTGCAACCGCTTTGAGAAAAAGCTCCACGATTTGGAGTTGACCCGCATGGTCTCCATTCAGATGGGGCCCCAGACCCGCCTCATTCAGAACAACGACGCCCTGATGCTGGAAAAGATCCAGTCCTCCCTGGTCAACACCATTCCCCTGTGGAAGAGCCAGATGGTGCTGGCCCTGGGATTGGAGCACTCCCGCCAGGCTGCCGCAGCCCAGAGTGCTGTGTCCGAGATGACCAATCAGCTGTTGCAGAAAAATGCCGACATGCTCCACATGGGCACCGTGGAGGCCGCCCGGGAGTCTGAGCGGGGCATTGTGGATCTGGAGACCTTGCAGCACACCAACCAGCAGCTCATCTCCACCCTGGACGAGGTCATGGAGATCCAGACCCAGGGCGCACAGAAGCGCCGGGAGGCCGAGGTGGAACTGGCTCGCATCGAGGGCGAGCTAAAGCAGAAGCTGCTGGAGCTGCGGGGCTGATCCTGGGAGGTCAAACCTATGAATGTGCTAAAACGCCCCGGCGTGGCCGTTCTGTTCACTGTAGTCATGATCATAGCCGCCGTGTGCATAGGCATGGCCCGTGCCCCCGGCCGCAATGTGCACCAGCCTGTAACGGGGGGCAACTCCTGGTATGTGGACGACCAGGCCGGCGTTCTCTCCCCCTCCACGGTACGTCAGCTCCAGAAGAATAATCAAGATTTGGACAGTTCCATGGGGGTGGTGATCGGCTGCATCACCTGCAACTACGGAAAATCCGACCTGGGCAGCTATGCCATGACTCAGGCAGAAAAAATGGGGCTGGGCGCCAACGACTTTGTGGTGGTGCTGGATATCTCCGGAGAAAACTACTGGCTGATCCAGGGCAGTGGTCTGATGGATCTCTTCACAGATGACGACTGTGCCTCCTACGCCTGGGAGTATATGGAGCAACCCTTTGCCCAGGGGAACTATGGCCAGGCCCTGCTCTCCCTCACAGATGCCCTGACCCAGTGGTACCAATCCCACTACCTGGGGTAAAACAGGAGGTTTATATGGATATCCTTATCATTATTTTATTAGTTATCCTAGTGCTTGCCCTGATGGAGGGCAGTCGGTATCGTCGGTACCAGGGCGGCTACTATGGCCCCAACTACATGTACCGTCCCTTCCGCTTCTGGGGTCCCCGTCCCCACTATCCCCACCACCACCCGCCCATGGGCGGACGGCCCATGCGTGGCCCCACCACCTCCTTCCGTGGGCACCGCCCCGGCGGCAGCTTCGGCGGCGGGCGTCCCAGCCGTCCCGGCAGCTTCGGTGGTGGCCGCTCCTTTGGCGGCGGCGGTCGTTCCTTTGGCGGTGGACGTTCCTTCGGTGGCGGCGGTCGCTCCTTCGGCGGTGGCCGGGGCGGTGGACGACGCTGATTCATCCAAGGCTGCAAGAGTCCAAATCTCTTGCAGCCTTTTTTGCTGCTTTTCAAACAACAATCAAATTCCCACTACAAGAGGTGATCGTGTTGAAAGCCCGCACCTACCCTTCCCTTCTGCTGTACACACTCTCTTTTTTTGTCCCCGCCCTAACCCTTCTGCTGGTCTATATCAGCTTGGGCTTGGCACCCTGGGGAGACAATACCATTCTCATCTCAGATATGTCCTCCCAGTATGTGGACTTCTTCTGTGCGCTGAAACACGGGGACGTCTTTTTCTCCTGGGCTAAGGCCATGGGCACCTCCTACATCGGCGTGTTCTCCTATTACGTCTCCAGCCCCCTCTCCCTGCTCACCCTGCTGGTGCCCAATGAGTTCATGCCCGTGGGGCTGATGTTCCTCACCGTGCTGAAGGTGGGACTGGCGGGACTGACCTGCTGCATCTTCCTGCGCTCCTACCTCCGGTGCAGCGCCCTGTTTCTCCCCCTTCTCTCCACCTGTTACGCTCTGTGTTCCTATTCCGCCGCCTATTCCCTGTGCATCATGTGGCTGGACGGACTCATTTGGCTGCCCATCATCCTGTTGGGCCTGGAGCGGATCTTGGCCGGAGGCCGTCCCTGGCTATTTTTTTGCAGTCTGGTGGTGTGTTTCCTCTCCACCTGGTACATCTCCTACATGATCGGCATCTTCTGCTGCCTGTGGCTACTATACCGGGAGTGGTGTGCGGCTGCCCCGTGGTCAGCTATTCTCTCCCACCTCCGAGCCTTTGTGGGCTCCGCCCTGGCAGCCTTGGGCGTCACCGCCTGGATGTGGCTGCCCTCTCTGCTGTCCATCTTCAGCGGTAAGCTGGGGGATGCCACTGTGGACTACTCCAGCCTCACCAACTTCACGCTATGGCAGCTGCCGGGCCGTTTGCTCTCCAATCAATCCGCCGGACTGACCAATTCCACCCTTCCCTATCTGTTCTGCGGCACTTTGGCAGTCCTGTTGGCACTGGTTTTTTTCTGCCTTCCCACCATAACTCGTCGAAATAAAGTGGCTTCCCTTGCCATGCTGGCCGTGCTGATCCTATCTCTGTGGCTCTCCCCTTTGGACAAGGTGTGGCACCTGTTCCAGATGCCCAACTGGTTCCCATACCGGTACAGCTTTGTGGTTTCATTCTTCCTACTCACTCTGGCAGGCCAGGCACTGGCCGCTCTGCCGGAGTCTCTCACCAGCTGGAGACTGGCTCCATCGCTCACCTTGGCTGTGCTCTGCCTCACCGCCCTGGAGCTGGGATACAACACACACGCCACGATGACCGACATTCGGGACGTGTTCGGCTGTCAATCCTACACCGACTACGTCTCCTATTACCGGGAAAATGAGGCTCTGGTGGATCAGGCCCAGAGTCAAGACCAGGACTTTTACCGCATGGGAGCCACCTACGACCGAGGAGACAACAGCCCCCTCTCCTTCGGCTATCCCGGACTCACCCATTACAGCAGTATCTACAACAAGCAGGTCAACGCCTTTCTCAAGCAGCTGGGCTTCGCCCAGGGCTGGATGTGGAGCGTCTACTACGGGTCTACCCCCGTCACTGACAGCCTGCTGAACATCCGCTATGTCCTCAGTGACCAGGAGTTCCCCGGCTACCAAGCTGCCGGGCAAAACGGCAGTCTGACCCTGTGGAAAAATCCTGACGCTCTACCTTTGGCCTATGTGGCCCAGGGCAGCATCTCACCCCAGCTTCCACAGGGCGATACCCCCTTCCAGGTGCAGGAGCAGCTGCTGGGCCAGCTCATCGGCACCCATCAGGAGGTGTTCTCCCCTGTTGACATGGAGGTACAGGAGGAGCAGGGGCAGGTCACGCTCCTCATCCACGGCACAGGACAGCCTGTCTACGCATATCTGGCTCAAGCCCAGTTTACCTCACTATCTGTGGACGGCGCCTATCGGTGCTCCCTCACCCCCTACGAGGAACGGCGCATCCACTACCTGGGTTGTCCCGCCGTGGGAGAGACGCTGGCAGTGACGGTGGCATACACCGGAGTTCTGACCACTCTGGACTGGAACAGCCTGGTGCAGCAGATGGATCAATCCTTCCTGAGTGAGACCCTTTCCCAGCTGCACAATACCCAGATGGAGAAGGTAACCAACTCCCAGGTCTCCCTCCAGGCCACCGCAGATACCCCTTCCACCCTGGTCACCACCATTCCCGCCGAGGATGGATGGACAGCCTATGTGGATGGTCAAAAGGTGGCTACACAGGTGTGCTGGGACACGTTCCTGGCCCTGGAGCTTCCCTCCGGTACCCACCAAGTCACCTTCCGCTACACACCCCCAGGACTCATCCCGGGGCTCATGCTGGGCGGAGTCACGGTGCTTGCGGGACTTGTCTGGATGCTTCTGAACCGTAAGAAAGTCTAAAAAATGCCGTGGTGCCCAGGGACACCACGGCATTTTTCAATTCTCTTTTGCAGGCTGCTCGGCCAAGGGGCGGCGGCGATACTCCCTGGGCCCCCACTCCGGCAGGGGCAAACGCTGCATGGCCCCAAATACATAGTTTTTCAGATTGGGATAGGTTTTGGACAACTCCGCCACCAGCTCCTTCACCTCCTGACGGCGGGTGTTTCCATCCGCAGGACAAGGGTTATGGACAATGGGCAGGTTGTGCCGCTGGGCAGCTCCTCGTACCATGCCTTCCCCACAGTAGAGCAGTGGGCGGATCTGGGTGATACCCATGCGATCCAGGTAGGTCACCGGCTGGAAGCAGGACAGACGTCCCTCATAAAAGAGGGAGAGGAAAAAGGTCTCCACCGCATCGTCATAGTGGTGGCCCAAGGCAATCTTGTTCAGCCCCAGCTCCGCCATGGCATTGTGGATGGCACCCCGGCGCATTTTGGCACACATGGAACAGGGATTTTTCTCACGACGCACATTGAAAATGATATCAAAGATCTGGGTGTTCACAATGTGGTAAGGCACTCCCAGCTCCTCACACAGCTTCGCTACGAGGCCAAAGTCCATCTCAGGCACCCCGGGGTGTACCGTCAGAGCGTGGAGTTCAAAGGGCACAGGGTAGAACTTTTGCAGTCGGGCCATAGCCGTGAGCAGTACCAAGGAGTCTTTTCCCCCGGAAACCCCCACAGCAATGCGGTCTCCCGGCTGAATCATATCATAATCTTCAATACAACGGCGCAAATGGGACAAAATCAGCTGCATTTCTTCAACCTCCAAATCGCAAAACCAAAACGAGAATACGCGAGTATTCAAGAGCATTCCGCAGAATATCGCAGTATATAAAGTAGACTTCAAAAAAACTTTCATTTTGTGTTGACACCCGGCAACCCCCGTATTATAATACATCCTGCGCCTTCTTGTAAAGGAAGGAAACCCCGTGTTTTTATGATATAAATCAAGATAAATGGAGGAAACCGATATGTCTACCTTTATGGCAAACAAGGGTAACATCGAGCGCAACTGGTACGTGATCGATGCTGCCGGCAAGCCTCTGGGCAAGACCGCTGCCGCCGCCGCTACCCTGCTGCGTGGTAAGCACAAGCCCGAGTACACCCCCCACGCTGATTGCGGTGATTTCGTTGTCATCATCAACGCTGACAAGGCCGTTCTCACCGGCAAGAAGGGTGAGCAGAAGTTCTACCGCACCCACTCCGGCTATGTGGGCGGTCTGAAGGAGACCAAGTACCGCATCCTGATGCAGGAGAAGCCCGAGCTGGCCATGCGTGTGGCTGTGCGTGGTATGTTGCCCCGCAACATCATCACCAAGGACTCTCTGAGCCGCCTGAAGATCTATCGTGGCGACGCTCACAAGCACGAGGCTCAGAAGCCCCAGGCTTGGACCGTAGAATAAGGAGGTAACCGACCATGTATAAGAGCAAGAAGCCCTATCACTATGGCACCGGCCGTCGGAAGTCCTCCGTGGCCCGTGTGCACCTGTTCCCCAACGGCACCGGCTCCATCACCATCAACGGCCGTGATATCGAGGAGTACTTCGGCCTGGAGACCCTGAAGATGGTGGTTCGTCAGCCCCTGAACACCACCGGCGTCATCGGCAAGGTGGACGTGACCGCTACCGTCACCGGCGGCGGTGTTACCGGCCAGGCTGGCGCTCTGCGCCACGGCATCGCCCGTGCCCTGCTGGAGATGGATCCCGAGTTCCGTGCTGCCCTGAAGGCTGCCGGCTTCCTGACCCGCGATCCTCGTATGAAGGAGCGTAAGAAGTACGGCCTCAAGGCTGCTCGTCGCGCTCCTCAGTTCAGCAAGCGCTAATCAGCACTTCAAACTGGTTCAAAGAGGCTCAAAAACCCCGAAAAACTGCGGTTTTTCGGGGTTTTTCTGTTTCAAATCTTCTGTTGCCCTTTGTCCGTTTTTGGCAGGGTTTGAAGTGCTTTGACCCCGTTTTTCTTGATTAAAAATAGGATAACCGGGGGTTTTGACCCCCCTTATGATTAAAAAATAGGATAACCGACGGCGAGAATTGAGCCATTTTTCGCATAGGTGTTTTCCTTGTGAGAGCAGCGACCTCTTGCATTTTTATTCAGCGCAATGCCTTTATCAGGGCTGTCTTGATTTGACCGGATTTGACCAAACGAAGCCCTGTTTATCTTTTCTACCTTGTCCCAGCATGGCGTGAAGCTGGCACATTTGCACTTCAGCGATTGCTCCAGATACAATGAAGGTGAAAAGGAGGACTGCGCTATGAGGAAACAAAAATATAAGATCATCCTTACCCCTGATGAAAACAGCATCGTCATCCAAAGCCTGAATCGTCTGCGGAATACCCTGCTGCGGGAAAACCGTGACACCGGCTGCGTAGACGATCTACTGCTCAAAGTCATGTGCGCCCCTGTCAAGAAAATTTGAAAACTACATATTGTGCCGACTTAAATCAAGCCGTTTATTCTTTCATAGAGTAGACGGCTTTTTTTCATGTCCATTTTACCGCGTACATAGCTGTCTGTCGGTGGGCGGGCAGCTAAATCTATCAAGAAGGAGGACATGAAAATGCCGGAACAGAGAAGCCGCCCGAAGGAAGGCCGTGTTATCGCATTGGCCAATCAGAAAGGCGGAACAGGCAAAACCACCACAACGGTGAATCTGGGCATTGGTTTAGCCCGCCTGGGGCAAAAGGTTCTGCTCATTGATGCAGACCCCCAGGGCGACCTCACCACTTGCCTGGGATGGCAGGATCAGGATAGCTTGCAGATCACCCTTGCCACCATCATGGAGAAGGTGATCCGCGACGAGCCGTTTTCTGTGGATGAGGGCATCCTGCACCACAAAGAAGGCGTAGACCTTATGCCTGCCAACATCGAACTGTCAGCGATGGAAATGACTTTGGTAAATGCCATGAGCCGGGAGTTCACCCTGCGCACCTATGTCAATGAAGTCAAGAAGAACTATGACACGGTTCTGATCGACTGTATGCCGTCCCTCGGCATGATTACCATTAACGCATTGGCAGCGGCAGACAGCGTGATTATCCCGGTACAGGCCCACTATCTCCCAGCCAAAGGCATGACCCAGCTGATGCGAACCATCAGCAAGGTCAAGCGGCAGATCAACCCGGCTCTCAAAGTGGACGGTGTGCTGCTGACCCTTGTGGATGGGCGCACCAATCTTGCCAAGCAGACAGCCGAAACCTTGCGGCAGAGCTATGGGAGCGTCTTGAAAATCTATCGTTCCGAGATTCCCGTTGCCATCAAAGCCGCAGAAATCAGCGCCGCTGGCCAGAGTATCTATGCCTATGACAACGGCAGCAAGGTAGCTCAGGCTTATGCGGAATTTTCAAAGGAGGTGCAGGCGGATGGCGAAAAACAACGCGCTAAACTTCAATCTGCCCTCAGTCGATGACCTCTTTTCCACCGAGGAAAGCCGCGCAGAGGACAGATTGGAGAAAGTCGTCAACCTGGACCCCTCGGAGATCAGCGATTTTCCGAATCACCCGTTCAAGGTACGAATGGACACGGCCATGCAGGAACTGGCGGAGAGCGTCAAGCAGTACGGCGTGTTGGTTCCTGCGCTGGTGCGCCCCAAGCAGGGCGGCGGCTATGAAATGGTAGCCGGACACCGCAGAAAAATGGCGGCGGAACTGGCACAGCTCCCGGAAATTCCCTGCATTGTGCGAAACCTCACCGACGATGAAGCCACGATCATCATGGTGGATTCCAACCTGCAACGAGAGCAGATTTTGCCCTCAGAAAAAGCGTTCGCTTACAAAATGAAGCTGGATGCAATGAAGCGGCAGGGACAACGGACAGATTTAACTTGTGAGCCACTGGCGCACAAGTTAAAGGGAGTAAAATCCAGAGATTTATTGGCTGAACAGGTAGGCGAAAGCAAAGACCAAATTCGTAGATATATCCGCCTTACCCAGCTTATCCCGGATATTCTGGAACTGGTGGACAATTCTGTTCTGCGAGAGCCGGAAGTGCTGCAAGTTGCCATGCGGCCTGCGGTGGAACTGTCTTACCTGCGAAAAGAAGAACAGGCAGATCTGTTTGCTATCATGGAGGAAATGGACTGTACCCCGTCCCATGCTCAGACAATCAAAATGCGTCAGATGTCTGAAGCCAAGACTGGCAATGAGCGGCTTGCAAAAGATGCTCTTGTCGCCATTATGAAGGAGGAAAAGCCAAATCAAAAAGAACAAATCAAAATTCCGAAAGATCGGATCAGCAAGTATTTTCCGCCGGGGACGCCCGCGCAGAAGATCGAGGATACCATCGTTCAGGCATTGGAACTTTATCGCAAGCGTCAGCGCAGTTTAGAACGATAATCCACTCACAAGGGAGCAGTGTACCCATTTGCAGAAAACGGCGGCTTTTTCCGTCCCCCCTCTCCACACCTCACCCCCCACAAACAACCTAAACAACCCAAAAAAGAAGATATGGGGGCGGTGTTTTTGAAAAGCGAAGCAGGTTGAGCCGAGCGTGGAACTTCTGCGGGCAGCTCTCTTTTTAGACAGTCATCAACCAAATATCAGCCGGGAAGCACATCGAACATGGTGTGCTTTTTTTCGGCCAATTTTCAGGAGGTAACAAGATGAAAGCATTGAAAAAGCCTTTGTCCCTGTTCCTGGCGTTCCTGATGTGTTTTGGAGTGTTCGCCGGAACGGGCGTCACGGCCTTTGCCGCAGGTGAAACCATGACCACCTATATGGTGGATATTCCCCGTGCCAGCGATCCCAACAAAGCCGGATGGGGCCACTCTGACATGAGCTTTCTGGGCGGCTGGTCTGCACAGGCCAATGACAGTTTTTCTGTCCATACACAGGACGCTTACAACGGCAAGGCCATCTATTGCATCGAGCCTGGTATCGGGGTAAAAACCGGCGATCAGTACACAGGCCGGGGCGAGGATTTTTGGGACAACTATCCGTCCCATCTGAACCCCACCATTCCGCCCAGCACCATCAAGGAATATATCGGGCGGATCATGACCTACGGCTGGCAGGGCAACGCCAATACCGGCTGGACAAGCACGAACCCCGACCATGCAAACCAGATGGCGGGCTATATCGCCACCCAGCTTCTGGTTTGGGAAACGGTTGTCGGTGAACGTGACAGCCAATTTAACCATGTGGATGCCAATGCTCAGGGAAAAAACAACGTGGCGGAATATATCAGCAGCAGTCATCCCCTGCGCAGCCAGATTTTCAGTCAGTATTCTGCTATTGAGAGCGCCGTGAAGCGCCACACCATGCTGCCCAGCTTTTTCAGCGGCTCCCCGGATGCCGGAGCGTATGAGCTGAAATGGGATGGCGAGAAGTATTCCGTCACCCTGACGGATACCAACAATGTGCTGGGCGATTACACCTTTACCAGCAGCACCACTGGCCTGAACTTTTCGGTGGACGGCAACCAGCTTACCATCACATCCAATCAGGCCATCAAAGGCTCCGTGACGGTGAAAGCGGAGAAAATCACCGCCCAGCGCAGCGGCGTTGTGGTTTGGACGGACGGCGTAACTGGTGGTGGTACGCAGGACTTCGCCACCTATGGAGCTACCGTTTCCGACCAGATGGTGGGCTATCTCAATCTGGAGGTCAAAACCGGCAACATGAAGCTGATTAAGACATCCGAGGACGGCAAGGTAGAGGGCATCTCCTTCACGATCACCGGCGAGGGATACAGCGCCACCAAGACCACCAATTCGGCGGGCGAAATCGACATCACCGACCTCAATCCCGGTGTTTATACCGTCACCGAGCAGGCCATCGACAAATACGAACCCCAGGCTACTCAGCGCGTGACCATCGTCAGCGGCCAGACGGCCACCGTGAACTTTAACAACGTGCTGAAGCGCGGCAGTCTGGAGGTCACAAAGACCAGCGAGGACGGTTTGGTGGAGGGAATGACCTTCCATCTCTATGGAACTTCTCTTTCCGGCCTGCCGGTGGATGAATACGCTGTGACCGACTCCAGCGGTGTGGCAAGGTTTGAAAACGTCCTCATCGGCTCCGACTTCGTGCTAGAGGAGGTTGATACGCCGATCCGCTATGTGGTGCCGGAGGCTCAGAGTGCCACGATTGCCTGGAACGAAGTCACAAACAAGAGCGTGAACAATGTGCTGAAAAAGTTCCGTGTCACAGTAACTAAGAGCGATGTGGAAACCGGCGCGCCCCAGGGCGACGGTTCTCTTGCCGGAGCCACCTATGGGCTTTATAAGGGCGACACCCTTATCGACAGCTATACCACCGATGAGAACGGTCAGTTCACCACGGATTATTATATCTGTGATTCCGACTGGACGATTCGTGAAATCAACCCCAGCGAGGGGTATCTGCTGGATTCCACCATTCACAAGGTAGGTGCAGAGCCGGAACTGTATGAGATCGAGCTGAATGATACCGCCAATGATGTGACCGAACAGGTTATCAAAGGCGACATCGCCATTATCAAGCATACCGACGACGGAGAAACCCAGATCGAAACCCCGGAAGTCGGCGCGGAGTTCCAGCTTTATCTCAAAGCGGCAGGCAGCTACGACGCTGCAAAGGAATCCGAGCGTGATGTTCTCACCTGTGACGAAAATGGCTTTGCACAGTCCAAGAAGCTGCCCTATGGCACCTATATCGTCCACCAGACGAAAGGCTGGGAAGGCCGCGAGCTGATGGATGATTTTGAAGTGTATATTGCCCAGGACGGTCAGACCTACCGCTACCTCATCAACAACGCTGCATTTGAGAGCTATATCAAGGTAGTCAAGGTGGATGCGGAAACCGGCGTTACCATTCCCTATGCGGGAGCTGGATTCCAGATTTTCCGCCCGGATGGAAGCAAGGTGGAAATGACCTTCACCTATCCGACCCCAACCACGATTGATACGTTCTACACCAATTCCGAGGGCTACCTGGTAACACCTGAAAAGCTGGAGTATGGCTCCGGCTACTCTCTGGTAGAGGTGCAGGCTCCCTATGGCTATGTGCTGGACAGCACACCAGTATATTTTGATGTGACCGAGGACGCTTCCAGCGAGGAAGGCGGTGTGACGGTCATTGAAGTCACCAAACCCAATATGGCGCAGAAAGGCGTCATCAAAGTCAGCAAAACCGGCGAGGTGTTCTCCACCGTCACGGAATCCAACGGGGTATATCAGCCGGTGTATGACGTAACCGGCCTGTCTGGTGCGGTGTTTGAAATCACGGCGCTGGAGGACATTTATACGCTGGATGGTACGCTGCGTTATTCTGCGGGCGAGGTGGTGGACACCATTACCACCGGCGAGGATGGCACAGCGCAGAGCCAGCCTCTCTATCTGGGCAAGTTCCAGGTGAAGGAAATCGAGTTCCCCCACGGCATGGTGGATACCGGCGAGAATGTCACCCATGTGGAGCTGGTGTATGCAGGCCAGGAGGTGGAGATCACCGAAACTTCGACCAGCTTCTACAACCAGCGCCAGAAAGTACAGGTCACTTTGAATAAGCTGCTGGAGCAGGATGAAGCCTTCGGCATCGGTATGAATGGCGAGATTTCCGCCGTCACCTTTGGCCTGTATGCACAGCAGGATATTCCCGCAGCGGACGGTTCTGTGATTCCGGCAGACGGGCTTCTGGAGATCGTTTCGGTGGCTGAGAACGGTCAGGCCGCTTGTACCACTGACCTGCCCTTCGGCAGCTTCTATCTGAAAGAACTGTCCACGGACAGCCATTATCTGCTGAATGGCGAAACCTTCCCGTTCACCTTTGAATACGGTGGCCCATCCGTTGCCGTGGTGGAGATCGCCGCAAACAATGGCGAGGCCATCACCAACGAGCTGATCCGTGGTGAAATCCACGGCCTCAAAACAGACGAGAACGGCGCTGGCCTGGGTGGGGCTGTGATTGGCTTGTTCAAGTCTGAGGAAACCGAGTTCACCGCAGAAAATGCCCTTGCCACCGCCACCTCTGCGGATGACGGCAGCTTCTCCTTCTCCAATGTGCCGTATGGAAATTGGGTGCTGAAAGAGCTGGAAAGCCCAACAGGATTTATCCTCTCCGATGAGGTTATCCCCGTCACGGTGAACGAAGATGGTCAGGTTGTGGAAATCTCTCTTGCCAATGAGCGCATCTACGGCGACCTGCGCCTTACCAAAGTGGATAAGGATTACCCGGACAACAAACTGACCGGGGCCGAGTTTGAGGTGTACCGTGATACCAACGGCAACAAAGAGCTGGACGAGGGCGATGAGCTGCTGGGCAAGCTGGAGGAAACCAGCACCGGCATCTATGAAATGTCCCATATCCTCTACGGCGGCGTGTTCGTGAAAGAAACCAAAGCGCCGGAGGGTTATCTGCTGGATGAAACTGCCTACTATGTGGAGATTACCGAGAACGGCAAAATCTACGAGGTAGAGAATGAAGCCGGAAAGGGCTTTGTCAATGCGGCACAGACCGGCTCCCTGCGGATTGAAAAGACATCCAGCGACGGCAAGGTGGAAGGGTTCTCCTTCCGCGTGACGGGTGCCAATGGTTACGACCAGACCTTCAAGACCGACAGCACCGGCAAGATCGAGATCACCGGCCTGCGCGTGGGTGATTATACCGTATCGGAGGTATCTGACAATGCCAGCGCCAACTATGTGCTGCCTGCCGATAAGACGGTGACGATCTTTGCGGATAAGACCACCGTGGCACAGATGCACAACGAACTGCGCGATACGCCGAAAACCGGGGATGAGAGCAAGCCGTGGCTGTGGGTGACTCTGATGGGCGTGTCCGCTGCGGGAGCTGCTATTCTGGGTATCGCGGCCTATGTGAGCAAGCGCCGAAAGGACGAAGAATCCGCTGAATAATACAGCGGTCAAGATTTGTGACAGGAGGAATTGACTATGGAATGGAAAACGATCATCGCAGTAGGATTGGTGCTTTTTATTCTCGGCGGGCTGATCTATCTCAAGGTCAAAAGCCGGAAGAAGTAATCCAGCGGGGCGGCTTTGCGGGGCCGCCCCTTTACATATCCCCAAAAAGACGAAAGGAGCGTGGTTTTGATGAGGGAACGATTTGAACAACGGTTATTCCGTATCTTTGCCCAGGCGGGCTATTCGCCGGTGCAGCTTCTTACGATCACCCCGGAGGAAATGGTGGAGATTCCCGGTATTACCGTCCCCAATATCCGAGCGGTGCTTTGCGTTCAGAACAAAGTGCTGGCGGATCGGAACAAAATCCGCAGCGGCAAGCTGGTAGAGGCACTTTTGAAGGAAGCCGAGGAAGGCAGGTGTTGCTATGAGTGAACCGCATCTACTGGACATCCTTGCCGCGCGGCGGGGATGTTTTATTTCAGACCTGAATCTTTCTCCGATCCTGCGGAGAGCCGCCCTCTTAGACCTTTGCAGAATGGAGGAAAACAAATGCCCACTCTCTCAATGGCAGGATTCCGTGCGATACCTGACCGGCGTTGAGAAGGATTTTGCATCCATCGAGGAGATCAAAGCGTTTTTGCGAAATGAGGTGAAAGCATGAAAGATGAAACACACAAGCGTATGGCTGGCGACTATGAGATCATCCAGGCCATCCACATCGGTGACCGGGAAATCGTTCTGGGAGAAAAGCCCCAGGATGAAAGCGCTGAGAAATATATGTGTGCCTTCTGCCAGCAGAATGAGCTGTTTGCGGCGTACAACGAAGTCATGTGCAGCGACAACTATGCGGAAATCGTAAAGTTGTTCGGTGAGCGTATCGCTGAACAGGCCGAGAAAACCCGTGTGGCGATGAACAAGCCGAAGATACAGGGCATTGATGACCGCCCGATCACAGCCAGCGATTGTACCGTGGTGTCCTATGAGGATGACTTGAACAACAAAATTGTTGTCATCAAGCCGGAAGTGCTGCGCCGGGAATACCGCAGGGCCACTTGTCAGTTAAAGCTCTGCACAGGCGGCTTTGGGGCTTCTCCCCATAGCCGTGGCTCGGCCTGTTTTTGTATCGACCTCTATACCGGGAAAGAGAGCCGGTATGAGCGTATGGACATTCTCGGCACTATGGAGCCGGAGAAACTGCCCGGATGGGCAAAGCACGGACTGCTGACTGTTCAGCAGGAACGGGCGAAAAAAGAACCGTACAAAGGAGAGAAGGAGGCACGATGAACGATGGATGTACGCATCAATCAAGGATATGTCATCACGGATTCCTGTCATGTAGGTGATAGTGAATTTGTTCTGGGAGTTCATTCAACAGCTCCCCAGCAGTTTGTTACCTGGAAATGCAAAGATCAGACGGATTACTATTGGGGGCACTATTTCAGCACTCTGTTTGACGCACAGAAAGATTTAGTTGCACGGGCGCAAGAGGAAATTCAATGTCTGGAGGAACAACGGCAGAATACCCATGTGTATGAAGCGCCTGATGATTCCCCTTGGGGAGAAATCCAGACCTGTGAAACCCTCTGCCCTGGCGCGTATTCCGTCAGCACAGCGGGACATGGCGGCGTTATGGTGCGTCAGGAGCTGGTGAAAAAGGAGTTCCGAAAGGAAGCGCAGGAGTGTGGCTTTGTGGAAGGAGCGTGGCTCTGCTACGAGGAGGACTGTGACGAGCCGGTAGCCCTGCGGGAACTGATGGACAAAAAGCTGTATCAGGCTCCCGTCAACCGATATTTCCGCCCCGGCGAATACGAAACGGTCATCAACCGCAGCTTACAGACCTATCATCCCGCATACTGGCAGGCGCGGGAACAGGACTTGAAAGGAAAAGGTCAGCCTTCTATCCAGCGAAAAAAGAAGGAGCGTGAACGATAATGGAACTGGAAATCATCAGCATGACCCCGCAGGAACAGATGTACTCTTACAGCCAGAGCAGCCAGATCGAGGCCCAAACTGGATGTATCGGCCACCTGCGCGGTGATTTTGGCGCTGGTCAAGAGTTTTTCACCTCATGGTTTGACCACCGTGGAGAGTATAAAACCGATGAGTTCAAGTCGGAGTTTGATGCAGTAGTCAACAGCCTGCGGGAGAAGGACGGGCTGCTTTTCAGTCAGGACAGCATGACCCGCTATTGTCGGCAGCACCCGGAAGCTGAAATGACGGGCAACTACTGCACCGAGTACGGCTTCAAGCTGAAAACCGACCAGCACACCTATATGCTGCGGTGCAATCCCAACTATGGGGACTACAATTTCTACCTCTATGCCTATGTGGGACGATTTTTAGAACAGCACATGGAAAAGGCCAAGCAGGGCATCCGTTTTATTACCCCCGGTTACAAGGAGATTTTCCGCATCCCGGACGGCGATAGCATCCGCATTTTTACCGGCGGCGGAGAAACCCGTGACCGCATCTGCCGTTTTATCGACGAAACTCATTTTGAAACCAGCGGCGGATATTCCAGCGCCCTCTATCACATCTGCGAGTTTGCGGAACGTCTGGAGAAAACCCACGGAAGTGTCATTCCTCTGCGTTCTTCTCTACCGCCCAACTGTTTGAGTATTCTTCCTTCCAGCGGAGAGCTGATTATCATCACACGGGGCGAAAAAGGATATTTGCTCTCGGATATGCAAATTAAAGGGAAATCCAATCAGGAGGTGGCGGAGATCGCAAACCATGCTTCTGGAGTTACCAAAGCGCAGGAGGCCGCAATGCTGGCAGGCTCTATGTTTGGCTGGCAGACGCCCGCCGCCGACCCCAAAAACTACGATGAGCAGGGCCAGCCGCTCAAACCCAAGCACAGGGAGCGAGGTGACGCACGATGAACTCTAAAAGGTGTCGTGTATGGGCAAGAATTGGAGTAACTATGGCGCTTACGCCCTATGAGATGGATAAGATAGTTCAGGGCAACGATGTAGAGTGCCAAAAAATTCTCGCCAGGGCATTCTCTGAGGGAAGAGTTGAAGTGGACGGTGACAGCTATATCCCGGATGATGTTGTCGAGAAGTTAAATGAAACTTATGGAACAAATTACGATAACACCGACATTGATTTGAATACGGATGCTTTATCGGGAAGATGTTTGCGAGTGGAGCAATTTATTCGCCCTAAAAGTCGAGGTGATGCCCGATGAGTGATGACAAACACATTATCTGGAGCAACTACGATCTGGACTATGAGGATTGGCGCAGTGATCTGGAAGCAGAATACCCGGAGCTGTCAGAGGATGAGCGTATCTCTCTGATGTATGAAATCAACGGACATTATCTAGATGATGAGCGCATGAACCTCAATGTGCAGCTTTCCCAGCCTATTTTGGTAATCGGTGATCTGGGCTTATGGAACGGACGCCGCATGGGATACAAGGAGATTCCCAGCGGCAATATCCGTGACTGCCTTTACGGAGATACGGACTACTCCACATGGTATGTAGACCGCCTGGGTGATCTGCGGTGCGACGCCATCCACCATGATGGCACCAACCATTATCTCTATCGAGTTTATAAGGATGGTGTGCGAGATTCCCAAATTGAACTTCTGAAAGAAAAACTGTATCGCGGCACAGCGACCCGCGCTGATATAACGAGAGTGACCCGTAGGCTGGGCGACGACATCGCCAAAGTCTACGGGTTTCCAATTTCCCGGCAGCGGCAGACCGCCGCAATCGAAAGGTAAGGTGAACACACAATGGCATATCTACCACCAGTAAAGCTGGAAACACATACAAGCTGGTTCGATCTCCTGCTCACCATTCTGCATGAACACGCGGAAAGCGACCCTTATGAAGAACATCGGGAGATGGCGCAGCGGCTGATCCGGCACTTTATGGCGCATGGACGCTCTTTTACGGACAGCTACCATAAAGAGTGTGTGGATCTTCGGATGTACCCCAATGAGGCCGCAGACACGATCTGGCTGCTTCTTCTGTCGCTCTCTGGCCATCATACGGCAGATAAGAGCTATCACGCAGATTTGCAGCTGTACAGAAAGAATAACGAATAAAGGAGGTGTGCCGGATGGCGATACGATATAAAGCCCTGACGGAACTGTACCATGAAACACAGCGGCAAATAACAGCTCCGGCAGAGTGGCAGTATTTTCTTTCCTCGGCTTGCCGCAACTATCGGCTGCCCTTTGATGAACAACTGCTCGTCTACGCCCAGCGCCCGGATGCTACCGCCGTCCTGGAAATCGAGCGATGGAATAAGAAGTTCGGACGCTGGGTGAACCGGGGCGCAAACGGCATTGCGGTATTTGACGACGCTCAGGGCGGAAAACAGCGGTTGAAATATTACTTTGATGTTTCCGATACCCATGCAGGCCGGTTTGCCCGTCCTGTCCCACTGTGGACGGTGCGCCCGGAATACGCGCCGGACATCATCGAGGCAATGGAAAACAGCTTCGGAGAACTGGAGCAGAAGGACGATCTGGGCGCGGCGCTTCTCTCGGTGGCCAAGAATGCGGTAGAGGACAATATGCCCGATTATCTGGCGGAACTGAAAAATTTCACAGAGGGCAGTTTTCTGGAGGAACTGGACGAGCTGAATCTGGAGGTAATATACCGTAGAACCCTGCAAAACAGCATCGGGTATATGCTGGCGGTGCGCTGCGGCCTTGATCCGTCCGAATACTTTGAAGATGACGATTTTCGGGATGTGCTGAACTTCAATACCCCCGAAACATTGAACGCTCTGGGTGTGGCCACTGGCGACATCTCTCAGATGTGCCTTTCGGAGATTGCCCGCACCACCCTTACCCTGCAAAGACATCCCCAAAAAGAAAATCGCACCTTTGAAACCACGCAGGAAAACCAGTATCCTGTAACTGAACAGAAAACCAAACAACCGGAAAGGAGCATGGAATATGGCCGAGATCACATACAGCAGACAGGGCAGCTACAATCTGCCGAACCTTCTGCCCCCGCAGGAGCCGGAAGTAGCTCTTGGGAAATACGCATTACTGCGCCAGAGGTTCTTGAAGGAGAACCGCAGGATCACTTACACCAATCTGTTGACCAGCGGGAAGCTGAACAGCCATCTGGCAGAGATCGAGCAGACAGCACTCTCCCGGCTGGATCAGATGGTGGCGCAGATGGCCAAAACCGAGGGCGTGACGGAGGAACTGAAAGCCCGCGATCCGATGAGATGGGTACAGCTCATGAACAACCTTCGGAACGCAGCGGAGGAAACGATCCTCACGGAGCTGATTTACAGCTAACCGACACGGAGCAAGCGGACAGCCAGGAGCTGCCCGCTTTTCTCGATGAAAAGCAGATCATGGCCGTCATCGCCAACAAGGATGACGACCTCAAATACAAAAAGCAGCAGATCGAGCTGTTCTTCTCCGTTCACACCGACCAGCAGGAACGGGCGGAGTATCTCAAATCCGCCTATCCGGATAGATACACCGAAATTATCGCAGACGGTCAGCGCCTGGGCTATAAGCCGCAGGAAGATGGACTTCTCATGTGGGAGGGTTCCTACCTTTCCCGCACAAAAGAATCGGTATTCTCATGGGATTTGGTGGCCGAATGGACAGCACAGCTCATTGGCAAAAAGGAATATTTCATTCAGACGGACATCCGCCAGCTTCCCACCCCGGAGAGCCAGCAGATGTCCCTTTTTGATTTCTCCTCTTTTGCCAATTCCGCTCCGTCCGAAGGCGAACCGCAGCGTTCCCTCTTTCCGCGCCCGGAACTTTCCCAACAGGTCATCGACGAAGCACTGTGCATCGGGGCAAATGACCAGAACAGCCGCCTCATCATCTGCGCCTATTTCAAGAAGGACAAGTCGGTGGAGGACAACATCCGATTCCTGACGGAACACTATGGAGAAAATGGCGCGGGCTTTTATTTGGACAACCGGAAATATTCGATCTGGTACAATGCCGAAGGTATCCATGTGGCAGAGGGCGAAACCGCACAGCGCACAGCGGCCACGCTGATAACCTGGGAACAGGCAGCCAAGCGAATCCGAGAACTGCTGGATTTGGGCCGGTATATGCCGCAGAGCGAACTTGACCGGGTGGATGACTATGAAGTTCACCAGCTTGCTGACCGGCTGCTTTTGATGTTCCGTGACATCGAAGATGAAGAAAAACAATTTTTCCCTTCGCTGCACACTATTTATGACAGGCCAAGTGGATTCCCGGAAGCAATGGAGAAAACTGCGGAACTGCTGCGTCAGGAGGATGGTCTGCAAACAATTCTCTCCGAGTACGAATCCTTTGCAGACGCATACGAAGATAATCCTGATATTTTGCGGTATCGTTTTTATCGTCCGCTGAAACTTCGGGAGCAGCTTGCTGATTTACAACGGGAGCCGCTGCACTTTACCGCCGCCGAGGGATATGATCCCCAGCGGCGTTTCTTTATCTCCGGCGACGAGATCGACAATCTCCTGCGCGGTGGAAAGCGCAGCACGGACTACCGGCTGGCGGTGTACTCCTTTTATCGCAACCACTCTGACCGAAAAGAACGAGAGGATTTCTTAAAGCATTACCACGGAGAATACAGCGGACACAGCGGTGGAAACGATGATGTGACCTATCAGCTCAGCAAGGGTGTCCATTTCAGTCACGGCAGCATTACAGAACCCTATGCCAAAGTGGAACTGAAATGGAATGCGGTGGAGAAGCGCGTCAGCGCCATGATCGCCCAAGGCCGGTTCCTGAGTGATGATGACCGGGCCGCCATGCCTCAATACGAAAAGCACCAGCTCGCACAAAACATCCGAGCCTTCTTTGAGAATGTTCCCCAGGAGCAGCCCCACCCTTACCCGTATGGCTTTGATTATTGGGATGCGGTAAAGCTCATGGAGCCTCAGCTGGACGACCCGGCCCGTGTGGAAGAAATCTATCAGATGATGCTTCCTGTCTGGGAGGCTACGCCGCAGGATGACCGGATGTACGATTTGCGGCAACGGGCATTTGAGAATCTGACCGCATACCGGCAAGGCACTTTTACCTTGTTTGCCGAGAAAAAGGAGCCGGTGACGCCGCAGGCCGTGCAGGCACCGCAGAAAGCCTACGATTTAGGATTCGGGCATCTGGGAAATGGGCTGACCGTTTGGAACCGGCTGGAAGAAGTAGACGGGGATTATCGCACGGTTGCCCACATTGCGCCGGATCGCACAGTGCAGATCTACGATGAGGAAATGCCCCAGGAGGTTCGGGACAGGATTCATCAGGTGGCCGACACGTCGGAGATGACAGTTTCTGCAACACAAAATGCACCTGTATTCTCGGTGCCGCCCAGAGAGGAACCACCGCAAAAAGAAGAAACAGCCGACCTCTACCCTGCATTGGCCGCCCAAGTGCTGCGCCTCATGGGAGAATTTGATAGCACCCGCATGGGCTATGGCGCGGATGATGCTCAGGCGGTGGAGAACATTGCCCAGCAGCTTCACAACGCAGCCCAGCGGCAGGAAATCCGTGCGCTGCTGCAATCTTTTCTCGACCATGCAGACCCGGAGGAAGAAATCGCGGCAGATGTTGCGCTCTGCATGGAGCAGATCGACGAGCTGCCCCAGCCTCTCACCCAGGAACAGGCCCTTTTGGAACAGGCGAAAGAACTGATCGACCAATTTTGCCAAGAGAAATATGACGGCTATGCTGATTTCAGCAATCTGGAAAAAGTGGAACTTGCCTATACTACAGTTACAGACGAAGAAATCCCCATCCAGGTGAACGTGGATCTGGTGAATAATCGTGTGGAGCGGTATCTGGACGGACAGTTTTTAGAGCGCAGGCAGTATAGTAGTCTGGAGGGGCTGATCCAAAACGAGTTGGCAGACCTTGACTTTGACGACCTCACTGCTGTGTCGGAAGATGAGCTGGAATCCATCGGGGTATCTCAGGACGATTACCGCCTGTTGAGCCGTCTGAAAGCGGATTGCGACTATTATCTGGGCGCTGGCGGACGTGCAGAAAAACACCTGTGGGCAGGCAGCGCAGAAGCGCAGATTGCCAAGATGCGGGAACTGTACGATGCTTTGTCGGAAAAACCGGAATGGCTCACCGAGCAGGACATTGACCGCTATGAAAGCCAGATGACAGGTGGCCCGGCGCTGTCACAGCCCCAAAAAGAAGAAGCGGCTCCGCTGGCTCCGAAACGGGTTCGCCGTGAGCGCGTCACCTTTGCGCCCCTGCACCCGGAAATACCACGAGAACAGCACCACGATTTCCACATCACGGACGATGCTTTGGGCCGCGGCACACCGGGGGAAAAGTTTGCCGCCAATGTCAGAGCCATCCGCTGCTTGAAACAGATCGAAGCGGAAGAACGCCTTGCCACACCGGAGGAACAGGAAATCCTTTCCCGCTATGTGGGATGGGGTGGGCTGCCGCAATGCTTTGAGGAAACGCACAGCAAATATGCGGAACTCAAGTCCTTGTTGGATGAGGACGAATATGCAGCGGCCAGAGCCAGTTCCCTCACCGCATTCTACACGCCACCCATCGTCATTCGGGGGATTTACAAGGCGCTGGCGCAGATGGGTTTCCAGCAAGGCAACATCTTGGAACCGGCCTGCGGCACCGGCAATTTTATCGGTCTGCTTCCGGCTGATATGGCAGGCAGCAAAGCCTATGGCGTGGAGATTGACAGCATCAGTGGCAGGATTGCCCAGCAGCTCTATCAAAATGCCAGCATTTCCGTCAATGGATTTGAAACGGTGCAGATGCCAGACAGCTTTTTCGATGTGGCCATCGGCAACGTCCCTTTTGGAGATTTCAAGGTGGTGGACAGGCGGTATGACAAGCACCATTGGTTAATCCACGATTATTTCTTTGGGAAAGCCCTGGACAAAGTAAGACCCGGCGGCATTGTCGCGTTCATCACGTCCAAAGGCACGATGGACAAAGAAAACTCGGCTGTCCGCCGCTATCTCGCCCAGCGCGCCGACCTGATCGGAGCCATTCGTTTACCCGACAACACATTCAAGCAGAATGCCGGAACGGAAGTCACCAGCGATATTCTTTTTCTGCAAAAAAGAGATCACGTCACCGATCTAGAGCAGGATTGGGTGCAGCTGGACACGGATGAAAACGGCATCCGCATGAACCGCTACTTTGTGCAGCACCCGGAAATGATTCTGGGCGATATGGTGATGGAATCCACGCGATTCGGAATGGACAGCGCCTGCAAAGCCCGCGAAGGTGCTGACCTGTCGGAGCAGCTTGCCCAGGCCATCCAGTTCCTTCAGGCCGAGATCAAGCCCTATGAACTGGAGGAACCGGACGAAGAAGATCGCTCCATCCCCGCAGACCCTACCGTTCGGAATTTCAGCTATACGATTGTGGACGGTCAGGTGTACTACCGGGAAAACAGCCTCATGCACCTGATGGAGGTTTCTGTTACGGCGGAAAACCGTATCCGTGGCATGATCGAGCTGCGGGAATGTGTCCGCAGGTTGATTGAGTATCAGACCGAAGGATACCCGGACGAGGACATTCAGGCAGAGCAGAAAAAGCTGAACGCCCTCTATGACCGCTTTACGGCCAAATATGGGCTTATCAGCAGCCGGGGCAACAAACTGGCATTTGCCGAGGACTCCAGCTACTGCCTCTTGTGTTCGCTGGAGGTGCTGGACGAGCAAGGCAACCTAAAAAGAAAAGCCGATATGTTCTCCAAGCGCACCATCCGTCCTCATGTGGCTGTCACCAGCGTGGATACTGCCAGTGAAGCATTGGCGGTATCTATTTCTGAAAAAGCCTGTGTGGATATGGACTATATGGCCGAGTTGTCCGGCAAATCCCCGGAGGAGCTGGAGAGCGAACTTGCCGGCGTGATCTTCCGCAATATTGAAGGCCCGGAAAGCCCGGATGAACTGCGGGGAAATTCCCTGAGCCTGCAAGCCTTTTCCCTTGTGACGGCGGACGAGTACCTTTCAGGGAATGTGCGCCGGAAATTGCGGATGGCAAAAGCCTTTTGGGAAACAGCCCCGGACAGCCAGAAGGAAGCGGCCCGCAGACAGGTGGAGGCGCTGGAAGCAGTGCAGCCCGCAGATCTGGGCGCTGGGGAAATCGGCGTCCGCATCGGTGCAAACTGGGTGCCTATCGACATCTACCAGCAGTTCATGGCGGAATTGCTTACCCCCGCATATTACGTCCGTAACCGCATCAAAATCCTGCGTTCTGAAGCTACCGGCCAGTGGGCCATCACCGAGAAAAATGCGGACAGGGGCAATGTAAAGGCAGTCACCACCTATGGCACCAAGCGCATGAGCGCCTATCACATTCTGGAACAGACCTTGAACCAAAAGGATGTGCGGGTGTTCGATTATATCGAGGATGAAAACGGCAATAAAAAAGCCGTTCTCAACAAAAAGGAAACCGCCATTGCCCAGGACAGACAGGAACTCATCAAACAGAAATTCTCCGAGTGGATATGGCGGGATATTGACCGCAGAGAACGGCTGTGCCGCATCTACAACGAAACCTTTAACAGTATCCGCCCCCGTGAGTATGACGGACGGCATATTCACTTTGAGGGAATGAATCCCGAAATCTCCCTGCGCCCCCACCAAGTCAACGCCATTGCGCACGTTTTGTACGGCGGAAACACCTTGCTTGCCCATGAGGTGGGGGCAGGCAAAACCTATGAGATGGTGGCGGCAGCGATGGAGATGAAGCGGCTGGGGCTTTGCACCAAGTCGCTGATCGTGGTTCCCAACCACATCACCGAGCAGTGGGCGGCTGAGTTTTTGCAGCTTTATCCCAGCGCAAACATCTTAGTTGCCACAAAGAAAGATTTTGAGAAGCAGAACAGGAAAAAGTTTTGCAGCCGTATTTCCACCGGAGATTATGACGCCATCATTATCGGCCACTCGCAGTTTGAAAAAATCCCTATGAGTGCCGAGCGCCAGCAGACCATTCTCCAGCAGCAGATCGACGAGATTCTGTTCGGCATCGAGGAGGCCAAGTCGCAGAAGGCGGAGCGTTACACCATCAAACAGATGGAGCGTACCCGCAAATCTCTGGAGGCGAAGCTGGCAAAACTCAACGACCAGAGCCGCAAAGATGATGTTGTGACATTCGAGGAACTGGGCGTTGACCGCATCTTCATTGATGAGAGCCACTATTTTAAGAA
Organism: Pseudoflavonifractor capillosus; assembly: GCF_016902575.1. GTDB lineage: Bacteria > Bacillota > Clostridia > Oscillospirales > Oscillospiraceae > Enterenecus > Enterenecus capillosus_A. Next base: position 116,278 of record NZ_JACSNZ010000002.1, on the reverse strand, counting down.
CCGTGCGAAACGTTGCGCATAAGCCCTTGTTGACAGCAAGGACGAACAGCGCCATGTGATTGCACTTAACAATAAGAAAATATCACAGAGAACTTGAATCTCGAAATCAGGGGTGAAATTCCTCTGCCGTACAGAACCAATGCCGGAAAGGAGCAATCCCATAGCGGTCTGTCAAACCGCAGGCAGTACGAGAGCTAATACTCCACTGTGCGCTGCGCATCTGTAAATGTGCAGGGTACAAAGCGTGGTGAAGTCGTAACCTGAAAACCTAAACCCCTGCAAAGGGGCATGGAGAATAATGGTGCGGGCTTCCGAAACCTATGGCTATCCGTTAGTGAAAGCTATGCAGCATCGTAAGAGTAGACGGCATCCGAAAGGGTGAAAATTGGAAAAAGCGCGTGCGGCTGGTTTTTCCGCACGTGCCCTGTGGAATGAAATGTCCACACGGAATCATGCAGAAACTGTGGTTCAAAGCATGGTTAGGTTTTCCCGGTGTAAGGTAGCGGCCTAAGGGTTTCAATGGTCAAGCAATGACCGCAAGGATAGAGATTCAGGAACGTTTGAGAGCCTGTTGCCGGAGCTTTACAGAGCAATGAAAGCAATAGGAAGTCAGCCGTACCATAGTAGTCTGCGGCTGGGTAACGCCAGCTACACGGGGCTGAAATGCCCCACGGCGAAGGGTACGAGTCAAACTGATTTACAAATTTCACAAAACGAAAATCCAATAACTCCCTGAAAGATGGGTGACGAACTGCGAGGTGAAAGCCTTGTGCATTTGAACGTCAGATTTTCAACGGAAACGGAACTGAAAGCCATTCAGGATATGCTCTATGAGAAATCCGGGCAAGGCGTTTCGTTCACCGGGCTGGTGGAAGCAATGGCGCACGAAGTTACCATTGTGACCGCCGTCCATAACATCAAGTCCAACAAGGGCAGTAAAACCGCCGGAGTGGACAAGGTGAAAATGGACAACTATCTGCAAATGCCAAAAGATGAACTGATTTTATTGATTCAATCGTGTTTTCGCAAATATCAGCCCAAACCAGCCCGCCGTGAATATATCCCAAAAAGCAACGGCAAAATGCGGCCGCTGGGAATCCCTACGGTACTGGACAGAATCATACAGGAATGTGTGCGGCTCATCATAGAGCCGATATGCGAGGCGAGATTTTATCCGCATAGCTATGGCTTCCGCCCTTACCGGGCGCAAAAGCACGCAATCCGGGATATTGTCAATGTAATCAACGCCGGATGTAAATCCCCCGACCAGGCTGTGTGGGCAGTGGAAGGTGACATTCAAGGGTGTTTTGACAACATCAGCCATCGGATACTGCTTCAAAAGGTATGGCGAATGGGCATCCATGATAAACGGGTGCTGAAAATCGTCAGCCAAATGCTGAAAGCCGGGTATATTGAACGGGATTTGTACCATCAAACGGCAACAGGCACACCGCAGGGAGGAATCCTTTCCCCTCTGCTGTCGAACATCTATCTGAACGATTTTGACTGGTATGTGGGGCGGACCTATATGGAGCCGCATCGCAAATGCAAGCACAAATGCAACGATACACGCAGGCTGAAATGGGCAGGAACCACCCCAAAGTATAACTTCCGTTATGCCGATGACTGGGTGGTGCTGACTTCTACGGAAAAGGAAGCGTTCCGTATGAAGCGTGAGCTGACAAAATACTTTAGGCAAAAACTGAAACTGGAACTGTCGCAGGAAAAGACCTATGTAACCGATTTGCGGAAAGGAGGGATACATTTTCTCGGTTACATCGTCAAGGCGGAACGAAAGCGCAAAACACCGAACCCTGCAACGTGGACGGAACATCTGGTGGGAAAACCACTGCCGGATATGGAACGGCTGTCCAAGAAAATTGGCAGTTTGCTGGAACAGGTACACCGTATTGAACTGTACTCCAAACCAAATACACAGGCTGCCCAGATACAGTATGTGAATTCCATCATTCTGGGACTGGCGCAGTATTACCAGCCGTCCATCTGTTCGCACGCCTATCATGCAATCGACCGCAGGGTAAACAATGCAGCGCTGGCCGTTTGGAAAAAGCTGTTCCCGAAACAGTATAACCAGATGCAGGTTCCGCTGAAAACACTCTGCAATCTTCCGCACAGGCACGAAGGATATGAAAGCAAAACCTTTGCAATTCCCATCGAGGGAAAATGGTTTGGAATCACTTATGCGTTTATCACGCACAGCCGGTATGAGAGCAAACCGTTTGACCAGAAGATGACCCCTTACACGGCGGAAGGCCGCAGGCGGTACGTCAATTACCGAAACAAGCACAAACCGCTTCCCTGTGACCGGCCGTCCATTAACACCCCGGAGGACATTGCCCTTGCCTGCTATGCAGACGGAAAGGGCTGGAAGGCAAACTTTGAATACTTCATGAATCGGGAATATGCCTATAACCGGGATAAGGGAAAGTGCAAATGCTGTGGAAAACCATTTTCCATAACAGTTCCAAAACACTGTCACCATATCGACAACCAGCTTCCAATCGAAAGAATCAATAAGGTTCCCAATCTGGCATGGCTTTGCGAATCATGCCACCGCATGGTTCATAACAGCCCAATACCGCCTGAGCTGGACGCAAAGGCAGTGCGCAAAATTATGAAATACCGAGAAAAACTCAAATCGTGAAATTTGTGAGTACGCTGTACCCGTGAGGGTGCAGTGGTATTGAAATCTGAAGGAAGAAAGTAAATCAGTTTGATGGTAGGCCGGGTGCGCCGAAAGGTGCACGCCCGGCGTGAGGTGGGGGAAAATCCGGAGATTACTTCAAAGGATTACCTATCACCATTCTTTTTTATGACGAAAATGCGGAATGTAGGCGGCATTGCCCAGACCGAGGCGCAGAAAAGTTCCGACCTCTTTATGAAGTGTCAGTATCTGGACGAGCTGACCGGCGGGCGCGGTGTGATCTTTGCCACCGGCACCCCCATCTCCAACAGCATGGTGGAGCTTTATACCATCCAGCGTTATTTGCAGTACCGCACCTTGCAGGAAATGGGCCTGATCCACTTTGATGATTGGGCATCCAACTTTGGGGAAACCGTCACCGCCATCGAGTTATCGCCGGAGGGCAGCGGCTACCGCGCCAAGACCCGGTTCGCAAAGTTTTACAACCTGCCGGAGCTTATGAGCGTATTCAAACAGGTGGCTGATATTCAGACAGCGGATATGCTGCACCTTCCCGTACCAAAAGCCAACTTCCACACCGAGGTCATCAAGCCCTCGGAAATCCAGCAGGAGATGATACAGGGACTGGCGGAACGGGCAGAAAAAATCCGTAGCGGTGGTGTCGATCCCCATGTGGACAATATGCTCCGCATCACCAATGACGGCAGAAAGCTGGCCCTGGATATGCGGCTCATTCAGCCGCTGGCCCCGGATGACCCAAATGGCAAAGTGGCTGTCTGCGCCCGTAATGTTTACCGCATCTGGGAACAGACGAAAGAAAAACGCTCCACTCAGCTTGTGTTCTGCGACCTGTCTACACCTACCACGGACGGCTCGTTCAGCGTTTACGACGACCTAAAAAAGAAGCTGTTGGACGCAGGCATCCCGGTGGACGAGATTGCCTTTATCCACACAGCAGATTCAGAGGCCAAAAAGAAAGAGCTGTTTGCAAAGGTGCGCGCCGGTCAGGTGCGCGTTCTCATGGGCAGCACCCAGAAAATGGGTGCCGGAACCAACGTCCAGGATAGATTGATTGCCCTGCACGATCTGGATTGTCCCTGGAGGCCCAGCGACCTTCAGCAGCGGCTTGGAAGAATTGTCCGTCAGGGTAACGAAAATGAGGAGGTGGAGATCTTCCGCTATGTAACTGAGGGAACATTCGACGCTTATTTGTACCAGCTCGTCGAGAACAAGCAGAAGTTTATCGCTCAAATCATGACCAGCAAAGCCCCTGTCCGCGTGGCGGATGATGTGGACGAAACCGCCCTGAGCTATTCTGAGATCAAGGCGCTGGCCACCGGCAACCCACTTATTATCGAAAAATGCAATCTGGATATGGAGGTGGCAAGGCTGAATATGCTCAAGGCCAGCCACTTGAATCAGGTGTATGCTTTGGAGGAACTGGTACACCGCAAATATCCGGCAGAGATCACCCGATTGGCAGAGAGAATTGCAGGCTATGAAAAAGATGTGGAGCTGGCGAAAGCCCATCCGAAAGCGCAAGAGGGATTCTGCGGCATGGAAGTGGAGGGCAAACACTACACCGAAAAAGAGGATGCAGGCAAGGCGATCATCGACGTCTGCACGAAGATGACCGGCTCCGATGCTGTCCTTCTGGGGCAGTACCGGGGCTTCTCTATGGTGCTGGCCTTTGACGGGATGAGCAACGAGTACCGCATCACGCTGAAAGGCACCCTGTCCCATACGGTGACGCTGGGTGCGGATGTGTTCGGCAACATCACCCGCTTGGACAACGCGCTGGAGAATCTGGCTGGAAATCTTGATGCAGAGCGAGCCAAACTGGAGGAAGCCAAAGTGCAGCTTGAAAATGCCCGCACCGAACTGGCAACACCGTTTGCCCGTGAGGAGGAGCTGACCGAGAAAACCGCACGTTTGAAAGAACTGAACATCCTGCTTAATATGGATGAGAAGGACAAAACGCTGATTGACGAGGCTCCCGATGAGGGCGAGGAACCGCCCATGCGAAAGGCAGTAGGGCTGGAACGATAGCCTGTTCCCTGCACCGACTGGAAACGTTCCAGTCGGTGTTTACATAAGAAAAACTCCCCTATACAGCCACTTTCTTGAAAATGAAGCTGTATAAAGGAGTTTCTCTTATGATTTTGTTTCTTTGCTGCTCATCATGCGGAGGTGTTTATCCCGGCGCAGAGTGTCCTTCAAAGAAGCGACCATATCCTTTATGATACGAATTTCATATTCATCGCAATCTTCCAGCAGAAACGCAATATCTTTTTCAAACTGCGCTTTTGCCATGACGATGTTGTCGCAGAGAAGGTCATCACTGGTGACAGACAGCACATTTGCAATGGCGATGATTGTATTCAGGCTAACGCGGGTGGTGCCGGTTTCAATGTTGCTCAAGTGTGAGGGAGAGAGTTCAATGAGTTCGGCAAGGCGCTCCTGCGTTAGGTCAGCCTTGATACGGGCAATCTTGATCCGTTTGCCGATTGCTTTATAATCAAGTTCCATATTGCGCCCCCTTTACTGCAAAATTTACACAATAGTATTGTAACTACGGGAACAGCATATTATAATGGGCTATATCCGTAGTCTACGGATATAGCCCAAGTTATCAGGAAAATAGGTGATTTTTATGACCGTCTGTACTTTCGCCGGTCATCGGGAGGTGTTTTTATCGTCTGTCAATCAGGATATAGACCATACTCTGTCAGAATTGGTACAGTCAGAAGATGATTATGTGTTTTATTCCGGTGGGATGGGCGACTTTGATTTCATGTGTGAGGCAGCCGTCCGAAGGCTGAAAAAGCGGTGTCCACACTTGAACATTCAGCTAAATCTGGTACTTCCCTACATGACCAATCAGATCAACCGAGATAAGGAATACTACGAGGAAAGATTTGATGATATTATCATTCCAATGGAACTGATGGGGGTTCACCATAAAGCCGCCATCAAAAAAGGAACCGTTGGATGGTAGACCGGTCAGATGTAGTGTTATCATATATCTATCGTGATTTCGGCGGTGCCTTTGACACTGTAAACTATGCCTTGCGTCAGGGCAAGCACGTTTTGAACCTTGCAAAGATGGACTGAAATCGCACATTTGATATTATTTCTGTGGGCGGGTATAGTATAATAAAAACCGAAAAGAGGTGACTTCCATGAGTGAACAATATACGCCCATTATAGAGCGTATTTCCGAAGCATTTGATGAAATTGACAGCGATCTGATGCTTGAGCTGACCGCTGCCGATCAGGAATATTCCGATGTGAAGCATAAGATGAGCGACATGAGGCGACAACATCCTTTTATCGACGAGTTGCTGGAGGGCGATGGCGAAGTACAGATTACCGCCCAAGAACATGAGGTCTTAAATCAGTATTTCCGTCTGTATTTGCAGGCCGACAACATGGAGCGCAAGCACATCTACTTCCGGGGCCACACGGATGGCTTTTCCTATCTGAAGAAAATAGGAGCATTCAAAACAGAATAATTCTTTCGGCGGTATGGAAAAATCCATGCCGCTTTTTATGTATCAGTTTCTATGCCTCAAAACGGCTTTCCAGGAAAGTTTTTACGGATGACAAGTAAAAACTTCTGGATTTCCCAAAGTTTTTGGCTGTCAAACGCATTATGGGGAAAGAAAATACACAACACAATATTGATATTTTAGATTATGTTGTGTATAATAAAGATGGGTGATGAGATTGAATTTAATAATAACCACCATCTTACAGGAAAAAGAACGCATTGATCGGATGCTGAAAAAATATCAGGAGGAGTTAGAAAAACTCCCCAAAGGAACGCTTTCTGAAAAGAAAGCCGGACAATCCACCTACTTTTATTTGAAGTATCGCGATGGAAAAAAAGTCATCTCTCAATACATCCCCAAAAAGGATGTAGAGGATGTGCGGAAACAGGTGGAAAAACGCAGACATATCGAAACAATGATTCGGTCTTTGCAGGAAGAACGTGCAATTGCCGAGCAAGCATTGGAGGGACATATATGATTTTATATCATGGCAGCAATGTGATTGTTGACCGGCCTAAACTCATTCAGCAAAACCGCTATCTGGATTTTGGGTTTGGTTTTTATACCACGACGAACAAGGCCCAGGCGATCAGCTTTGCTGATAAGGTTACAAAGCGCCGGAAAACTGGACAAAGGGCGGTAAGTATCTACGAGATCGACGAGGCGGTTGCTTTTTCGGAATGTTCGATCCTTCGCTTTGATGAACCGAACGAGGCGTGGCTGGACTTCGTATCAGACAACCGATCCGGTAATTATGAGGGGGAAGCCTATGATTTCATCTTTGGGCCTGTGGCTAATGATGATGTGTACCGGACATTCACACTCTATACTGCTGGAGTGCTGACGAAAGAGCAGACATTGGATCAGCTTAAAATCAAGAAGCTGTATAATCAGTTGGTATTGACTTCGGAGAAGGCACTGTCCTATCTGCACTTTGTCGGTACAGTATCGGAGGAGGAATTTTGATGGTAGATAAAAAATTTGAAGCAATTTTGACCCTGCTTGTTCCGCAGGTTATCAATCTGATTTGTGAAAATTATCCGTTGGATGAAATGACAGCATCCAGGGAGTTTTATGAATCGAAAGTCTATTCCTTGTTGGAGCAAGAGGACACAAAGCTGTGGCATTTCAGCCCGCTTACCCTGTTCAATATGTTTGACGAGGAAAAAAGAACAGGAGATTTCCAAATGCCAGAGGAGGTATAACCATGAGCAGGCAAGGTGATTTTCTCATTTATTGCGTGGAAACCTATAAAAATGCCAAGCATTTGACAGGCAAACAGGTAGCCGATCTATTCACCCGCTATCGCGTATGGGAGTATGTGTACTCCTGCTTTGAAGCTCTGCATACCACGGGAGCCAACTATATCGTAGAGGACATCGACCTCTATATCGAGGCCAGGAAACCTGCTATGGCGTAAAGCTATCATCGAAACTGCATATCCACCACCAAGAACTGCATATAAAATTCAAAACTATATGCAGAAAAGCCGATTGGAGCAATCCAGTCGGCTTTTTACATATCACAGAAACAGCCCCCTTTACATAGTCAGCTATCCCAAGCGGATGGCAAATCCACGGCTATGGAAAGGGGGCTATTTTTATGCCTTACTACGACTCGGAAGCGATTGAACGAGCGCGGCAGGTGGACTTGCTCACCTATCTGCAAACCTGTGAACCCCAGGAACTTGTCCATGTGTCCGGCAATGTCTACTGCACCAAGACCCATGACAGTCTGCGGATTTCCAACGGCAAGTGGTGCTGGTTTTCCCGTGGAATCGGCGGATACAGCGCCCTGGACTATCTCATCAAGGTCAATGGGTATTCATTTATGGACGCAATGGAAACCATCACCGGCAGGGCGGCAATCAAGCCGCCTTCTTTTGTGCCAGCGCCTAAAGAGGAAAAGCCCAAGCACCTGCTTTTGCCGCAGGCCGCGCCGGATAACCGGGCTATGGTGGACTACCTCAAAAAAAGAGGGATCGCCCCGGAGGTGATTGACTACTGCATCCAGACCGGGCGGCTTTATGAGAGCCGGAACAAGGGCCACAGCAATGCCATTTTCGTGGGCTTTGACAAAGACGGAAAGGCGCGGTTCGGCTGCCTGCGTGGGATTGGGGAAGGGCGCTTCCACGGCGATCTGAGTGGCAGCGACAAGCACTATTCCTTTGCCCTGCCCGCCTGCGTGGACAATCCGGCGGTTCACCTGTGTGAATCCGCCATTGATGTGATGTCTTATGCGACCCTCTGCAAGCTGGACGGCACCGACTGGCGGCGTCATAATCTGCTGTCCCTGGCTGGGATTTATCAGCCGAAAAAGGTGTTGGCGGAAAGCAAGCTGCCCGCTGCCCTCACCCGGTTTCTGGAGGATTATCCATCCGTCAAAACCATCTATCTGCACCTGGATAACGACGGCCCCGGCAGACTGGCAACAAAGGCAATCATGGCGGTCATTCCCAAAGAATACGAAGTCAAAAACCGCCCGCCGCCCACCGGCAAGGACGTGAACGACACCCTTTGTCACCGGCTTGGGATTCCCATTCGGTGCAGCAACGGAAAGGAGCAAGAACGATGAAAGAGTATGATGTGACCATTACCGAAACGCTGGAGATGACAGTTTCCGTGGAAGCGGAGAGCCGTGAGGAGGCGCAGCAGATCGCCTCGGACAACTGGAAGAACGGCGACTATATCCTGGACGCCGACCACTTCAAAGACGTGACATTCCGCACCAAAGACCGGAACCGTGAGCGGGACGAGCGGTGAGATTCTTTTTTCGCCGTGAAGGATTCCCCGCAGGGGAATGGAATGTGTATGTACCAGCAAGCATCGCCGTTTGGGGACAAACGGCAGCTTGTTAGGGGGAGCACCCCCTAATACCCCTTTTGCAGAATGGAGGTTTTCATGGAAGGATTGTTTTTTGTCATTGGTTTTCTGCTGGGCAGCCTGAGTGGGATTACCCTCATGTGCCTGGTGCAGATCAACCGCATTGGAAAGGAGGACAACAATGAGTAAGCGTAATATCGAAATTAAGGTACGCCTCAACCGCAAGGAGGCCGAGGCCCTGAACAAGCGCGTGAAAAAGAGCAGGCTTTCCCGCGAGGCGTATCTGCGTCACCTTATCAGCGGCGTGGTTCCCCAGGATGCACCGCCCCCGGACTACTTTGACTTCATGCGGGAGCTGCACGGCGTAGGAAACAACCTCAACCAGATCGCCCAGAAAGCCCATGTGCTGGGTGTCATTGATGAGCGCCGCTATGATGAAGAAATGCGGAAGTTCGATCAGCTCGTCAGGGACATCACCAAAGCTGTGATCCTGCCCAGACCGATGGAGTAAGCTATGGCCACAACATCCATCTGGCGGGTGGGCGGCTGGCTGGGAAAGGTGGTCATCTATGTAGAAAACCCGGACAAGACAGAAAACCCCGCCGCTTATGAAAAGCCGGATATGGAAGGGCGCGATGCCCAGGGCCTCTCGGATGTCATCGAATACGCTGTCCAACAGCAAAAGACGGAAAAAGTCGCAGCCGATGACGAAGGAATCGCCATCATGCAGCGGTTTGTGTCCGGGGTGAATTGCAGCCCCTCTACTGCCCGCGACGAGATGATCGCAGTCAAAAAGCGGTTCGGCAAGGAGGACGGCACGGTGGCCTATCATGGCTATCAGAGCTTTGCCCCCGGAGAAGCTGACCCACAGACCGCCCATGAGATCGGGCTGAAGCTGGCCAAAAAACTGTGGGGTGAAAAATATCAGGTAGTGGTTGCCACCCATCTGGATAAGTCCAATCACCTGCACAATCATTTTGTGGTCAACACCGTGTCCTTTGTGGACGGCATCAAGTATCACCGCACCGAGAAGGACTACTATGATATGCAGCGGGAATCTGACCGGCTGTGCCGGGAGTATGGGCTGTCCGTGATTGAAAATCCCCAGCGTGGGAAGTCCCAGCACTATGGAGCGTGGCGGGCCGAACAGGAAGGCCGCCCCACCTATCTGAGCCTTCTCAAAGCAGATGTGGATACTGCCATTCGTCAGTCAATGACGGAGCGGCAGTTTTTTTATCATCTGAAACAGATGGGCTACGACATCAAAGTGGGCAAAGACATTACCCTGCGCGCACCCGGCAGAGAGAACGGCAGAAAGCTGTGCCGCAATCTGGGCGAGGAATATTCCCTGGAAAGCATCCGCAGGCGGATACTGGCACAGAGCCATCCTCAAAGGACGTACAGGCCGAAGCCACAGCGGTGCAGGCTTCATGGCGATTTGAAGCAAGCCAGAAAAGTGACAGGCTTTCGCGCCCTCTATTTTCATTACTGCTATCTGTTGGGCGTATTTCCTCAAAAGCAAAACCGGCAGCCCCGGCGGGTATCTCATGCTTGCCGGGAGGATTTGATCCGGGCGAAAGAATTGACTGATGAGGCGCGGCTGCTGTCCCGTCACCGCATTGACACACTGGAACAGCTTACTGCCCATCGGACAGGTGCGGAGTCGGAAATGAACGCGGACATTGAGAAGCGAAAAGCCCTGTACCGCAGGCTGCGTACCAAAGAGGTACGGTCCGCCCCTGAACAGCAGGAGCAGATCAAAGCAGAAATTGCCGTCCTTTCCGGGCGGATCAAGGAACTGCGAAGGGAGGTGAGGTTATGTGAGGATATAGCAGTACGCTCCCTTTCCATCAAGGAAAAGATCAAGGCCGTCCGTGAGGAAGCATGGACGGAACAAGGAACCCGTCAGGGGCCGGAACAAGGTCGTGCGGGTATTCCAGGAAGGAGATGATTTTCTATGTATAGCTCAGGCGATGCAGCGGAACAGGTTGTGCGGATGAGCCTGGAGGGTGCCGAATTCGCCCTCAAGATCAGCGGTTCTGCCGCAAAGAATCTTGCCGCCGCCCTGTATACGGTCATGAAAGACCAGAAAAAGACCAAAGGCAAAGCCCGCATCGAAACCATGCTGAGGGAAAAGCGCCCTATGACGGTCTACACCATCAAGAAAGAAGATGCCCCGGAGTTTGCACGGCAGGCCAAAGGCTACGGCATTCTCTATGCGCCCATTCCGGTCAAAAAGGATGACAACACCATCGACATTCTGGTATTCGAGGATGATGCGGCCAGAGCCAATCGAATCGTGGAGAAGTTCAATCTCACTGTGGTGGATACGGCGTCCATCAAGGAGGACATCCAGAAATCCCGCGAACAGCGCGGCAGCGAACCGGCAGCACCGGAGCAGGCCACCCCGGAAAAAAGCCAGGACGACAAACTGCTGGACGAATTGATGGAGAAGCCTTCCCAAAAAGAAAAGGCAGAGCCGGAACACCCTGTGGCGGAGAAAACGGATTCTTTTACTCCGGCGGCGGAAAAATCCCATCCGTCCGCGCCTATCTCCGAGAGCAGCAGCAAGTCCGCAAGGGGTACTTCTGACGGGCCGGAGAAACCGTCTGTCCGCCAGGAGCTGCGGGACATTCAGGCCCAGCGGAAGAAGGAAGCGGAAGTAGCAAAGGCAGAAGAACCTTCTGTATCCAAGAAAGCGGCACAGAAAACCACCCAGCACCAGCCGCCCAAAAGCAAAAAGAAACCCAAATCGAAAGAGAGGTAAACGCTTATGAACAACTTTGACGATCTGTTTGAACAGCAGCCTCAAAAGGAGGCCGCGCCCCAGAAGCGGGAAGAACAGAAGGAACGCCCCAAGCGCCAGTGGTGGCAGATCCGCGAGGAGAAGCAGCGCAAGGAAGCCTATGCTTCTCTGGATAAGATTTTTGGGGCGTTTGCGGAAGGCAACGGCAACATGGAGGCATATCTGGACGTGCAGAGCCGGTTTCCCTTCCACTCTGCCCGCAACGCCCTTTTGATCGGCGCACAATGCCCCCAGGCGCAGCGCGTTGGCGGCTATAAGGAATGGACTGCCCAGGGCATTGAGATTCTGGAGGAAGAAAAGAGGCTTCCGATTATCATTCTGGAACCGGGCAAAGCGTACCGGAGGGATGATGGCTCCATCGGCCAGAACTTTTATGCCAAAGAGGTTTATGACATTTCCCAGACTTCGGCGCAGGGCCAGCACCAGCCCCAGGTCACCTATGATGACCGGCTGCTATTGAAAGGGCTGATCGCCAGCTCTCCGGTGCAAATCCGGGCGGTGGACGAACTTCCCCAGGGGCGCGGCGCTGTGTTCTCTGAGGAACAGAACGCCATTCTGGTCAAGAAAGGAATGGACGCGCCGGACATCTTCCGCTGTGTTTCGCTGGAGATTGCCAATGTCCAGCTTGCCAGAAGCAACGAAGGGTATTCCAGAGAAGCGGACGGCTACAAAGCCTACGCCGTCAGCTATATGCTCTGCAAGCGATACGGCATTGAGGCCAAAGGCTATGACATTGCCCGTCTGAACAGCGTTTTCAAGGGCCAAGACCCCAGAGAGGATGTTCCGGCAGCCCTCAGCGATATGCGGGAAACCTTCAAGTCGCTGAACGGACGCATGGCCAGAGCGATGGGGCTGACCCGCGACACCAAACAGAAGGAACCGGAACGGTAAAGGAGGTTTGAGTGATGGAAAGACAGGATAAAGTCGTACTCACGCTGGACAGCTATGAGCATGGTATCATGATCCGCGCGCTCAATGAGCTACGCAACGATATGCTGGAGGAACAGCGCGACCCCGGCCCGGTGGAGGATGTGCTGCTGAAAACCATTGACGCCCCTGCACAAAAAGACAAGAAAGCGAAGCGCCGGGATGAAGCCAGATAACAGGACGGGCGGCCCCTGGCTCTATGCGCTGGGGCTGATCCCGGTCATCTGGTTCGCCCTTCTGATTGCGCCGTCTGTTTCCGGTGGCCTTGCGGAGATTATGAACGGCCTGCCTGCGGCAATGAACAATCCATTCAAGCTGATGTGGTGTGAGGACAGCGTAAAAACTGTCCTCATTTTTATTGCCGCCTATGGGCTGGGAATCGGGATTTATCTCTCATCTCGGCGCAATTACAGACGGGGCGAAGAACACGGTTCGGCCAAATGGGGCGACGCCAGAGCCGTGAACAAGAAGTACCGGGCGAAAGACCCGTTTCAAAACCGCATCTTCACCCAGCACGTCCGCATGGGACTGGACGGCAGGAAGCACCGCCGCAATCTGAACACCCTGGTGGTGGGCGGCAGCGGTGCAGGAAAAAGCCGGTTCTATGCGAAAGTCAACCTGTGCCAAGCCAACACCTCGTATTTTGTGCTGGATTGTAAGGGCGAGCTGCTCCGGGACTGCGGCACCTTGCTGGAACGGCAGGGCTATGAAATCCGCATCGTTGACCTTTTGAACATGGAGAAAAGTCATTGCTACAATCCCTTCTCCTATTTGAAAAATGACAACGACGTGCAGAAGATGGTGACGAATCTTTTTAAGGCCACCACGCCAAAAGGCAGCCAGTCCAACGACCCTTTCTGGGATACGGCAGCTTCCATGCTCCTTCTGGCGCTGGTCTTTTATCTTTGGTACGAAGCGCCGGAGGATGAAAAAAACTTTCCGATGGTCATGGAAATGCTTCGGGCCGGTGAGGTGCGGGAGGATGATGATTCCTACCAATCCCCGCTGGATGAGCTGTTTGACCGGCTGGAAATGCGCTCGCCCGATCACATCGCGGTGAAGTATTACAAGGACTATCGTTCCGGCTCGGCCAAGACGCTGAAATCCATCCAGATCACGCTGGCATCCAGGCTGGAGAAGTTCAACCTCTCCTCTGTTGCGGCTTTGACTGCTACGGATGAACTGGATTTGTCCAGCATGGGAGAGAAAAAAGTGGCGCTCTTTGCGCTGATCCCGGACAACGATGCCAGCTTTAACTTTCTGGTGAGCCTTTTGTACGCCAGCACCTTTCAGGAGCTGTTCTACTCGGCTGACCGAAAACACGGCGGGAGCTTGCCTGTACCGGTGCATTTTCTCATGGACGAGTTCGCCAATGTGAGCTTGCCGGATGATTTTGACAAGCTGCTGGCTACCATGCGTTCCCGAAATATCTCGGTGTCCATCATCATCCAGAACATCGCGCAGTTAAAGGCATTGTTTGAAAAACAGTGGGAATCCATTATCGGCAACTGCGATGAATTCCTGTACCTGGGCGGCAATGAAACCAGCACCCACAAGCTGATCTCCGAGAACTATCTGGGAAAAAGCACCCTCTGGCTGGACACCTATGGTAAAAGCACCGGGCATTCCGGCAGCTACTCCACCAACAACCAACTGACAGGCCGTGAACTGATGACGCCAGATGAAGTCCGTATGCTGGACAACAATCTGGCGTTGCTTTTTATCCGAGGCGAAGCGCCGCTGATGGACGAAAAATACGACCTGCTGAAACATCCCAATGTCAAATACACCACAGACGGCGGCGCGCCTGCTTATACGCATGGCAGCACGGAATATGCCGTGGCCGGTCTTTCGGTCAGCCGCCTGACACCCGCCGATCTTGCCAATGTGCAGGAACCGGAAACAACCTATGAGCTTCTGTCCGATGAGGACATGGAGAATATTTTCCAATTCAAGGAGGAACCGCAAAATGAAACTGTTTAACAAGAACAACAAGCAGAATAAGGAAACCCATCGCCTGCCTATGAGCAAAAAGAGCAAACGTGCCTTTGCTGTGTACGCGGCGCTGGTGCTGATGTTTGGCTGCTTTACCACCACGGCTTTTGCCGCCAGCGATCCCTTGACGGTCATCAACAATCTGTCCGAATTCATCTTCGGCCTGATCCGCGCCATCGGCATGATCCTGCTGGGCTTCGGCATCGTGCAGGTCGGCTTGTCCCTCAAGTCCCACGACCCCAGCCAGCGCGCCAACGGCTTCCTCACTCTGGCCGGCGGCGTTATCATCACCTTTGCAAAGGAGATTTTGACCCTGATTACCGGCTGATTCAAAACGGCAGTCTGGGGGCGGGCCGATTGCGGCCTGCCCCTGACTTTGCCGGAAAGGAGGTTTTTCGATGTCCGATAACTGGGTAGTACAAAATCTGCAAAACGCGCTGGATACCTGGAACAAGTACCTGACGGAGATCTGGCAGCTCATCACACAAAGCCCGGAGCAATTCAAGGGCGGCACCATTTGGAGTGTCATCGTCAACAACCACGATGCGGTGCGCGCCATCGGCCTGGCGCTGCTGGTGCTGTTCTTTGTTGTGGGAGTGATGAAAACCTGCGGCAGCTTTGCCGAGGTCAAAAAGCCGGAACACGCGCTCAAGCTGTTCATCCGGTTTGCCATTGCCAAAGGCGTTGTCACCTATGGGCTGGAATTGATGATGGCCCTGTTTAACATCGCACAGGGGCTGGTCAGCACTATTATGAATGCTTCCGGCTTCGGCTCCGCCCAACAGACGGTTTTGCCGCAGGAGATTATCGACGCGGTAGAAAGCTGCGGTTTCTTTGAGAGCATCCCCCTCTGGGCGGTAACGCTCATCGGCGGGCTGTTCATCACCGTACTTTCCTTCGTGATGATTATGACCGTCTACGGGCGATTTTTTAAGCTCTACCTTTACACCGCCATCGCGTCGGTGCCTTTGTCCACCTTCGCCGGAGAACCGAGCCAGAACGTGGGCAAGAGCTTTATCAAAAGCTATGCGGCGGTTTGTCTGGAGGGTGCCATTATCGTGCTGGCCTGCATTATCTTCTCCCTGTTCGCTGCATCTCCGCCAGCCGTTGATCCAAATGCGGCGGCTGTCACACAGGTGTGGAGCTATGTCGGGGAGCTGCTGTTCAATATGCTCGTCCTTGTAGGCGCGGTCAAGATGGCAGACCGTGTGGTGCGCGAGATGATGGGCCTGTAAAGGAGGAAGATATTGTGGAAGTTAAGATCAATCGAGAAATCCGTAATTACACGGAGAGTATGTTTTTTGGGCTGTCCATGCGGCAGTTCATCTTTTCGGTACTGGCCTGCGGTGTAGCCGTGGGCCTTTACTTTATCCTGCGTCCCTACTTCGGTGTGGAAACCCTTTCCTGGATGTGCATTTTGGGCGCGGCCCCCTTTGCCCTGCTGGGGTTCATCACTTATCATGGCATGACGGCGGAGCAGTTCATCTGGGCATGGCTGCGCTCGGAGATGTTGGAACCAAAAGAACTTAAGTTCGAGGACAGCAACTATTACTATGCGGCCCTCAAAGGAACTATCGAGGAATTGCAGAGTGGTAGCTCCGGCAGAAAACGCAAAAAACAACCGAAATATCTGAGCAAACGGAAGGAGGAAAAGCATGATTAAAACCATCAAAACAATGGCCAAACAGGAAAAGGAACGCTACAACGTCCCGCGCAAGGTGCAGGATGTGATCCCCGTCCGCCGTATCTGGCCGGACGGCATTTTTCTTGTGGGGACGAAATTCACCAAGACCTATAAGTTCACCGACATCAACTATCTTGTGGCCAGCCGCGAGGACAAGGAATCCATGTTCCTGACTTATTCGGAGCTGCTGAACTCTCTGGACTCCGGCGCGGTGACGAAGATCACCGTCAACAACCGCCGTATGAACAAGGCCAACTTTGAGCAGTCCATCCTCATGCCCATGCAGGGGGATTTCCGTGATGAGTATCGCCGGGAGTACAATCAAATGCTGCTGGATAAGGCCACCGGTGCAAACGGAATCACGCAGGAGAAGTATATCACCATTTCCGTGGTGAAAAAGGACATTGAAGAAGCCCGTGCCTACTTTGCCCGTGTGGGGGCTGACCTTGTTTCTCACTTTGCGGCGCTGGGTTCCAAATGTGTTGAGCTGGACGCCACCGAGCGTCTGCGTATCCTGCACGATTTCTACCGTCAGGGCGAGGAAGCCGAGTTCCGGTTCAATGCCCGCGAGATGATGAAGCGCGGCCATGACTTCCGCGATTATATCTGCCCGGACGGGATTGAGAAGAACAGCGACTATCTGAAGCTGGGCGAAAAATACTGCCGCGTCCTGTTCCTCAAGGATTACGCCAGCTATATCAAGGACAACATGGTGACGGAGCTGACGGACTTCAACCGGAACATGATGCTCTCCATCGACGTTGTGCCGGTTCCCACCGATGAGGCCGTCCGCGAGGTGGAAAACCGGCTGCTGGGCGTGGAAACCAACATCACCAACTGGCAGCGTCGCCAGAACGCCAACAACAACTTCTCTGCGGTGGTGCCGTATGATATGGAATTGCAGCGCAAGGAGAGCAAGGAGTTTCTGGACGATCTCACCACCCGCGATCAGAGGATGATGTTCGCCGTCATCACGCTGGCCATCACCGCCGACACCAAAGAACAGCTTGACAGCGATACTGAGGCGGTTCTCTCTGTGGCCCGCAAGCATATGTGCCAGCTTGCCACATTAAAGTTCCAGCAGCTCGACGGCCTGAACACCGCGCTGCCCATTGGGGCGCGCAAAATCAATGCGTTCCGCACCCTTACCACCGAGAGCCTTGCGGTGTTCATTCCCTTCAAAGTGCAGGAGATTCAGGACAAGGGCGGCATCTACTTCGGAGAGAACGCAATTTCCCACAATCTCATTATGTGCAACAAGGCAAACCTTTTGAATCAGTCGGCTTTCCTGCTAGGTGTACCGGGAGCCGGTAAATCCTTCAGTGCCAAAGAGCTAATTGCATTTTTGATGCTGCACCCAGACTATGCCAACGATGATATTCTGATTTGCGATCCTGAAAACGAATTTGGTGCGCTGTGTCAGGCGCTGGGCCGGGACATGGCTTCCGTGATTCACATGGCTGCGGGTGGCAAAGACCGTCTGAACGCCATGTATATGGTAGAGGGCTATGGTGAGCAGAATCCCATCGTAGAAAAATCTCAGTTCATCATGTCCCTCATCGAGCAGATCGACAAGACCGGCGTGGGGCCGCAGCATAAGTCCATCATTGACCGCTGTACCGCCCTGGTGTATCAGGACGCAGAGCGCACCGGAAGGATTGCCACGCTCTGCGATCTGCGCAAAAAGCTGCTGGAGCAGCCGGAGGAAAAGGCAAAGGATATTGCCCTTTCTCTGGAGCTGTTTACCACCGGTTCGCTGGACATCTTCGGACGGGAAAGCACCGTCGATCTGGATAAGCGCGTGGTGGTGTTCGACATTCGCGGTCTGGGGCAGCAATTAAAGCCCACCGGCCTGCTGGTCATTACCGACACCATCCTCAACCGCGTTACCCTCAACTGGAAACGGGGCAAGCGCACCCATGTGTTCCTCGACGAGTTCCATGTGGTGTTTGAGAACGAGCAAAGCGGCGTGTTCTTCAACTCCGCGTGGCGTCAGTTCCGCAAGCGCGGCGCTTATCCCACCGCTATCACTCAGAACGTGGAGTACCTGCTGGACTCCGTGCAGGCCAGCACCATGCTCTCCAACTCTGAGTTTATCGTCATGCTCAATCAGGCGGCCTCTGACCGGGAAAAGCTGGCCAAGCTCCTCAATATCTCCAAAGAGCAGATGAGCTACGTCACCAATGCAGACGCAGGCTGCGGCCTGATCCGGTATGGCAGCGCCCTGGTTCCGTTTATCAACCGGTTCCCCCGCGACACCAAGCTCTATGAGTTGATGACCACCAAACCCGGCGAGGGTGTGTTCGGTGGTGAAAAGGAGGCAATGTGATGGGCGCACAGAACATCCGTTTTGCATCCGAGGAACACAGGGACTTCTTTTTGTCCATGATGTCCAAGTCCCGGCACAATGACAGCTATCACCGTTCCTTTTTCTATGTGATGGGGATTGCCCCGGAAACACGAGCCAATATCCAGCAGATGTTCAATTTCAAGGAAGACTGCATCGAGCCGGATGGAATGAACGGCGGCTGGCAGACCAGCAGCACCGTCCGGGTGTGCCGTCTGGCCTTTAACCTCTGGAATGGTTATACCGACCCGGAGCAGAGCAACGCTTTTTCCCCGGAGGACTTGTTCTGCTGTGAGTTTGCGCCCTACTTCATGGAGGGCATCAAAATCCGTTATCCCGAATACTGCCGGGAACTTCCGCCCGTCAAAAGGCAGGCGGAACCGGCACGATAAACACAGGAGGGCAGACATGAAAAACGAAATGAAAACCAAAATGATGATTGCTGGGGCGGCCTTTTGTGCCGCCCTTTTCCTTTTCTCCGGCTTTATGCTCTGCCGGGAATATCTCGACCAGAAGCAGAGCGCCGAAGCCTTTGACGCTGTGGCAGAGCTGGTGAAAGATGAGCCGGAACTGCCCGCCCTGGAACTGGAAAACGGGCAAGAGCCGGTGCAGGAGGAAGTGACGGCCTTTGAAAAGTATGCCGATGTGTATGCCCAGAACAGCGATCTGGTGGGCTGGGTATCCATTGAAGGGACGCAGATTGACTATCCCATCATGCAGACAAAGGACAATCCGAACTTCTATCTCAAGCGCGCCTTTGATAAGTCGTACAGCAGTTACGGTGTGCCGTATATGCAGGAAAACTGCGACATCGGTATATCTGATAATCTGGTACTGTACGGCCACCACATGAACAATGGCTCCATGTTCTCCGACCTTTGCAAGTACGAGAGCGAGGACTTCTATCAGGAGCATAAAATCATCCACTTTGATACGCTGGAGAGTTTTGGAGAGTATGAAGTGATTGCCGCCTTCAAAACGGTGGCTTATTCTCAGGATGGATTCAAGTATTACCACTTTGTCCGGGCGGAAAGTGCCGAGCAGTTTGACGAGTACATTGCAAAATGCAAAGAACTGGCCCTCTATGACACCGGCGTAACCGCTGAATACGGCGACAAGCTCATCACCCTTTCCACCTGCGAGTATTCCCGGACAAACGGGCGGATGGTTGTGGTGGCAAAGCTGCTGGAGGAATAAGGGCTGCCCTGCCCCGGAAAGGAGGTGAACCCCATGAGCAAGGGTATCAAGACAAAGACCACCATAAAAGATGTAAAAGCACTGGATAAAGGTGCCGTAGCTGCCGAGCGAATGAAACAGGCATTTATCCGCACCAAAGACAAGGCAGAACATGGGCTGTATGCAGAGGAAAATTCCCCCGGTGAATATGCGGCTGATCGTGTTTCCTATGGTGTGGACAGTGCCACCCATGAGGCAGTCCACCAATTTGATAAGCAGGGCCGCAAGGGAGTACAGACCACCAAAGAGAATCTCTCTAAGGTCAAGGAGAACATCCAAAAGCGGAAATTTGCCGCTGAACAGCCTAAAAAACAAGCAGAAAAGAGGGCGGCACAACAAACTGGGCAGCCTGCTGGTCACTGGAATGGGCGACAGGCGGCGGATACTATTTCTGAGCCGGTTAAGGCCGCTCATCAGGAGCGCAGCGCCATTAAGACGCTGGATCGCGGTCAGAAAGGTATCAAGACGGTGGATCGAAGCAGAAAGACCATCAAACAGACTTCATCCACCGCCAAAGGCACTGTAAAGACCACCAGCAAATCTATCAAAACAGCGGAAACCACCGCAAAGGCCAGTATCAAAACCAGCCAGCAGGCGGCAAAGGCAGCCCAGCAGACCGCCATTGCCACAGCCAGAGCCGCCAGAGCTGCGGCCCATGCCGCCCGTGCAGCAGCCATTGCCACGGCCCACGCCATCAAGGTAGCGGCCCACGCCATCAAGGTAGCGGCTCACGCCACAGCAGCAGCGGTGAAAGCCATCATTGCAGCGACAAAGGCTTTGATCGCGGCCATTGCTGCCGGAGGATGGATCGCGGTGGCAGTGGTAATCGTCATTTGTATGATCGGTATGATTCTTGGTTCCTGCTTTGGCATTTTCTTTTCTGGTGAGGACTCTGGCACCGGGCAGACCATGCAGACCGCTGTGCGGGAAATCAACACGGACTATCAGGACAGGCTGGATGAGATCAAAGCATCCCACAGCTATGATGTTCTGGAGATGTCCGGTTCCCGTGCCGTATGGAAGGAGGTTCTGGCGGTTTATGCCGTCAAGACAACCACTGATCCGGATGCTGCCCAGGAAGTCGCCACAATGGATGATACCAAGAAGCAGCTCCTGAAGGACATCTTTTGGGAGATGAATGAGATCTCATCCAGTACGGAAACCCAGAGCGAAACGGTGATTGAAACCTCGGATGACGGAAACGGCAATATCGTGGAAACAGAAACCACAGTTACGAGGACATACCTCTATATCACCGTCAGCCACAAAACTGCCGAGGAGATGGCCGATCACTTTGGCTTCAATGAGGATCAGCGGGAACAGATGGCGGAGCTTCTGGCTGATGAAAACAATCCTCTCTGGTCACAAGTCCTCTACGGCATCAGCGGAGGTGACGGCGAGATCGTCACCGTGGCACTCTCTCAGGTGGGGAATGTCGGCGGTGAGCCGTACTGGAGCTGGTACGGTTTCAGCTCTCGTGTTGAATGGTGCGCCTGCTTTGTGAGCTGGTGTGCCAACGAGTGCGGTTATATCGAGGCGGGCGTCATTCCGAAGTTTGCGGCCTGTGCCTCTCAGGGTGTGCCGTGGTTCCAAGAGCGGGGACTGTGGCAGGACAACAGCTATGAGCCGCGCCCCGGCGACATTATCTTTTTCGATTGGGATGATGGCGGCCAGGATGGTTCTTCTGACCATGTGGGCATTGTGGAGAAGGTGGAGAATGGCCGTGTCTACACCATTGAAGGGAACTCCGGCGATAGCTGCCGCCAGAACAGTTACCCGGTTGGTTATTATGAGATTTATGGGTATGGAACCCCAGCGTATTAACTGCCCAAAAAGAAAAGACCCAGCCGCAAAACGGCTGGGTACATAATGAACTATTGTAGCACTAAAAGCGGGTAAATATATATATCAGCTTGACTTTTTCAAATATCATTTATACCAACTCTTACAAATATAATACTTATGGAGAAATGCCATGAATAATTTACCGCAAATTCCCAATGCTGAGTTTGAAATTATGAATGTCATCTGGAAAGATACTCCTATCAGTACGAATGATATTGTTGAGCGTCTTTCTTACAATAAAGTATGAAAGCCCAAAACAATTCAAACGATGTTGTTTCGTCTTGAAAAAGGTGTAATCACGCACGACAAAGATAGTCAAGTGGTTGTCAGTTATATGGATCAAAATGAACTGTCTGATGAGGACATTAATCAACTGCAAGCAATCCTAGATAAGAAAAGGAAGAATTAAAAGGCGATTTTTGTGCGATTTCTAATCAGTCTGCCCTCAAGGACGGGTCATTGACACTACCTACGCAAAACTTATTCTACCTTATCTGTTTTTGCTGTTGGATAAAAAAGGATGTGCCACAAAACTTTCGTTTTGCGACACATCCTTACTTCCTTGCTTTCGAACTTACATAGACATATTCGCAGAATCGCCCGATGTATGGTTCGACGCAGTGGAAATCTCACCACTATGATCATCGTTATAATCATTAACGCTATCTTCTCTGTGAGATCCAGTGCAATAGCAACCGCAGTAGCCTGTGCAGGAACAACCCAGAGCATATGCACAAGCGCAAATAGCATACGCCTCCACCGTGCGCGCAGATGCAGTCTTTCTCAACTTCATACCATTTCCCTCCTTTCTTTTAAAGTTAGAAGAGAGTTGATTAAGAGAAAAAGTATCACCATTAATCATTCCTCTCAACTACGCAAACTCCAGTTGGAATATCATGTGAATTTTCTCTGCACACTTGGTACACGACATTCACAATCCCATCCACAGTGCTAAAGGAATACTCATCAAAATAATTTTGTGGGATCTTAATTCCGAAGTATTTCTCAATCTCGGCTAGAAGATATACCAAAATGATACCGTCAAAGTTGAATGGTTGTAAGAAAATGCTTTTAGCACAATCTTCTTGACTAATAGTTGACCAGTCAACACTGAATTTTCTCTCCAGCAAGTTTTCAATTTTTTTGCGAACCTGCTCTCTATTTACGTCAGTCATTCATAGTCTCCTTCATCAATACGATAGCATAGATTCCAGTGCACTTTCTACTTTTTCCTTCTGTGTAAAAACGTTGAAAACCGGAATTTTACTATTGGCACTAAGTGATAAATATTTGTTTACTGATTCCATTTCAAGATATGAAAAAGAAAGTTTTCGGTCTTGCAGTATCTGCATTGTATCAACTACTAAATTACTAATATGTGCAGCATTAATTGCCACTCCATACCGATACATAAAATCGGTGCTGAGCGATTCAATCATCTCTGGACTACTCATATCAGCAGGTACGCAGCAATAGCAATAATCAGGGCATACAGCTTGGCAAGTCATATATGTCTTTATGCCAAAGCCATTTGGAACCAGTGAATTGTATTGAATCATGCCATCTGGAGCGAGTACAAGAATAACATCTGGCAAAAACTTATTCTGTACAGCATATATAAACTTATTTATACTTTGGATGATGTCTTCCAACACCTTTGTTCGATCAAACAAGTACGACATATCGTGAAATCCTAACAACCGACATGCGGGCTTGGATGTTACAACCTCAACACGCAATCCCTTTTGTCGCAGTATTTTCGTAATAGAACAAACAACATCCAAAGTGTCCGCTTGCTCAACCAAGCCACCGACCAAGAATATTGGTGTGGTAATTTCATGCATCATCTCGGACTGTATTTGATCAATTTCCTCTTTACAGAGTCTCGCAGGAAACTCATTTTTTGATAGCCGACTCTGAATATCTCTATGCCAAGACGGAATGTGTCCGCTCGTATCTTCAATGAGGAATACTTTTTTGTGCGAAGCATTTGCATCTGCTAATAATTTATTTGCGCTTTCGCGATCTGTAAGCCGAGAAACATCTACGAATAACGTTGTCCACGGAGCTTGCAAATCTAGGGTTTCCTCCACATCGATGCTGATGTTAGGTTGGTTACATACATAAGCAGCGTCTTTTCCTGTAAGTCCACTTCCAGGGTGAGAAATGATATGATCTAACACATATTCATTTTGCAACTCGTGAAAATTTCTTACAATGGGAAGTAAGGAAGAACTGTACGGGTAAATAGTAGCATGTTCCATTTCATTCTCCTTTAGACAAATGTGTGTTACTACACTTCAACAAAATCCTTATAATACATTGGAATTTCACTCGTGAGAAGGTAATTCTCAATTTCAAACAATGCCGCACGCCTTGTGGCAGCGCAATACTTCAGCTTTGATTGCGCATCTAGTTCACTCCCGCCAGAATCAGCACGTTTACCACATTGATTGCAAAACCGGAAGCACCAACAGTTAATGCACACATCACGTGTTACCCGGCTCGCATTTAGAAAGCGTTCGACTTTATCAAGGTCAAATCCATTGTCCAGTGAGCCAATATGTGCCACATCTGAAGTTTCACTTACACGCTCGCACGGATAAAAATTTCCATTAACATCGACAAGCAAACGTAGCTGTCCAGGAACACACGGACCAGAAGGCGAATCATACTCTCTCAACGGAGCCTTTTGGAAAATCTGATCTCGATTTTCGATTGTAGTTTCAACTCTTGATTGCAGAATAGGGGAAACTTTTCCAGTCGGATAACGGTTCCAGTGCGCTAAGTAAGACAAAAAACGATGATATTCCTGCTTACAATAGTATTCATTAGTCATTGTTGTTGGCAAATTGTCATATTCACAATCAATTAGCGAGGGCTTCAACTTACTAGGCTCAATTCCAAGTTCGGATATAATCTTACCAACCTCATCCAAATCATTGTTGGTGTCAATTACCATACTAATGCGAACCTTACTCCAGTACTCTGGAAATTTGCTTTTCATTGACTGTAAATTACGAGCCACGACATCAAATGTACCAGTCCCATTACGAAAAACTCGATTTCGATCATTAATCTCTTTGGGGCCGTCCATACTGATTAGAAGACTAACATCATTCTCTTCCAGAAAGCTAACAATCTCGTCAGATAGCAGTGATCCATTGGTTGTCATAGAAAAAGTTAAATTTTTTCCAAAAAATCGCTTTTTACTGTACTCAACAATGCTGCGTACTAACGGGAACTGTAGCAAAGGTTCTCCGCCATAAAGACCAATCGCAACCCCTTCACTATCCACAGAATGTTCCCACAAGAAATCTATCGCCCTCTTTGCAACTTCTAAACTCATTGTAGCATCAGAATGAGAACGTTGTCGAGCATTTACTTTTGCTCCAAAAATTTCAAGTGCATTTGTGTAATTTTCTCTTACATATTGATTTCTTTTATTTTTGTGATAGGATAAGATATATTTATTAAAATTGATTGTATTATTAAGCCTACAACGAATACAATTAGAAAGAACAATATAGATAGCTTTATATGCTGTAATTAAAGGAGCATGTATTATGGGTGTAAAAAAAATCCAAAGCTTAGTGAAAAATACTTTATTTTGCCTGAATTTTTCTTGGAACGCATCTCCTTTATACACATTTCTTCGAACTGTTTCTAGTACCATTCCATCAATTCTGACCGTTTTGTTATCCTATATCGGAAAATATATTCTAGATACGTTATCCGGGGATAACTCATATGGTGGTAAATATACTTTCATCCTCTTACTCGGAGCTATGCTCCTTACAAACATTCTTATAGCGAGTTCCCAAAAAATCGTTCAGTATGTACAGGCTGTTCATACGGATATTTTAAATTTCAAATTGTCCCAGTATATAATGCAACGTTCGCTCAATATAGATTTGGAGTATTTTGACAATCCCGAGTATCACAATACATTGGTTTTTGCTACCAAGAATATCCGAGCGGTAACAGAAATTATTTGGTATGTAATGCAACTACATTGTAAAAAAATTTACATGTTAATATTTCCTAACGAATACTACTTCCGAAGTTCCCATGTATGTTAAGCTATGAAGTTTAACATATAGTTGCTCGCTAACAGATGTTGAAGATATTCCTTGATACATCTGTAACCAGAGAAGTAGTATTCTTTCTTTACGCCTACACACTATTCCAGTAGTGTTGACAATCCCTCGCTACTGTGATAATGTGATTATATTAGAAAACATAAATTTCGGAGGGATCTCAGTGAAAATCAAACTTTTTGACTCAGAAACAAAAGTAATGCGTGTACTATGGAACAGAGGCGATACAACAGCAAAAGAGATTTCTGATATTTTGAAGGCCGAAATTGGTTGGAATATGAACACAACCTACACGGTCATCAAAAAGTGCATTGCTAAGGGGGCCATTGAACGGAGCGAGCCTCACTTTATGTGTCATGCCCTTGTGGCAAAGGAAGCTGTTCAGGAAGCGGAGACCGATGAATTGATTAGTAAACTATTCGACGGTAATGCCGACCTTCTGTTTGCATCTCTGCTCAGTCACAAAAAACTCTCCAAGGAGCAAATTGATAAACTTCGCAAGATGATTGCAGATATGGAATAGGAGGCATATTCCCGTGAGCTTTGCGCAGATGAGCCTAACTGGCTCAGTATTCATTGTTTTTATCCTTGTGTTGCGAGCCTTGACCGTTCATCGCTTGCCAAAAGCAACTTTTTTCATTCTGTGGGGAGTAGCTGCACTCCGCTTGCTGTTGCCTTTTTCCATTTCATCCCCCTTCAGCATATATACCTATGCAGAGCAACTGCTTGCCCCAGTCAAACAAACTGTGTCTCCTATCATCTTCTCGCAACAGAGTCATTCTGCAAGTTCCGTTCTTGCAGATACGCCGATTTCTTCTTCGCTTGCTGGACTTTCCATTATGACAATGGTCTGGTTAGTTGGGGTTGGTCTCATGGCATTCTACTTTGTAAGGATCTATTTGAAAAATATCCGTAAATTTAGATTGTCAATTCCCAGCGATATAGAATTCATTAAGGAGTGGTTGGCAAATCACCAGACGATTCGCCCGATCCAGGTCAAAGTATCAGATTGCATTCTCTCTCCCTTAACCTATGGTTTCTTTCGCCCGGTCATTTTGCTGCCAAAGAACATAGATGATGAGAATACTTCCTTGCTCACCTACACACTAACCCACGAATATGTGCATATCCGACGATTTGATATGGCATCCAAGATGATGTTTGCAGCAGTATTGTGTGTGCATTGGTTTAACCCTCTTGTTTGGGTTATGTATATCTTGGCCAATCGTGATATGGAGTTATCTTGCGATGAGCGAGTGATACAAACGTTAGGTGAGAAAAAGAAAGCCGCCTATGCACTGGCACTTCTCGATATGGAAGAAATCAAGAGCGGTACTTCTTCTTTATGCAGCCATTTCAGCAGCTGTGCCATGGAGGAAAGAACTTTATCTATTATGAAATATAAAAAGTGTTCCCCTTTGATGGCTATTCTGGCAGTAATGTTGATCCTTGGCGCAACGCTATGTCTTGCCATGTCTCCACCCACTTCTTCAGATTTTTCCAATGCAACAACAGCCCAAACATTGGGTGGAGCTTTGGATGATGTCTACACGTTGAATGGACTGGAAGATTGGCTGGACGTACTACAAACGGAGGCAAACGCCCTGGTTGAACGTGGAGAGCTGACCCAGCAGCAAGCCAGTGATTTTTTGCTGTTCTACCAGAATCAAGTGGCTAATCTATTGTCTGCTTCTGCGGCTGATGACGAAATTATGATTGACCAAGCGAACGGTAGTTCGCAACAAATTTCATGTAGCCTAGACGAGCTTTACTATATTCCTCCAGATGTGGATAGTTCCATAGCAAGTCTCCTTGATGGGGGAACATACCCCGATATTGCAGTAATTCTTCCCCAAGGTCAAAATTTGTTGTCCTTTGATGGGGATTTCTGATTTCGGATTTTTTATGAATCATCCTCGAAGATAGGAGGGAATTAATGTGTTTCCACATTTCAAATCGGTGATGCGACGTCCTTTGCGTCTCATTCTGCTTGTCTTGCTTCTCGGTGCGGTATCCTTTGGTTTTACCGCCCGAGCGGTTGAATATCTCGTTGTCACACGGGCGGTGGGCGAACTTTCCGAATACTACCAGTCGATTGGTTACCTGAGTTCCAGCGATGGTGATGTGACACAAGGTGCGAAACTGCTGGCAGAAAGTGATCTGGTCGCCATAAACGATGTACAACGGTATTGTTCTGGCACGCTAAATGGAATCTATAATTCTGATCTGGATGGAAAGACCAGTACGAAGGGATACAACGTTGCCGAAGTCCTGATTTGGGGCGAACTGATGGATAAAAAGCACTATGTTCCAGAGGCCACATCCACACTGATTCCGGAGTATTACTCCCTGCGGTTTCGTGTGGTTGAACGTTTGTGTGGCTACCCTGACTATGCCCCTGAGGACGAATATATCACTGTAACCTACTACCCCGACCACAATGATACGGATTGGAGTGCCGCATTTGATGCGCTGCTGCCCAGCCAAGTGTACGGTGTACGGGCTTACTATCCGGGTGAGGGAGAGTATGCCTCTCATCTTTCGCTACGACAAGCCGTTCCAGAAGGGGAATGGTTTCTATCCCAGGGTGACCCAAGGATGGACGATCTGGTTGAAGCAGATGCCGTGCAGGAAATCAACCGCCACCGGATCACGCTCAACAGCACAAAGGATATGAGTGCTCTGCCCTTTACACAAGAGGTCAATCGAGATGGCTACCTAGTTGAAGGTCGGTGGCTCAACTCCGCAGACAACGAAAACAGCAACCCTGCGTGCGTGATTTTACAGGATTTCGCCGAGGCACGCGGCCTTGGTGTGGGTGATACCCTTACCATCACCCTACATGACGAACAGATGTCGTATGGCTATTACCCAGAAGGAACGGCTATAGAGGACATTGAATCTTCCAATATCACAACTACATTTACGATTGTTGGCATTTTTAACCGCACTATTTTTTCAGAAGGCTATACTTCTGCCAGCTACCGCAGCTTGACGGTATATATCCCGGACTCTTGTATGCCAGCTGAGTATGAATCGGCTGTCACTTCCTTTCAAAACGGCACAATATTTGAAAGTGGGTATAGCTTTGTACTGATAGAACCGGACGCCGAGGATGAATTCATGCAGCAATACCGCAGTCAATTGGAAAGTATGGGGTACACCATCACCATGATTGAGAACGGTTGGTCCGAATTTTCCACTTCGGCGCAACCCATTTGCCAATCTGCCCGTTACAGTGCCGTCATATTTGCAATCGTACAGATCATGGCACTGATTTTAGTATCCTTTCTCTATCGCAGACAGCACCGCCGGGAGTTTGCCATTGCTCGAGCGTTGGGCATTCCTGCAACAAGAGCCACAGCGTGGCATCTGTTGCCTGTGACGTTGATGGGTGCCGTTGGCATCGGTGTGGGGAGCCTATTGGCGTGGCGATATGCCCTAGGACAAGTGCAAGTCACACTTTCCGCCCTTGTCCGTGATGATCAGAACGTGAATGCCTCATTACCAATTTGGATTCTTGTGATCATCATGGTATGCTCGTTGGTCTTACTCATTATGGTGGTACTTCTGGGATACATGGCGCTCTCTCATCATTCTGTTTTGGACATTCTGCATGAGGCACACAAAACCCAGCGTCCACAGAACACCCCAAGAACTACAGAAACAACGCCCACAGATGCAGTAATGCCTCTTATTCAAGCAGAAAAGCCAGCTTCTGCCCCCTCTTCAGCTGTTCCTGCGGCTGCCAATGGTACATCTGGATTGGTACGCTTCATGCGACGATATGCTTGCCGTAGTAAAGGCACAACGCTACTGCTTCTTGTTGTTTCTATCATTTTTATCCTGGCACTTGGTTGGATACAGAAAGCCATCCTGCAAACAGACCAGAGAATCAATGAAATGTACAGCAACGTTTCGGTGGAAGCCGAACTTCTCAGGAGTGTTTCCGGTAGTTATACCAGCGATCCCGGCTTTATTTCGGGTGCGACCGTAGATGCGATTGTCGCCACCGATTTTGTAAAAGAGAATCGCTCGGTTGCGGCAACCACAGATGCTGGTCTGTCCAAGATTGATGGTCAAGGAAGTTTATTTACAAACTTTACTCTCTGCGGTATTACCAACACAGATATGGTCAATCAGAAACTATCATCCGGGATGATGGTAGCTGGGGGGGATGGCGTGATTACCTATTTGAATGGATGGGATGACTCCATGTTCGAGAAAGATTATGGTAATGCTGAATGGTATCCAATTGTGGTATCTGAAATGATGCTGGAGCGATTGAATGTCAATTTAGACGACCAACTAATCCTTTCCGCAGGTTCTCGTGCCGTAACTGCAATTATCAAAGGGAGCTACACCGGACAATTTAATGGACTTGGAAATCTCACCGGAGAAGCCGTATTGATGCCGCTTTCGTTGATGCAAGAGCTTTATGGAGATAACTTGTATTATTCTGTTGCGGATTTTGTTTTAGACCCATCCTTAAACAGGAACTTAGAAGCGTTCCGAACAACGGCTGAACAAGTGATTGCAGACGATACCAAGAGCCTGCTTTCCCTCAACCTGGTAATTTGGGATGAAGAGTTGCGCACGGTTGTTCAACCCATGGAAAAAAATTTGACGTTGATGCAGGTACTCTATCCCATTGCTCAAACGGTGGCTTTTTTCGTTGCTGGTGTGGTGGCGCTGCTGTTGCTGTTGCAGGAGGCAAAAACGGCTGCTATCCTTCGGGTCTTGGGAATCCCAACACGCACGGTTCAAAGGATGCTGGGAACTGAACTGCTTATCTTAGGAGTAATAGGAGTCTTCATGGGTATACTAGTTGTCCTTTTGTTAGGGAAATGGAGTATGCAACTGCTCTTGTGTGCAGCCATCTATATTCTGGGGCTGGCCGTGGGTACTATGGTTGGATGTATGGCTATCACAAAGAAAAAACCCTTGGAATTGCTCCAGGTAAAAGAGTAGGAGGAATCTAAGATGTCTGAATTAACATTGCAAGATGTGTGTTACCGCTATAAAAATACAGAGCGGGACGTGTTACACAGCATCAGCTGCAAATTTGAGAGTGGAAACGTGTACGCAATTGTCGGGCCTTCCGGCAGCGGAAAAAGCACGTTACTCAGCCTCATGGCTGGTCTTGATACCCCCACTCATGGCGAGTTGACATTGGATCAAGTAAGCTACAACACGATGGATTTAGATCGAACCAGACGTGAGAAATTGTCCATGATCTTTCAAGCATTTCAGCTTTTTCCTCTCTTGACGGCGGTGGAGAATGTCTCTTTTCCGATGGAAACCAATGGTGTATCCAAAGCGGAAGCCAAGCGGAGAGCAACAGAATTATTAGCAGAAGTTGGTATTCACGCAGAAAAGCATAGACGTTATCCCTCCAATCTCTCCGGCGGCGAGCAGCAACGTGTGGCAATTGCACGGGCTCTTTCCACTGGGGCTGGTATCCTGCTGGCAGATGAACCTACTGGCAATTTGGACGAGGCCAATAGTATCCAGGTCATGGATCTGTTGCTCCACTTAGCTCACGCTTTAGGTCGCTGTGTCATTGTTGTCACTCATGATCTCGATCTTGCATCACGGGCTGATAATATTCTTTATATGAGAGATGGAACGCTTACGCAACAGTAATTATTTGCACATAAGAAAATATCGGACGGAGTTGTTTCTTGTTCCTGCGTCCGGTATTTTCTGAAGTTGCTATTCCAATCAGAAAAGGGACCAAATGCACGGTAGCTGTTATAACCGCAGAAAGTATAGGATACACATAAAGGTGGTAGTGAACTTTTAGAGAATATAGATCAACAAAGAATCAAGATAAAGGGGAAATGACATGGGTACAGAGTGGGTGTTATGTCCTCTTTGTGGGGGAAAAACCCGTGATAAAATAAGGGAGGATACAGTTTTGGTTAACTATCCTCTCTATTGCCCGAAATGCAAGCATGAATGCTTGATCAATGCAAAACATTTACACATTACTATCATCAAAGAGCCAGACGCAAAGACGCAGAGCCGATGAACTTGTGAGTAATCACAGTCATCGGCTCTTTTTTACTTATTAGGTTGGCTGTCCAATGCGGCCTTTATTGTGGCTTTGATAATCTGCATGGAACGTTCATCACAGTTGTAAAGCATTCGAACAAGGTTTTCCATTTCAGAATCCTTAATCTGCTTTTCGGGAAAAAAGATTTGGTCTGGCACAATAGCCAGTTCGCGGATGAGCTTGTAAAGGATTTCATAGCTGGGCTTTTTCCCTTCATTTTCTATACGATATATAAACCTTTCGGTAACTCCGACCTTGCTGGCCAGTGTTTCAACGGTCATATCCGCCTTTGTCCGAGCACTTTTTACTATCTCGCCAAGGGATTCATGATAATTCTGCACTTTCAGTTCACTCCTTATTTTTATTCTAATGATTCATGTCAATTTGATAATGGTATACCAGTTCAAATTTTAGAGAACTGAAAGTGCAGAAAATAGAAAACCAGAGAAAAATAACCCTGCCAATAAAAAAAACGAGGTTTTGGCAGGGGAAATTGTCGTGTTCATCCCTCCACTCCATCGTTTGAGTTTGGGGGGATATTTTATGTGCTGGAATACCCGCATCTCGCTGCTAATCAAAAGCAGCGAGTTTGATTCGATGAAGTAAGTGTATCATCATTTAAGGGTACACGGTCAAAAAAAGTTCCTCTTTTTTAGCGGAATCATTTGCCCATTTTAATGAACTGTCATGCCATAATTTATACGAACTAAAAAGAAACGCACTTGCTATGTGGGGAACAGCCCCACCATGCAGGTGCGTTTTTGTATATTACCACAGCTTAATCCCACGGTGCCGTAGCCCTCCGATCAGTCTGAATTTCTCAAAATTCAGACTGATCGGAGGTAAACAGCATGGAAGCTGATAAAAAGAAAATATGGGTTCGCGGTCAATATGTTGAGGTCACGGATGAAGTATATACAGCCTATATGCAGGGCGATAGAAAAATGCGTTACTTTGAGAACGATCTGAAAACCGAACGGTTTGTTCTTGGAGAGAAGGGGCAGGTGGTACAGGTCATTCCCAGCCGGGAAGATTCTTTAGACCGGCTGATGGATGAAAACGCCCAGCAGTTCGCCCATGAGGAGAGTGTCGAAAACACAGTGCTTCATAAGCTGGAGGTGGACAAGTTACATACTGCCCTGGCAATGCTGGTCCCAGAGGAGCAGGCTTTGATTCAGGCATTGTTCTTTGAGGAAAAGACAGAGCGGCAGTATGCGGAAGAATTGGGTGTGTATCGCAATGCCATCCATGTGCGGAAAACCAGAATTCTCAAAAAACTGAAAAAACTTTTGGAATAACGTTGTGCAAACCTCTCACCCAACGGCAAAAAGGGTGAGAGGTTCTTTTATCCCCCTCACGGCACCTTGAAAACCGCATACACATTCATCAGATACGTTCCTGCTTCTTTGGCGAAAGTCAAAGCCCAGGCAGCGGCTGCGTGATGATCTGTCATGCAAAACAGCAAGACACCACCAAACGAATGATATGACGGTCTTTGGCTTGATTTGCATGACAGGGAGCGAGAAATAGTTGGCTGCCAGTACCGGGTGGCTCCCGGTATCGGCCATGACCGGAAGCAGGGATAATGATACTCCCGTCCAGCCTAACGTCCGAGCGTTGAAGCGGTTTTTCGCCGTGATCCGTCGCAGGCAATGGGGGCGGTTGCGTGAGAACCACGCAAGGGGTGAGATTCCCCGTGGAGCTGGTGAGCTGCCAGCCGTTTGATGACTTCCCAAGACAATCCGGGGTGTCGAGGACAAATGGGATTGTGTAGAAAATATGGTCATGCAGCAGGACAGTCAGTGAAATAAGAGGAACTCCATGTGTTTTTCCGGTCTTTCTCTTGTCCTGTTGTATGGCCTCTACATAGGCAGAAAAGCGCCTGTCTTTTGAAAGGAGGTCTACAATATGAACAGGACATACTTGCGCGGCGATATGTACTATGCCGATTTGGGCCGGGGAATCGGTTCCGAGCAGGAAGGTTATCGCCCGGTTCTGATTATCCAGAACAACACTGGCAACAAATATAGCTCTACTGTTGTTGTGGCAGCAATCTCCAGTAAGGTAGATGCCAAAGCCAAGCTGCCCACTCATTATCTGCTCAAAGCGGAAAACGGTCTGGAACTCCCATCCCTTGTTTTACTGGAACAGCTTCGCACCATTGACAAACGGCGTTTGCAATCCTACCTCGGCAGGCTGGACGAATATCACATCCGGCGCATCAACCGCGCTCTTGCAGTCAGTGTGGGGCTGATCGAGGAAATTCCCAAAAACTTAATCATGTGCCTCTGCCCTGCCTGCGCCCATAATTTTTATGGCACAGGCTCTTATTATTTGCGGAGGGTCAATCCGCACCAAGCACAAAGAGATGTCTGCACCTACTGCGGACAGAATGTGGGGTATGACTATGAGGTTGTAAAGAAAGCAGATCGGAGGTGAACATTGAATATGGAAAAACTGATTACCCGTAAAGAGGCGGCGAAACTGTTAGGGATCAGCCTGACTACTTTGGATGAAGCCAGAAACAGCGGATTGATTTCCTATATTCAATATGTACCCAATGGCTGCGTCTACTTTACATCTGCCGGACTCCAGGAATATGTCGCCAAATGTACCCATCGTGCAAAGCCGGTGGAGCGAAAAGATACCTACCGCAATGTGCGAGTGGGAAAAACGCACCTTTGAGGAAATAGAGCCGTTCTGATAAAACAAAGATACAGCGCTGGTACTATTTTTTTCGGAGGTGAAGATCATGGCAGTAAAAAGAAAGCGAATCCCTCGATACAGCAGGGTTCAGGTAAACGGCTATGAATATTACAAAACAGACATTGAGGATGCGGAGGGAAAGCGTGTTATTCTATACGGAAAGACCCGTGAGGAACTATACGAAAAAGAACTTGCGGCATTGGAGCAGGTTGACAGCGCCACCTTCCGGCGCACATCCCCCACAGTGGCGGAATACTGCGAAAAGTGGCTGTTGATGCAGTCCGTCCATGTGCGCGCCACTACCTTGACGGATTACACGTCCAAAGTGCGGCGTCACATTATCAAGGAGCTGGGCGAGAAGCGAATGGCCGAGGTAACACTGGACGATATTCAAGTGGCCCTCGTCCCGGTTTCCAAAAAATCAGCTTCGGTCTACAAGTCGGTGGTTATTCTCTATAAGTCTATCTTTCGGGCAGCAAAAGAAAGCCATGTGATTGATAGAAACCCGACCATCTATCTCAAAGCAAAGGGCGGCGGTGTTCCGCAGGAGGAGCGTCAGGCACTGACCGATGAACAGGCCCAGCGGCTTCTGGATGCTGTTCGAGGATTGCCGCCCTATGTGTTCGTCATGATTGGCCTGTATGCCGGATTGCGGAGGGAAGAAATACTGGCGCTGCAATGGGATTCTGTATATCTGGACACCAATGCCCCCTATTTGACAGTGCGAAGGGCGTGGCACACAGAACACAACAGGCCGGTCATCCTTACAGAGCTAAAAACAAAGGCTGCGGAGAGGAACATTCCGCTCCCAGATTGTCTGGCAGAGTGTTTGAAAGAGGCGAAGAAACAATCGACCTCGGACTATGTGGTTGCCAATCAGGACGGTGATCCGCTGTCCTACACACAGTTCAAACGCCTGTGGCAGTATATTGTGACCAGAACAGCGAAGCCGCGAAAGGCTCGCAAACTGGTGGACGGAAAATATGTGAATTATATGCTTTATCCCAAACTGGGGGAAAAGGCCCGGAACAATGGTCATGTGGTTTACAGTCTGGATTTTGATGTCACCCCGCATCAGCTGCGGCACACCTACATCACCAATCTGATCCATTCCTCGGTTGACCCCAAGACGGTTCAGTATCTGGCCGGACATGAGAGCAGCAAAATCACGATGGACATTTACGCGAAGGCCAAATACAATCGTCCTGACGAATTGGCAGGAGTTTTGAACGGCGCATTTGCCGTGTGGGACGCAAACGAATATGGAATTGCACAATAAAATAAGAAGCAGAGGCAAGGGCGAGGAGTTTTCCTCGCCCTTTGCGTTTCCTCTGATTGCACCTTTGAGGGTGCTGCTGATTTCTGATAAAAGTAGAGATAGGGGGCGACCTACATATTATATTAGAAAGGAAATGATGATATGGCAAAGAAAAAAGAACGTATTCCTCAGTATGGAACCATTACTCTGAAAGGAATACCGTATTATCGTACACGAATTTTAGATGCCGATGGTAAACAGGTGAGCTTGTATGCTCTTTCCTGTGAGGAATTGTATCAAAAAGAACAGGAAACTCGGCGGCAGGTTGAGGAAATCCTTTTCCGAAGGAAACACCCCACGGTTGCTGAATACTGCGAAAAATGGCTGTTAATGCAATCCGCAAAGGTTTCCCCGGCTACTATGAAAGGCTACACCTCTCACATGAACAACTACATAGTCAAGCCATTGGGAAAGATGTATCTGGAGGATGTAACAGCAGATGATATTCGTCTGGCGCTGATTCCTCTAATGTCAAAATCGGCTGGTCTTTACAGCACTGTGAATATGCTCATCAAGTGCGTATTCTATTCAGCTGAGCGCAACCAGTTGCTTGACGAAAATCCCTGCGTTGGGATCTCAGCGAAAGGAGGAAAGCAGGGAAAGAAAA
This sequence comes from Pseudoflavonifractor capillosus, assembly GCF_016902575.1. Classification (GTDB taxonomy): domain Bacteria; phylum Bacillota; class Clostridia; order Oscillospirales; family Oscillospiraceae; genus Enterenecus; species Enterenecus capillosus_A. The sequence continues at coordinate 79,608 of NZ_JACSNZ010000002.1, read as the reverse complement.
AGGATGCCCTGACAGATGAACAGGTAAAAGTGCTTTTGGATACCACCAGAGGACTTCCGCCCTATACATTTATTATGATTGCCTTGCACTCCGGCCTGCGGCGGGAGGAAATCCTGGGACTGCAATGGGACTGTGTATTTCTGGATGTTCCCACACCGTATATTTCTGTGCGGAGGGCATGGCGCTCGGAACACAATAGGCCGGTGGTATCTACGACATTGAAAACCAAAGCATCCCGCAGGGATATTCCTATTCCCGGATGTTTGGTTGATTGCTTGCGAAAGGTCAAGGAAACCACCATATCTGAATATGTGATTGCGGATCGAACAGGTCAACCACTTTCCAATTCGCAGTTTCAGCGAGTTTGGAAGTATGTAACCGTTCGCTCAACAAAACCTCATAGCTATTATAAGTATGTCAATGGCCAATGCATCAAAACCACCGTGACCCCCACCCCAGGCGGCCACCAGAAGAACAATCCGGGGCTGGTATATGCCATTGATTTTGATGTGACCCCACATCAGCTGCGGCACACTTACATCACCAACCTGCTGTACGCAGGCGTTGACCCCAAAACTGTCCAGTACCTTGCAGGGCATGAAAACAGTAAGACAACGATGGACATTTATGCAAAGGTGAAGTATAATAAGCCTGAAGAACTTTGTAGCGTAGTGAATGGCGCATTTCGCCAGCCACGTTCAGAATAAAGCCAGAGAATCGCTATCCATTTTTACGATTAAAAAATAGGATAACCGGAGAGAGGGAACCCCTGAAAAGCCCAGAATATCAAGGAAAATCGGGCGTAAGAGAGTTTTAGTACGGTCTGAAGGCTGCCCGTCGTGCTCCCCAGTTCTCCAAGCGCTAAACTGCATTTTTGGCATTTCAAAGCCCCGGAAACCATGGTTTCCGGGGCTTTTCCTATCCGCAAAAACCCATGGGCTTCCTGTGATCTGTGGCAACGGTGGCTTTTGTCTTGTAAGCTCCGATCCTCTGTGATATCATGGTAAAAAACTACACTTTAGGGGGTATACCATGAACATCGTTGTGGCCATAGATTCCTTAAAAGGCAGTCTCTCCTCCATAGAGGCAGGAGAAGCCATCCGGGAGGGTTTTCTCCGTGTGGATCCCAGCACGCAGGTAACCATTCATCCTTTGGCCGACGGCGGCGAAGGCACTGTGGAGGCGCTGATCACTGGTATGGGTGGAGTGCTGGAACAGGTGACCGTGACTGGTCCCCTGGGTGCCCCTGTGTCCTGCACCTACGGTATCCTCCCCACCACAGGCACAGCGGTGGTGGAGATGTCCGGGGCAGCAGGACTTACCTTGGTTCCCCAGGAGCACCGCAACCCTCTGTATACCACCACCTACGGCGTGGGGGAGGTCATCCGAGACGCCATTGCCAAAGGATGCCGCCGCTTCATTGTTGGCATCGGCGGCAGCGCCACCAACGATGGTGGTATTGGAATGCTGCAAGGGTTGGGCTATGGCTTTTTGGATGAAAACGATCAGCAGGTTCCATTCGGCGCAAATGGTCTCAAACACATCTGTCGAATCACCGATGACGAGGTGATACCACAGTTGGCCGAATGTTCGTTCCGAATCGCCTGTGATGTAACCAACCCTCTATGTGGGGAGCAGGGTTGCAGTGCAGTATTCGGCCCCCAGAAGGGGGCCACCCCCGAAATGATTCGGGATATGGACAAGTGGCTGGGCCACTACGCCGCCCTGGCCCAAAAAGCCTTTCCAAATACAGCTGACCCCAACCACCCGGGAACGGGAGCCGCCGGTGGCCTGGGCTTTGCTTTTCTCACCTTTACCAAAGCCGTGTTGGAGCCCGGCATCCAGATCATCTTGGAGGAGACCCACCTGGAAACCCTTATCCGGGATGCCGATTTGGTCATCACCGGCGAGGGGCAGCTGGACGGGCAGACCGCCATGGGCAAAGCTCCTATGGGGGTAGCCCAGCTGGCAAAGAAGTACCATAAGCCAGTGGTGGCCTTTGCCGGTTGTGTTACGAAAGACACTTCCGCCTGTAACCACCATGGTATCGACGCATTTTTCCCCATTCTGAGAACCCCATGTACCCTGGAGCAGGCCATGGACTCCCAAACTGCCAGGGCAAACCTTGCCGACACTGCCGAGCAAGTGTTCCGGCTTTGGTGCGTTGGAAAAAGAAGATAAATACCCCCACCTGACTTTCACAAGATATATGCAAAACACCGCCCGGCACACAGCCGGGCGGCAATCTTTCTCAATAGGTTATACTGGCAACAAACTCGATACCACCGCAATGGCGCACAGCACCATGAACACGATCACCCCTGGGTTGCCATAGACCACCTTCAAGCGGCCCTCCCTGGGCAACTCTTCCGGGGCGGGATGGAACTCCACCTGCTTTCTCTTTACCACCAGCAGCACCAGTCCCACAACAACCAGCGCAAGGTACACAAGCATATAGCCCAGGAACAACAGCAGGCCGGGGGCAATGGCCGCCAGGGTGGCCTCATCCAAAGTCTGAGAGCTAAGGTTGGACAGGGCGTCCATGTCCAACTGAGACACAACCCAGGGGGCCAACACCGAGCCTGTGAAATTGATCGCCATGTGCATGGCCACACAGTAGCGCAGCCGACGGGTCTTCAAATACACATAGGCAAAAATCAAGCCCAGGCCAAAGGCATAGAAAAACTGGAACAGGTTCATGTGGAACAGGCCAAAGGTAAGGGCAGAAAACACCACGGCAGTCTTTTCACCGTAGCGCAGGCAGCGGTCCATCAGCTGCTTGCGGAACACGTATTCCTCCACCAGCGGGGCCAACACCACCATCACCAGCACCTTCCAGATGCTGTTATCCAGAGCATAGCTCTCCAGTCCATTGACCGCCGTGCCGCCGGAGAGAAGGGAGGACAACACTGTGCCCACCAAATTGCCCACATACATCACCGGAAAGCAGATGAGCAGCATGGTCCAAAACCGTCCGACTCCCAAGGGTGTGGGCGTTCCCTCATCTTTGGACATTCCCTTGAGTACCGTCAACCCCACCGGCACGCCCACCGCATATAGGGGCACAAAAGTCATGGCCCACATGACCCACGAAATACTGTTGAGATCCACGCCGGTCAGTTCCATGTATATCTTTGCTGCTACCCCCAGCACAACCTGCAATGCTGATGTGATAACCGCAATGAGCACCAAAGCGGCGCCCAAACGGCTGAAACAGGCCTTGGCTGCGGACATGCGCATCTGTAAGTTCTCTTCCATGAATCAATTCTCCTCTCTCTCTGGTTTTCACCGATTGATATTGTCATTGTCCCACAATCCCACTGTAAAATCAATTCTTTCTTATGTGTTTACATAAATAACCACATATCCCCCTTGACGCAGATTAGTCGAATGTGTTAGACTAATCACAAGATCTAATACATTAGACTTGCGAGGTGATTTCATGGAGACCCCCAAAATTTTTGAAAGCGAGTACCGATTTTGCCTCATTCTGTGGGAGCACGAGCCCATCAAGAGCAGCGATTTGGTGGCCCTGTGCCAGCAGCAGCTGGGGTGGAAAAACTCCACCACCTACACCGTCATCAAGCGGCTGTCCCAGCGGGGTGTGTTGAAAAATGAGCATACCATCGTCACCTCTCTGGTATCCAAAGACCAGATGCAGGCCGCTGAGATCGACGAGCTGGTGGAGAAAAAATTTGACGGCTCCCTGCCCGCCTTTGTGGCGGCCTTCACCCGCCACAAAAAGATGACCCAGAGGGAGATTGACCAGGTGCAGGAGATGATCGACCGGTTCCGAAGGGAGGGGTGACCATGACCGAGCTGTTTTTGCGTGTGGTGAATCTGAGCATTGCAGCCAGCTGGCTGGTATTGGCGGTGTTGGTGCTCCGCCTGATACTCCGACGCAGTTCCAAATGGATTTCCATGCTGCTGTGGGGTCTGGTTGGGGTGCGCCTGGTGTGGCCCTTCTCTCTGGAAAGCGTCTGGAGCCTCATTCCCAGCGCTCAGACCATCTCTCCCACCATTTTAACCGACTCCACCCCCACCGTACATACCGGCTTTCCCACCCTGAACCAGAGCATCAACCCCGCCCTCTCTCAGGCTGTTTCCTCCACGCCGGATGCCACTCCTAACCTTCTGGAGATTTGGCTCCCGGTGCTGGCAGCACTGTGGGTGTTAGGGGTGGCCGTGGGGCTAGCATATGCCGTCCTGGGCTATCTGCGTTTGCGCCGTCAGCTGGACACAGCGGTGTGGCTGGAGGACAATCTCTATCAGAGTGAGGCTGTCCGCTCCCCCTTTGTGCTGGGGCTGCTGCATCCCCGCATCTACCTTCCCTTCTCCCTGGATGGGGACACCCTGGCCCATGTGGTAGCCCACGAGCGGACACACCTGGCACGGCGTGATCACTGGTGGAAAGCACTGGGCTTTGTGCTGCTGTGTGTCCACTGGTTCAATCCCCTGATGTGGGTGGCCTACGGAATGTTCTGCCGGGACGTGGAACTGGCCTGTGATGAGGCTGTGGTGAAGAACCTGGAGCCAAAGCAGCGGGCGGACTACTCTCAGGCTCTGCTGCTGTGCAGCGTGGGGCACCCCGCCTGGAAGGCCGGGCCTTTGTGCTTTGGGGAAGTGAGCGTCAAGCAGCGGGTCAAGGCGGTCCTGCGCTACCGCAGGCCCACCTTCCTGGCTGTCACCGCCTCAGCGCTGGTATGTATCTTGGTGGGGGTATCGTTTCTCACCAACCCCCTGGCCAGCCGCGTCCTCCCCATGTCGGGTGACCAAATTGCGGACCTGGACCCCCAATGGATGGTGGACGAAATCGCCGCCATGGAGGGACTGTCCGATGGCTCGGTTTTGCAGGTGTCCACCACTTCTTTTGAGTTTTTCCTTACACCCGATTTTCAAATCCGAAAATCCGCAGTGATTCCTTTCTTCTATGTTCAGAACCAGGAGATCTACGATGCCCAGTTGAAGCTGTCCGCCGATGAGGGCACATACTCCGTCACCACTCCCAGCCCCGGCCCCTGGAAGGATCGTTTCTACAAGCTGTTCATTTATTTGCAGGCGCTGAAACACCTGCCCCAGGAGGAGATCCGCCGCCTCTCCCCGGATGCGGATTTGTATTGCGTGACCCTGGTGGACAGCGCAGCTACGGACAACGATGAGCGCTCCATCTCCTACACCGACCAGGGTGTACAGCCCCTTGACGGGTGGTACCTCCACCTGCAAGTCCAGCCTTTCTACGAAAAAGAGGACAGCGGGTACCATGGAACCGGGGAGGACGTCATTGACCTGTTCTACGGCGATGAGAGCCGCACCACCCAGGGCAGCTATGTGGGGACGGACACCCCTGGCACTCTGGCTTCCAATGCCTCCCCCTCCGGCCTGGATTCTCCCTATCTGCACCTGGGCAGCGACGGCACCTTCTGGTGGTCCTACTCCATGGCCTCCAGTTTTGCTACCACCGGTCTCTATGAGGAAACAGAGGACACCCTGACCCTATATACCAATCAAGGGCGCTATGCCTATGTCTTCCGGAAAGAGGGGGACACCCTGGTCTATGACCCGGGTGCCTCCACCCACCCCCTGGACCTGGAAGATTGGGCCTATCTGCCATAACGTCACACCCCCACGGAACCGCCAGGTGCCCGTGGGGGTGTGTTTCATCTTGGACTTACCTCTTCCAGCCACCACAGCGCCTGCTGCGCCAGACTGTAACAACAGCCACCAAACACGCACCTGCTGTGCCTGCTGTAACCAGCCATATCTCCTGCCCTGCCTTGTCCTCCCCCTGGATCAGGTCAGTGGTCTGCCCGCTGACGGTGCGGGTGCCAGTTCCCAGCTGGGCATTGGCAGCAGCGGTGACCGCCTGGGCAATTAAACTATGGCCATAGGCATTGGGATGGAAATCCAGGTTTAGCTTCATAGCAGCAGACATTCCAGCATTGCAGGGATTCTCCTGGGCATCGGCAAAGGCCGTGTACACGTCCACCACGGAACAGCCCATCAGCGCCCCCACAGATGCGATGGCCGAGTTCAGGGTAGAAACCCCTGTGCTGAACGCACAGGAAATTTGCTCAGCTGCATCTGAAACCAGGGGGTACTTGGAAAGCTCTTTGACCAAATGGCTGTACGGGTCATACTGATTGGTGAGTACCAGGCATACCTGTGGATTGACGTCTCGGATCGCAGTCACCACTTGGGTGAGATTGGACACAAAGAGGGCCAAGGCATCTTTCTCCTCCTGAGAATCCGCAAAGCCTGGAGTCACGTCCAACGCAAAGGCCAGCATGGTCATGTCCCCACCCATCATAGCCGCTTTTATATCCTCCTGTTTAATGGTGGCATCTGGATTTTTCTCCTGATACTGGTGAAACAAATAGGCATACAGCGCATTCATCAAATCATTGCCGCCGATGGTGATGGTGATGACATCCGCCTGTGCCACCGATGCGGCAGCTTCCGGATCATTCAAGCGCTGGAGTAGAGTTTCCGAGGTCTCCCCATTTTGAGCCAGCGAGGTGAGCTGAAAATCATTTTGGTTGGCCACCTGCTGGGTGAACATCTGCTCTTCCTCTTTCAGGCCATATCCGCTGGAAATGCTGTCCCCCAGGGCCACATAGCAGCGTCCACCGTCCGATCCCGCCGCTGCCAGCGGCATGGGATAGAGCAGCATAGCTGCAAACAAAGCCCCACTCACCCATTTCCCCATTCGCCTGCCCTTCCCATTGGTACGATTCACGGTTCCATGACTCCTTTCTTTTGATCGGCCATCGCAGGATATCGGCAGGCTGTATCAGACACTCCTTCCACTCCTGGACAAATTCCCCAAACCTTGCTCTTTCTCCCCTTTTGGCGTATAATAGCATTTATATCCATCAAAGGAGGAGAATTTTACCCTTGGCTACCAGCGACAAAACCCAATTATTTGAAACCATACCCATCCCCCGGGCCATTGCATCTCTGGCTATTCCCACCGTCATGAGCTCCCTGGTGATGGTACTGTACAATCTGGCAGATACCTTTTTCGTAGGTATGCTCAACGATCCTGTGGAAAACGCCGCTGTCACCCTGGCGGCACCCGTTTTGCTGGCCTTTAACGCCGTCAACAACCTCTTCGGGGTGGGCAGCTCCAGCATGATGAGCCGGGCTCTGGGCCGCAAGGACTATGATACCGTGTACAAAAGCTCTGCCTTCGGCTTCTACTGTTCCCTCATCTGCGGAGCGCTATTCTCCCTGCTCTACTTTCTCCTCCGCACCCCTCTGCTGGTGGTGTTGGGTGCAGATGCCCAGACAACCCAGGGCACCATTGCATACCTGAACTGGACCACCGGTTTGGGCGCTGTTCCCGCCATTTTGAACGTGGTCATGGCCTATCTGGTACGCTCGGAAGGCTCCGCCCTCCACGCCAGCATCGGCACCATGAGCGGATGTCTGTTGAACGTCATACTAGACCCCATTTTCATCCTTCCCTGGGGCTTTCATATGGGGGCCTCGGGCGCGGGTCTGGCCACCTGCATCTCCAACTGCGTGGCCTGCCTGTACTTCTTCGTGCTGCTGTGGGTGCGGCGGGGGAACACCTACGTGTGCATCCATCCCAAGCACTTCTCCTTCCGCCCCGACATTGTCAAAGGAGTGTGCGGCGTGGGCATTCCCGCCTCCATCCAGAACCTGCTCAATGTCACCGGTATGACGGTGCTCAACAATTTTACAGCCCCCTTTGGCGCCAATGCTGTGGCCGCCATGGGCATCGCTCAAAAAATCAATATGGTGCCCATGTATGTGGCCATGGGCTTGTCCCAAGGTCTGATGCCCCTGGTCAGTTACAATTATGCCAGCAAAAATTACCAGCGCATGAAAAAAGGCATTCTCTTTACCGGACAGATCACCGTGGTGTTTCTGGTGGTACTCACTTCCTGCTACTTCTTGTTCAGTCACAACCTCATTTCCATGTTCATGAGCAGCCCTGAGGTTGTGGCGTACGGCAGCACCTTCCTGCGCGCTATGTGCTTGGCACTTCCCTTCTTCGCCACAGACTTTTTGGCTGTAGGCGTATTCCAGGCCTGCGGTTTGGGCCGCAACTCTCTTATCTTTGCCATTTTGCGCAAAATCGTGCTGGAAATTCCCGCTCTCTACATTCTCAACCTGCTGTTCCCCTTGTACGGTCTGGCCTGGGCGCAGTTCTGTGCGGAAGTCATCCTCAGCATTGCGGCAGTGATCACGCTAAGCCGTCTCTTCCGGCGGCTGGAAAGTGGTCTGCACAACGCCCCTTGAGTTCCGTCCTACACTTACCTGAAAAGCCCCCGGATGCACACATCCGGGGGCTTTTCAGGTTATTTCTTGAAGAGCACAAACTTCAAATTGCGATCGCAGGCCGCCAAAAACACCTCTTTGGCTGAGGAGATATGGTGCTGCTTGAGTTGCTTGTCCAACCAGGTTCGATCCAATCCCATGCGTTTGAGGTTGTCCTCCAAAATGCGTCCATCCATAATGAGTTCAGTGAAAATCAGCTCCTGGGCTGGCGTTAACGCCATGTCCTGGGGTGTTACAGGCCTCTGAGTGGTCACAGGCAGAATGGTAAGTTTGCCGTTATACTCAAAAATGGCGGTCTGGATGGTGGTGAGGTCAAAATACCCCTGCTGACGGCACATGACCAGGAACTCACTCAAGTCCAGCCGAGCCTTTTTCATGTTCTCATAGTACAGCTTGCCATGATCCAACAAAATGGTGGGAGTTCCGTTGAGATACTTTCGAGTCCTGGGATAGCGGCTGGAGAGAAAACTCAAAAATACCGTGATTCCGCCGTAAATCACCATGGCAACCAGGGGCTTCCACGGCTCCTCCAGCTCGGTGGCCATCTCGGCGGCAATGGAGCCAATGGTGATTCCTGTGATATAGTCGAAGAAATCCAGCTGGGCGATCTGCTTGTGGCCGATGAATTTTGCCACCAGAAACAGAACCACAAAGGAACCCACTGCGGTGAGACAGAGTGTGAGTACAGGCATGGCGAACTCCTCCTTTTCTGGTATTCTGGCGAGAAATCTCAGAAATATGCACATTGCTGCTACACGCTCTCAGGCTGGTAAACCTTTCGCACTCGATCTCGGTTCTTCCAGATGGTGAGCCAGCATACCCCCAAAGTGAAGGCAGCACCCAGAGTGACGCACAGCCGATAGTCCAAAACTTCCCCCAGCGCTCCCATGCCCAGGCTGCACATACTCGAGGCTGCCATAATGCACATACTCTCAAAGGCGTTGATTCTGGCCCGGAGTCCCTCGGGGAGATACCGCTGCACCGCCGCCTGACGCATGGTGGCGCTGTTGACTCCCAAAAAGCCCGCACTGACCCGGTTGAACAGCATCAGGGGATAGGGCAGCCACAACAGGCAGATGTCCATGACCTCGTAGAACTGATAGACAAAGAAGGCAAAGCCGTACTTCTTCTCGTCGGGGATACGCACCCGGTACTGCACCACCCCGCCCAGACTGCGCCCCACAAACTCCGCCACCGAGAACAGCCCATACAGGAATGCACTCATGCCGGGCATGGTGCGAAAAAAGGCCACCAGCAGTGGGGAATATCCACTGGCCACTCCGTTGGTCACTGCCATATAGCCGTAGATGCTGCGCAGGCCCTTCTCCTGTTTGAGGTACCGGGCCGCCTCCCGGATGTCCCCCCACCACAGACCCAGGGAAAACCGGGCTGCCCCCTTCTCCACATGCTCCACTATCTGGATGCGGCTCTCCACCCCTGCCGCCAACAGGGACAGCCCGGCCTGGATGAGGAGGATCCACGCCACTCCCAGTGTGTCCAGCAGCACCGCCGCCACCGGGGTCATGATAACCTTGAGCACCGGGTAGAGGGTGGCAGATACCGCATACCCCTTTTCCTCCAGGCCGCTGGGAATGAGCTTGGGATAGATGCAGTTGTATGCCAGCTCATCAAAGGCCCCCAGAGAGGCCAGCAGCAGAGAGAAGCCCAGATATCCCAGGTAGTGAAAATCCCAGAACATCAGGTAAAGACCTGCCGCCCCGTAGAGGATGCCGTTGAGCACATCGCCGCCCACCAGAAATGGCTTGCGGGGCATCCGATCCATCCAGGGGGCGGCGAATAAGGGAATGATAAAGTAGGGCACCATCTGAATAGCCAGAATGAGGGAGGAGGCTAAAGTGCTCCCCGTCTCATCAAAGGCCAAAAAAGACAGAGCAAAGCTGCCCGCAATGCCGCCAATGGCCCCCAGGGTGGTGGCCAGAGTCACCAGGGTAAAGTTTTTCGTCCAAAGGGTCTGTCTCATGTCTTTCACCTCACATTCATGGTAGCACAGGGTATAAGGGTAGAAAAAGGCCCTTCCTTTGGGAAAATGTTCTCCCAAGGAAGGGCCTTAATGGGTTATAAATCCAGTTTGATGGGAAAATTCCGGAGAAGCTCGTAGGCGTTGCGGTACTGTCGGTTTGCCGTGTACCACTCCAGCACCCAGGGCAGGTGGAACGCCGCATAGCCGATGGGAAGCTGGGTCTGGCAGTCCTGGAACACCTGTAAGAGCTGCGCCCCGTATTCCGTGTGGCGCAGATAGTCGGGATACTCCAGGCGGTAGCGCACCAGATGGCACATCTGTCTGCCCAGTTCCCAGTCCCAGTCCATCCCGTCTGCCTGGTCCAGGGCCTCCAGGGCCTGGGCCGTCAACCCCAGCTTTTCACAGCATAGAGCCAGCTTGTGCAAGTCCATCCCTGTGGGCTCGTCCACCGCAGAGAAATATTCGTAGGCTCGCTGGTATTGCCCGCACTCCAAATAGCCCGATGCCTGATTATAGGCCATACTGCGCAAGATTTCCTTATCGCCCAGAGCCTGGGCCAGCCGACGGGCCACTCGGTACTGCTCCTCCATCTGTTTCAGATGAAGCTGGTTGCAGTAGCAATTTCCCATGTACAGCTTGGCCAGCAGCATTAAGCGCACATAACCCTGCTCACAGGCACGCTGATAGGCCTGACTCAGACACTCCACAGCAGCGGTGTAGCTGTCCCCCCGGAAATAGTGGTCTACTCCCGCCCTCATCCAGGTATAGGCGCAGGGGTACAGGTCCAGAGCTTCCTGGTAGCGCTCCTGCTGCACCCGGCGCAGGGCCAGCTGGCGGCGGTCCAGATACTCCTCCAGCCCCGTGTCCTCCATGGCCTGTTCCGGGCGGACAAAGCCCCGCAGCACTGCCACATCCAGCCCATATGGGCTGCTTGCAAGCCGGGGCGCCAGGGCATCAAACTCCGGAGCCAGAGCGCCGTGAGACTCGGGATCACCGGACAGCACCGCCTCATAGCAGCGCTCCACCCACTTCTCCCCTGCCGCCAGGGTCTCCTGGTCCTCATACCAGGGCACTCCCAGCCGCTCCAGCAGCAGGCCCAGCACTTCGCCGCTGCCCTCCGCCTTACCCTGCTCGATTTTGGAGAGGTAGGACACCGTGCAAATGCCACGGCACAGCCCCTCCTGGATCCAGTCCCGGCGCAGGCGTTCTCTGCGAATGACTGCCCCTACAAACAGTCGATTACCTTTGCTCTCCATCGTACACCGCCCGCCTGCCGCCGATGAACTTGGGCCGGGTGCGGGCGCACAGCAGCAGCCCCTCCCCGATATGATCCAGGCTCAGGCGTACCGGAACTGCCACGTCCTTCAAGTGCATTCCAATGAGGGTACCGCCGATGTCCAGGCCGCCGTGGGCCCGAATGTGCTCCACCGCCACTGGGTGTTCAAAGCTGCGCCAAGCGGTGGTGGCAAAGGAGCCCCCCGCCTTGGGTTGAGGTACCACGCACACCGGCTCATAGCCGTACTTGTCCGCACATGCTGCCTCCACAATCAAAGCCCGGTTCAGATGCTCACAGCACTGGGCAGCTAAGTAAATGCCTCGCTCCTGCACTACCGGCCAAATCCCACGGAAAATAGCCTGTGCCGTCTCCAGGCTGGAGGCCTTGCCGATGTGGCCCCCCACCACCTCCGAGGAGGAACAGCCCACCACCAGGATCTGGCCGGAGGTCATGCCGGACACCTCCAGCAGCTCCAAAACAGCCTGACGGCTCTGGTCCTCAATCTGTTCCAATGTCCACGCCATGTCTGTCACCTCACAGGTTATAGAGTTTGGAGTATTTTTCGGTGAGATAGTCGGTGTACACCGTGGGATCAAACGTGCCACATGCCTCCGCCACCAGCTGGGCAGGGTCCAGCATGCGGCCATGGCGGTGGACCTTGTCCTTCAGCCAGCCTGTCACAGGAGCTAAATCACCCCGGGCCACGCTGCCCCACACGTCCACATCCTGCTCCATGTTGCGCAGCATCTGCGCCCCATAGGCGCTGCCCAGGGCATAGGAGGGGAAGTAGCCGATCATGCCGCCAGACCAGTGGGAGTCCTGGAGACAGCCGTGGGTGTCGTCAGGCACATCCACCCCCAGGTACTCCTTGTACAGCCGATTCCACACAGCAGGCACATCCTTCACCTCCAGAGTGCCGCCGATAAGCTGCTTTTCCATCTCATAGCGAACCATGACGTGGAGGCAGTAAGTCAGCTCGTCTGCCTCAGTGCGAATGAGGGAGGGCTGGGCCATGTTCACCGCCCGGTACATCTGCTCGGCCGTCACATCCGCCAGCTGCTGGGGAAACAGCTCCTGCATCTTGGGGAAAATGGCCTGGACAAAGGGCAGAGAACGGCCAATGAGATTTTCGTAAAAACGGGACTGACTCTCGTGGATGCCCATAGAAGCCCCGCCGGTGAGACAAGTGTAGTCATACTCCGGCTCCACGTTCAGCTCATACATGGCGTGCCCCCCCTCGTGGATCACGGAATACATGGAACTGGCCACGTCGTCCTCCAGGTAATGGGTGGTAATGCGTACATCCTGGGTGTTGAAGCCCAGAGTGAAGGGGTGCTCCGTCTCCCCAATGCCGCAGTGAGCCCGATCCAGGCCCAGCACCTCCATGAGGTAGTCGGAGAACTTACGCTGGACCTCCACCGGGTAGTGGCGGTGCAGGAAACTCACGTCCGGCTGCTCTTTCTCCCCAATGGCATGGATCAGCGGCACCAGCTTGTCCCGCACCGCAGCAAAGAACTTGTCCAGCTCCGCCATGGTGATCCCACGCTCATATTCATTGAGCAAAGCATCATAGGGAGGCTTGTTGGCGTCGTAATAGCCGGCAAAGCGGCGGTTGTAGTCCACCAGCTTCTCCAGCACTGGGGCAAAGAGGGGGAAGTCGTTGGTCTCCTTGGCCCGGTGCCACACATCGCTGGCCTCGTTGACCAGCATGGCATACTCCATATACTCCTGGGCAGGGATGCGGGAGAGTTGGCGGTACTCTCGGGTGAGCAGCTCCACTTGGCGGCGCTGTGCCGGGGTAAGCTGCTCCCCAGCAGCAGACAGCACCTCCAGCATCTCCCCCACCTGGGGGTCAGACAGGGTCTTGTGCTGCTCTCCAGCCAGAACGCCCAGGGCCACGCCACGGCCTGCGGAGGTGTCCCTGGGGGCCACGGTGACCCCGTCTAAGTACAAAGAGGACTGGGCTGCGGAAAATGCGTAGAGCTTTTTTTGCAGTTCTTGCAGCTGATTGAGTGCCTGTTGAATGTCCATATCCATTCTTCCTTTCTTATAAGCCCCCCAGAAACCTTCTGGGGGGCAAGTTCTCATATGTTTAATTGTGCATGGTATTCCTCCACCAGATGCCGGGCCACTTCCAGCCCCTGAGGGGACATTCCGCCATCCAGAATGAGGATTTCGCCCCGCCACAAGCCAGTGCGCCGCATCCAGTGCAGTGCCTTGACCCCCTGCTCCAGTCCCTCTCCGTCCCCATATCCTTTCAAAGACACGGTGAGGGCCAGTGGGATGGGCAGCAGCAGTCGCCCCAGCACCAGCCAGCTCAGAGCCAGCAGTCCCAGGGCCGCCAGCAGTCCTAAAACCAGATATGCACCCATAACCAACCACCACCTTTGGGTCATTCTATGCCCCAAAGGTGGTGGAGGTCACAGGGCTTCTGCCTCAAAAAAGGCTTTTCACTCCATAGGAGAGAATGCTGATAATCAGCCCTGCGGACAGCACGCCCCCGGCGATGGAGGGCAGGGCCTTCTTCAGGCGCATATCCAGGAAGGCTGCCACCAGCGCTCCGGTCCAGGCTCCGGTGCCGGGCAGCGGGATGGCCACAAAGATGGCCAGACCCAAATACTGATATTTGAGCACCGAGGCACTTTTCAGATGAGCCTTCCGCTCCATCTTGTCCACCAGGCTGTTGAGCCGAGGCATGTGCTGGCGCATGAAAAGGAAAATTCGGCGGATATACACCACAATGAACGGCACGGGAATCAGATTCCCAATCACCGCTGCCAGATACGCTGCCCACACAGGCAGGCCTGCCGCCACGCCGAAGGGAATACCACCTCGCAGCTCCACCACAGGCACCATAGACACCAGCAGTGTCAGCAAAAACTCACCGTTCAAGTCGGTGGTCAGCCATTGCATCAAATCCATCTCTTATACTCCTCTGTCTTTCTCTAAAATTTGTTTCAAATAGCGACCAGTGTAGCTTTCGGGGCACTGCGCCACCTGCTCCGGTGTCCCGGTACATACCACTGTACCGCCCCCGGCTCCTCCCTCCGGGCCAAGATCAATGAGGTAATCGGCAGTCTTAATGACATCAAGGTTGTGCTCGATGACCACCACAGTGTTCCCCGACTCCACCAGGCGCTGGAGCACCTCCACCAGCTGGTGTACGTCGGCGGTATGCAATCCGGTGGTGGGCTCGTCCAGAATATAGATGGTGGACCCCGTGGAGCGCTTGGCCAACTCGGTGGCCAGCTTCACCCGCTGGGCCTCGCCGCCAGACAGGGTGGTGGAGGGCTGGCCCAGCTTCACATAGCCCAGACCCACATCCATAAGGGTTTGCAGTTTGGTCTTCAGCCGGGGCAGATTCTCAAAGAAGCCCAAAGCCTCCTCCACCGTCATCTCCAGCACCTCGTGGATGTTCTTGCCCTTGTAGCGCACCTCCAGGGTCTCCCGGTTGTACCGCTTGCCCTTACACACCTCGCAGGGCACATAGATGTCCGGCAAAAAGTGCATTTCAATCTTCAACAGGCCGTCTCCGGCGCAGGCCTCACACCGACCGCCCCGGACATTGAAGGAGAATCGGCCCGGCCCATAGCCCCGGCTCTTGGCATCGGGGGTGGAGGCAAACAGATCTCGAATATCTCCAAAAAGCCCCGTATAGGTGGCGGGATTGGAGCGAGGCGTACGGCCAATGGGAGACTGATCAATGTTGATGACCTTGTCCAGGTACTCAATGCCCTCAATGCCGTCATGCTTGCCAGGCCTGGCCTTGGTACGGTTGAGTTCCGCCCCCAGCCGCTTGTACAAGATCTCGTTGACCAGAGAGGACTTACCAGAACCGGACACGCCGGTCACCGCAATGAAGGTGCCCAGGGGGAAGTCCACGTCGATGTGGCGCAGGTTGTGCTCACTGGCACCCAGCACCCGCAGCACCTTTCCGTTGCCCTCCCTCCGATGGTCGGGTATCGGCACCTTCTTGCGCCCGGACAGGTAGTCGCCTGTAATGGAGCCCGGGGTGTTCATCACCTCTTCAGCGGTACCGCAGGCCACCACCTGGCCGCCATGGACACCTGCGCCGGGGCCAATGTCGATGATATAATCCGCCGAGCGCATGGTGTCCTCGTCGTGCTCCACCACAATCAGGGTATTGCCCAAATCCCGCAGGTGCTTCAAAGTGCCCAGCAGCAGGTCGTTGTCCCGCTGGTGCAGGCCGATGGAGGGCTCGTCCAGGATATACAGCACTCCCATGAGGGAGGAACCGATCTGGGTGGCCAGTCGGATGCGCTGGCTCTCGCCGCCGGACAATGTGCCGGCCTGACGGCTCAGGGTCAGGTATTGCAGACCCACGCTCTTCAAAAAGCCAAGTCTCTCCCGGATTTCCCGCAAAATGCGGTCGGCAATCATCATCTGGGTCTCGGTAAGGGTGATGGTGTCCAAAAAGGACAAGGCCTCGTCCACTGGCATCTCACAGAACTGGTGGATGGAGATGCCCCCCACCGTCACCGCCAGAGACTCAGGCCGCAGCCGCTGGCCGTGGCAGTCAGGACAGGGAGACTCGCTCATACACTCCTCAATCTCCCGCTTCATGGCGTCGGACTGGGTCTCCTTATAGCGGCGCTCCAGGTTGTTGATGATGCCCTCAAAGGGCTGGTACAGCACACCCTTCCCCCGGGGCTGGTCATAGTGGATGGTGAGTTTTTCACCCTTGGTTCCGTAGAGGATGATGTCCAGCACTTCCGGGGTAAGTTTCTCGATGGGATCGGTGAGGTTGAAGTGGTATTTTGCAGCCAGAGCGTCAAAGTACATCCGAGAAATGCCGTCGGACTTGATGTTGTTCCACCCGGAGGCGGTGATAGCTCCCTCTAAAATGGACAGGCTACGGTTTGGGATAATCAAATCCGGGTCCACCTTCAGCTGGGCCCCCAGTCCCGTACAGGTGGGACAGGCGCCAAAGGGGTTGTTGAAGGAGAACATACGGGGGGTGAGCTCCTCAATGGAGATACCGCAGTCCTCACAGGCGTAGTTCTGGGAGAAGAGCAGATCCTCATCGTTTTCCACCAGGTTGACGATGACCACACCGCCGGATAAGGCGGTGGCCGTCTCCACCGAGTCGGTGAGGCGGCGGGTGATGTCCTCCCGAATGACCAGGCGGTCTACCACCACCTCAATGTTGTGCTTTTTGTTCTTCTCCAGCTTGATCTCTTCAGACAGATCGTAGAGAGCTCCATCAATGCGCACCCGGACGTAGCCGGAGCGCCGGGCATCCTCCAGCACCTTGGCGTGCTCGCCCTTTTTCCCTCGGATGACAGGGGCCAGCACCTGAATACGGGTGGCTTGGGGCAGGGCCAGCACCTGGTCAATGATCTGGTCAACGGTCTGTTGGTGGATCTCCTTACCGCACTTGGGGCAGTGTGGGGTGCCCACTCTTGCCCACAGCAGACGCAAATAGTCATAGATCTCCGTCACCGTACCCACGGTAGAACGGGGATTTTTGGAGGTGGTCTTCTGGTCGATGGAGATGGCCGGGGACAGACCCTCGATGTAGTCCACATCCGGCTTTTCCATCTGTCCCAGAAACATGCGGGCGTAGGAGGACAGGGACTCCACATAGCGGCGCTGGCCCTCGGCATACAGGGTCTCAAAGGCCAGGGAGGATTTTCCCGAGCCAGACAGCCCAGTAAGCACCACCAGCTTGTCCCGGGGAATCTCCACATCAATGTTTTTCAAGTTGTTCTCTCTGGCGCCCTTAATGAGAATATGGTCTAACATATTGGGTCTCCTTCAAATGTTGGGCTGTGTTTAGCAGCCAAATTCCTTTGCCACATCCCGCAGCATTTCCCGGATGGGCAGTTCGTAGGGACAACGAGTCTCGCATGCCCCACACTCCACGCACTCCCCTGCGTGATGGGCCAGCGCCTGATAGCGGCTCACCGCCCAGTCTGCCAGGCCGTAGCGGCGGGCGTAGTTTGCCATGAGAAACTGAGAGGGAATATCAATGCCCACGGTACAGGGAGCACAGTAGCCGCAGCGGCGGCAGAAGTGGGTGCCCAGATCATCCCGGATGCGCTGGCATTCCTCCAGTTCCTCCTGGGTCAAGGGAGTGGTCAAATCCACCTGGGCGTTGCGCTGCACTTCCTCCACGCTGCCCATACCAGGGATGGACACATCCATCACTCCGGAGGCTGCAATGAAGCGCAGAGCTAGATTCCAGTCCTCCAGGTTGCCCCCTGCCATGGGCTTCATGGCAATGGTGCCAATGCCCTTCTCCCGGGCCAGAGCCAGCACCTCATGGCCCTGCATCTCCACAATGTTGTAGGGGAACATCACCGTCTCGATCTGGTGGGCATGTTCTTCCACCAGCAGTCGCAGAGCGTCCAGGGAGTGGGCAGTGGCGCCGATGTGACCGATCTTCCCCGCCGCTTTGGCCTCTGCCAGAGCCTGATAGGCTCCATCAGGGCCAAAAACCTGGTCAAAATCCTTTAAGGGCAGATTGTGGATCTGGTAGAGGTCAATGAAATCGGTTTGCAGGTTGCCCAGGCTGATATCAATGTCCTTTGCCATAGCCTCATTGCTGCGGGACATGGACTTGGTGGCCAGGATGAATTTCTCCCGCCGACCCTTCAGAGCGTTGCCCAAATACTCCTCAGAGACGGTATAGCCCCGGGCAGTATCGATGAAATTGATGCCGAACTTCTCCAACTCGTCCACCACCGCCATGGTGTTAGCGGCATCGGAACGTTGGATGGGAATGCCGCCAAAAGAGATGGCAGACACCTGTAATCCAGTATTCCCCAATGTTACCATGTTCATATTCTCTCTCCTCTATTCATCCACAATCACATCAGCTGCGGTGGCCCGCACCAAGTCCATGAGGGCTTGGGGTGCCACCTCCACCTGAAAGCCGATCTTCCCGGCGGACACATAGATAGTCTCCTGCTCCAGGCAGCTGTCATGAAACACCGTGGGGAACTGCTTTTTCATGCCCACCGGGGAACAGCCACCGTGGACATATCCGGTGAGGGGCAGGAGTTCTTTGCTGGGCAGCATGGCCACCGACTTCTCCCCCACCGCCTTTGCCGCCTTTTTCAAATCCAAGGTGGCAGCCACTGGAATGTCAAACACATAATATCCCCCGGAAGCCCCACGGGTCACCAGGGTTTTGAACACGCATGCCGGGTCCTGGCCTAAGCTCCGTGCCACGCTCACCCCGTCCGGGGCAGTCTCCCCGTCGTGGGGATAGGTGTGGCCCTGATAGGGCACCTTCTTCTGTTCCAAAACCCGCATCACGTTGGTTTTTTCCTCTTTTTTCTTTGCCATGGTTCTCGTCAGTCCTTCTCTTTCAGGCGAATAATTTGATCTCTTAGCTGGGCGGCCAACTCGAACTCCAGCATCTTTGCCGCTTCTTTCATTTCCTTCTCCAGGCGGGCTATGGCGGCCTTGCGCTCAGCATCCGTCATCTTCTTGGCCCGTTTGGTGGTCTCCTCCGCCTCCTGAGCCACACTCACCAGCTCCCGCACCGACTTCTGTACCGTCTTGGGCACAATGCCGTGTTCCTGGTTGAAGGCATCCTGGATGGAGCGGCGGCGCTCCGTCTCCGCCATAGCCCGAGCCATGGACGGAGTAATGGCATCCGCATAGAGAATGACCCGACCCTGGGCATTTCGGGCCGCTCGTCCGATGGTCTGGATGAGAGCGGTCTCAGAGCGCAAGAAGCCCTCCTTATCCGCATCCAAAATGGCCACCAGAGACACCTCGGGCAGGTCCAAGCCTTCCCGCAACAGATTGATGCCCACCAGCACATCAAACTCGCCCAGGCGCAGGTCCCGCACGATCTCCATACGCTCCATGGTGTCGATGTCGTGGTGCATATACCGCACCCGAATCCCAGCGTTTTTCAGATAGTCCGTCAGCGTCTCCGCCATTTTCTTGGTCAGGGTGGTCACCAGCACCCGCTCGTTTTTCTGGGTGCGCTGGTTGATCTCTCCAATGAGGTCGTCCATCTGTCCTTCGATGGGCCGCACCTCCACCAGGGGGTCCAGCAGTCCGGTGGGCCGGATGACCTGCTCCACCACCTGCCCCGACCGGGTACGCTCGTACTCTCCCGGAGTGGCGGAGACATACACCACCTGGTTGAGCCGCTTTTCAAACTCGTCAAACTTCAAGGGTCTGTTGTCATAGGCACAGGGCAGCCGGAAGCCGTAGTCCACCAGGGAGGTCTTTCTGGCCCGGTCGCCGTTGTACATGGCCCGCACCTGGGGCAGGGTCACATGGCTCTCGTCGATGAAGAGCACGAAATCCTTGGGAAAGTAGTCCAGCAGGGTGTGAGGCGGCGACCCCACAGGCCGCCCCTCAATCACTCTGGAATAGTTTTCGATGCCGGAGCAATAGCCGATCTCCTGCATCATCTCAATGTCATACATGGTGCGCTGCTTGATGCGCTGGGCCTCAATGAGCTTTCCTTCCGCCTCAAACTGGGCCACCCGCTCCTCCAGCTCCCGGTAAATCTCCTGGATGGCGGCATCCATCTTCTCCTTGGGGGTCACGTAGTGGGTGGCAGGCCACACAGGGATATTATTCAGCCGCCGAATCACGGAGCCAGTAAGGGCATTGACCTCACTGATCCGGTCAATTTCGTCCCCGAAAAACTCTACCCGCAGGGCGGTGTCCTTCCAATAGGCGGGCCAGATCTCCACCGTGTCCCCCCGCACCCGGAACATATTGCGCTCAAAGGCGATGTCATTGCGCTCATACCGGATGGCCACCAACTTCTTCAAAAGTTCCGGAATAGGGATCTCCATACCCACCCGCAGGGAGACCATCATGCTGGCAAAGTCCTCCGGCTCGCCCAAGCCGTAGATGCAGGACACGGAGGACACCACGATCACATCCCGCCGCTCCAGCAGAGAGGCAGTGGCGGACAGACGCAGTCGGTCGATCTCCTCGTTGATGGCGGAATCCTTCTCAATAAAAGTGTCCGTGTGGGGAATGTAGGCCTCAGGCTGGTAGTAGTCATAGTAGGAGACGAAGTATTCCACAGCGTTGTTGGGGAAAAACTCCTTGAACTCGGCGCACAGCTGGGCAGCCAGAATCTTGTTGTGAGCCAGTACCAGGGTGGGCCGCTGCACCGCCTCGATGACCTTGGCCATGGTAAACGTCTTGCCCGATCCAGTGACGCCCAACAGAGTCTGTTCATCCAGCCCGTTCTCAATCCCCCGTGCCAGAGCCTCAATGGCCTGGGGCTGATCCCCGCTGGGGGTATAGTCGGATACCACTTCAAAGCGCTGCATGGAATCCCTCCCTTCTCCGAAATTTATATGCTGAGATAGCCGGAGTCCCGCATGGACACCATCTCATCCTCTGCGATGACAAAATGATCCACCAGGCAGATCCCCACCTGGTTCAGTAGCTGCTGAAGATGTCGGGTGGTCTGGATATCCTGGGCAGAACACATGGCAATGCCGGAGACGTGGTTATGGGCCAGAGCCACCCGGGTAGCCCCACAGGCCAACGCCGCCTCCAACACCTGTCGCCCGGTGATGTCCACCCGGTCAGGCAGCCCCTCGCACAGCTTGGGGCATGTAATGAGTTTTTGCTTGCTGTCCATACACACCAGGTACACCATCTCGTTGCGGGCCCCGAAAAACATGGGCATCAGCAGTTCCTTGAAGTGCCAGCTGTCGGTGAGCTGACCTTCAAAACTGGAGCGTTCCTCCAAGTAACGCCCGGCCAAGGCCGGCATCAGATGGATGAGGGTAGCGGTATTCTCCCCGATCCCCTTCACCGCCAACAGCTGCTCCCGGGTGGCAGTGAACACTCCGGCCAGAGAGCCAAACTGTTCCACCAGGGCGTGGGCCAGGGGGTTCACATCCCCCTGGGGAATGGCGTAAAACAACAACAGCTCCAAGGCCCGATGGTCTGGCATTCCTGCCAGACCACGGGCCATAAATTCCGTTTTTACCCGCTGGCGGTGCCCCTGGTGCACCCCACCGGGTTTCTTTTTCGTCGGGCTGTCCGACACAGCCATCAGCCCTTAGCCCCGTAGGTGGCCAGGTACTCCTCCATGCGAGCGAGCATAGCGTCGTCAATGTACACCTTGCCGTCCACAGGCTTGTTGTGCAGGCACTCCATCACCTCACGGATGGTGACAATGGGATAGACCTGGATGCCGTAGTCCTCCCGCAGCTCATCCAGAGTGGTGCACTCCCGGGTACCCCGCTCCATGCGGTCCACGGAGACAAACAGAGCATCAATATGCACATCTGCCACGTGCTTGAACAGCTCGATGGACTCCCGCACTGCGGTGCCGGCGGTGACCACGTCCTCAATGATGGCAATGTGATCCCCGTCCTGGGGCTTATAGCCCACCATGGAGCCGCCCTCACCGTGATCCTTGGCCTCCTTGCGGTTGAAGCAGTAGGGCACGTCCCGCTCATAGTTGCGATAGAGAGAGGCGGCGGCGGTGACAGCCAGAGGAATTCCCTTATAAGCAGGGCCAAAGAGGGCAGTGATGCCCTCAGGCATATTCTCCTGGATGCAGGCGGCATAGTAGTCACCCAGACGTGCGGCCTGAGCGCCGGTCTTGTAGTTGCCGGTGTTGACGAAATAAGGGGTCTTCCGGCCGGATTTGGTGACAAAATCCCCGAAGGTCAGCACGCCGGAGCGCACCATAAAGTGAATGAATTCCTCACGGTAGTTCATGTTTCATACATCCTTTCCGTAGCTTAAGCTGTAATTGATGTATTATACCATTTTTCTGCCATTCTCACAAGGGATTGTCCTACATTTTCCCTGTGGGAGAGACCAAATTTTATCCCTGCTCAAGGGGTGTTTTGTGCGCTTTCATAGACCGCTGCAACCCGAGCCATGCGGTCTCTGAACTCCTCCACCGCCCAGCCGGGAGAGAGCACCTCCACCTGCTCCCCCAGACCAAACAGCCACCCCCAGAAGGGCGGGCTGACCACCAGATCCAGGGTCACGGTAAAGTGTCCTTTATCTTGGGGCACCAGCATGATATCCTGGCCGAATCGGTCTAAAAACACCCCCGCCAGAGCGGCAGCACAGCGTAGACGCAGCTGGCAGGGCCGCCCAGCGTACATGCCGAAGTGGCGGCGGGTATACCCTTCCAGATCCCAGCTGCCACGTTCCTTCCCCCGCTCTCCGGTGAACTGAATATCCTGCATTTTATCCACCCGGTAGTGGCGCACCTCCCCTTGGGTGTGATCCCATCCAGCCAGATAATAGTTCTCATTGTCCCAAATTAGGCCGTAGGGAGTCACCCGATACTGGCCGCCCCCACGGCGATACACCCGTTCTTTGTACATATTGATCTCAAAATACAGGAACGAAATCACTTTGTTGGCAGCAATGGCCCCGTGCAGCTGATCCACATTATAAAAAATGCTCTCATTCATGGTCTTGATCCGGCGATCCACGTACACCTGCCGCTGAAGCTGCCGGGCCTGGTATACAGAGGCCAACGACTCCAGCTTGTGGATGAGGGCATTGCTCTTTTTCTGGGTGAGAAAGCGGCTGGACTGCACGGCATCCACCAGCAGCTTCAATTCCGCCAGTTCAAAGTCCCGCTGCCCGATAAACCAGCCGCCGCCCACACCCCGCCGGGTCTGCACATCCAATCCCAGCTGCCGCAGCTGCTCCATGTCGTTATAAATGCTCTTGCGTTCAGCTGGGGCGTCCCACCGCTCCAGCTCCTCCTGGAGTTGACCCAGTGTCACAGGGTGCTCTTCGTCGCTGTGCTTGAGGAGAAACCGGGCCAGCACCATCAATTTCCGCTTTTGATTGGTTCCCTTGGGCATAGTCTTCCCTCCTTTTCCCTCCTAGTATACCACAGAGGAAGTCCCATTTATAGGACTATGTAAAAAGCGGAGCCAGAAAACTGGCTCCGCTCTGAAATTCATTCTATTGCCTGGGAAATAAAAGCCTTAACCCTGGCGCAGCACATTCTCCACCTGCTGCAGCTGCTCCACCGTGTTCACACCCAGCATCTCCAGCGGGGAACAGGTGTCGCACAAGGCCACCTTGCCCCCTGCCTTGGCGATCAGGGCGGGGACATCGGTGAGATAGTACTCACCCTGGGCATTGTCGGTGGTGAGCTGATCCAGACAGGCCAACAGATCTCCCACCCGGAAGACATAGGTGCCCACATTGACCTCTGTAATGGCCGCCTGCTCAGGGGTGCAGTCCTTGGCCTCCACAATGGCGGCAAAGTGACCAGTCTCGTCCCGGACGATACGGCCGTAGTTGCCGCCCTCCTCCAGATGAGCAGAGAGCATGGTGCAGGCGCAACCGCTGTCCAGATGGGTGCGAATGAGGCTTTGGAAGGTCTCACGGCGCATGAGAGGCGTGTCCCCGTAGCAGATGAGCACATGGCTGTCCGGGTCGGTGAGCAGGGGCGCAGCGTAGCGCACAGCCCCGCCGGTGCCGTTGAGCACCTTCTGCTCCACGCTGGGGTAGTCAGGGAATCTGGCTCGCACCTTGTCCCCCATCCAGCCCACCACCAAAATGGTGTCCTCCTTGGGAAGAAAGTCCAGAGACTTCAAAACATAATGCAGCAGCGGCTGTCCGTCCGCCTCTCGCAGTACCTTGGGCAGGTCAATCCCTTCCGTTTGCAGACGAGTGCCCTTGCCCGCTGCCAGTACCACAGCTTGAATCTTATGATCCATAACTCCTACCGTCCCTTCTCCTCTTACACTCCAGCCAGAGCCTGTTCCACGTCGGCAATGAGGTCATCCAGATCCTCGATGCCCACAGACAGGCGGATGAGGTCGGGGGAAACACCGGCGGCCACCAGCTCCTCGTCGTTCATCTGACGATGGGTGGAGGAGGCGGGATGGAGCACGCAGGTCTTGGCATCCGCCACATGGGTGGCAATGGAACACAGCTTCAGGCCCGCCATGAACCGCTCGGCAGCAGCCCGGCCGCCCTTGACACCAAAGGAGACCACGCCGCAGCTGCCGTTGGGCAGGTACTTTTGGCCCAACTCATAGTAAGGGTCGCCAGGCAGCCCAACGTAGCGCACCCAAGCCACCTTCTCGTGCTTGGACAGGTACTCGGCCACGCCCTTGGCGTTGGCACAGTGACGGGCCATACGCAAAGGCAGGGTCTCCATGCCCACACCCAGCAGATAGGAATTCATGGGAGCAGGGGTAGCACCCAGATCCCGCATCAGCTGCACCACGCACTTGGTAATGTATGCGCCCTCCTGGCCAAAAGCCTGGGTGTATACCAATCCATGGTAGCTCTCGTCGGGGGTGGTGAGACCGGGGAACTTGTCGGCATGGGCCTCCCAGTTGAAGTTACCAGAATCCACAATGGCACCACCCACAGCATTGGCGTGGCCATCCAGGTACTTGGTGGTGGAGTGGGTGACAATGTCTGCACCAAACTCAAAGGGATGGCAGTTGGCGGGTGTGGCAAAGGTGTTGTCCACAATGAGGGGCACCCCGTTTTTGTGAGCCACCCGGGCAAACTTTTCGATGTCCAGCACCACCAGAGAGGGATTGGCGATGGTTTCGCCAAACACTGCCTTGGTGTTGGGACGGAAGGCAGCTTGCAGCTCCTCCTCGGAGCAGTCCGGATCTACGAAGGTGAAGTCGATGCCCATGCGCTTCATGGTCACCGCAAACAAGTTATATGTACCGCCGTAAATGGTAGCAGAGGCCACCACATGATCCCCGGCAGAGGCAATGTTGAACACAGAGAAGAAGGAGGCCGCCTGTCCCGAGGAGAGGAGCATGGCAGCAGAACCACCCTCCAGGGCACACAGACGGGCCGCCACAGCGTCACTGGTGGGGTTTTGCAGCCGGGTATAGAAGTAGCCAGAGGCCTGCAGGTCAAACAGCTTTCCCATATCCTCGCTGGTCTCATAACGGAATGTGGTTGACTGAATGATAGGAATGTTGCGAGGCTCTCCGTTGGCAGGCCGGTATCCGGCATGGAGACAGCTGGTATCAAATTTCATGGGAACGCTTCCTTTCCAAAGTTTCTGGGTAGTCTTGGTTATCCTAACACAGTAAAGTGGTACTGTCAACTCAGTCGGCATCGGAAACGGGCTGTTGGGAGGGGCTAGGCTGGCTCACCTGCACATCCCCGTACCACTCCAGAGGCTGACCCTCCACCAGGATCTGCACCTGTTCCACATTCTCCAGACTGCACAGCGTATTGACCAGGGAATCAATGACCATCTGCTGCTCCCATGTTTCCTGGGGAATCTGCTGCAACAGCACACCGGAAAAGTCCGCATAGCACACCGTTCCCTCCTGACGCACAGACAGTACCTTCAGATCAGAGGGCAAGATCCGCTCCAATCCCTCGTCCTGAGGCCCACCAATCAGCGCCTCCAGCACCACTTGGGCCACGGAATCGCTTTCAATAAGGCGGAACACACGGAACTCGAACCCCAGTTCCTGGCTGTCACGGCGTCGAAAATGGAGCGCCGCTGTCACCTCCACAGGCTCCTCCTCTGCCCCGGTAAACATCACATCCTGGGCAGTAAACACCTGTCGATCCCGGTAGGGTAAGGAGCTTCCGTTGGCGGTGATGCACACCTCGTCCACCCCCTCCAGCTGGGTGAGGGTGAGGGTAATGCAGTAGTCTGCCAGGGTAAGCTCCACCCCCACCAAGTCCCCGTAGGGCCAGGAGAGATCCACGGTAACACGACGCCCCTCCTGTTTCCACTGCTGCAAATTCGTTCCCTCCGGGAAGGGGGAGATGAGACCACTGCCTTCCTTCGGCCCGTCCAGCAGCGCCTCCATCAGCTCCGGCACCGACATCTCTCCGGTGTAAGCCGTGGACTCCAGGGCGGTGGTGGCATTGTCCCAGCGCTCCAAATCTGCGGTATACCACAGGCAGGCCCCCTCCTGATCGTGGCGGGCGGTACAGCCCATGGGAACGGTCAGCAGCACCAGGGCCAAAGCTCCCGCCCACAGTTTACACAGTTTCAATGTCCGTCCCCCCTTGTCCCAGCTGCGGCAATGTCACAATAAATACAGCACCCACCCCATCCGGGCCTCGCTGGGCAGTGATATTTCCGCCATGGAGGCGGGCAGTGTCCTGGGCAATGGACAGACCCAGGCCGGTGCCTCCCGCCTGGCGGGAGCGGGCCTTATCCACCCGGTAGAAGCGGTCGAAAATGCGAGGCAGATCCTCCTCCGGGATGCCCACACCGGTGTCCCGGACGGTCAAGGTCACCCACCCGTCCTCTCGGTTCACGGTCACCTCCACCTTTCCCCCGGGTAAATTGTATTTCACTGCGTTTTCCATCAGATTAAAGGCCACTTGGTACAAATCATCCTCGGTAGCCATCACCTGGCAGTCAGGCTGGAGTCGGTATTCCAGCTCTACCTGCACAGACCGGGCCAAAGGCAGCAGCATATGCCCCACCTTTTCCACCAGAGCTCCCACATCCACAGCCACCCGCTCCCGTTGGGGATGGGAATCCAGCTTGGACAGGGTAAGCAGGCGCTGGCTGATGCGGGTGAGCCGATCTGCCTCTTCTCCAATGTCCGAGACAAACTCCCGCACCGTAACCATGTCCACGGAGTCGTTTTGCAGGATGGAGTCCGCCAGCAGCCGTATGGAGGCCAGAGGCGTTTTCAGCTCGTGGGATGCGTCAGAGACGAATCGCCGCCGCACTTCCTCGGTGGTCTGCAATCGGTCTGTGAGCTGGTTAAATTCCATGGCCAACTGGGCCATCTCATCCTTGCCCTGTACCGCCACCCGGTGGCTGTACTCACCCTCTCGCACCGAACGAATACCTCCCAACAGCACAGCGGTGTTGCGGGTGAGGGCCTTGGACAAAAGCAGAGAGCCTACCAGTGCCGCCACGCAGATAATCACAGAGATATAGCGCAAATTGGACTGAATGGACAGGAGCACTTCCGCCTGCTCTGTGTCGTATTCATAGAGGTATACTGCCCCCAGAGTCACGCCACGGTACACCGCAGGCACTGCCACACGGGTGCGAAACGCCCCCTGGCGGTACTCGGAGCGGCACACATCCGCCCCCCGCAGTGCCGCCACCACCTCGGCGATGATGGCGTAATCCCCCGTGCGCTTGTCCAGGGTGGAGCTGTCATAGAGAATGAGACCGGATTCATCCGTCACCAACACCCGTGTCCCCTGCATATCGTCCAGCAGCTCCATGGCCTGGGTAACACCCTCCTGGGTCAGGCTCTCAGAGACGGCCAACGCACTGCCAATGGCCAGGGCCTGTCGCTTCAAAGATGCTTCCTTGGCGGAAAACACCACATTCTGGGCCATGATCACCGGATAGGTATTGAGCACCAGCACAATGGCCACCACCAACAGCAGATAGGTGAGGACGTATTTGACCTGGATACTGTAAAAGAAGGGAACCTCCCCCGCCTTGCGGACAAGGCTCTCCTGGCGGACTCGCTGCCGCCACCGATTCCACACCTTTCTCATGGGGTCTCACTGCTCAGATAGTAGCCCACACCCCATTTGGTGAGAATGTGGGTGGGATTGGCGGGATCCGGCTCCAGTTTCTCACGCAGGCGGCGAATATGCACATCCACCGTGCGAAATTCCCCCACATACTCGTAGCCCCACACCAAATTGAGGAGATTTTCCCGGCTGTATACCCGGCCCGGGTTGCGCATCAAAAGTTCCATGAGATCGAACTCCTTGGCGGTGAGCTCCACCGCCCGGCCCTGCCTGCGAGCCACCCGCTGAGCCAGATCCAGGGTAATGGCGCCATGCTCCAGACAGTTGTCCGCCTTCTTCTGCTGGGTGGCAGTCCCAGCCCGGCGCAGCAGCGCCCGGATACGAGCCTTCACCTCCAAAATGTTGAAGGGCTTGGTGATATAGTCGTCGGCACCGCACTCAAAGCCCATGATCTTGTCCGCATCCTCCCCCTTAGCGGTGAGCATGATGATGGGCACGTTGGAGAACTCCCGAATTTTCATGCACGCCTGAAGTCCGTCAATTTTCGGCATCATCAGATCCAGGATAATAAGGTCAAACCGACCCCCACGGGCCAGCTCTACCGCCTCTTCCCCGTCGCTCCCCGTCTCCACATGATACCCTTCGTTTTCCAGGTTGAATTTGATTCCCTTCACCAGCAGACGCTCGTCGTCCACCACAAGTATGTTGGGCATTGATCTATTCCTCCCCGCTATACACAGATTTGATCCAGCAGTGACTCCACCATGGTCTCACTGATTCCCGGCACCTGGATCAGATGCTCAGGATAGGCAAAATATCCATGCACCTGCCGGTATCGTACAATGGCATTTGCCAGCACCGGGCCGATCCCAGGCAGCTGATCCAGCTGCTGCGCACTGGCCAAATTGATGTTCATCTTGCCTCGATCCACC
Source organism: Pseudoflavonifractor capillosus (assembly GCF_016902575.1). Taxonomy (GTDB): domain Bacteria; phylum Bacillota; class Clostridia; order Oscillospirales; family Oscillospiraceae; genus Enterenecus; species Enterenecus capillosus_A. The sequence goes on along the minus strand of NZ_JACSNZ010000002.1, from coordinate 50,693 downwards.
ACCGATACCAGCAACTCATCATTGGGAGCAGGACGCATCTCCAGCCGCTCCATCCCACCCAGCCGCACCAGCCAGATGGCCAAACTAGCCACAAGCATCCCGCACAGCACTGCCCCAATGGCCCGGCCTCCCCTGCGCATTCCTTTTCCCCCTCTTTTTCCAGGTTGCTTGAGTTGCGTTTTTCTGCGGATTCTGATATAGTAACAGATGTAACAGCAAATGCATTCTTTGCTGCAACTTTCACATGACAACACTATAACACAATTATCAGGAGAATCCTATGAAAAAATATCTGCGTCGTGTTGCGGCTCTGGCCACAGCCCTTTTGATGAGCGTCTCCCTTTGCGTCCCCGCCTTTGCTCTGGACGACCCCAAACCCCACTGCACCGCCGCCATCGTGGTGGACGGGGACAACAATGAAGTGCTGTACGACTTCAATGCCTACGAAAAGCGCTACCCTGCCTCGGTCACCAAGATCATGACCACCCTGGTGATCCTCCGGGCCATTGACGCCGGTGAGCTGTCTTTGGACACCCAGGTCACCGCCTCCAAAGAGGCTGTCACTCTGCCCGAAGGCAGTTCCACTGCCGGTATTGTGGAAGGCGAAGTACTCACCATTGAGCAGCTGCTGTACTGCGACCTTGTGCCCTCGGGCAACGAGGCCTGTAATATTCTGGCCGAGTCTCTGTGTGGCACCCAAGAGAAATTTGTGGAGCGCATGAACCAGACTGCCGCCGAGCTGGGCATGACCGGCACCCACTTTGCCAACCCTCACGGTCTCCACGACGAGAATCACTACACCACCGCTTATGACATCTACCTCATGGCTGCCGCTGCCATGAAGTACGACATTTTCCGCACCATCGTCTCCACCCCCACCTACACACTGGAACCCACCAACAAGGTCTCTGAGCCCCGGATCCTCCACAGCACCAATGCCCTGATCAGTAACTGGTACGTGTCCGGCGTCTCCTACTCCAAAGCCATCGGCATCAAGACCGGTTACACCGAGGAGGCAGGCCGCTGTCTGGCCTCCGCCGCTGTGGACGAGCAGGGACGCACCTTCTACTGCGTGGTTCTGGGCTCGGAGTATGCCCAGGATTCCTCTGGAGACTGGAAATTTTATTCCTTCAGCGAGAGCTCTCGCCTGCTGGAATGGGCCTTCGACAACTTCAGCCGGGCCACGCTGCTCAGTGAGACCTCAGACAATGTCATCCGGGAAATTCCGGTCACCCTGGCCGGTGATGTGGGCCACGTCCTGGCTCAGCCCGTAGGCTCCATTGAGGCCACCATGCCCACGGATTACGACCCCGCCCAGGCAGAAGTGGTCATGAATCTACCGGAAAGCCTGGAAGCCCCCATTCAGAAGAACCAGGTGGTGGGCAGCGTATCTCTGGTTTACAACGGCGTCACCTACGGCACCCTGGATATGGTGGCCACCGACGATGTTGCCCGCTCCAACTTCCAGTACACCATGAAGGTCATTTCCGACGCCTGGGCCCTGTGGTGGGTCAAGGTACTGGTGATCGCCGTGGTGGTGCTCATCCTCCTGGGCGTTTTCTATCTGCTGTTCATTCGGCCCAGCAAGCGCCGACGCCGCCACTCCCCCTACTCCGGCTCCCGCCGTTCCGGCTATCGGGGCCGCCGACGCTGATTTCCCTATTCATGATTTTTTCATAATTCATTTTCAATTTGGACAACACTTCTCCCCTACCAAATGCTATGATTACGACGTCAGGAAGAAAGACATAAAATCATCAAAAACCTCCCTCTCTCTTTTCTCTTTTCAAAGCCAATCCCCTCCGGTGGCCCAACCGGAGGGGATTGCCATTTTCTCCCCTGCTCATGTCCCGGAGAACATGGAGATGGCATTCACAATTCCTTCATAAAAGGTTTTTATTTTATCCATCACTCTCCCGCCCCCCTCTGTTATGATGTGATTGTCAGGAAGAAGCAAACATACTTTTCATTGAACATCCTCCCTCTCTCTCTTTTCTCTCTAAAAAAACACGATCCCGGCCAGGCATTGAGCCTGGCCGGGATCGTGTTTTTCTTTTCTCACAGGTACTCTTCCATATGTGCCATACGCATGGCCCGCATCACCGCCACTGCCAGCAGTGGCGCCACCACAATGGCCACTGCGCCGTTGAACAGGGACGAGGGCACTTTCAGCACCACAGCTGTCCACGCCGCAGCGGCGGTCATCCCCTCCAGGAACATGGAATTATAGAAGAAGGTCTTAGCCAAATAGATCACCATATAGCTCACCGCCGCACAGGTGGTGGACACCGCCATAGCCGGATAGGTGGCCTTGCGGCGGAACACCCCCAAGAAGATGGCACCGGCAATCAGACCGTACAGTCCCTTGGTGACAAAGGTGATGGGAGCCTCCGTGATGTAGAGCACGTTGGTGCAGTCATACAGGGCAGACCCCAGTCCAGCTGCCAATCCGCCCCACCAGGGCCCCAGCAAAATTCCGCTCAGGGCGCACATGATATTACCCAAATGAAATCGGGAATTGCCTCCCACGCTCAGAGGCAAGATTACTTCAATTTTGCTGCCGCAAAACACCAGAGCCACCAGCAGGGCGGCGAGCACCAGCCGCAGCAGCTTCTTGTGCTGTTCACGCATGGTCATCCACTCCTTTTGCGCCGCATTGACGGCGCTGTTGTTGAGTGGTATTATACTCCCATCTGACATCATGAAAATGACCAGTTTCTATATTTTTTATAGGGTCAGTTGGAGGTGTGCCATGGAATATCCCATTCACATGCCGGTCTTTCACGGGAAAGAACCCCTGTATTTACAACTTTATCAGCATCTGGCTCGGGAGATTCAGCAAGGCCGTCCCGGACCGGGAAAAAAACTGCCCTCCAAACGGCGGCTGTGCACCATGCTTGGGGTAAGCATGAGCACCGTGGAGGGGGCCTATTCCTTATTGCTGGCGGAGGGCTATGTGCGCAGTCAGCCCCGCAGCGGGTATGTGGCAGCCCAACTCCACGACGTACAGCCCCAGCCTGTTCCAGACCTGCCTGCCGCCCCACCCCCTCCTTCCCAGTGGCAATACGACTGCTCCACATCGGCGGTGGACACCTCTGTCTTTCCTTTTTCCTCCTGGGCCCGTATCAACCGGGATGCGGTATACCAAAATCCCGGCCTGCTCCAGCCAGGGCATCCCCAAGGAGATGAACCTCTGCGCTTGGCGCTGGCCGGGCTTCTGGCCCAATACCGGGGCGTGCGCTGCTCCCCGGAGCAAATTGTGGTGGGAGCGGGAGCAGACTATCTGCTCTCCCTCCTTCTCCAGCTCTTTCCCCAGGGCAGTACCGTGGCTCTGGAAGACCCAGGCTATCCCACCGCCTGGTCGGCGGTGGAGCGCCACGGACACCGAGCCGTGTCCATCCCTGTGGACGACCAGGGAATGGTGCCCCAGGTTCTGGAACAGTCCGGGGCCACTCTAGCCTACGTCACCCCCTCCCACCAGTTCCCCCTGGGTGTGACCATGCCAGTGGAGCGGCGCAGCCGCCTGCTGCGCTGGGCGGGGCAGGCACCAGAGCGGTACTTGCTGGAAGACGACTACGACAGCGAATTTCGATACGCCTCCCGCCCCATCCCTGCCCTGCAAGGGCTGGATGCTGGGGGGCGGGTCATCTATCTGGGCACGTTTTCCCGGTCCATTGCCCCCGCCATTCGAGTTGCCTACCTGATTTTGCCCCCCCAGCTGCTATCCCGTTATCGGAAGATCTTTCCCAAAACCGCCTGCACCGTGTCCCGGTTTGAGCAGGAGACCCTGCGGCAGTTTTTGGTGCAGGGTCTGTACAGCCGCCACCTGCGGCGTTCAGGCAACTTGTACCGCCGCAAATGCTCCCTGCTCACCCAAGCCCTGGGTGACTACACCAACCTGACTGTGCTGGGGCAGGATGCAGGGCTCCATTTTCTTCTCTCCGCCCCTCACCTGTCAGAGGCAGAGATGGTGGCACGGGCGGCCCAACACGGCATCCGGATCTACCCCCTCAGCCGTTACTGCCATCAGGTCACCCCGCCTCCCTCCACCGTTGTGGTGGGTTATGCGGGGCTTCCCTTGGAGCAGCTGGAAGACTGCGCCCATCACCTGGGTCAGGCTCTGGCTCCCGTCACCCCTGCTGAGGCTCCCGCACTTCCAGGCGAATGACCATCACCGTGCGGTCGTCCTCCTCTCCTTCCCGCTGTCCGCTCTCCTGTAAGATTCGGGCGGCCAGTTCTTGGGGCGAAGTGCCCTGGTAGTCCTCCAACAAGTGGCGCAGCCAGCCGTCTTCCCGTTGGCTCACCACACCATCACTGACCAGGACCACCCAGTCACCCGCCCCCAGCTGCTGAGGAAAAACATCAGCCTTCATCCCGGGAATGACTCCTGCGGGCATGGATCGGCCCACAACCCGCTCCACGCCCCCGGTTTTTTTGAAGTAGGTGGGGGCGGCCCCCAGCTTGTACACCCCACTGCGGCCGGAAAACAAGTCTACCTGGAACAGGTCCACCGTGGTAAATCCCCCCTGGGCCTCCCCACGCAGAGCCAGAGCCTCTCCCACAGTGGCCAGTGCGGACTCCACCTCCAGCCCTGCCCGCAAGAATTTCTCCAGCAAGCCCAGGGCGCAGCTGCTGTCCTCCCGGGCAGCGGGCCCGCTGCCCATGCCGTCGCAGAGCAGGAAGTTGAGCCGCCCAGCGTCATCTTTGAACCAGGCTCCACAGTCCCCGCTCACAGACTGGCCCTTTCGATCTGCCGCTGCCAGACCCGCCACCGCCACCAAAGGCTCCTGCTGCACCAGCACCACTTGTCTCTTTTGGCCAGTGGCCTCCCGGCGCAGCTGACAACCCAGCAGGGTGGATAAGCGGGACAGCTCGCCCCCCTGCACCAACCGCTCCACATCCGGCCCCTCTGCCTGCACCCGCACATGGCCCAAGTGGTCCTGAGACACAGTGCACCGCCCCTGAATGCCCAGGGCCTTCATGCGCTGGGCACACAGCCGCTGCCGACGGGGGTCTAGGGACGGCTCTTCATCCAACTGCCCTGCGGCCTTGTCCAGCACCTGGGCCAGCTGCCCGTACTGGGCACATACCGCTGCCCGGCTCTCCCGCACCCGGCTGTCGTAACGCCGCCGGGCCAGTAAACTGCGCAGTTCCCGGTTGGCCGTCCCCAAAAAGGACTCAAATTGGGTGCATCGCCCGGCAAAGTGGAGAGGAAAGTCCTCACGCACCCCCTCGCCCCGCTCCAGCATGGGGATCAGGGCGTCAGACAGAGCTGTGCGGGTAGCCTGGTACTCCTGCTGCCAGCATCGCTCCCGCTGGCGGCACCGTGCACACACTTCTTCGGCGGTTCGGTCAAACACCCGGCTGACATCCTCATCATTGGGCGTTGCTGGGGTAAAAGCCTCCCGCAATCCCCCGGTCACCGCCCGGAAGGCGGTGGCGGTGCGGCGCAGCTGCTGGGCTGCCAGCTCTCTCCCCAGCTGGCTTACATTCTCTCCTTCCTCCCGGCGGAGCACCAGCCCCACACGGCGCACCAGCGCCTCGGGCTGGAGCAAAAAGAGCACCGCTCCCAGCACCAGCTCCAGCCCCACCGCCTGCACGTCCTGATCTGTCCCTGTCCACAGCACGGACACTCCTCCGGTGACCACATAGGCCAAGGCGCACACCAAGCGTCCCGAGCCGCCGCAGGCCCCGGCCAAAAGCCCGGGCAGGGCATAGACCAACGTGCCGTACGGCAAGGTGCCCTGGGCAGCATCCATGGCCACCCCAGCCACCACACCGGTGGCAGCGCCCACACCTGCGCCCCCCTTCCAGGCGGCCGTCATCACCACCAGCACACACAACACCCGGCCCAGAGAAATCACCCCGCCCAGCATCACCCGGGCCAGAGTCATCATCACCGTGCCACCCAGCACCAACACCCCGGCCAGCTGGGCAGGCGTCCACGGAGAGGCGAACCCTTTGCCACGCAAGGTCATGGCCTGGCGGTAGCAGTACACCATGGCCCCAGTGAGAACCACCTCCACTGCATAGGCCGCTATGTACTCCTTTCCCCAACCCATGGCGGACTGGTAGACAAAGCCCACCGCCGCATTGAGCAAAGCCGTCATGATCGGCATAAACCAGACTTTACGGTAGAGCCGGAACTCCCCCACCGCCAATGCCACAGCGTACACCATCATGGAGGCAGCAATGTACCGCAGCCCGTCCACAAACCCCAAAAAGGACAGGTAGCCCAGGGTTGCTCCCATCAGAGCGCACACCCCCTCCCAGCCTGGGCCCCACACTGCCACCAGAGCCAGGGCAAAGAAGGAATGTCCCTGTAAAAATTCTGCCCCCGTGAGAACAGCAGTGAGTAAAAACGCAATGGCACACTCCCCAAGTCTCGCCCGCAGCGGCATCTCCCGCCGTCCCTTCGACCAAACCCGGCTCAGTGCTCCTTCTTTCCCCGTCATAGCAGATCCCTCTCATTCGTCCAGTTTGGCCCATTATAGCCTGTCCTTTTCAAGAACGTGGTCGTAACCTGTCTTGCCCGGTGGTGGAATCTGTGGTATGATGGGTGGCATTGATGAGCAAAGGAGAACGCTTTGTGAAAATAGGCAATGTTGAATTGAACACCAAAATCGTGCTGGCCCCCATGGCCGGGGTCACCGATATCGCTTTCCGCACCGTGTGCCGGGAGCTATCCGGCTGCTACACTGTCACCGAGATGGTCAGCGCCAAAGCCCTGTGCTACGGAGATAAAAAGACCGCCTCCCTCCTCACCCTGGGCCAGGGGGAGCATCCCTGCGCCGTGCAAATCTTCGGCAGCGAGGAGGCCGCCATGGAGAAGGGGGCTGCTCTGGCCCTGGAGCAGTCGGGGGCGGACATCATCGACATCAACATGGGCTGCCCTGTGCCCAAGATCGCCGGCTCTGGGGACGGCTCCGCCTTGATGAAAGATCCCGAGAAGGCCGCCAGGGTGGCCGCTGCGGTGGTACGGGGAGCAGCAGGCAAACCTGTCACTGTAAAATTCCGTCTGGGCTGGGACAAAGGCTCCATCAACTGCGTAGACTTTGCCCGGCGCATGGAGGACGTGGGCGTTTCCGCCGTGGCGGTCCACGGCCGCACCCGCACACAGATGTACTCCGGCACCGCCAACTGGGACTACATCCGAGAGGTCAAACAGGCTGTGTCCATCCCTGTGGTGGCCAATGGCGACATTTTTTCTGCCAAGGATGCGGTGCGAGCCCTGTCCTACACCGGGGCAGACATGGTCATGATCGGCCGGGGCTGCTTTGGCAACCCCTGGCTGCTCCAGCAGTGTGCCGCAGCGGTGGAGGGTAAGGAAGTGCCTGAAACCCCACCCCTTGCCCAGCGCTGTGACGTGGCTGTGCGCCAGTTTGAACTGGCCATGGCCCACAAAGGGGAACGCATCGCATGCCTGGAAATGCGCCGCCACTATGCCTGGTACCTGAAAGGGGTGCCCTACGCCGGGTGCTGGAAGGAGCAGATCTGTTCCATGTCCACAGCCGAGGATTTTTACAAGGTCACTGCCGGAATCCGCAGAGATCTGTGTTGAAAAAACGCATTCGCTCCACAAGGAGGTGATGGGTGTGGAGGAGCAGTTGTGGATTTCCCAGGCAGCCGCTGGAGATAGCCAGGCCTTCGCCCACCTGGTGGAGCGATATGAGAAAACCGTCTACCACCAGGCCCTTCGGCTGGTGGACAACCGGGAGGACGCTGCCGATGTCACCCAGGAGGTTTTTTGGAAGGTATGGCGGGCCCTGCCCACCTTTCGCAGAGAGAGCAGCTTTTCCACTTGGCTCTACCGACTCACCGACAACGCCTGTATGGATCTGCTGCGGCGGGAGAAAAAACGCCGGGGGGACACTTCACTGACCCAGGAAGAGGGTCTGTCCCTGGTCCAGCAGCTCCCCCACCCTGATCCCTCGCCCCAGGAGTGTCTGGAGTCCGGAGAGCAGATGTCTGCCTTGGAACAAGGGCTGGCCCAGCTGTCCCAGGAGCACCGCCGCATCCTGGTACTGCGGGAAATAAACGGCCTGTCCTATCAGGAAATCGGGGATATTTTAGGTCTGAGTTCGGGAACGGTAAAATCCCGGTTGGCCCGGGCCCGGCTGGCTCTGGCAATTTATTTGCGAAAAAGCGGGAACTTTTCCCCCTGATCTGCGTCTAATGAGATACACAGCTTTGACACATAGAAAGGAGGGTCCATGGCATGGAGCATGAGAAATATCTGGAATGGATGAGCGAAGACCTGGATGGCCAGCTCTCCCCTGCTCACTGCGCCCAGTTAAAACAGCATCTCCAGCACTGCCCATCCTGCGCTCAACGATATGTGGAACTGTCCCAACAGAGCAAAGCTCTGCAAGGGCTGGACTGCCCCCTCCCACCTCACCTGCACCAGGACATTTTGGAGCATCTGCCCCCGCAGGTCTCCATTCGCCGCCCCAAAAAGGCGTGGAAGGTGTGGGCCCCTCTGGCAGCTTGCCTGGCCCTGGTGGTCACCTTGGGATATGCCGCCCTGCATCAGCCCGGTGACAACACCCCGGCGGTGTCCGCCCGTTCCAACCCCGGACTGGCCCCGGCGGTGTTCTCCGTTCAGCCCCAGAAGATTGATGTCCCCGGCGGCGACACGGTGCTTCTCCTCTCCCAGCCCCTGTCACAAGCCGGTTCAGAGCTTTTGAACGGCTTGCCCACCACAGCCCTGGAGGGTGGGTATGTGTGCTGTGTCACGGACGCAGACACCGCCCAGTCTCTGGCGGAGCTTTTGACTCAGTCCGGCCAGGAATACTCCCAGTGCTCTGCCACAGCCCCTGACGGCAGCGGAGATATCGCCATCGTCTGGCCCGTGGCCTGACAGCGGTCATTTTGGCCATTCTCAACAAATTTCGCCGGATGCACCCCCAATTTTTTCACCACTCTGATACAGGTTTTACCTCCAGGTAAAACCTGTATTTTTCATTCTCCCGCAACGACAGTAAACCCAATTCCCTTTACGGTTTTTCGGGTTTCTTCACGGTAGCGCAGAAAAGTTTTTCGTCATTTTGTCAAATTACCGTTGCAAATCATCTTGCGTCATTGTATAATTCATTCAAGCCCATCCCCCAGGATGGCGCAAATGGCAAAGATTAAGGAGTGGAAGAAACATGAGCTATTCTCCGCATGCAATTCGAAACATCTGTCTGTTGGGTCACGGTGGTAACGGTAAGACCACCCTGGTGGAGAGTTTCCTGCGTACGACCGGCGTCATCGACCGTCTGGGGAAGACCTCCGACGGCAACACCGTCAGCGACTACGATCCCGAGGAAATCAAGCGTCAGATCTCCATCTCCGCCTCTGTGATTCCTGTGGAATATAAGGGCTGTAAGATCAACGTCCTGGACACCCCCGGTAACTTCGACTTCACTGGCGAAGTGGCCGAGTGCCTATCTGTGGCCGATGCCGGTATTCTGGTGTGCGCTGCCAAAGGCGGGCTGTCTGTGGGCACCGAGCGGGCGTGGAAGATGCTCAATGAGCGCAAGCTGCCCCGCTTGGTCTACATCTCCAAGATGGACGAAGACAATGTGGACTTTAACTCTGCGTTCGACACCCTGCGTGAGCACTTCGGCAAGAATGTCGCCCCCATGGTGGTACCCATCTGGGACGAGAACAAGAAGGTCACCGGCATTGCCGACGTGCTGCATAAGAGAGCCTATGAACTCCACGACGGTAAGCGTGTGGAGATCGAGGTACCTGAGGATAAAATCCCCGTCATTGATGAAATTTACGAAAAGCTCATGGAGTCTGTGGCTGAGACCAGCGAGGAGTTCATGGACAAATACTTCTCCGGCGAGCCCTTTACCTACGCCGAGGTGGTACAGGGCCTGAAGGCCGGTGTCCGGGACGGCTCCATCATCCCCGTGCTGTGTGGCTCCGCCTACACCAATCTGGGCACCATGATGTTGCTGGATCTGATCATCGACCTGCTGCCCACCCCTCTGGAGGGCATACCCGCCACCGGTATCGACCGAGAGGGTGAGCCCGCTGAGTTCATCGTCTCTCAGGGTGCCGTGCCCGCCGCCTACGTCTTTAAGACTGTGGCCGACCAGTACGGCAAGTTCTCCTTCGTTAAGGTGCTCTCCGATCACCTCTCCCCCGACATGACCCTGGTGGACACCAACACCGGCAACAGCGAGAAGCTGGGCCGTCTGTATGTGATGTGCGGCAAGAAGAGCACGGAAGTCAAAGAGCTGTTGTGCGGCGACATCGGCGCCATCGGCAAGATGGAGAAAGTCAAGACCGGCGACACCCTCAGCGACGCCCGTAAGTTTATGAAGCTGGATCCTATCCCCTTCGCCGAGCCCAACTACTCCAAGGCCATCGCACCTAAGACCCGTGGTCAAGAGGATAAGATCGCAGCAGGTCTGGCTCGTCTGAATGAAGAGGATCCCACCTTCCACGTGGTCAACAACGCTGAGACCCACCAGATGGTGGTGACCACCGCCGGTGACATTCAGATGGATGTGCTGGTGAGCAAGCTCAAGAGCCGTTTCGGCGTGGAAGTGGTGCTCAGCGAGCCCCGTGTGGCTTACCGTGAAAAGATCCGCAAGAGCGTGTCCAAGCAGGGCCGCCACAAGAAGCAGACCGGCGGCTCCGGCCAGTTCGGTGATGTGTGGATCCGCTTTGAGCCGGGCCAGAACGAGGAGCTGGAGTTCTGTGAAGAGGTGTTCGGCGGCTCCGTGCCCAAGAACTTCTTCCCCGCCGTAGAAAAGGGCCTGCGAGAGGCTTGCCTCCACGGCGTGCTGGCCGGATACCCGGTGGTGAATCTGAAGGCCACCCTGTACGATGGAAGCTACCACCCCGTGGACTCCTCGGAAATCGCCTTCAAGACCGCCGCCCAGTTGGCCTACAAAGCCGCTCTGCCCGAGGCCTCCCCGGTGCTCATGGAGCCGGTGGGCGAGCTGAAGGTGACCATTCCTGACAGCTACATGGGCGATGTCATCGGCGATCTCAACAAGCGCCGGGGCCGTGTGATGGGTATGGACCCCATCGACGACGGTTGCCAGATCATCACCGCCGAGGTGCCCATGGCCGAGATGATGACTTACGCCATCGACCTGCGGGCTATGACTCAGTCCCGTGGTTCCTTTACCTTCCACTTTGTCCGCTATGAGGACTGCCCCCCTGCGGCTCAGGAGAAGGCCATTGCCGCCGCCAAAGCCATGGCAGCAGAATAATCTCACCTTTCGTACCCCTTGTGCCATGCCGTGTTCCTCCCACGGCATGGCACAATTCCTTTACACGACTTTTTCTTGCATGTTCCCTGGGAATGTGGTATATTTGGTGACAATACCCAAGAACAATGAGAAATAGATTGAGGAGTGATGATTCCGTGTTGGGTGATGACAGTATAGTCCTATTGGTTGTATTATTTTGTATGGTGGTGATGAGTGCGTATTTCTCCGCCACCGAAACTGCGTTTACCTCTCTCAACCGCATTCGGCTCAAGAGCCGGGCGGACAACGGAGATGCCCGGGCCGCCCGTGTACTGGCTCTGGCGGAACGATACGACCAGCTCCTGTCCACCATCCTGATTGGCAATAACATTGTCAACAATGTGGCAACTACCCTATCCACCGTGCTGTTTATTGATTTTCTGGGGCCGGGCAAAGGTCCTGCTGTGTCCACGGTGGTACTTACCATTGTAATTCTGATTTTTGGTGAAGTCTCCCCCAAGAGCCTGGCCAAGGAGTCCCCGGAGAGCTTCGCTCTGTTCTCCGCCCCCTTCCTGCGTTTTTTCATGGTGATTCTCACCCCCGCCACCTTCTTCTTTACCCTGTGGAAGAAGCTGCTGTCCAAGGTGTTCCACACCAAAGATGAAGTGGGCATTACCAACGAGGAGCTGGTGACCATGGTCACCGAGGCGGAAGACCAGGGCGGCCTGGATGCCGAGGAGAGCCAGCTCATCTGTTCCGCCATTCGCTTTGACGATCTGGAGGCCTCGGACATTCTCACGCCCCGTGTGGATATCGTGGCTCTGGAGGACACCGCATCCATGGAGGAGGCCACCGCCCTGTTTGCCCAGGAGGGGTACTCCCGGATGCCGGTGTATCACGAGTCCCTGGACAACGTGGTAGGTGTCATCCACCAAAAGGATCTATTTGCCGCCCGCTACCACGGCCGCACCCAGCTGCAACCCCTCATTCATCCGGTGCTCCATGTGACTACCAGCACCAAAATTGACGATCTCATGCGCCAGTTCCAGCGCACCAAGACCCACATGGCCATCGTGGTGGACGAGTACGGCGGCACCGAGGGCCTGCTGACCATGGAAGACGTGGTGGAGGAGCTGGTGGGCGACATCTGGGATGAACACGACGAGGTGGTGGAGCAGTTCCGCCCCCAGCCTGACGGCAGCTACCTCATCGCCTGCTCGGCAAACCTGGACGATATGTACGACCTGTTCTCCGTCACCGGCTCCTGCGACGCCGCCACTGTCTCCGGCTGGGTGCTGGAGCAGATGGGCCGCATCCCCGATGTGGGGGACCACTTTGTGTGGGAGAACCTGGATGTCACCGTCACCAACGTGGAGCACCACCGGGTGCTGGAAATTTTGGTGAAAAAGATTTCTAAAGAAAGCGAAGCATAAAAAAGAACGGGCCTTGGCCCGTTCTTTTTTATGTCAAAAAACATGTTGTCTATGCAAAAATATGAACGTTTTTGCATAGGCAAAAGCCCTCGGCAGAGTTTTCCCATCCGCAGATGGGAAAATAAATTAGAATCACGTTTTTTTCGGGGACATGCGCATCGAAAAAAACACATCTCAGCCCGCCAGTGTGGCCTTGGGTCGCCCTTTGACCCAAGGGTGCATGCAGCGGGCTGCATTCCCTCGAAAAAATGCTTGCATTTTTGAGAAGCGTGTCGAACTTTTTCGACACGCTCAAGAACGGGCTGTCGCCCGTTCTTTTTTATGCTCCAAACAGCCACCGCACCGCCCAGCTGGCAGCGAGAAAGCCCGCCATATCAGCGCACAGGGCCGCCGGAATGGCATAGCGAGTGCGGTTAATCTTTGCGGCGCCAAAGTACACCGCCACCGTGTAAAAGGTGGTCTCGGTGGAGCCAAGCATCACCGCCGCTGTGCGCCCCACCAGAGAGTCCGGGCCGTAACTGCTGATCAGCTCCGCCCCCAGCCCCAGGGCGGCTGTGCCGCTGACAGGCCGCACCACCAACAGTCCCACCGTCTCCGGCGGAATGCCCACCCAGCTCAAAACCGGGGCCAGCACCCCCTCCAGCAGCTCCAGCGCCCCAGAGGCCCGGAGCATATACACCCCGCACAGCAGCCCCACCAGGGAGGGCACCATGCCCACTGCCGTGCGCAGGCCCTGGGTCCCCCCCTCCACCAGGGTTGACCACACATCCACCTTACAGGATAGCCCCCAGACCGCCACCGATAGCAGAATGCAAGGTACCACCATGGACATCACCAGGCACTCACCTCCACAGCCGTGCCATCACCTTGGCCGCCACAATCCCCACGGTCACCGATACCGCTGAAGCAAGCCACACCGCTGGCAGGATGTCAAAGGCCGATACACTCCCCGCCGCCTGGCGTACACTGGCCACGGTGGCAGGAATGAGCTGAATGGATGCTGTGTTGCACACCACCAGCATACACAGGCTGTCACTGGCCACCCCGCCCGTCCCCTCCGCCATCAGCTGAGCAGCTCGAATGCCCAAAGGCGTGGACGCATTGCCCAGCCCCAGCAGATTGGCCGCCACATTGGCACTCACCGCCCCCATAACCCGCTCATCTCCACTGTGTTGGGGATAGAGCCGGGAGAGCACAGGGTGAAGGCACCGGGACAGACCGCCAACCAGGCCACTTTTCTCCATCACCTTCATCACACCCATCCACAGGCACATCACTCCCGCCATAGCCAGGCACAACTCCACCCCGGCGTTGGCACCCTCCAGCGCCGCAGCTGCAATGTCATCCATGCGCCCTGTGGCTGCTCCACACAAAATAGATGCCCCCACCATGACCACCCAAATCCACGACATAGCCATCCTGCCACCCCCTTATCTCTCCATCCCTATGCCCCTTCCGTGCCTGCCATAACCCTTCGACAATTTTCTTGGAAAATTCTTATACTTCTTTTAATTTTATGCTTTTTCGATTGACAAGATTATACACTGTGTTATAATGAGATTGCTTCGTGAAAGTGCACATTTTGTAAGGAGGACTTCACACATGAAATCGACTGGAATTGTCCGCAAGGTGGACGAGCTTGGCCGCATCGTTCTGCCCATTGAATTGCGCCGTACTTTGGACATTGCGGAACGTGACGCCCTGGAAATTTACGTGGATGGCGGCTCTATCGTGCTAAAGAAGTACGAGCCCGCCTGTATCTTCTGCGGAGAATCTTCTGATATCACCACTTTTAAGGGTAAAAACATCTGCGCATCCTGCCTGCGGGAACTGGAAGAAAAGTAAATACTTTTTACGGCAAAACCCCGGTGGAAATTGTTTCCACCGGGGTTTTTTGTCATTTTATGCCTGTTTTCGCCAAAAAATAAAGGGGCGTTTTTATACTATTGGTAATCACTTTCCCAGGCTCATATCGTACAGCTGCCGCTTTTTCATGCCAAATTCTTCCCCAGCCTTGGCACAGGCCTCCTTCAGAGACAGCCCTTCGCTCCGCAGCTGTTCCACTCGCTTCAGGGCCAGCTGGGGATCTGCCTGCTCCACTGGAACCTCCTCTGCCCCTTCCACCACCAGAACATACTCTCCTCTGGGCGGACGGCTGGCGCAGTCCTCCAGGGCCTGACCCACGGTTGTACGTACCACCTCTTCATGGAGCTTCGTCAGCTCCCGGCACAGGGCGATCCGCCGCTGGGGGCCAAACACCGCCACAAAATCCTCTAAGGTGTCCTCCAGCTTGTGGGGGGCCTCATAAAAGACCATGGTGCGCTGTTCCCCCTTGAGACTATCCAAGTGGGAACGGCGATTTTTCTTGTTTTGGGGCAGGAACCCCTCAAAGGTAAAACGGGCAGTGGGTAGACCCGAGGCGGACAGGGCACAGATGAGGGCACAGGGGCCGGGAACCGCCTCCACAGCGATCCCCTGCTGGGCGCACAGCGCCACCAGATCCTCCCCGGGGTCGGAAATGGCGGGGGTGCCCGCATCGGTGACCAGGGCACAACTCTCTCCCGCCAGCAAACGCTCCACAATGGAAGGCCCCGCTGTGGAAAAGTTGTGGCGGTGGTAGCTGACCATGGGCTTTTTCAGCCCCAGATGATTGAGCAGCTTTACCGTCACCCGGGTGTCCTCGGCGGCCAAAAAGTCCGCCTGAGCCATGGTGTCCGCCATACGCCGGGAGATGTCCCCCAGGTTGCCAATGGGGGTGGGAACCAGATACAATTTACCGCTCATCGCTATCTCCTCACTTTCCCGGCGCAGCCGCTGCGGCTCCCTTCATGGTCAGGGAGATGCGTTTTTTCTTCTCGTCCACCTCTTTGACCCACACCGTCACCACATCACCCACGGACAGCACCTGGGAGGGGTGCTTGATGAAACGGTCGCAGATCTGGCTGATGTGCACCAGACCGTCCTGGTGGACCCCGATGTCCACAAAGGCACCGAAGTCGATGACATTGCGCACGGTGCCTTTCAGCTCCATCCCCGGCTTCAAATCCTTCATCTCCAGCACGTCGGTACGCAGCACAGGGGCGGGCAGCTCGTCTCGGGGGTCACGCCCCGGCTTCATCAGCTCTCCGGCCACGTCCAACAGGGTGGGTACACCCACCCCGCACTCTTCCGCCGCCCGCTCTGCGCCGTAGGCCTTCACCTTGTCCATCAGGTCCTGGAGCGTCCCCGCTTTCACCTGGGCCATGGTGTAACCGCACAGCTCCAGCAGCTTCTGGGCCGCCTCATAGCTCTCTGGGTGGACGGCGGTGTTGTCCAGGGGAGATTTGCTCTCGGGCACCCGCAGGAATCCAGCGCACTGCTCAAAGGCCTTGGGGCCCAGCTTTGGCACCTTCAAAATCTGTTTGCGGGTGGTAAAGGGGCCGTTTTCCTCCCGGTACTTCACAATGTTCTTGGCGGTGGTCTGGGTCAGGCCAGCCACCCGGGCCAGCAAGGGTGCCGAAGCGGTGTTCACATCCACCCCCACGCCGTTGACGCAGTCCTCCACCACCCCGTCCAGAGCCTCGCCCAATCGGGCCTGGGGCATGTCGTGCTGGTACTGGCCCACGCCGATGCTCTTGGGGTCAATTTTCACCAGCTCGGCCAGAGGATCCTGGAGCCGACGGGCAATGGACACCGCCGAACGCAGGTTCACGTCATAGTCGGGGAACTCATCAGCGGCCAGCTTGGAGGCGGAATACACCGAGGCCCCTGCCTCGTTGACCATCATATAGGTGACCCCGCAGTTTAGCTTTCCAATCATCTCCACCGCCATCTGCTCGGTCTCCCGGCTGGCGGTGCCGTTGCCGATGGCAATGTGCTGCACATGGTGCTTTTTCACCAGGGCGGAGAGTTTAGTAATGGCCTCCTGCTTCCCCCGCTCCCCGTGGGTGGGATAGACCACGGTGGTGTCCAGCACCTTGCCCGTGGGGTCAATGACCGCCACCTTGCATCCCATGCGGTAGCCGGGGTCCAGGCCCATGGTCACATGGCCCTTCACCGGAGGCTGCATCAGCAGCGGCTTGAGGTTGAGGGCGAACTGGCCAATGGCCCCCTCCGAAGCCTTCTCGGTGAGGTCGCTGCGCACCTCCCGCTCCAGGGAGGGAGCAATGAGTCGGCGGTAGGCGTCCTCGGCAGCAGCCTTTACAAAAGCCATGGCGGGGGTGCCGGGGCGCACCACCTGGCGGCGAACAGCCACCAGGGCCTCCTCCTCGTCCATGTCCACCGACACCTTCAAAATATCCTCCCGCTCTCCCCGGTTCATGGCCAGTACCTGGTGGCCCATCACCTTGCTCACAGGGGCGGAGAACTCATAGTACAGCCGATAGACGGTGTCCTCCGGCTCCTTGGCAGCAGCTTTGGACACCACCACTGCCTTTTTGGAATAGAGAGCGCGAAGGCTCTTGCGGATGTCCGCATCATCTGAGATCCACTCCGCCACAATGTCGGAGGCTCCCTGCAACGCTGCCGCCACATCCTCCACACCCAAGTCCGGGTTGACGAAGTCCTGAGCCAGTACCTCGGGGTCGGGACAATCCCGTTTTTGTTCATAGAGGGTCTGTGCCAGGGGCTCCAGTCCCTTCTCCTTGGCCATGGTGGCCCGGGTGCGCCGTTTTTGCTGATAGGGGCGGTACAAGTCCTCCACCTCCGCCAGGGTCTGGGCCTGGTCAATGGCTTGGGCCAACTCGTGGGTGAGTCTCCCCTGGTTTTCAATGGCGGTTTTTACCTCCTGGCGCCGCTTGTCCAAGCCCCGCAGATATTGCAGACGGTCAGAGAGCTGACGGATGAGCTGGTCATCCATGCCCCCGTGGAGCTCCTTACGATACCGGGCGATGAAGGGCACGGTATTCCCCTCGTCCAAAAGATTGATGACGTTTTCCACATGCTTGGCCGGGACAGACAGCTCCTGGGCCAAACGCTTGATGAGTTCTTCCATTGGTATTCTCCTTTACTCCAGGCCGCTTTCCCGGCTGACCCACTCCATGCACCATTCCACCATCCGGTCGCAGTGGCACTTGCGCTCCTCGCCCCGCTGGGCAGCAGCCTTGAGCAGTTGGGCACAGTGGACATCCCCGTGGGCCTGGCGAAACTCCCGCAACAGCTGAGAGCGCTTCTCCTGGGGCATCCCCAGTCCGCCCATGGCAACAAAAGCCCCGGTGATGGCTCCGCACACCGAGCCGCAGCCCATACCAGCGCCAAAATTCTGCCCCAGGGCATTGGCCTGCTCATGGGCCAGCCCCATATCCTGGGCAAAGGGGATGAGCACCGACTGGGCGCAGTTGTAGTGTACCTGAGTATCGGCCCGCAGGGCCTTGCTGTGTTCTTTTCTTGTCATGGTTTTTCGCTCCATTTCCTTAACTCAATGAAAAATATCCGGGTTATCCCGGAACATAAGTTCAACGCGCCGCCGAAGGGGACGGTGTTCCTCCCGCATCAGGTCCGGGTCCCCCTCCACCAGCTCCTGGGCCACCTGGCGGGCCTGGTGCAGCAGTTCCAAATCGGAGGCAAAGTCCGCCACCTTCAGCTGGGGCAATCCGTGCTGCCGCTGGCCGAAAAAGTCGCCGGGGCCTCGCAACCGCAAGTCCTCCTGAGCAATGCGGAAGCCATCTGTGGTCTGGGTGAGCACCCGCAGCCGCTGTCGTGCGGTTTCGCTCCGGCTGGAAGAGACCAGCACACAATAACTTTCATATTTCCCCCGGCCCACCCGGCCCCGCAGCTGATGGAGCTGAGATAGGCCAAAGCGGTCGGCATTCTCCACGATCATCAACGTGGCGTTGGGCACATCCACCCCCACCTCAATGACGGTGGTGGAGACCAGGATCTGAATATCTCCTCGGGCAAAGGCGGACATGATGGTCTCCTTGTCCTTTCCCTTCATCTTGCCGTGGACAAAGCCCACCTTCAAATCAGGGAACACCTGCTCTTGCAGCTGCTTGGCATAGGTGGTCACCGCCTTGAGATCCATGGCGGGAAACAGGGAGGTCTGCCCCTCCCCTTCCTCCCCCTGATTCTCCTCCACAGCAGGGCACACCAGATACACCTGTCTGCCCTGGCCCACCTGGGAGCGAACAAAGCCGTACATCCGCTGCCGCTTGTCCTCCCCCACCACATAGGTGGAAACCGGTGTACGTCCGGGAGGCAGTTCGTCGATGATGGACACCTCCATATCTCCGTAGATCATCAGGGCCAGGGTGCGGGGAATGGGGGTTGCGGACATCACCAGCACATGGGGCGGAGTTTTTCCCCCCTTGGCAGCCAGAGCACCCCGCTGGGCCACCCCAAAGCGGTGCTGCTCGTCGGCAATCACCAGGCCCAGCTGATGGTACTCCACCCCCTGGGAAAAGAGAGCGTGGGTGCCCACCAGCACCTGAATATCTCCCTGGGCCAATTCCTGGAGCAGTTTTTTCCGCCCCGCTCCCTTCACCGACCCGGTGAGCAGCTCCACCCGGATGCCACTGGGCCCCAACAGGGCGGACAGGGTGCGGAAGTGCTGCTCGGCCAGCAGCTCGGTAGGGGCCATGAGGGCACACTGTACCCCGCTGAGGGCCGCCACCCACGCCCCGTAGGCAGCCACCGCCGTCTTGCCCGAGCCCACATCTCCCTGCACCAAGCGGTTCATGCTCTGCCCCGAAGTGACATCGTGGAAGATATCCTCCATGGCCCGGCTCTGAGCACCGGTGGGAGCAAAGGGGAGCAGGGCGGCAAATTCCCCGGGGGATTTGGATGTGAAGGTCAACCCGTCAAAGTGCTGCCGCCGTCCTTTCAGCATGGCAAGGCCACAGGTGAGGGTCATAAGCTCCTCAAAAATCAGCCGCTTTCTCGCCCCCTCCAGGCCCTCAAAATTCTGGGGAAAGTGGATGTTGGACAGGGCAAACTCCTGCTGGCACAGCCCGTACCGCTGGCGCACCCACAGGGGAAGTACCTCTTCCACCGTAGGGGCCACCTGATCCACCGCCAGCCGGGCCAGATTCATCATCAGGGCGTTGTGGATGCCCGCCGTCAGCGGGTACACGGGGACAATGCGTCCGGTGTACTTCTCCTCTCCCTCCTTTTCAAAGAGTGGGTTGACCATGGCAAGCCCTCTGCCCTGCCGCTCGGCCTTGCCGTAGAAGACATACACCTCACCGGGGGAAAAGGTGTGACGGAGGTAACTCTGGTGAAAGAAGGTGAGGTTCAGCGTCCCCGTCTCGTCCACGCACCTCACCTTCACCAGTTCTACCCCGCTGCGTGCCCGGGACAGCTGGGGAGATTGGGCAATCATGGCCTTGACACAGCACATCTCCCCTTCCGGGGCCTCCCGCACCGTGTAGATCTTCCGCCGATCCTCATACCGGAGGGGGAAGTGCCACAGTACATCTTCCAGCCGCTCCAGCCCCAGCTTAGCCAGCTTGCCGCTGCGCACCGGACCAACCCCCGAGAGGGAAGCCAATGCTACATTTGCCCCCTGCTCCATCCTTCTCACCTCCATGTTCTGGAATTTTCACGTTCAGAGGCTCTATTGTACCACAATCCCGCCCCCCTGACCACCCCAATCTCCCGCACATCTGTCTCCCACAGATGGACTTTTGTCTGTTTGCCACAACTTCAACCGCTGAAGTCCGGTTTTCATGTCAGATTTACTAAGTTTGTTTTTTAACAGGGTTTCTCCGTTGCAAAAGGGGGAATCTAGCACTATAATGTACCTTATCAACCACTCTCAACCATATAAAGGAGGTCAGACTGTGGCTCAACAATTCTCCAAGGTGCTCGCCGCCAACCGGGGCGAGATCGCCATTCGTATCTTCCGTGCCTGCCACGATTTAGGACTTCATACAATGGCCATGTACTCCAACGAGGACACCAATTCCATGTTCCGCATCAAGGCAGATGAGGCCTACCTCATTGGAGAGAACCAGTCTCCCCTGGGAGCCTATCTGGACATTCCCGCCATCATTGACCTGGCTAAGCGCCGGGGTGTCACTGCCATCCACCCCGGTTACGGCTTTTTGTCCGAGAACGCCGACTTTGCCCGGGCCTGTGAGCAGAGCGGCATCAAGTTCATCGGCCCTCCCTCCCAGGTACTGGCCCAGATGGGAGACAAGCTGGCGGCCAAAGCCACCGCTATTGCCTGTAACGTGCCCATCATCCCCGGCTCCACCCAGCCCTTGAAGGACGCCGATGAGGCGGTGGAAAAGGCAGTGAGCTATGGCTTCCCCATTATCCTCAAGGCCGCTGCAGGCGGCGGTGGCCGTGGTATGCGCCGCTGTGACAGCGTAGAGGACGTGCGCCGGGAGTTTGAGCTGGTGAAAAACGAGGCCCGCAAGGCCTTTGGCAACGAGGATATCTTCATCGAGAAGTTCCTGGTGGAGCCTAAGCACATCGAAGTGCAGATCCTGGCCGACGAGCACGGAAATGTCATGCACCTGGGTGAGCGTGACTGCTCCCTCCAGCGCCGCTATCAGAAGGTAGTAGAGTACGCCCCCGCCTGGTCGGTGCCTAAGGCCACTGTGGAAGCTCTGCGAGCGGACGCTGTAAAAATCGCCAAGCACGTGGGCTACGTCAATGCCGGAACCGTGGAGTTTTTGGTGGACGGCAAGACGGGTCAGCACTATTTCATTGAGATGAATCCCCGGATTCAGGTGGAGCACACCGTCACCGAGATGGTCACCGGGGTGGACCTGGTGCGTGCCCAAATCCTCATTGCCGAGGGGCATCCCCTGTCCCACCCCGCCATTGGGCTGGCTCGTCAGGAGGATTTGCGCATCTACGGCTACTCCATCCAGTGCCGGGTCACCACCGAGGACCCCTCCAACAACTTCGCCCCTGACACGGGCAAAATCTCCGCCTACCGTTCCAGCGGCGGTTTTGGCGTGCGTCTGGACGGCGGTAATGCCGCCGCCGGGGCAGTCATCTCCCCCTACTACGACTCCCTGCTGGTAAAGGTCACCACCTGGGACAACACCTTTGCCGGGGCCTGCCGTCGGGCCACCCGTGCTGTGAACGAGGAGCATGTGCGAGGGGTAAAGACCAACATTCCCTTTGTCACCAACATCCTCAGCCACCCTGCCTTCCTGGCCGGAGCCTGCCACACCAAGTTCATTGACGACACCCCCGAACTCTTTGACATTGAGAGCAGCCGGGATCGTGCCACCAAGGTTTTGAAGTACATCGCCCAGATTCAGGTGGACAACCCGGACACTGAGCGCAAGCAGTACCACAAGCCCCGCTTCCCCACCCCCACTGGAAAGCCTCTCCATGGCCTCAAACAGCTGCTGGATGAGAAGGGCCCCGAGGCTGTGAAGGAGTGGGTGCTCAGCCAGAAGAAGCTGCTCATCACCGACACCACCATGCGGGATGCCCACCAGTCCCTTCTCTCCACCCGGATGCGTACCCGTGATATGCTCCACGGAGCGGACGGCACTGCGGAGATCCTGAACGACTGCTTCTCCCTGGAGATGTGGGGTGGGGCCACCTTTGACACTGCCTACCGCTTCCTCCATGAGTCCCCCTGGGACCGTCTGGAGCAGCTGCGGGAGAAGATTCCCAACATTCCCTTCCAGATGCTGCTGCGAGGCTCCAACATGGTGGGATATGCCAACTTCCCCGACAACCTGGTGCGAGAGTTTGTACGGGAGGCCGCCCGTGAGGGCATCGACATCTTCCGGGTGTTCGACTCCCTGAACTGGATCCCCGGCATGGAGGTGGCCATGGAAGAGGTGCTGCGCCAGAACAAGGTTCTGGAGGCCACCATGTGCTACACCGGTGACATCCTCGACCCTAAGCGGGACAAGTACACCTTGAAATATTATGTGGATATGGCCAAGGAGCTGGAGCGCCGGGGTGCTCACACCCTGTGCATCAAAGATATGTCCGGCCTGCTCAAGCCCTACGCCGCCAAGAAGCTGATTACCACCCTCAAGCAGGAGGTGGGACTGCCCATCCACCTGCACACCCACGACACCACCGGAAACCAGGTTGCCACCTATCTCATGGCCGCCGAGGCCGGGGTAGACATTGTGGACTGTGCCACCGCCTCCCTGTCCAGCCTCACCAGCCAGCCCTCCCTCTCCGCCGTGGTGGCGGCACTGGAGGGACAGGAGCGGGACACCGGTCTGGATCTGCGGGAAATCCAGCGGCTGGACAACTACTGGGCCGATGTACGTCTGCGCTACGCCAACTTCGACGAGGGTCTCAAGAGCCCCACCACCGACATCTACCGCTACGAGATCCCCGGCGGCCAGTACACCAACCTGTACCCGCAGGTGGTGTCCTTGGGTCTTGGTTCCCGTTTCGACGAGGTCAAGGAGATGTACAAGACCGTCAACGACATGCTGGGCGACTTGGTGAAGGTGACCCCCTCCTCCAAGATGGTAGGAGACCTGGCCATCTTCATGGTGCAAAACGACCTCACCCCGGAGAACATCGTGGAGCGAGGCAAGAGCCTGTCCTTCCCCGACTCGGTGGTGAGCTACTTCAAGGGTATGATGGGCCAGCCCGCCTGGGGATTCCAGCCCGAGGGCCTGCAAGAAGTGGTTCTCAAGGGCGAGAAGCCCATCACCTGCCGCCCCGGTCAGCTGCTGCCCCCCGTGGATTTCGAGGCTGTGCGTCAGGAGATGACCCACTTTATGGAGCCCGAGCATATCACCACCCGAGGAATCCTCTCCTACTGCCTCTTCCCCAAAGTGTATGAGGACTACCGTCGCCACCGCCAGGAATACGGCTACATCACCCGGATGAGCAGCCATGTGTTCTTCAACGGCATGGCCATCGGTGAGACCAACAAGATCAACATCGAAGACGGCAAGACCCTGGTCATCAAGTATCTGGGTCTGGGCGACCAGAACGATGACGGCACCCGCACCGTGAACTTCGAGCTCAACGGCGCCCGCCGAGAGGTGGCTGTGCCGGATAAGCGGGCCGAGGTCAAGGGCAAGGTGGTCGTCATGGCCGATCCCGAGGATAAGAGCCAGGTTGGCTCCTCCATCCCCGGCATGGTGTCCAAAGTGTCTGTGAAGCCTGGCGACACTGTGGAGGAAAACCAGGTGGTGGCTGTCATCGAGGCCATGAAGATGGAGACCTCCGTGGTAGCCCGGATGGCCGGTGTGGTAGATCAGGTGTTTATCACCGACGGTACCGGCGTCAAGGCTGGCGAACTGCTGATGACCATCAAAGTGAAATAACCCTTTTTTATGGTGGAGATTCCCCAACGGGAATCTCCACCATATTTTTCCCATTAGTCGGTATATCGATTTCACCTCCTGTCCAAAATAGCCGTGGAGGTGTTATTATGAACCAGAAACCGAATTTGTGGCAGCGAGCTGTGGAATTTGTCACGGGAAAGGGATTCTATCTTGCTGTGCTGGTGTGTGTCATGGCCATCGGCCTGTCCGCCTACTTCCTCATTCAGGGTGTGCGCGGAACCATGCCGAAGCTGGCCGATCAAGCCGCCTCAAGCACAGCATCCATCACCGTCACCCCGAAGGTGAATCCTACCCCACGCCCCACCGCAACACCTGCTCCTACCCCGTCTCCCACACCCACCGCAGTACCCACACCCACACCCACCGCATCCACCCAGGAGACCGCAGCCCAGTACTCCTGGCCGGTGAGCGGCACCGTGATCTCCTCCTTCTCTGTGGAGGCACTGTCCTATAACGATGCAATGGGAGACTGGCGCACCCACGACGGTATTGACATCGCCTCTTCCCTGGGTACCCGGGTACAGGCTACCGCCAAGGGCACAGTCAGCCAGGTATATGATGACGATGTGATGGGCGTCACTGTGGTGGTGGACCACGGCAACGAGCTGTACAGCGTCTACGCCAATCTGGCGGAAAATCCCCCTGTTTCTGTGGGAGACACCGTGGTGTCGGACACCGTGGTGGGCGAGGTGGGAAATACCGCTGTTTCGGAGAGCGGCAAAGAACCCCATCTGCATTTTGCCATGTACCAGGGCAACGATGCCATCAACCCCGAGGAATACCTGGGGCAATAAGAAAAGGGATGCACGAAGCGCCGCCTCGTGCATCCCTTTCTTTTAACTCTCCATGTGTCGGCCCAAAAATGTGGCTGCCATCTGAGCCATTTTCTCCTCTGTCTCGCCCACCGGTACGTCTCCATGGAGCAACAGCACACTTCCTAAAACGTCTCCGTGGCTGACGATGGGATGGACGCTCTCCACCAGATATCGTCCATCCCCCTCCAGCACTGCAAACTCACTGTCGCCCCGCACACTTTTGCGCTGTTCCATGGCGTCCTCCAGCTGGGCGGACACAGTGCGCTCCAGCACTTCCTTCCGGGGCACGCCCCCGGCGGCAATACAGCAGTCCCGGTCAGTGACCACCACAGGAACGCTGAGCACTCGATACATAATTTCACACAAATTCCCGGCCAGCTCACTCATATCCTCCATCTGAGAATACTTGCGGAAGATCACGCCGCCTTCTCGGTCGGTATAGATCTCTAGAGGGTCACCGTCACTGACAACATTGGCATGGAACGCCTTGTCCAGGTGCTTGTTAGACTCCTGAACGATGGTGACCGATGAGATATGCCCCATGCCCTCATTAAAATTTACGGCGCCCTCCAGGGTTCCTGAGCGGAGTATGGCGTCCACGTCCGATTGCAGCTGGATCTCCAAGTGGTCCTCATAGACCTTGATCTGCCGGATGATCAGCTCCAGGTCGTTGCGCTCCAAGGTGTCCTTGTTGAGAATGTCCTCAAAGACCTCCATGGCGGTGCGGGCGGCTCGGTTGACCTGGATGATGGTGTTGCGCTTGTCAGACATCATTTCAATCTGATGGCTGATGCCCTCAATTCGCTTTTGCAGGTCTGCCTCCAGCTCGTCGTAGGTCTGCTCCAGCAACTCTTCCTGCTCCGGGTGCTTCATCAGGTCCCGGATGCGCTGGCGTTTTGTGACCTTCAGTTCTTCCTGGAGATCCACCAGCACCTCGGCCAGGTGGTCGGCGCTCTGCTCCGTCTCCGCTACATCCTCCTGCTCCCGGGCCAAGTCCTCATTGAGTCGCTGGAGCATCTCAGAGGAGTGATCCATCACCTGCCGGACATAACTTTTCAGAAGCTCATCCAGCTTGTCCACCCGGATGTGGTGGGAGGTACATCCCGACCGCCCCCGGCGGTGGTAGGTGCCACAGGTGTAGGCGTTTTTCAAATCCTTCCGGCTCATGGCAAACATGGGGCTGCCGCAGTCCCCGCACACCAGGAACCCGGAGTACACATTGTCGTACTTTTTCACCCCCCGGTAGTTGGAGGTGGTACGCATTTCCCGCAAAGCCCGGGTGGTGGCAAAGGTGCGGTAGTCGATGATGGCCTGATGGTGGTTCTCGATGACAATATGCTCGCCCTCGTCCTGGCGCACGTCCTTGCCGTTGATTTTCTTGCGGGTATACTTTCCCTGGCGCAGAGTACCAATGTAGAAGTCGTTGTCCAGAATGCCCTGCACCGTCACCAGCGCCCAGTCACGCTTCACCGTCCGGCGATACTCCTCCCCGGCCGCCTCCTTCCGGGCCTGCTCCGCCATGCGAGGGGTGGGGATGCCCTGGTCGGTGAGGTAGTTGGCGATCTTCTTATACCCCCACCCCTCCTCGTTGTAGAGACGGAAGATGGTACGCACCACGTCTGCCTCGGTGGGAACCACCTCAAAGGCCTGCTGTTTGTTGACAATGTAGCCATAAGGAGCGGCACAGATCCATTTCCCGTCCGCCTGCCGACGCTTGATAACGTTCTTCACCTTTTTGCTGGTGTCGGTGACGGGCATTTCGTTGATAAGGAATTGGAACTGGATTTTCAGCCAGTCATCGTCGTTGGGGAAGTCGATGCCGTCCCCGATGGAGATGATTCGTGCCCCGGCATCCCGCAAGTCCTCCAGCTCCACCAGTCCCCGACTGTTGCGGCGGGAGAAACGTGAGAAGTCCTTGACCACCAGGATGTCGTATTTGTGGCTCACCAGTCCCTTTCGCATGGCCTGGTAGCCCTCCCGCTGCTCGAAGGTGTAGCCGGAGCGGTCCCGGTCCTCGTAGAAGGTGAGGGTGCTACCCGGAAATTTCTGCTTTACAAAGTCCTGGATGATGGCCTTTTGGTTTTCGATGGACACGTTGTCCCGGTCCAGTTCCTCGTCCACCGAGATACGGCAATAACCGGCGATGTCATAGGTTTCGATCACACCGCAATCCTCCTTTCATCAGATGTACATACTCCACACAATATCTCCTGTTTTTGTGTCGCGGATATGTAATGTGGCGTTGCGCAGACCGTGAGGGAGCCTGTCACAGGTAGATAAGTCAATCTCATAGACAAATCGGTTCCAGTCCCGAAAACTGGACAACCAAGACACATCGTTGCGTTCTACCTCCACGCACTTTCTTATGTAGTCGCTGGCCTCCAATATGTGCGGATAAGACGCTACGAGCATCATCATCTTCATAGGATATCTCCATTCCTCCAACCACGATTCATCATAGATTTCACACCCGACACATAGTCCCATGTCCAGGAAGATGTGGTTGAATAGAATTTCTGCAGAGACGACATCCAGTCCATGATCCAACAGAAGTTTGAGCATCCGTATACCGCCCTCGTTGTTCATATGGGCCATCAACCATACCGGATTCAGATAGTCATCAATCTCCGGTGCTGTATTTGTGGTTGATACATCCATTCCATAGGCTAAGAACAGGCGCAGCAACTCTTGCCTTTTCTCATTGAGTTCTTCCTCCCATGCCACATCGATGAACATTTCATGCAGCACAAAATTGTCATATTCTTTCTCGTCAAAAATACCCAGTGGGTCTGCCCCTTGTTGCAGCAGTACCTCTGCCCGTTCCACATCAGTTTCTTTTACCGCTTCCAATAGTGCTCGATTCAGTTCCAGCTGCTTGTATTCCATGGCATCCTCCTTTCAACAATATAGTTAACCAAAACTTCTCTTGTTGTAGATAACATTGTACATCGGTTCTTGCGAAATTGCAAGGGGAAAATAACTGAAGCAGGGGAGGCAGTTCGCACTGCCTCCCCCATGTCTCACTGAGTCATCACCGGCTCCATTTGCATTTTCTTTTGCCTCTGCACCTCTTTCTCCGCTGACCGCCGGCGGTTGTAGAGCAGGAGATCCCGGGTCTGCTCGTACAGGTTTTCCTCTCCCGACAGGAACACTGCTACCAGATACTTTTGCGCCTTGTACTGCTGGTAGATGGGTTTCAAGGATTCCCGGAACTCCGGGTCATTTTTTTCCTCTCGGGTCAGCCACAGCTCTACCACTTTACTTTTTTCACGTACGTTCATTTGCAATGGGCTATCATCTCCTATCCAACATTTTCCTCTGCTTGCCTGAAAAATATTCACATGGATGGTTCCCATGTGGGTTTGTCCCCATGATCATCCGCCTTGTGTCCCAAGGCGATTTTCTTTTCCTGTTGTTTGCGCCGGGCTTTTCGGTCGGTATGGGAAGGCATGGTGGTGGCATCCCTCACGGGAGCAGCAGACTGAGTTTGCTCCAGCCTCCGCCCCAGGCCAACCAGAGCAGCAGCAACCCTCCTATGCAGAGATTGAGCCCTTCACCATCTCCCCTACTATATCCTCCACTTATACCTTTGCCCGCAATCCCAAACACGAAACAGACATGGTGTTTGTCCAGCGGATAGAATTCCCCACCCTCATTCACTTTTACATCTTCGATCTGTTGAACGGGTTGCATCACGGACACGCCCCCAGCCAGTGCCAGAACTGTGGGCATTATTTTCTCACCACCAACGCCCACGTTCCCAAGTACTGCGACGGCATGGCCCCCCAGGACAGTCGCATGACCTGCCGACAGTACGGAGCTATGATGCACCAGAAGGAGCAAAACAAACACCACCCCATCTACAGTCTGTTCAGCACCCGCACCGGTACCATCCGCAAACATCACCAGCGGGGCAAAATTTCGAACGAGCTGCGGCAGGAGGTGCTTCATTTGGCGGCAGTCTATCGGGACAAGGCCCTTATGGACAACGACTATGCCACCCACGGGTATGCACAGGACATGGAGCTGGAGGCACTCTATTCTCAGGCCCAACAGCGTTTGGAACGAGGAAAACAGCCATGAGAATGTACCATTGCTCCTCCCCCTCTTGCAGCAATGAAGAGCTTGCCCGTCAGATTCAGGCAGGAGACCGTCAGGCGGCTTCTCACTTACTCTCCCAGAACGAGGGATACCTCACAAAACTGGCCACCACATATGCCAAGCAGCTTTCCCAACTCTCTCTGATGGAAGATTTGAAACAAGAGGGTGCGCTGGCACTTCTGGAGGCGGCACAGCGGTTTGACCCGTCCAGAGGAACCAAGCTTTTGACCTATGCCACCTCTGCCATTGAGGCCGCCATGCAGGACTTTGCCGCCCGAAGCTCCTGCCCTCTGTCTTTCCCGGCGGAGCGTTACCAACAAGTGCGTCAGGTGGCTTTTCTCTGTGCTGACTATGAGCAGGAAAGCGAGGAGGAACTTCTCGCTGCAATCCAGAAAAAACTATCGGTCTCTGCCCAGGTGGCCAAACGGCTGCTGGAGGAGTACCGCACCTTCTTTCACACGGAATCCTTGGGTGACCGTGTCTTTGATGTAAGTTATGGCGGTGATCCCGCCAAGGCCTATGACCGATTTATGCGCCGGACGCTCCTTTCTCAGCGTATGGAGGAGGTCCTGAACCCCCGGGAGCTGAATCTGGTGCGTAGCTATCTGGGCCTGGATCAGCCGGAGGGACGGGGCATGACCTTTCAGGAGCTGGCCATTCGTTTGAACTACAACGGCCCCAGCGGAGCTGAGAAAGCATATAAGAGTGCCATCAGAAAGCTAAAGCAACAACTCAACGGCGGTGCCTATGGGCACTGGATTGCTATGCAGAAGGCCATTCGGGAGGCGGTGCGAGAAGTTTGTGGTAACCCCAGATAGACCAGATGGGAGGCGATAATATGAGCATTTTATCCCTGGCCAGCGGGCAGTCTGCCTCCCGTGGCTATGATTATTTCCAGAACAAAAAAGTTTTGCATGTGGAGCCGTGGGGCGACACCTCTTACCACGGCACTGTGGCTGGAAGCAACGGCGCAAGCTATGACGTGACTGTTCACAGGTCCGGAGTGGCAGATGGAGCGTTTTCTGGATATGTATGGTGATTTTTATGAAAAACGACCGAGCACACCCCATGCGACAAAAATCGCATGGGGTGTGCTCGGCTTTCTCTCGTCCTACTTCACCTGGATCTCTTTTTCCACTTCTTCCATAGCATATAGCGGAAGATTCACCAGCCAGGTTTCTCTCCGATAGTCCGACATGGAGGTGCGCACACAAATGTCCGGCTGGAACTTATCTCGATAGGTGCGCAGACTCTTGGCCTGCAAATTCTCCTCCGCTTTTACCTCGATGGGGACCACGGTCTCCCCGTTATCCACCAGAAAGTCGATTTCGCAAGAGCCTCTGTCATTTGTGTAATAATAAGTGTTCAGTTGCGGCAGCGTTTTCAACTGCTGGATGACGTATTGCTCCGTCAGTGCCCCCTTGAACTCCACAAACATATCGTTCCCGTCCAGCAAGGTTCTCTGACGCAGCCCGGTCATACACCCCAGCAGACCAACGTCCACCACAAACAGCTTAAATGCCTTCAAATCCTCATATGCTTTCAGGGGCAGATTTGGGGTATTGACCCGGCTGACTTTATGAATAAGGCCGCAGTCCGACAACCACATGATGGCTGCCTCATAGTCCTTGGCTCTCCCCCCCTCTCGCACCAGACCGTAGATGAACTTTTTGTTTTCCTTGGCCAGTTGGGATGGAATGCTGTTCCACACCATGCGGATGCGTGGGACAATTTCATTGGGGGCGTGTTTGGAGAAGTCCTGTTCATAGGCAGACAGAATCCTTTTTTGAATCTCCCGCACCTCATTAAAGTCCCAATTCTCCGAAAAATGCCCCACCGCTTCCGGCATTCCCCCCACATAGTAGTACTGCTTTAAGGCATCGATATAGGTCTGCTTGAAGGGGGTAATCATAGAAAAATCCATGCTGTCCAGGAGCTGAGCAAATCGCTCCTTTCCTGTAGCCATGAGAAATTCCCGAAAGGACAGGGGATATAACTTCAAGAAATCCACCTTCCCCACAGGGAAGGATGTTCCCCCATGGAGTGCCAACCCCAACAGAGAACCGGCACAGATAATGTGGTACTCCGGGGCATTTTCGTAAAAGTATTTTAGGCTGGACAGTGCCTTGGGCACCTCCTGCACCTCATCAAAGATGAGGAGTGTCTGTTCTGGATGAATTTTTCGTCCGGCGTATAGCTCCAATCCCATGAGTAAGCGATCTGTGTTGAGATCCACAGCAAATAACTCCGCCATGGAGGAATTGGCATCGAAGTTGATGTAGACCATATCTTGGTAGGCGGTTCTCCCAAACTCCTTCATCAGCCAGGTCTTGCCCACCTGGCGAGCCCCCTCAATAATCAGTGGCTTGCGGTATTTACTGTTTTTCCACTTGTGAAGCGCTTCTAAGGCAACCCGGTACATGGGCAACCCCCTCCTTGCATTTGGTACACATATCATATTCCATTATTACAAAAAATGCAACGAGTTTCTGTCGAATCCTTTCAAAAACTACATCGACTTTTTGTGCTATCCCCTTTACCAGCCTATCATCAGCTTACAATTTATTGCAGTTCCTGTTGTTTCTGCCGCTCCAACTTCTTCTCTGCCGTCCGCTGACGGCTCCAGCGCAGGAGATCCCGGGTCAGTCATAACGCTACCACTTTACTTTTTTATGTGCGTTATTTGCAACGGGTCATTACCTAACATCCAGGATTTTCCTATGTTTCCATAGAAATCTTTCCGTCGTCATACAACAGAACATGCAATTGCATAAATTTCATTTCAGTCCATTTCCAGAAGAACCCGGATATTCTCCCGGTCCTTTTCTCTCTCCTCATTGCTGAGTTTCCCATATGGAACTAGATCGGTGTGGAGCCGTTGGACCGGGTCTTTGCGCCTTCCTCCCTCCGGCACCCCCTGCCGCCAGTTATTCAGATAGTGATATCGGCACCAGCGCATGTGCTCCAACTCTGCCAGCAGCTCCAGCTGATCCTCCGTTAGTCTCTCTCCCTCCACAGGCCATCCCAGGGCGGCAAGCATATGCAGGCGCACCTGATGATAGTCTGCTGCGCTGACATTGGAGTAACGGGTAAAACCGTCCAGTTTCTCCCACTCTCCCTCTCCATTCTCGGGAGTCTCCTCCACGCCGCTGTAAATATGGGCATAGCGCAGGTTAATCCTCTTGGCCCTCTGAAAGAGAATATCACTGAAAATATGGACCAGAGAACAGCTCTCTCCCTCCCAGTGGAATACCCGCAGCCGCTCCTGCCCCGCCAGCAGCTCCAATCCACGCTCTCCAGCGGTGAATACATCCAGCACCAGGGCTGTGGTGGACAGCAGCAAATCCCGGACCAGAGCAAGTTGTCCTTCCTGGGTCAGGACCACTACCATCTCAGCCGCTTCCAACAATTCCAGCTTCTCATACCAGGACTCCCGATGGAAAATGACCCGGTCCTCTACACAGGACAGGCAGGTATGAACGGCGGAAAATTGCGCTGCTTCTCCAAAGATGTGATATTCAATTTTCTGGTCCGGCGCAAAAATGTTATTTTGCAGACCGTGGAGCAGGAGCTGCTCCCCCAAAGGGCCAAAGCCCACAAAGACAATGGACATTTGGTGACCGCACCTGACCGATGTCTCATAGAGACACCTCTTCTTCCAAAACAATCGGGCCGCCGTCTCATGGGGGCAGAACAGGTGTAACCCGGG
This sequence comes from Pseudoflavonifractor capillosus, assembly GCF_016902575.1. Lineage (GTDB taxonomy): Bacteria > Bacillota > Clostridia > Oscillospirales > Oscillospiraceae > Enterenecus > Enterenecus capillosus_A. The sequence goes on along the minus strand of NZ_JACSNZ010000002.1, from coordinate 18,221 downwards.
GTCAGAGACAGACTGGGCAGGAATGGTGTCAGAGCGCAGGTAGACGGTATGCCCGGACAACGTCTCCCGGTTGTCCCCATAGAAATCAAAGTTCTCCCCCTCCTCCCCCAGCAACAGGTAGCTCTGGGCAGAGACCAGCTTCCACGCATCTCCCCCGTCAATTCCCCGCCTCCCCAGCCGGGCCAACATGTCCTCCCGCTGCTCCCGGGGGCCATAGACCGCCACGCTGTCACCCCAGAGGTATCGAATCCAGCGCCGCACCCCGTCTCGGACAGCAGCCACCGCCAGAAATACTCCACTGGCGGTAGCCAGAGGCGCAGTCCATCGGGCCAGTTCCACCAAAAGATTTGGGGGTGAGATTTGATAGTTCATGATATACAGGGATGCACACTGAAATAGGGAGTCCAATACCGGTGCCCCCTCCAGACCAATCAGGCCCACAGCCCCCAGCACAAAGGGAGCCAGGAAGAGCAACGCTTTTCCCAGATTCATCCACCTTGATTTCATACAACCACACCTTTCTTAGTTGCCCCACCCAACTACATCTCTCACTCCGAGAGGAGAAACCCATTGCCATTTCCCCTCTCTGTTGGTAAAATCTAAGGGATAGAATTGCCGGTAATACCGGCATAACAAAGGGGGAATCTCCATGGGATACACCATGTTAGAGCGCATTGGAGGAGAAGTTGGTAAAAATCCCTCCAACATAAGGGATTCGGCTCTGACTTTTATCCGTGAACGCTGTCAAGATCTTCGCTTCAGCGAAGAGAAAAAACAGGCAGAAGCAAAGGGCCCATTCCTGGGTGCAGGTCTGCACCCCCACGAACTTCCCTACAACATGCAAATGGACGTGGAGCGTCTCTGCCTGGAACGGGCCTTGGATCGCTTTTTAAGCTCCGGCACCCGGGAGGACGCCTTTGATGTGTATTTTTGCTATCTGGAGATGTTTGTGGGGGATTATGAAAAGACCAGCCGAATGATCGAACTTCTCTCTGAGTTTGAGTCCAACGGAAGCCGCTTGCTCATGAAACACCGGGATCACTACTCCCACGCCGTCTATGTCTTTGCGCTGGGTTTGGCGTTTTTCCAGAACACCCCTCTCTACCGAGAGGAATATTGCCACTTCTACGGCCTGACGGATGAGGGGCAGGCTGCCTGTCACTATTTGCAGTACTGGGGCCTTGCCGCCCTCTTCCATGACATTGGCTATCCCTTTGAGCTTCCCTTTGAGGAGGTAGCCTCCTACTTTGAGGTCAGTGGGGACCGGAGGAAGGATCGGCCCTTTGTGGCCTATCAGGCGCTCCAGTCTCTGGTGGATCTGTCCGCCCCAGTCCAGGGCCGGCTGGCCACTCTCTTTCCCGGCCAGAACTTCTCCACCTCCAACGAACTCTTCGCCTGGGCCTTGGCCCAAAAACTGTCCGAAGTTTATCCGGTCTCCCAACAGTCCCTGCTCACCGCTCTGGAGGAGATTCCTCTCCACCCGGACAAGTTCAATCACTTCATGGACCATGCATATTTCAGTGCCACTGTTCTTCTCAACAAACTTTTCTGTGAGATGGGTCTTGTGCTGGAGGAGGCCCACGTGGATTCTCTTACTGCCATTTTGCTCCATAACAGCCTGTATAAATTCACCATTGCCCACTACAAAGAGGAGGGTAACCGTCCCTTCTCCATGGAGCTGCATCCCCTGGCCTACATGCTCATGCTGTGCGATGAACTTCAATGCTGGGATCGGATGGCTTACGGACGCAACTCCAAGCTGGAACTGCACCCCATGGATTGCCGCTTTCAGTGGAGAGAAACCGGTGTGGATGCAATCTATCTCTTTGACAACCACGCCCAGGCCAGAATTCACGCTTACCAGGAGGCCTATGGCCGGTGGCAGGCCGGAGACCTGGAAGAAAGGCCGAAACTCAAGGCCTATTCCGACCTGTATGAAAAAAATGCCCAGGGTGTGTCTGAATTTCTCAGCAATATCGCCCGTATTGTGAATTTGGACCCCATTGGGCTCCAGGTAGGGGCGGAACTGTGTCCCCCCACCCATGGCAGCCGTGCCGGATACCTGTCCCGGTGTAACTTTCTCAGCCTGTACCGCTTCGCCTTGGTTCTCAACGGCAGATGGAACAGTGCCGGCTGGCAGAAAGCCAAGGCTGCCGGAATGGAGGAAGCATTCCTGGCAGACCCGGACAATCTGAATCAATTTTCCCAGTCCTTTAAGTCCCTGTCCCTTGAATACAAGCTGTCCAACATCAACCAGGCAAAGGCATTTGCCCGCTACCTGGACGCCGTGGATTGCTTCTACACCGACCAGGAGACAGATTTGGAGATGGTGGACCACTTTTCCCCGGAGGAGCTGGCAGTCATTGGCCCACTGGAACACCAACGCTGGCTCCAGGAACACTATGACATGGGCTGGGCCTACGGTACCCCGGACCGGGCCCAACGGGAACTGGTGCGGCTCCACCCGGACATGATCCCGGGATTTGATCTCAGCTATCCCACTGTGACCCGGGAACAGGCAGAGGCCAACTATCTCCGGCTGGATCAGGGGGAGCAAGACAAAGATACCGCACCCATGGAGTGTATGCTGGCCATGCTTCGCATGTTTGACGGCCTACGCATCTACCGGCTGAAATCTTAACAAAGACATTGGACCGTCATCCGGAACTGGAACTATCATACCAGCCGTTCTACCGCTATAATACCACACATCAATGCTCACACAAAGCCCCATCTCACTGATGGAGTTCCATAGAATTATGTCACAGGGCGGAAGCGAGGTAATGCTCGCTTCCGCCCTGTGACATAGCAAACAGTTCCCCTTGGGCTGAGTACACCAGTTGGTCTTCCGGCCTCTGCCCCTTTATGTATTACCCACGATTTCCCGCACGATCTCTGCGTTACGGACAAAACTCTCCCTATCCGGCTCCTGGGCCTCCAGTTCCTCCCAGAGCTCCAGAGACTTTCTCATGTAGTATACCAGGTAGCTGTCAGGCCATGCGTCCCCGCAGTGATAGTACAGTCTTGCCAGCCGATATCTCCCTCCCAGATCTCCCGGGAACAATTCCAGAAACGCATCCCCGCAGCGGATTGCTCCCTCATACGCCTCCACAGCCAGATCATAGTTTTCTTGCTCCTTCAAAGCCTCCGCCCGCTCCTCATAGGTCTGCATAATTATGCGAATGCGTGTTCCTGCGTGTTCCCTTAGCCCCTTTCCCATGTAAGTGGCAGTGTTGGGAAAGAGCTTGGGCAGCTGCCTGCACATCTCACAGTAGACACCAGCGTAATGCTCCCCCTGATCAAACTCATTTTGGAGCAGGCACAGCTCCACCACACACTTATAGGAGTGGAGAAGGCTGTCATAGGTAGCCAAACTGCCCCGGTCCAGCTCAAAGGCCTGTGTTCCCACAGAGCACCCTCGGAGGGCAAACTCCTTTGCCTGGGTGTACTTGCCGCACTCCTGGGCAGAGGCGCTGCACCGCATCCACGCATCCCTCAGCTCCACCAGACGCTCACTACTGCCTTCCTCTCCTGCCAAGGCCACATAGATTTCCACATACCGCCGGTAGTAGGGCCACGCCTGATTCCAATCTCTGTCCCAGGCATGGCTATCTCCCAGCTTCTGATATCTGGCTGCCAGAGATCGCCGGGCCTGAACAGAGGTATCCTCTCCCTGGACTTCCTCTGCCAACTTCAACCCCTTGCTCCGGAATTGCCGGGCCTCCTCTTCACCCCCTGTCTCCCGGCACAGCTGCTCCATTCTTCCATAGCAGTCAGCCAGAATGTTCCGATATCTGGTGACAGTGGGCTCCAGTTCCACTGCTCGCTCACAGATTTGAGTCGCCTGAGTCATCTGTTCCAGGGCGGTTTTACACTCCCCTCTGCCCTGACTCCAAATGCTCATGCTGTAATAGCCCAGGGCCAGAGCAACCTGATCCTCCATAGACTGGCTCTCCCGGCCAATGTCCTTCAATATCCTGATTCTCCGCTCCCGGCACAATCCATCCTGCTCTTCGTCCCCTCTCTCCCCATGCATCTGGGCCAGACGGCCCAGATAATCGCTCAAAGCTCGCATGGCCTCCACTCCTCCAGAGCTGTTCACACCATGCTCTGCCGCCTCCACAGCCTGGATCAGGCACTGTGCTTCTCTCTCTTCATCCCCCTGCACTGCATGGTACCGGCTCATTCTGTCCTGTGCCATGGCCAAATCCAGCCAAGCCTGTGATGAGCCGGTACGCTCCACCAAATTCCGGGCCAGCTTAAGACTATCCTCATAGCACTCCAAAAGCTCCAAGGGCAGCGGAGTTCCCACGGGATTGAGGCGGAACAGTAAATCCCCCCAGCGGAGTTCATCCCCCAGTAACCGTCTCAGGTTGTGAATGGAAGGAGCCTGCTCAGCCATCTGGCGGGCGAGGGACAGGCTCTGCCTCTCACACGCCTGAGCTTTCTGGTACTTCCCCAGGCTGACATAGAGATCACTGATGCTCTGGTAACACTGAGCCAACATCTCTCTGTGCTGGGGAGTTCCATCCTCTGCCAGCCGTTGGGCCAGGGGAAGTAATTCCTCATACACCTTCTCTGCCCTGGACAGGTTATCCTGTCGACAGAGGACCTCTGCACATTTCAGCCCTGCCACTAAGCAGCGAGACATGGATATGACACTATTCAGCTGCTTGTCCGCCCTCTCCGCCAGCTCTTTTCCCCTTTGAAAACAGGTCAGAGCTTGTTCCAAATTTCCCTCTGTCAGGCTCAGCTCACCCTGTCTCTGACAGCTTCCCAGGATGTGGTAGAGAGCATCAGCTGTTCCCTCCTCCTCCCACTCCCGGACAGCATGGCGCTCCAGCTCTCGGAACTCCTCCCTGGCTCGAGCCAGAAGGCCCTGCTCCTGGCTAATGATACCCATTGTGTCATGGTACCAGAGGGTGTAGAGCATCGCTGTACCCCGGTCCAGCTGATCCCCCAGAGTCGTCAACTTCTGGTGCAGTCTTTGGCAGGCCTCTGCCCCTGGGAGATACTGCTGGCTCTCCAGATATAGCTGTGTCAGCAGTTGCAAGGAATCCAACAGGGCTTCTCCCCCCTGCCCGGTCTTCTCAAGCTCCTCCTCCCTGGCGGCCACCAGCCTGACCTGCCAGGCGATGGCTTGGTCCTGGTTCAGGGGGACACCCCCGCCGGTACGGTACAGGGAGACCAGTTTCTCCATAGCCTGGGGCAGTCCCCCTTCCGCTGCCTGGGTAATGAGCTCCACCCCCCGCTGGGGATTCACCTCCACATCAATCCCCCCCAAGTAGGCCAGGCCGATGAAGAGCAGGTGCTGGGGTGAACTGTCATTCTCACTGACCGCCACCTCCCGGAGGCTATCCATCAAAGAAACGGAGAGGGCGTCAGCATCATGGCTGTCCACGCAGTTGGGAATGTCCGCATAACACTGCTCCAACATCCCCCGATCAGTGGGGCAGAGTTCTGCAGCCAGAATCTTCTTTCCTGTTTGCAGGGCCATGGGGTACTCGATATCCATGACATAGTTTTTCTCATTGACCAGATTCGGGGTCACCGCCAGGGCAAAGAGCCGGCTCTTTGCCAGTGCATCCTGGATGGCTGCGTTAAAATTCTCCCCTGGGATGAGAAATTCGTCGTACCAGATGGCGATATCCCGGCAGAACTGGTTTTCATGAATCAGGCGCATAAGCTCCTGGGCATATTTCCGATCCTTCTTTCGGTAGCTGAGAAAGACATACGCATCAAAGGCTTCCCGCACTCTTTCCACCAGGTCCTCCGTAACCAGCAGCGAAGTGAGGAATTTTTTCAGCTTCTCCCCGTAAGGAATCTCAGTAACATCCACCGACGTACGATCCAGAAATTGCAGATCACCGCAGATCCGGTTGAAATCGGCGGCCAGACCGCCGTTGACCAGAATGGGGAGCACAGGGATGTGGTGCTTCTGTGCCAGGGCAAACTCCACTGCTCTGGCATGGCTCTCCTCGTGGAGAAACGCCTCGGAAATGGGAATGACAAACAACTGCATCTGGGTCAAACTATCTGCCAACTCCTCCTCAGCCTCCCGGCCCCGAGGCACCCCAGAAGCATACCAGACTGCGCAGTCCCACAGCTCCAGCAGTTCTCTTGCCAAGGGTTCAAACCAGAGGGAAAAATCCTCCGGGTGACAACAAAAATAGATTCTGGGCTTTCCCCTGGGGGTGGAGCCTGCACGGGTCCTGTAGTGCAATGTGGCAGCATCCTCCCCACCTATCCGGCCGCCCCCTTGGGCGGGGGTAGACTCTGTCTGGAGGACAGTATCCTGAACCTGGTCATGCTGGATTCCAAATGTTTTCTCCAGAAGCCTGACCGCCTCCTCATGGCCGGCTTTGGCAGCTAATTTCAGATAGTTTTTGGCAGTCCAGCTGGGAGGGTTCCCCTTTTTTTCATCTACGGCCAAATAACAGCGACCCAGCCAATAATCCACCTCTCCATTCAGCTCCCCCGAGGCCTTGAGCAGGGTTAGGCAGGCTTTCCCATACTTTCCCTGGTCAAACAGTGCCCGACCCTTTTCCAAGATCTCCTCCCCGGTTCTTTTACCTCCAAACAGTCCCATGTCCATTCCCTCCTCCGGTAATTGCGTTTTTTATACTATACTCCCAATATCGGCTCTGCACAATAAAAAACAGATCAGTTGCAAAACAAAGTGGTTCTCCCATTGTGTACACATGCATCTGTCTCCTATGGCTACTTTCAACAGCTTACGCCTTGTAATGACTTGCGCCCCCTTTAGATATCCGCCTTTGTGTTGACAACGCACGTAATAAGCACCATAATTGTATTGCAAGGAGGGATTTACTGTGGATACTAATATGACCTTTCGCATGGACAGCCAGACCAAGGCACAAATGACGGAAATCTGCGCCCAGTTAGGCATGACTCCATCCACCGCCTTCAATATCTTTGCCAACGCCTTTGTACGCACCGGCGGTATGCCCTTTGCGGTGAAGTTGGCTCCCCCCCGCTAAAATCAGCCGGGAGCATATGCTGGAGGATGCCAATGAACTCCTGGACACATTCTCCGCCGACTACAAGAGGATGGCAGAATGATTTGGGTTACCGCAGATGACGTGATCGCCCTTCATGCTCTGGTGACCCAAAAAAGCGGCGGAATCGATGGTCTCCGGGATTGATCTGCTTTGAAAGCCGCCACCTCCGCTCCCCTGCAATCCTTTGGCGGTATAGACCTGTTCCCCGGTGACATCGATAAAATTGCCCGTATCGGCTTTGGCCTGGCCTCCAACCATGCCTTTCTGGACGGAAACAAACGCATCGGGGCTATGGTGATGCAGCTACTACTCAAATGGAACGGATATGCCCTCCAGTTACAAGAAGGAGAGCTGGCGGATATGTTCATTTCCATTGCCAGCGGATCCGCCCACGAAACCGATTTGCGCAAATGGATTCAACAGCATCTTCGATAATCAAAAGCAGCAGAGCCGCATTCCATCTACGGAATGTGGCTCTGCTGCTTTTTCTATGAACCCAGAACCCGCCGCAGAATTGAAACTTCTGCAGCGGGTTTCTCGTTTCTTCTGTTGTATTGCGAATCTTTTTAGATCAGTTGGATACCTACTTATCGCCGGACCCGCTTGTGCAGGGTCACCACGCCGCACAGGGCTCCCAAGGCCACAACCAGGACCGCCACAGAGGGTATCATCTGGTGGGTGTCGCCGGTCTGGGGGTTCTTGTCCCCATCTGGCTTAGCGGTGTTGTCCGTGGTGTTGCCCGTATTGTCCCCGGAATCATCGGTGCTCTGACCAGGTTTGCCGGCATCGTCACCCGGCTGGGTGGTGGTACCGTCATCGGGCTTGGTGGTGTCGTCCTCTTCGGGCTGCTGATCATCCACCAGCTCCACCTCGGAGCGGTCCCGGATACGCAGGCAAGCCCCATCGGGATCATAGTACACCACACCCACAGCGGAGATGTGGGCCCCCACCTTCACAAAGGTTTCCAGGGGGGTGCTGCCGTCCTGAGAGTAGCCAATGTAGTTGTTGAACAGCAGGCGGAACTCATGGGTACCGTCACTGAGCATGACCTCACTGACCTGCTCGCTGACCAGCTCCACCGAGGTCACGGTGCCTCTGACCTTGGCCAGCCAGCCACCGTAGGTGTCGTAGTCGTTAGCCTGCTTCAGGGTCAGTTCTTTCGGCTCCACGGGCTGGATGGTGCTGTCTACCAGCTCGATATCGATGACTCGCAGTTCCACGTCACCCTGGTACTGATCCCAGCTGCCGGTAACCCGGACCGTCTGGCCCACCAGGAAGGTGCCGTCGGCACTGGAGACAGGATAGAGGTCAATGCCTCCGGTTTCATCCTGGATGTAGATGGTGTCAAAGAAGGCATTGGGTTCCACGTTACCTGCGGTAACCACACCCTCCACGGTGAAGATGTCACCCACCTCACCCTCACGGGCCTCGGCAATGGTGCTGATCTCCCGCTCATCCAGGATGGAGGAGACGATGTTCTGGGCAATCACCTTGTTGGCATAGCTGGCGTCGCCGTAGTCCACGCTGGAGCTGTCGGAAATCTCGAAGTTGGACAGGAACACGGTACCGGCCACATACACCCGGCCCTGGCCCACAGCCTCGGTGGCCAGAGTGACCACATCGCCCTTTTTCACCACAGCGGTGCTGGCATCGTAGGAGCCGCTGGTGGTGCTTCCCTTGTCCTTGCCACTATCCCACTGGCCCTCACTGCCCTCGGGGCGGAGGTTGGAGTTGATGGAGTAGCAGTTGGAAGAGCCCATCACCAGAGCTTGACCGTTTTCGCCCAGATCCACGGAACAGCCGGAGTATGCGCTGTACACCTGACCCTCTTGCAGTCCCTCAAAGAGCTGGGGGAAGTCCTGGGTGTTGAAGTTGTCCATGTACACCCGGTAGGTCTGGGTAGCCCCGCCGTTATAGTTGGTGTCGTCGTCCAGCACCTCATCGTCATTGAGTCGCAAGGTAGCGCCCATGGCCACCAAGATGGGGTTGATCTGCTCGGTGGAGCAGAAGGGAGCACCGTTGTAGCTGTCCTGATAGTCGGCCAGACCGCAGAGGATCACGGTACCGCCATTCTTGGCATAGTCTGCCACCATCTGGATGTACTCCTCCGAGAAGTTGGTCTCCTGGGTGGGGCTGACACCATTTTGCTCCTTCTTCAGGGGGGCAGACACCACCAACAGGGAGACATTCTCCAAGTCCTCAGCGGTGATGGTCTCCCCGGGCTGCTTGATGGCCACCTGGGCATTCATCTCGGCAGCCAGGGCGGTGAAGTTGCCCATATTCCCGGAATAGTAGCCGGTGACATAGTCGTTGTAGTGGGTGCCGTCCACCAGAATGCGGGTGACCAGAGAGGGATCGGTGACGTTAAGTTGGAGCACCCCGGTAAAAGTGTACTCGGTGCCGCCGATGGTGGAGACCAGGGACACATCCACGGTGGTCTTACCCGCCATGTCAAAGGTGCAGGGGAAGGACACCTGGGCCGTAGCGCCAGAAGCCAGCACACCATTGGTACCGATCTCGTTGGTGTTCACGGTGTAGACCACTTCACCGTCCACAGAATAGGTCAGGGACTGGATGGTCATATCACTGCCGGCGTTGTTGTAGATCTCGCTGGAGAGGTTGACCGCCTCGCCACGCACCACCAGTTCCTGGTCACACTCGGTGCTGGAGATCCCGGCGTTAACCCCTTCGCCAGTCCACACGGGAGCGGTGACGGCAATGTTCTGGTCGGCCTGGGTGATACGCAGATAGTAGTAGGAGTAGTCATTGCTGTCAAAGGTAAAGGTCACGGTGCCGTTGCAGCCGGACAGGGTCTTGCTGGCTGCCACCAGACCACCGTTGACGATCACCTCCACCTTGGCATCGCCGGAGTCGGTGGGATCGCTGATCTGGGCCTGGATGGTAACCCCCTGCTCCTGCTGGGGCAGGATGGAGCCCATGGCGTTGCCGTTGAGGGAGTACAGGATGGACAGGTCGTTGTCCTCGGTGGCGTACACCCGGTAGTTGGCAATGGCATCATATATGCCCTGCTCGGTCAAGTCAGAGGCCAGAACCACGCTGCGGGCAGTGTTGGAGTCGCCCCAGTTGCCCTTGTGGTTGTCCTGGTTGTTGGTGGGAGCTACGTGCCAGCCCTTGTCCAGGGCACGAGTGTAGTACTCATAGCTGGGGAAGTAGCCGCTGGAGCCAATGGCTCCTTCGCCGTTGCCCACCTCAATGAGGGTGATGCGCTGATCCAGCGCAGCGGAGTAGAAGGCAAAGTCCTGGAAATCACCAAAGGTGGTGCCGGGATGGTTGAACTGGGACAGGGAGGAACTGACCTGCAACAGCATGTTATAGTAGTTCTGGTACCCCTCCGTGCTGCCGGACTTGTTCCCAAACTCGCTGTTGCTGCGACTCTCGAAGCCAGGGGTGTTGAAGGTGTTTATGTGACCAAAGCCGTCGGACCAGGTCATCTCAAACCCATACAGACCCACAAAATCCTCGGTAGTGGCATTTGCAGCCGCCTCGTGGCCCTGGGCCCACTCGCTGCTGATGGTGGAGCAGTCATTTTCCAGGCCCACCCCATCGGCACTCTCGTTGTCGAAGGAGTTGGAGTGGTCAGTGACGGCCAGAAAGTCCAGATTCTCCACCTGAGAGGCATGGTCAAAGGCCTCCTCCACGCTGCCTGCACCGTCGGAGATGTTGGTGTGGGAGTGGAGCTGACCAAAGTAGAGGTTGTAGTCATTCAGAGACACGGGAGCCTGATAAGTAAACTCAGCCACTGGGCTGGTCTGAGCTTGGGTGCCAGCCTCTTCATCGGCGGGCAGATAGGCGATGGCCTTGAGGGTCAGAGGCTGGTCCGCTGTGGGAACCGCCACGTCCTCGCCCACTGTGAGGGCCTGGGTGTAGGCTTTGCTGTCGGTGGTGGGATTGGAGCCATCGGTGGTGTAATAGATGGTGGCACCCTCCACGCTCATCAGTTCAATGGTAGCAGCCTCGGTCAGAGAGGCTCCGCTGGCCGGGGTAGCCCGCACCTCCAGCTGGGTGGGTTCCGGCTCAGGTTCAGGAACACCGTCCACCACCTGGAACACAACGCCGGTTTTGTCGCTTTCGCTGGTGGTCCAATCGTCGTACTTGTCATCCCAGAGCAGGTAATTGCCACGGCCCTGGTTTTTCACATAGTATACTCCTGTGGTATCACTGGCTTCCAGCGTCCATGTCTTGTTCTCCCCTGCACCGGGGTACACGCTGGAATAGCTTCCCGCCATACTCAGAGTCTTACCTCCATTGGTAAAGGTAAAGCCGGTTGCAGCATCTCCCCCCACTGTCCACACCTCGGTGGCCTCATACCCGCTGAGGGTTCCCTCTTCCAGCTTCACCGCCACACCCACGGGATAGTAGGTACTCTTCACCGTGGCGGACAGGGCCAGCATGGTGTCCGGAGCGTAAATAACCACCTGGTCACCAGCAGCAATAGGAGTCTCTCCCTCCTGCCCGTCATCAGGCACCAGAGGCTCGTCATTCACATCAAAGCTGCCGCTGCGGTAGAACTGGAAGGTATAGAGTCCAGGCTTACTGGTATTCATGCTATAGCAGGTAAAATAACCGCCGTAGTACTCCAGGTACTGGGGCTTGTTATAAGCTACCGCATTGGTTCCCTTGACATAGGAGCCGTTTTCGGTCTCCTCCAGGTCAAAGAGGGTGTACTCCCCCTGCTCCTCCACCAGTCGAACGTTGGTGCCGTCCAGATAGAGGAAACCCTCGTCGCTTTTGAGGACATAGTGGCCGTCCTGCTCATAGACCTTGAACTGAGCCGCACCCTCGGGAATCGTCAGAGTGTCATCGCTGACCTGGGCATCCAGGGCCACCAGTTCATCCTTGGTGCTGCCGGAGCTGCTGGTGTAGGTATAGCCCTGGATGCTCATAACTTTGTTGGCTTCAGGATAGTAGACGGTCACCACGTCTCCCTCTGCAATTGTCTCCACCCGCTGGGCAGTGGCCGGCCCCTGAATGGTGTAGCGAATGGTCTGGATGGCACTCTGGGTATCGTCCAACACAGCCACTGCCTTCAGGATTACCTGGGCCCCAGCCTCGCCGGTGATCACCGGCTTGGTGTCCTCGGTATAGCGGTTGCTGGTCTCACTGGGGTCGCTGCCGTCAGTGGTATAGTAGATGGAAGCTCCCTGGGTGGCGCAGGTGAGGGTGATGGCGGTGCCGGAGGCCACCTCTCCGCCCTGGGGCTGTGCCTGGGGTGCAGCCACTGTAATCCCTGCGTCCCCGCTATCCACCCGGAACACCAACAGGTCAAATACATATTCGCTGGCATTATTGGTGGTGGAGTATGCACCAAAACGCTCCCCGGAGATTTGCCATGCAATGGCCCGGGTGCTGCTGGTGGAGGCCACAAAGCGGAAGGTGCCATCTTGGTTGTCGGTCACATTCCAAGTGTAGGACTCCTCAGGCTTGGTAAAGCTGGTGCTGCTGCCATAGCCCAAATAATTGGTGCCGTTGGACAGGCTGATTCCGGTTCCCGATGCCGCCACCGTCCATACCGGCACATTTGTGCCGCTGAGGTTGGTCCCGTTCACCGTCACTGGTACACCGTCAATTTTGCTGCCAATGGTGGAGCCTAGAGCTTGGGTGCCGGTATCAGTGCTGGCCACCAGCACAAAGCTGCCGCCCGCCTGGAGCTGTGCTGCAGATGTGACCCGGGTATAGGTGTTCTCCTGGGCGTAGGACATGACAGGAAGCATGCCCAAGCACAGAACCAGTACCATCAGCATAGTCAATCCACGCTTGCTCCAGCTTTTGAATCTTCGATACATAAGTATCCGTTCCTTTCTCTCAAATGGTTTCATCTATCAAGAACTCTGGACGGGCGGGACATCAGATAGGCACTGATGCCTGCCACCAGAGGAACTGTCAACAGGATGCCCAGGGAGCCTGCCACACTCTGCAACACCTCAATACAGAGAAAATCCGTATTCACCAACTGAAGAAACGGGATGTCATAGACCTGGATCAGCAATAACATATTGAAGGAGGAGCCAGCAAAGGCCAAAATCAGCGTATTGGCCATGGTTCCCATGGCGTCCCGGCCAATGTTCATTCCGGAGCAGAAGAGAGTCTGCGCCGAAAGAGCGGGATTTTGCTCCCGTAGCTCCCACACCGCTGAAGCGATGGACATGGCCACATCCATCACAGCTCCCAGAGCTGCTATTAGAACCCCACACACCAGCAGCCCCTGAATGGTCAGTCCATACTCGCTGCCATGGAGCATCAAGTTCTCGGCCTCAGTCATGTTAAACCCGTTCAGTGGCGTAATCATCCCCGCCACCCAGGCAAACAAACCAGCCACTGCTACTCCACACACGCACCCCAAACTGGCACATAGACATTTCCGGGTCAGCCCATCCAGCAGCACCAAAGAAGCCACCGCAGTCACCGCCACCACGCCAATGGTCAGGGGTATGGCAGGCAACCCACGAACGAGACCGGGCAAGAGCAAATGCCACAGACACAGCAGAGTAAATACCAGCCCCAGCAAGGCTCTCAGGCCCTTTTTTTCACCCAGAATCACCAATACGGCGCAGAAAATGAGCAGTGCGCCCCCCATCACAAAGCCTCGGTCATAGTTGAACATGGCAGCATAATAGGAGCCGTCCTCCTGGGTGATGAGGCGCACAATAACCCGATCCCCCTCCTGCACATCCACATTGAACAGTGCGCTGAGGTAGTTGGTCAATGGCAGCACTTCCCCCTTATGGCTCCCCGAGAGCAGCTGAATCTCCAGCTCCTGGGTACCCACACGGCGGCCTTCACCCTGCTCCCAGTCAGGGGCAGCATTGTCCTCCAACACCGCTGTCACTTTGGCCGGCACAAACACCAGCTGGCCGGACGCTGTGGGCTGCCCGGTCACCGGGCGGTTGAGCCACACCCCCGCTGCCACCAGAATTGCCAATACAACCAGCAGCAGAAAAAGACGCAGCAGTAGATGAGACTGTCCTCTCCCCTTCTCATCTCTGCCGCACTGTGGCTGTTCTCTGTCCAGTATTGTCTGTTGTTTCCCCGCCATGATGATATACGCTCTCCTTGTTGACGTGTCCCGTCCGAATTCCGTCCGTAAGTATATCACCTGGTTTTTCCCACTTTCCACCATAGTTTCAGGTGTTTTCAGTAAAACAAAGGTAAACACCTCATCCTTCTCTCTGAATGCCGTGCTGCTAATTTTATGCAAAATATAGGCAGCCCAGTTGCACAGGCAACCGGGCTGCTCAGACGTTCAAAGCGTGAAATCTTGTCACAGTTTACTTACTTTTGACCATGTGATTCTTGCAACAGGTGCAAGAGGCCCCCATGCGGCAAGTTAAACCGCATAGGGGCCTCCTGCTGATTATGAACCAATTCTCCCTGGTGTTCTCCGCACTTTCCTTAAACTGCTGCAGCTCATACCCCGTCATAGGCGAGAGGATAAGTAGACCCAAAATAAGATATTCCATAAGAACCTCCCCTCTTATATATATTTATTAGAGATAACATAAGTCTGAGAGCGTGTGTTGGCAAGGAGCTACTTATACAAGAAAAGAGGGCAGAAGGAATGCACCCCTTCTGCCCTGTCAGTTTTCCTATTGTCTTCTTCGTCATGATGTACCATTTATGCCGGTCCGTTTTGCCAGATCCAGCATTCCATAGCAGAACATTTCCCACCGTGTCCATGTTGTCTGTGACGGGTCACCTTCCCGAATCCGCATCGTTCTGCGGATCTCCTTGGGGATAACCACCCGGCCCAAATCATCAATTCTTCGGACAATGCCCGTTGCTTTCATCCTTCGCCACTCCTCTATCTTGGAAAAGTTACAGGTCTTACGAGAAATACCTGTTTTGTCCATTATTATGAGCAGTTTCCAACGGGTTATGCAATTAGCTGCCCTTCTTCAGTGACTGGATATTTTCCCAGATTTATGCTGCAATCATGCAACACATCTTTCATAGAGAAAACGAGAAACCACCAAAGAGTCAGCCTCTTATTTTGTTGTTTGGGCCTTTTGGCAACAGATTCTTCTCCGTCATTATTCTTCCACGATTGGCAAGCGCAACGTAAACACGCTGCCATTGCCCCGCTCTGAAGTCACAGACACCGTTCCACCGTGCTCCAGGGCAATGGCACGCACCAAATACAGTCCCAATCCCTCCCCGCTGCCATCGGGACGTTGGGTGAATCCCCGCTCAAAGATGTGAGGCAGAGCCTGTGCATCAATGCCCGCCCCTGTATCCCGCACAACAAGAAGGGCATACCCATTCTCCTCAGTCAGGGACAGGGCAATTACACCGTCCTCCGGTGTGAAGGAGAGCGCATTGAAACACAGATTTTCCAAAGCTATGCGCAGCCGCTCTTTGCTGCCCCGTACCATCAGTCTCCGGGTGGGCAGCTTTAAGGTGAATCTCACCCCGGAAAGCTCCAAATCCGGGCGATTGTCCTGATAAAACTCCTTGAGAAACTGGTTCAAACAGATGGACTCCCGCAGTAACACCCCCCGTTCTCCCCTTGAGAACTGCTGAAGCAGTTCAAAGCGATCTCCCACCACCTCCACACGTTGTGTCAGGGCATCCAGGTACCCCGCTGTCTCCGGGTCCAAATCCACATTGCCGCTGCGCACCAACTCCGCATAACCCCGCAGTGCAGAGAGAGGGTTTTTTACATCGTGGAGCAGATGGGCCAGAAGCTCTCTGCGCTCGGCCAGCAGCGTCTCCATCCCTTGGGTTTTTCGTTCCACCTCCTCTTGCAGGTGACAGGTCAGGTGACGGTTTTCCCGCTCCAGCAGTACCCCCCGCCGCACCATCCCCGCAGCGTAGCCTACCACCAGGGCAAACCCGCCATACTCCTCTGGCCAGGCCCCGTAAATGGGTTCAAAGCGGTTGGCCATTACCACTGAGATCAGCATCCACAGTGCATACAACCCCGCCGCACCCATCAAATACTGGCCCATAGGCCTGTCTATGGATTTGGCACATCCAATCAGAGCGATAAGATACACCCCTGTTATCACCTTCCAGGCAAACAAAATCAACCCGTATGCGTTGATAAACATAGGAGAATATGGTAAAATCGCCACAGGAAATATCAGGGTAAACAGGCACAGCCCTGCCGCTGCGGGAATGGCCACCCGTCGATGAATCCAGTGCTGGTCCATGCCGCATAGCCGCCCTGCCAGCACCAGGGCGCACAGCAGCACCACATTACCGCACACATCTTCCACTGCATAGAGCTGTCCCACCCATGGCGCACCCAAGGCTCTAAAAAATGGATAGGACACCCGGAGAGAAAAAGCCAGACTCAAAAGTCCTGCCCACCCCATCAAGCTGTCCCGTCCCAGCAGGTATTGCACCAGGTAGGACAGGGCTACGCTCAAAGCGGCAAAACACAACAGGCCGTAAATGATCAGCCGCACGGTGAGCATGTTCCATACAGCAGAGTACGAACCCACAGCAGGGGGGTAGTACATCCCAGAATAGTAGTGGGAGTAGTTGGCACATTGTATGACAATTTCTGTGCTGCCCTCCCCCTCTATGGGGTATATTTCATCGGAGACCAGCGGCACATATGGCTCCACACTCCCCTGCTCTCCCACCAAAGTGCCGTTGATATACACCCGCCCGGCACACAGCAGCTCAGGTAGATAGAGGACAGCCCCAGATGGGATATTCTCCACCACCAGTCGGTAGGTGGCCTCCCCGTATGGGCTGCCCAAATGGTGCGAGAAGTTGGGATATTCTCCGATATAGGTGTACCCCTCCGGGGACACCCCGGTTTTCCAGTCCTCCGGTTCCAGCAGCTGCCCCGGGTAATACTCCCACCCGTCCACCAGGAAGGCAACCTGATCCCTGCTCCCCTGCCATACGTTATAGCCATATCCACCTGGCAGGGCGGCAGTATATTTGTTGTCCCATCGAAACCATGCGCCGTATACCAACACGCCGGCCACCACCGCCAACAGCAAGGGCAGTATGGCGTATCTCATCCGTTTACTCACCGACTATCACCTCATACAGGGGGAATGATCCCATATGTCTATGAAAAAAGCAGCCGTGATTCTTCTGACTCTGCTTCTCACCGGGGGTCTTTTCCTGACCGCCTCTGCCCATGCGTCCGCCACAGTTCCCACCCAAACCGTCACACTGGGAAACTGCACCATCGAAGCGGGAGAGATCTTGAGTTACACCACTGTATCTGCCCAGTTTGCAGATCAAGATCTGCCCGAAGGTATGTATGCCGGGGAACTGACTGTAAATCTCACCGGCCCCATTGTGGTGGAGCAGGGCGGTACCCTGAGCATTGGAACTCTGTCTGTGGGCAGCGACCAAGAAAGAAGTCCTGTCATCCATGCAACATTATCCTCAATACCTCTCATTGTTGTCAAGTCTGGAGGTAGTCTGATTCTCACCGATGTCACCCTGGACGCCACAGGTGAGGGGCTTCTCATTGTCCAGGAGCCGGGTTCCTCCATCTCTCTCACTGCCACTCAGATCCCCCAGGAACTGATCCAATGGGCACCTCCCACTGTGGACAATGGCCATGACTCCCCTGAGGATATCTGGCTTGAGGAGGGTACTCTTCTGACGGCATCCCACCTTCCCAACACCCTCACCTCCAATCTCCAGTACCAGGGAAAGGAGGAGCGCATGGAACTCCCCCTTTGCTGGGATATGAGCGTCTACGATGGACGCACCACTGGAGAGATGACCCTTACTGGAGCATTTTTAGACGAAAACGGCGACTCCATTCCCTCTATTCTCCCGCTAACCACCACGGTACACTGGTACCAGCCGGAGGAACTGGTGGTAACCCAAGCCATCTGGAAGGGAGAAAACGCCTGTTCTGCCCATTTTGTGCTTTTAGAGCTTCCAGAGTACGCCCAGGTTGTGGGGGAAATTTCCACAGACGGCGGAAAGACCTGGACAGCCTGGCCTGATTTTGATGTGGGTCACGACAGCCAGGGCGATGTGGTCTGTAACTTCTACGACGTGGAAAACACGCCCCAACACTACCGTCTGGTGGCAACAAACCCCTGGGAACCCGCCTTTTGGACTTCCAAGTCATTTTTGCTGCCCCAAGAGGAAGGGGATGACTCCGAGGGTAATCGGGGCGGCAGCACCACGCCAGAAGCTCCAGAACGAGAACCCACCCCGCCGGAGCCCCAGCCCACCCAAGAACCTCAGCCC
>NZ_JACSNZ010000001.1 GCF_016902575.1 Pseudoflavonifractor capillosus | reverse complement strand
GTTCCGGGGTCGGTTCCGGGGTTGGCGTAGGATCCGGAGTCTGCTCCGCCTCCGCCTGCCCCCCAGACTCTTCCTGATTGCCGCTGATGTAGGACTGGCCCAGATCCTGCTGTTGGCCCAGCAGCTTCACCTGCTGCTGCACGGGACTTTCCGCTCCCTGGGCCTGCCCCGCCACCAGGCCTACCAGCCAGTCCCCGCCGGGAACAGCCTCTTCTGCCCACGATGCCGCCCGCTGCGCCCACAGCCCCACATCCATATCCTCCTCCAGCAGCTGCCGCACCGCCTGGGCCTGTCCAGGAAACACCCCTCGCCCAATGAAGACCAGCAAAAACAACATGGCACTGGCCGCCAGTTGGATGCCCCAGCGGGTGGCTCCTCCGCGCCCCCCGGCAGGGTTCGTGCGCCGCCCCCGCTCCGGCACAGTGCGCCGTCTTATCCCTGCATCCATACCTTCCCCCCTCGTCCAAATGATCGTAATGCACCCTATGTCCACATTTTCCGAAATATGCCTCCTCTCCCGGCTATTTGTGAACTTTTTTTGAAGTTGTTGACATCTGCATGCACCACGGGTATAATTCCTTATGTTTCATAATTATGTAACCTAACCTTTTTGAGGTGGGGATAGATGGGAGGTAATTTTTGTGCACACACAGCCACACAGCCGTTCCCTGGAGCTGCTGCGGGAAATGGATCGACTGCGCCGGGCGTGGAAGCTGGCCATCCCCAACACAGGGATCAACAAGTCAGAATTTTTCACTCTCTTTACCCTGCGCCACCCGGAAGGCCACCCTTTGGCCTGTGGGCAGACCGGCCAGGAGCCTGGGCCCATGACCCTGTCCACCCTGGCCAAGACCATGAAGCAGAGTATGCCTGCGGTGAGCCAGCGCATTTCCAAGCTGGAGGAGCTGGGGTATGTACAGCGGGTGCCGGACGACCATGACCGGCGTACGGTGTGGATCCACCTCACCCCCGCAGGTCTGACCCTGCTCCAATCCACAGGGGAGGAAATGCTGGGCAAGCTGGAGCATATTCTCCACCGTCTGGACACCCAGAGCGGGGTAAACACCCAGCTGCTCATCCAGGCTTTCCACAGCCTGGCCCTGGCGGTGGAAGAGGAGTTTTCCACCCAAACACCTTAACATCCAGGAGGGATATGGATCCTATGTTAAAACTCAAGAAATATTTGAAACCTTATGCGCTGTTGCTGGTGCTGGGCATCGCCTTTCTCTTCGGCCAGGCCATGCTGGAGCTGTCTCTGCCCAACTACATGAGCGACATCGTCAATGTGGGCTTGCAGCAGGGTGGCATTACCTCTGCTGCCCCCCAGGTGATCTCCGCAGACACCCTGGGGTTGATGGAGCAGTTTATGTCCATGGACGACCAGGACGTGGTATTTGAGGCCTATGTGCCCCTGGCCCACCACCCCAACTACGAAAGTCTCGCTGAGACCTTCCCCCAGGCCACGGAGGACGACTTTGCCCTCCACACCCAGGACCAGGAGGCGGTGGACGGAGCCTTTGGCCGAGCCAGCTATGCCCTGACCTGGCTGATGACCCAGTCTGGAGCTTTTGACGGTTCCCCCGACGGCTTCCAAGCCCTGGGGCAACTGCTGGGTCAGCCCCAAGGTCAAGCCCTCATAACCCAGGCCATTGAGGTTGCCCAGCAGACCCCCGACACCATGCTGGAGCAGACCGGTGTGGTCATGGTCAAGCAGATCTATCAGCAGCTGGGGGCGGACACTGACGCCATCCAAACCCGCTACATTCTCACCACCGGCGCCCGTATGGCAGTGCTGGCCGTGCTGCTCACCGCCTGTGCCGTGGCCGCCGGCTATTGCATGGCCCGGATGGGTGCAGGGGTGGCCCGGGATCTGCGTCGGGACGTGTTCACCAAGGTCACTTACTTCAACAACGATGAGATGGATCAATTTTCCGCAGCCAGCCTCATCACCCGCTCCACCAACGACATCACTCAGGTGCAGAACTTTTTGAGCATGGGCTTCCGGCTGCTGTGCTTTGCCCCCATCATGGGCATCGGCGGACTCATCATGGGCCTGTCTACCTGCGCCAACCTGGCCTGGGTGCTAGCCCTGGCTTTGGTGGTGATGCTGGGTCTGCTGATGATCCTCTTTGCCGTGGCCATGCCCCGGTTCAAGAAGATGCAGTCCCTGGTGGATCGCCTCAACTTGGTCAGCCGTGAGGAGGTCAGCGGCCTGATGGTAATTCGAGCCTTTTCCAACCAGAAATTCATGCAGGAGCGGTTTGAAACCGCCAACCGGGATCTGACCTCCAATACCCTGTTTGTCAACCGGGCCATGGCCACCATGATGCCTGCCATGACCCTGGTGATGAACGGCCTGTCCCTGCTTATCGTGTGGTTTGGCGGCAAGCAGATTGCCGAGAGCAACCTTCAGGTGGGAGACATGATGGCCTTTATCCAATACGCCATGCACGTCATCATGAGCTTTTTGTTCATCAGCATGATGTTCATCATGGTGCCCCGGGCCTCCGTGTCCGCCGATCGCATTCACCAGGTGCTGGACACAGAGAACCAGGTGAAGGATCCCCAGACTCCCGTCCACCTCTCTCAGCCTGTTCAAGGCGTGGTGGAGTTCCACGACGTGTCCTTCCGCTATCCAGGTGCGGATGCCGACGTGCTGGAGCACGTGAGCTTCACTGCCAAACCTGGACAGACCACCGCCTTCATCGGCTCCACCGGCTCGGGCAAGTCCACCCTCATCAACCTCATCCCCCGCTTTCATGATGTGTCCCAGGGCAGCATCACCCTGGACGGGGTGGACATCCGCACCTTGCCCCAGAAGGAGCTGCGGGATGTCATCGGCTATGTCCCCCAGAAAGGTCTGCTGCTGCGGGGCACTGTGGAGAGCAACCTGCGCTACGGCAATCCCCAGGCCAGTGAGGAATTGGTAGATACCAGCGCCCGCATTGCCCAGGCCTCTGAATTTATCGCCCAGCTGGATCAAGGAATGCAGACCCCCATCAGCCAGGGCGGCACCAATGTCTCCGGCGGACAGCGGCAGCGCCTGTCCATTGCCCGAGCCCTGGCCAAGCAGGCCCCGGTGTATATCTTTGACGACACCTTCTCCGCCCTGGACTTCAAAACCGACGCTCAGCTGCGGGCCGCTTTGAAGGAGTACACCACCCAGGCCACTGTGCTCATCGTGGCCCAACGGGTGTCCACCATCCTGGACGCCGACCAGATCCTGGTTCTGGACCAGGGCAAGGTGGTGGGTCGAGGCACCCACAAGGAATTGATGGAAAGCTGCCAGACCTATCAGGAAATCGCCCGCAGTCAGCTTTCAAAGGAGGAATTGGCATAATGGCAGGACCTATGAAACACGGCCCCATGGGCCATGGGCCGGCAGGTATGCGCGGCGGGGATAAGGCAGCTGATTTCAAGGGCACCATGGCCAAGCTCTTGAAATATATGAACCGCTACCTCCCCATGATCATTCTCTCCCTGGTGTGCGCCGTTGCCGGCACCGCCTTCTCCATTCTCGGCCCCAAGATTCTGGGCAAAGCCACAACCAAGCTCTTCGAGGGGCTCATGGCCATGATTGCCGGAACCGGCGGCATTGACTTTGATGCTCTGGCCCGCATTCTGCTGTTCTTGGGTGGGCTGTACCTGTTCAGCGCCCTGCTCTCCTATGTTCAGGGCTGGATCATGGCAGGCATCGCCACCAAAGTCAGCTACACCATGCGCACCGACATCAGCCAAAAGATCGACCGACTTCCCATGTCCTACTTCGACAAGGTCTCCCACGGTGAAGTGCTCAGCCGCATCACCAACGATGTGGATTCCGTCACCCAGACCCTGAACCAGAGCCTGTCCCAGGTGGTCACCCAGGTGACCCTGCTGCTGGGCGTGCTCATCATGATGCTGTCCATCAGCCCCTGGATGACCCTCATCGCCCTGTGCATCCTCCCGGTGTGCCTGCTGATCGTCATGAACGTCATCCGCCGCAGCCAAAAGTTCTTCCGCAGCCAGCAGGAGTATCTGGGCCACGTCAATGGCCATGTGGAGGAGATGTACGGGGCACATGTGGTGGTCACCGCCTTCAACGGCCAGGAGGACTCCATCCACACCTTCAACGAGATGAACGACAAGCTCTACCACAGCGCATGGAAGAGCCAGTTCCTCAGCGGTCTGATGATGCCTCTGATGAACTTTGCCAGCAACCTGGGCTATGTAGCCATCTGTGTGCTGGGCGGATTTTTGGCCCTGAACCAGGCCATCACCGTAGGTGACATCCAGGCCTTCATCCAGTATGTGCGCCAGTTCACCCAGCCCATCAACCAGCTGGCCAACATCTCCAACCAGCTCCAGCTCACCGCTGCCGCTGCCGAGCGGGTCTTTCTCTTCCTGGAGGAGCCGGAGGAGGCCGCTGACCCCAATCCAGCTGTGGATCCAGACTCCATCGACGGCTCAGTGCAGTTTGCCCACGTCAACTTCGGCTATCTGCCCGACAAGACCATCATCCACGACTTCTCCGCCACCATCCAGCCCGGCACGAAGGTGGCCATCGTCGGCCCCACCGGCGCAGGCAAGACCACCATCGTCAAGCTGCTGATGCGCTTTTACGACGTGAAGGAGGGCGCCGTGCTGCTCAGCGGCTACGATGTGCGCCAGTTTGCCCGGGGTGAGATGCGGGACGCCTTCGGCATGGTGCTCCAGGACACCTGGCTATACAACAACACCATCATGGAAAACATCCGCTTCGGTCGCCTGTCTGCCACCGATGAAGAGGTACTCCAGGCCGCCAAGGCCGCTCAGGTGGATCACTTCGTCCGTACCCTCCCCCACGGCTATGACACCGTGCTCAACGAGGATGCCAGCAACATCAGTCAGGGTCAGAAACAGCTGCTCACCATCGCCCGCACCATCCTCTCCGACCCCAAGATCCTCATTTTGGACGAGGCCACCTCCAGCGTGGACACCCGTACCGAGGTGGCCATCCAGCAGGCCATGGATCACCTCACCCAGGGCCGCACCAGCTTCATCATCGCCCATCGGCTGTCCACCATCCGCAACGCCGACGTCATCCTGGTGATGAAGGACGGTGACATTGTGGAAACCGGCACCCACCAGCAGTTGCTGGATCAAAACGGCTTCTATGCCAACCTGTATAACAGCCAGTTTGCCACCACCGCTTAAATAGAAAAACAGGGGATACAGGTTTTCATGCCTGCATCCCCTGACTTTTAAGTGAAGAGTGAATAGAAAAGAAGAAAAACCGGCCAAGGGCCGGCGGCGCGTTTGCGCCGTCCAAGTGTTTTCGCCGTGGGCGAAAACCTTGGCGCAGGCGGAATTCACTTCCGCCGAGCATTAAAATGAGCCTATGGCTCCCAAAATGAAAGCACCTGCTTTCGCAGGTGCTTTCATTTTGGAGCGGGTGAGGGGAATCGAACCCCCGTGTTCAGCTTGGGAAGCTGACATTCTACCATTGAACTACACCCGCATGGAATTTTACTCGGTGAAATGTATTATAATACACCCCCCAGAAAATTGCAAGTGTTTTTTACCGCCCTTTTCTCCCCTTTTTCCCCACCTCCACCAATTCTTTATTGTTTTTTTACAATTCTCACCTTTACTTTTTTGCTGTACCTTGCTATAATACACAATAGATTTTGACCCAGAAAAGAGGTGTAATACCATGACCGAACGCAAGCTCACCACCGATGTGGACGACATGATCTTCAGCGACGACCATACCATCCCCAGCCAGCGCTGATCGTCCTGCTTCCCACCATCTACATAGATATTGACTCACCCCAGATGATCTGGAGTGAGTTTTTTGTCATTTCCCCTGAAAGGAGTCCATGATGACCTACACACTCTCCCAACTGACCTGGTTCTTTCTCATCTATTCCCTGATGGGCTGGTGCATCAGTGTGGCGGTGTGCGCCGCCAAAAAACACACCTTTGTCAACCCAGGCTTTCTCAATCTTCCTCTAAGCCCCATCTACGGCATCGGCGCTGTACTCTCCACGGTGCTGCTCTCTGAGCTGACAGACAGGCCTCTGTTTTTCATTCTTGGCTCCTGCGTACTCTTTACCGTGATCATTGTGGCCACCGCCGTGGTGCTGGAGCGCATGCTCCACCGCAGATGGTGGGACTTCTCCCATCACCGTTTCCATCTCTACGGTTATGTCTCCCTTCCCCTGCTTTTGGCTTTGGGCGGGGCAGCGTGGCTGTGCATCCGGTTTGTCAACCCTCTGTTGGCCCTGGTGCTGGGTGATTTCCCCCCGCTGGTCACCCGCATTGTGTTGCTGGTATGCCTGGGCCTTGTGGGGGTGGACCTGATCCTTTCCCTGGGCATCACAGTGGGAATGCGGGTGCGCCTGCGCCGTATTTCCCAGCTCACCCAGGACTTTCAGGAGCTGTCCTCCCTCTTTGGCCACGCCATCACCCGGCGCATCCAATCCCGTATGCTCCACGCCTACCCCAATCTGGAGCAGCCCGATTCCAACAGGCCTGTTGTAAAGGCAACGGTTTTTGCCCAGGGCTGTTCCCTCACCAAGCTGATCTGGCTGTTTGTCATTGCCGCCTTGCTGGGCGATATCATCGAGACGCTGTTCTGTCGGGCCACTATGGGCTTTTGGATGAGCCGGAGCAGTTTGATTTACGGCCCCTTCAGCGTGGTGTGGGGTCTGGGCGCTGTGATGTTCACCGCCCTGCTCTACCGCTATAAGGACAAGAGCGAAGGCTATCTCTTTGTGGCTGGAACCATTGTAGGCGGCGTATATGAATACGTGTGCAGCGTGTTCACCGAGTTGGTCTTTGGCACCGTGTTCTGGGATTACAGTCACATTCCCTTCAACCTGGCCGGGCGGGTCAACCTGCTCTACTGCTTTTTCTGGGGCATCGCCGCCGCTGCCTGGATGAAGCTGCTCTACCCCCGCCTGTCCCGGCTCATCGAACGCATTCCACTCAAAGCAGGCCGGATTCTCACCGCTGTGCTGGTGGTATTTATGGCCTGCAACATTCTCATTTCCGCCCTGGCTCTGGGCCGTTATCAGCAGCGGCACAAGAATCCGGACGCCCCCGGCAATGCCATCTCTGCCTTCTTAGACGAACATTATCCCGATGACCGAATGGAACGCATCTATCCCAACGCCAAACTGGTTACCGAACCGTGACAAACAAACGCCCGACGCTCCCGTTTCACTGCACATAACATAGAAATAGGGAATAAGTAAAAATCGACAAGTTCCTGACGGAACTTGTCGATTTTTGGTACGGCTGGAGGGATTCGAACCCCCGACCTTTTGGTTCGTAGCCAAACACTCTATCCAGCTGAGCTACAGCCGCTTGTCGTTTCCTGGCGACTCGATTATACTAGCACAGCTGAAATGAAATTGCAAGCACTTTTTTCATTTTCCCTGAAAAAATTTTTTGCTCATACTTCTTCCTCGGAAATCATATAACTGAGCGTCAGGAGGCTATCAGCAAAGTGTACGTTCTCCACCTTCACCTCTGGCATCTCCTGCTCAGGCAACTCCACATTGGTGAAATTCCAGATGCCGTCTACCCCCAGTCTGCTCAAGCGACGGGCGGTATCCACCGCCACAGCTCCGGGGACAGTGAGCACTGCCACACTCACCCGGTGCTCTCGCACAAAGGTGTCCAGCCCGTCGATGTGGTATACCGGCACGCCCCCCAGCTTGGTATCCACCAGGTTGGGATCCACATCAAAGGCCGCCACCAGCCGGAAACCGTTGGCACGGAAGGGGAAATTCTCAATGAGGGCACGACCCAAGTTACCTGCACCCAAGATGAGCACGGTATGACCCCTGTTCATGCCCAGGATCTCCGCCACCTCACCCCGCAGGCGCTCCACGTTATAACCATAGCCCTGCTGGCCAAATCCCCCAAAGCAGGACAGATCCTGCCGGATCTGGGAGGCGGTAAGCCCCATAGACTGGGCCAAAGCTCCGGAAGAGATCCGAATGGTCCCAGCACGGTATAAATCATCCAAATGCCGATAATACCGGGGCAAACGACGGATCACGGCGGAAGAAATCTTATCTTTTTTCATACAACACCCTCACACTTTGCCAAAATCTAATCGGCGGCAGTCTTGTCACTCTTACATCATACGCACAATATTCTATATCATTGTTACATCTTTGTCAATTTGCTTGTATATGTTCCCATGACATTTCTTTGCTTTCAAGGAGGTAACTTACATGGCACAATCCGGCAGCCTCATTGTCCACGTCTACGCATCCAGAGCGCAGCTGCCCATACAAGGAGCCACAGTATTGGTGGCCCAGCAAGACGGCCAGGGCCGCTATCAGCTGCTATCCGCACTGATTGCCGACGAGAGCGGCATCGCAGGCCCCATCTCCCTGCCCGCACCCGACGCAAACCTCAGCCAAAACCCTGGCACACCCCTCCCCTTTTCCTCCTACGCTCTGGTGGTGGAGCACCCGGGGTACCAGGTGGCAGTATTTCAAGACCTTCAGATCTTCTCCGGGGTGGAGACCACCCAGAGTGTGCCTCTCATCCCCCTGTCCATCCCAGAGCCGTCCTCACCCGGGCGTCAATTCACCCAAGTGACCCCACAACCACTGTAAGGAGGTTTTTATGGCCGTTTCTGTCATTCCCTATGTGCCCCAATTTATCACTGTACACCTGGGTCAGCCCAGCCAGGCGGCGGAAAATGTCACCGTCACCTTTCCCGACTACATCAAGAATGTAGCCTCCAGCGAGGTTTACCCCACCTGGTCTCCGGAGGCATTGAAGGCCAACATTCTGGCCCAGATCTCCTTTGCCCTCAACCGGGTGTACACAGAGTTCTACCCCAGCAGGGGCTATGACTTCGATATCACCAGCGAGACCCAAAATGACCAAAAATTCATCAAAGGCCGGAGCACCTTTGAAAACATCGACCGTCTGGTAGACGAGATGTTCACCACCTACATCCGGCGTGTGGGCTTTGTGGAGCCGCTGGCAGCCAAGTTCTGCAATGGCACCACCTCCACCTGCGACGGCCTGTCCCAGTGGGGCAGCGAGGCATTGGCACAGGAAGGAGCAGACTACATGACCATCCTGCGCCGCTACTACGGGGACAACATCGAGTTGGTCAACGATGCCCCTATCCGGGATGTGCCCAACTCCTATCCCGGCTATCCCCTGCGCCAAGGCGCCACCGGGGAAGACGTGGTGGTGCTCCAGGCCATGCTCAACCGTATCGGACAGAACTATCCCGCCATCCCCCGCCTGTCCCAGGTGGACGGCATCTTCGGCCCCAAAACCCTGGAGGCGGTACGGAAATTCCAGTCCATCTTTGGGCTGAGTGTGGACGGCGTTGTAGGGCGGGCCACCTGGTACAAACTCGTATTCCTCTATGTGGCTGTCACCAAACTCTCCGAGCTGGTCAGTGAGGGGCAAAATTTCACCCAGGTGCAAGGTCCCTCCGGCATCCAGGTACTGCGCAGCGGGGACCGAGGCCCTGCCGTGTCCGCTTTGCAGTATTTTCTCTCCCTCATCGGGCAATACTCCTTTACACTGCCCACCCTGGACATCGACGGCATCTTTGGCCCCAAGACAAAGCAGGCGGTACAGGATGCCCAAACTGCCTTTGGCCTGCCCGCCACCGGTGTGGTGGACAATGCAACCTGGCAAAAACTCTACGACGAATATGTGGGCATTGCCACCACCTCCCTGGCCGATGCCAATCTTCCCATCTCCCCCTCTGAAATCGAAAATCAGTTTCAAGCGGGACAATTCCCCGGCTATTCTCTCTCCTACGGGAGCAATGATTAAGGAGGCACTGGCTTATGGAATTACAACTGACCGGTTCCCCGGTGCGGGACATCCAACATATGCTCAATGTCCTCTCCTTCACCCACCCCGCCATCCCTCGCCTGGTGGAGGACGGAGTGTTTGGCGAGCGCACCCTGGAGGCTGTGATGATCTTCCAGCGTGACTTTGGCCTGCCCGTCACTGGGGTGGTAGACTATGAGACCTGGCTTGCCCTGCGGGTACAGACGGATCTCATTGCCCTGCAAAACGGCATTCCCACCCCACTGCAAATCATTTCCCCCCAATACGTGCCCTCCCCTTCCGGCACCCCGGAGTGGGCCTTTGTGCGTACCATTTTCAGCGCACTGGCCCCTACCCTCAACAACTTTCAGGACTCCCCCGGCGCAGACAGCGAGAACATCAAGCAGCTGCAAGGCCTGGCCCAATTACCTGTCACCGGCGTTTTGGATCGCCCCACCTGGAGCATCCTGGTGCGTCTCTACCACGCCCTTGTGGTGCGTGGCGCCCTGTCCGGTGCAGCCTGAAAACACGTCCAGTTTTCCCTTGTAAGCGCCTGCCTTTTTCGGTATAATATAGTCAGCCGGAACGTGCGGCTGTTATCCCATGAAAGGCAGGAAAGATACCATGGCCCGTTTTGGATTCATTCACAGCAAATTGGACATCAAGTTGCTCATTCTCTATATTCTTACCCGGGTAGCGGCCCCTATTGACTTTGCCACCCTCACCGATCTGGTCATGTGCGACGACGGCGTGGACTATTTCGTGTTCGCCGAAGCCGTCTCCGAGCTGCTGGACAGTGAGCACTTGGTACGGGAGGGGGACTTCTACGCCCCCACCGACAAGGGTCGGCGCAACTGTGCCGACGGAGAGAGCAGCCTCTCCCCCGTCATCCGCCAGCGCTGTGACCAGCGTCTGGCCCCCTTCAATGCCGCTCTCAAGCGCAAGGCCCAGGTACGCAGTCAGGTGGATCCCTCCCCGGACGGCACCTTTTACACCGTGCGCCTGATGTTGGACGACGACCGGGATAATCTCTTCACCCTCTCCCTGCTCACCGCAACCAAAGAAGAGGGGGAGGACATCGCCCAGCGGTTTACACAGCACCCGGACCGCATTTACAATGGAGTGCTGGGGGTGCTCTTAAACGACCCAGAACAGCGAGGTGAAACCACTTGACCATCTTGGGATATTCCATCCAAGCCCTGGTGCTCTACTTCATCTTTTACTCCTTCCTGGGGTGGTTCATGGAGACCTGTTACTGCTCCATCCATGAGCGCCGATTGGTAGACCGTGGCTTTCTCTACGGCCCGGTGTGCCCCATTTACGGCGCCGGGGTGGTTTTGATGATCCTCTTTTTCACCCCGTTGAAAAGCAGCCTTGTGCTCTTTTATCTCACCGCAGTGGTGGTGATGACCTCGTGGGAGTACTTTGTGGCCTGGCTGTTGGAGACCACCACCCACGTGCGCTACTGGGATTACTCCGATCGGCACTTCAACCTCAAGGGCCGGGTGTGTCTGTCCATCGCCCTGACCTGGGGTGTGCTGTCCTATGTGGTGATCTTCTGGATCCATCCCCTGGTAGAGCGGCTCTATGACTCCCTATCCCCCTGGCTTGTGGACACTCTATGTATCACATTGCTGGCGATTCTATTGGTGGATGCCGCATTCACCATCCGCCGCTTGGCCCTGGTCTCCCAGCTGGTGGTGAAGCTGGCCACCGCCCGGGACGAGGCCCAGGTCCAGCTATCCCTGGGCAAGGCCGAGCTGGGACAACGGTTGGAGTCTCAATCCGCCGCCGTGCGCAGCAGATACAATCAGCAGATCGCCCGTCTGGAGCGTTACAGTCGTTCCTTCCGGCGTAAATATGCCAATATGCACCTGACCAGCCGCTACGCCAGCCTAACCGACGACTTGAAAGCCACCGCCGCTGCCGCCCGCAACGAGCTTTTGAAAAAGCGTGCCCAGCGGAAGAAAAAATCCTGAATATAAAAATTGCGCAGACCGCTAAAAGCAGTCTGCGCAATTTTTTACTCCAAAATCAAGGTGCCGAAATCTCCACGTCGGTGGTAGTCCGGCTTGTCGCTGGTCAGAGGGGACCAGGCCAGGTAGTGGGGATGGTCTGTCTCATCTCCGCACTTGTAGAAGTTGGCCTCACACGTCCCGGTGAGGGTAAAGCCGGGGAAGTACCGACAGACAAACTCAGCGGGGAGGCGGAACTGAATGCCCCAGCTCCCCTCCTCCTGCCAGCTCTGGGGCTGGAACAGTTCCTCCATCTTCTTCACGATCTGGCGCACCCGGGTGGGGCGAGTCCCGCCAAATCCCAGATTCAAGGTGCCCAGGGGATTCCACTCAAAGTTAAAGTACCGGGCATCCTCCGCCACAGGGGCAAAGAAAAACTCCAGGCAGCTATCATTGCACACCTGATCCAACGTCCCGGTGAGGGTGGCACGGATGTTACTCTCCTCCGCAGCCATGCGCACATACAGGTTATCCCCGTCGTGACACACCTGCGCCCAGGCCTTGACACCCACACTCTCCAGCCATCCCGTCTCCTTCAGCTCCATCTTGGGAATGCTGTCCCAGTTTGCTCCGTCTCCCTGCAATACACGATAACGCTCTTTCATATACAGATTCATCTCCAAGTTTGGTTTTCAGTCATCGAAAGCTCCTTTGAACTCCATATAGTAGCAGATGAGATCCACAAACTCTCCGGTTGTTGGTTTGACGCGGATGGGGAATCCCGCCATCTCTCTGAGCCGCTCCTGGTCACCCTTGTTCCACTGATGATCCCGAATGAGCCTCAGGTTCCGTTCCACCGTGGACGGGGTAGCCTGGTCAAAGTGGGCTGCCACAGCCGGATACAGCCCCTTAGTCACCCGCAGCAGCAGCTCTGGATTACGGTGGGCCAATTCCACCGCACATACCAGCTGCCGCATGGACAGAGAGTCTCCCAACAGTCCCATGGAGCGCAGGACATCTCGAATCGCACGCTGCTGATTCAATCTTATCCCACCTTCCATTTCTTGTTTCTTCTCCATCATTTTACTATATCTTCCGGAAAAACAAAAGAAATTTCATTCTGATTTTTCGACGTGATTCGACACGCCCTGTTTCTTACACAATGCCACAATGCCAGAGGTGCCCAGACGGCTGGCCCCCAGGGCCAGGAAATCCGCCCCATCCTCCAGGGTGGAAATGCCCCCCGCAGCTTTCACCTGCACCTCTTTCCCCACGCAGGAGCGAAGCAGGGCCACATCTTCCCGGGTAGCGCCTCCCCCTGCAAATCCGGTGGAGGTCTTGATGAAGTCCGCCCCGCTGTCTGTCACCAGCTGGCACAGCTGCACCTTCTCCTCCTGGGTCAGTTGGCAGGTCTCCACGATCACCTTTAAGATATGCCCTTGGCAGGCCTCCTTCACCGCCCGCAGCTCGGAGAGCACCTGATCCCACAGGCCATCCTTCACCCAGCCCAAATTCACCACCACGTCGATCTCGTCCGCTCCATTGGCAATGGCATCCCGGGTCTCAAACACCTTCACCGCCGTGGTGGAATAGCCGTTTGGAAAGCCGATGACGGTACACACCGGCAGCCGTCCGCCCAGATACTCCGCCGCCTGCCTGACATAGCTGGGTGGAATGCACACCGAGGCGCAGCCAAAGGCCATCCCATCGTCGCAGATCTTTCGAATCTCCGTCCAAGTGGCTGTGGTGCGCAGTAGGGTGTGATCCACCGAGGCCAAAATGCGCTCCTGATCCAATGTTATCACCTCCCCGTGTTCTGTGCTCTCCCCCATCATACCCTTCCCTGTGTGCCATTGCAAGAGGCTTTTCGCCCATCATTTAACCATCAGTTGAATCTACTCAAGAATTTCTCCATTGCACTCAACCGATGCTTTCCATATAATGCAACCATAGAGTGAATGGAGTGATTTCTATGAACCAGCTTTTGAGTGTCACCATCACCCGCCTACGCAAAGAGCGGGGGCTGACCCAGGAACAGCTGGGCCAGCTGGTGGGCGTGTCCGCCCAGGCGGTGAGCAAGTGGGAGAAGGGCGGCGCCCCGGATGTGGAGCTGCTGCCGCTTCTAGCTGACCGACTGGGGGTGAGCATCGACGCCCTGTTTGGGCGGGCAGAGCCATCCAACGCCGATATGACCACCCAGTTTCAGCGATGGTTACTGTCTATCCCGTCGAAGGAACGGTTTTCCGCCTTATTTGAATTGTTGGCTGCCACTTCCACCTGTTTGGGCAGCGACCTGATGAGCGCAGGCATTCTCCCCGCTATGACCCTAGGGACCACCTGCTATATGGACAGCGCTATCCCTACGATTCCCTCCCGCACCTGGCTGCGAGCCTATGTCCATGCAGAGGAGGGCCTGCTTTTGGGGGTACTGGCCAAGGATTTCCCTCTCTACCTGTTGATGCCGGAGCCATCAGGAGGGTACCAGAACAATCTTCCCTCTCCGGAGGAGTGTCGGAAGCTGTTCACCGCCCTGGCTCTCCCCGGCGCTTTGGAAATCCTCCTGTATCTCCACAGGCGGGAGAAAAACTTCTATCACCCCTCCGCCATTGCCAAGCAAACCCACCTTCCCTTGGAGGATGTGCTGGAAGCGCTTTCTCAAATGGAAGAGTGTGAATTGCTGAAAAAGCACAATTTAGAACTGGAGAACGGCCCCACCCAGGTCTATACCCTCCACGATAACTATGCCTTTGTTCCCTTTCTATACTTTGCACGGTGGCTGATGCAGCGGCACGACGCATATGTATTCTCCTGCGATATCCGCAAACGCCCCATCCTTACCCCGCCCACAGAGGGAAAGGAGGATGCACCATGAAACACCATTCCAACCACACTCTCTATACCCAGGCCATCTTCCGGGGCAATCGTCTCTGTTTCGGGGTGGCTCTGACCCTGATCTGCACAGGCACCATTTGGAACCTCATCGTCTCTTATCTGCTGGGTCACATTCTGGATATTATGACCACTGGGAATTTGACACAGCTGGCCCACACCACCCTGTTCTGCCTGGGGCTGTCTGTGGTCATTTTTCTCTCCCAGCTGGCCATGTGCCGGGCCAAGAGCCGCTTCATCCACCGGGGGCTGGCCCAGTACAAGGATTTAGCCTTTTCTCAGCTGTCCCAAAAGAGCATCCGGGCCTTTTCCCAGGAAAACACCGGGAGATACCTCTCCGCCCTCACCAACGATACCAATTCCATCGAGGAAAACTACCTCAACCAATCCTTTTTTCTGGTCTCCGAGGTGCTTCTCTTCTTCGGCTCCTTGGGCATGATGCTATGGTACAGCTGGAAACTGGCTCTGGCTGCCATCCTTCTGAGTTTTCTCCCCATCGCTGTCACTCTGGCCACCGGGAACAAGCTGGCAGCCCGGGAAAAGAAGGTCAGCCAGGAAAACGAGGGCTATGTGTCCATGCTCAAAGACCTGCTGGGGGGCTTTTCTGTCATTAAGAGCTTCAAAGCAGAGCAGCAGGTGCTCTCCCGGTTTGAGCAGGCCAATCACCAGGTGGAACACACCAAGGAGGGGCGGAGATGGTTCTCCTGCCTCATCACTGCCTCGGCCACCAGTCTGGGCTTTCTCGTCCAGTTCGGCATCTTCCTCTTTGGTGCCTACCTGGCTATTTCCGGGGAAATCACCGCCGGTACCGTCTTGATTATGGTCAACCTGTGCGGTCTGCTCCTCCAGCCCATCCAGACAGTGCCCCAGTACTGGGCCAGCCGCAAGGCCGCTCTGGCCCTCATGGACAAGCTGACGGAGCTGACAGAGCAAAACCAGCAAGAGGACGGTGTGTCCATTCCAGCCACCTTGAGCCAGGCCATTACCCTCAACCACGTGTCCTTTGGCTACGAGCCTGATAAGCCGGTGCTGGACGATGTGAGCATGTCCTTCCAGGCCGGAAAAGCCTACGCCATTGTGGGAGGCTCCGGCTCCGGCAAGTCCACCCTTCTCCACCTGCTCATGGGGGCCAGCGGGGCATACACTGGCTCCATTGCCATTGACGGCACCGAGCTGCGGGAGGTAGATGCCCACAGTCTCTACGACCTGATGAGCCTGATGGGCCAGGATGTATTTCTCTTCGACGACACCATCCGCAACAACCTGACCATGTTCCGCTCCTTTCCCCAGGAGGAGATTGCAGGAGCCGTGGAGCGGTCTGGGCTGTCCCAGCTGGTGGAGCAGCGGGGTGAAGATTACCTGTGCGGTGAAAACGGGGTGAACCTATCCGGCGGTGAAGGCCAGCGCATCTCCATTGCCCGGTGTTTGCTGCGTAAAACGCCAGTGCTGCTGCTGGATGAGGCCACCGCCGCTTTGGACAACGCCACAGCTGCTGCCGTCACCCAGTCCATTCTCAATCTGGAAGACACCACCCGCATTGTGGTCACCCATCGCCTGGAAACCAATCTCATGGCACAATACGACGAAATTCTTGTCCTGCGAGATGGACGTATCCAGGAGCAGGGCAGCTTTGCCCAACTGATGGATGCAAAGGGCTATTTCTACTCTCTCTTCACCCTGTCTCAGCCGGCATCATAAAAGGATGTGTGGCAGAAACATATATTTCTGCCACACATCCTTTTTATTTCTCAAGCATTCTGGCCACCCAGGTGCGGTGCACCACCATGGCACTTTTGGGGCAGAACTCCTGGCAGCAAAAGCAGCGAATACAGTTTTTTCGATCAATGACTGCCTTCCCCTTCTCAATGCGAATGGTCTTGGCCGGGCAGATGTCCCGGCACACCCCGCACCCTACGCACAGCTTATGCACGACCTTGGGTCTCTGGCTGAAAATCTTGGCCATGACCGCCCCACGCAGGCGACTGGACAACTTTTTCCCGTCTCCCTCAAAGAGATGTCCGTTTCCCGTCTCAATGCGTTGAAAATCAGGAACTACGAAATCCTCCACGTTGCCCTGCACCGTCAATTCCTCCACAGCTCGGGGAATAAGGCCCCGCTCCAGCGCCGCCTCCAGGGTGGGCACCTCCTCACGGCGCAGGCCCAGCAACTTCGCGCACACCAGATCCACCTTGTGAGAGCTCTCCGAAGCTGCCAGCAGTCCCACATGGCGAGGTGTACCGCTGGTGGGGCCGTTGCCTTCCATGCAGGTCACCCCGTCCACAATGGTGAGCCGAGGCTTGAAGAACTCGTCCAGATCCACAATCATCCGGGCAAAGTCCCGGGGATCGGGGTATCGGAAGTGGTACTCCGGCTTCATGGCCCCAGGAATGGCTCCAAACATATTTTTGGCCCCGCAGGTCATGGCCATCATTCCGTGGGTCTTCAGCTTACAGAAATTGATGATGGCATCCGCCTGGCCCAGATAGGAGGTATAGGTGAATTGGCGGCACACCTTTCCCTGGGGGTAGTCCGCCGGGGTGTGTCTGAAATCCCAGTTCAGCCGTGCCCCCGCCTGCTCCACCTGATTCATGCCGGTGGCCTGGTACACACGTCCCACAAATGCGGCATTGTACAGCCCCCCAGGGCTGTCCCCCACCACCACGTCTGCCCCCCGCTCTGCCAGCTCCTTCACCAGGGCGCACAGCAAGGACGGGTGGGTCGTGGCCGCCCGTTCCGGCTTGAGAAAGGTCACCAGATTGGCCTTGATGGCGATCTTCATTCCCGGTTTCACCCAGTCCAGCCCACCCAGAGGTTCCAGCACCTCCCTCAGTGCTCGCTCCACCTCCTGGGTGGAATAGTCCTGGCATCGGGTCAACACCACGTCCGGCATACGACGTCACTCCTTTTGAACAGAAAATCCCCCGGCCGAAGCCGGGGGATTTTTGGATTATGATGGGGAGATTAGACCTCCTCGGTCTCCTCAGTCTCCTCCTCAGCGCCCTCCAGCAGAGCACGGATGGACAGAGACACCTTCTTGTTCTCCTCGTCGATGGCGATGATCTTAGCGTCCACCATCTGGCCCTCAGCCAGCTCGTCGCCGGGCTTCTCCACACGGTGATCGGCAATCTGAGAGATGTGGATCAGGCCGTCCACACCGGGAACGATCTCGGCGAAGGCGCCGAAGGTCATCAGCTTGACGATGCGCACGTTGGCCACATCGCCCACGGCGTACTTGCTGGTGAACACAGTCCAGGGCTCCTGGCTGCGGTCCTTCATGCCCAGAGAGATCTTCTTCTTCTCGGGATCGAAGGAGATGACATACACCTCTACCTGATCGCCCACGGAAACGACCTCGGCGGGGTTCTTGATGCGGGACCAGGACAGCTCGGAGACGTGCACCATGCCGTCCACACCACCGATGTCCACAAAGGCGCCATAAGAGGTCAGGCTCTTGACGGTACCGGTGTAGTGCTTGCCCACCTCGATGTTGTTCCAGATCTCAGCGGCGGCAGCAGCACGAGCCTCAGCAGCCACAGCACGGATGGAGCCCACCACGCGGCGGCGAGCACGGTTGACCTCGGTGATGCGCAGCTGCACGCGGGTCTTCACCATGCCGGACAGGTCAGCACCACGGGGCTGGCCGGACTGAGAAGCGGGGATGAACACACGGATGCCCTTGACATTGGCCACCAGGCCGCCCTTGTTCTCCTCGGTGATGGTGCCTTCCAGCACTTCCTTGCTCTCCACAGCGTTCTCGATGGTCTCCCAGTTCTTGGCAGCATCCAGGCGCTTCTTGGACAGCTTCACCATGCAGTCACGGTCGCTGACCAGCATGACGTAGGTCTCGATCTCCTCGCCAACCTTGGCGATGTCCTCCACCTTCACGTCGGGATCGTCGCTCAGCTCGGACACGGGGATGTAACCGGGGTACTTGATGCCCAGCTCCACCTGCACCTCAGTGGGTGTGATGGCAACGACAGTACCAGTGACCTTATCCCCCGTATTCAAAGTTTTGAACGATTCCTCCAGCATCTCAGCAAAGGACTGTTCAATCTCCATAATTTCGTCGCTCATTTTGTTGTAGACCTCCTTTATTATCCACTCCGGTGTAGATGCACCGGCAGTGATGCCAAGCGTCCGGACAGAGCAAAAGTCCTCCGGGGACAGATCGTCTCCCTGCTCCACCTGAACCACATGGTCACAGGACTCCTGGCAAATCTGGGTCAGACGCCGGGTATTGGAGCTTTTGGGGTCTCCGATGACGATCATACTGTCACACCTGCCGGCCAATTGAGCCGCCTCAGTTTGACGCTTAGACGTAGCACCACATATTGTATCAAAGTATTCCGCATTTGTACACACTTTTTTTGCGTTTTCAACGGAATTTTCCCAATTCGCCCGAATCGCCGTGGTTTGAGACACAAAGGTCAGGGGTTGTCCACACAATTCCGGCCTGTTTTGAAAGATTTTATCCAATTTTTCCCAATTCTCCGCCACCACAGCATTTTCCGCACATCCGGCGATACCCACGATCTCCGGGTGATCCGCATCGCCCACAATGATGGGCACACGGCCCTGTTCATAAGCGGTGCGGACAATATCGTGGATGTGAGTGACGTTGGGGCAGGTGGCGTCCACCACTCGGCAGTTTTTCTCCCTGAGCTGGTGGTACACCGCATCCGGTTCTCCGTGGGCACGGATGAGCACCGTGGCCCCTTGGGGAATTTCCTGGGTGCTGTGCACCGTCACAGCACCCAGCCCTTCCAGCTTGGAGATCACATGGTCATTGTGGGTGATCTCCCCCAGCAGATAGATCTGTTGGCTCTGGGCCAACTGCTCCGCCTGTTCCACCGCCCGGCGAACCCCGTAACAAAATCCGGCGGACTTGGCCAGCAGTACCTCTCTCATTGGGCACCTCCCAACTGGTGAATGCGCTCCATCAGATCATCGGCAATGCGCTGGTAATCCTCCGGCCCGGGTTTTCTACCCTCATAGGTGGCCTTGTATGGCTTGCCAAACACCACCCGGGTTTTGCGAAACAGCTTCTTCTTGGGGGAAATGTAGATGGGCAGCAGCATGGTATCGGTGCGGGTGGCAAACATAGCCGCCCCAGTGCGAGCCTCAGCGGTCTCCCCGTCCTTGACCCGGGTGCCCTCGGGAAAGAGCATCAGCTTTTCCCCATTGCGCAATACCCGCATGGCCTCCTTAATGGCAGACACATCCGCCTTGCCCCGCTTAATACCGATGATGCCCGCCTTTTTCAGCAGCCAGCCCAGCACGGGGATCTCCATCAGCTCTTCTTTAGCGATGACCCTGGTCTGGCACCTCCAACCCAGGGCACACACCACATACACAGGATCGCCCAGGGTGGTGTGGTTGCCGCACAGCAGCACCGGACCGTCGGGCACATTCTCCCGACCCTCCGCCTTCCAGGGGTGGAAGATCCGCATGAAAATCCAAACCAGCGGGTAGAGCACCGCATACACTCGGTTCATTATGCTTCCTCCTCCTGACCCAGGGTGGATCGAATCACATCTCGCAGCAGGGCACGGCTCTGCTCCAAGTCCTTCCCAGTGGTGTCCACCACCTGGGCATCCTCCGCCTGCTTGAGGGGGGAGATGGCCCGCTCCATGTCCTGCCGGTCACGCTCCACCACGTCGGTGAGCACCTGTTCAAAATCCGCCTGTTGGCCACGCTCCAAAAGCTCCAGATAGCGGCGGCGTGCCCGGTCCTCCGGGTCTGCGGTGAGGAAGATCTTCACATCTGCCCGGGGCAGCACCACGGTGCCGATGTCCCGGCCATCCATGATGACATTGTGGTTATCCGCCAGGTGCCGCTGTTTTTGCAGCAGAAATGCCCGCACCGGCGGCAATGCCGCCACCTGAGAGGCGTAACCGGAGATGACGTGCTGACGAATGGCCTGGGACACGTCCTCCCCGTCCAGGTACATCCGCTGTGCCCCGTCGGGGCCGTGACCCATAGTGATGTCCACCTGACCCAGCACCTGCTCCACCGCTGCCGGGTCTTTGGGGTCCACCCCACGGCGGTACACCGCCAGCCCCACAGTGCGGTAAATGGCCCCAGTGTCCACGTAGAGGTAGCCCATCTCCTGGGCCAGTGCCCGGGCCAGGGTGGATTTTCCCGCCCCGGATGGGCCGTCTATGGCTATGCTGTGATAGTGATTCATACTGCTGCACCATCCTTTTCTTGATAAACTTCTGCTGCCGCCTGTCCGGCTGCCCAGCCGGTGGCCCAGGCAATTTGAAGGTTGAATCCGCCGGTATAGGCATCCACATCCAGCACTTCTCCGGCGAAGTACAGTCCCTGCACCTTCTTGGACTGCATGGTCTTGGGGTCGATCTCCCCCACCTTCACACCTCCTGCGGTGACAATGGCCTCCTCCACCGGGCGGGGGCCACTGACCTCCACAGTGAAGTTCTTCATGGTCTCCAGCAGGCTGCGCCGCTGCTCTTTGCGCAGGTCGTGGGCTTTGGTGTCCAGGGGAATGCCAGCCCGGCCAGCCACCACAGGGATCATGGACTGGGGGAGCAGGCCTCCCAGGGCATTGCCCATGTTCTGGTTGGCCCGCTCCGTGAAGTCCCGCACCAGTCGGGCATCCAGCTTGCCCTCATCCAGGGCAGGCTTCAGGTCAATGTGCAGGGTGTAGCTGTCCCGCTGAAAATTCATGTGGGCGGAGGCGGAGAGCACCAGAGGCCCGGACAGTCCAAAGTGGGTAAACAGCATCTCCCCCTGCTCCTGGTAAATCACCTTTCCCTTGCGGTTTTTCACCCGCAGGGCCACGTTGCGCAGGGCCAGCCCCTGCATCTGTGCGCAGCAGGGGTCCGGAGACTCCAGCGGCACCAGAGAGCCACGGATCGGCACCACCTGGTGCCCTGCCTGCCCAGCCAGCCGGTAGCCGTCCCCGGTGGAGCCGGTGCGGGGATAAGAGGCACCTCCAGTGGCCACAATGACCTGGGCGGCTTCGATGCCCTGAGAACTGTTGCGGGTGGTGACTCCCACCACGGCTCCGTCCCGGATTTGAAGCCCAGTCACCCGGTCCTGGCGCAGCTCCACCCCCTGGCGGCGCAGTTCAAAAAACAGAGCGTCAATGATATCCGCTGCCCTGTCCGAGGCGGGAAACACCCGGTTGCCCCGCTCCACCTTGAGCTTGACACCCAGGCCCTCAAAAAAGTCCATGGCAGCCTGGGCATCAAACCGGGACAGGGCGCTGTACAAAAATTTCCCGTTGCGGGGGATGGCGGCCATCAGCTCCTCCAGGGCACAGTGGTTGGTGACGTTGCACCGACCCTTTCCCGTGATGTACAGCTTGCGACCCACCTTCTCGTTGGGCTCCAGCAGCAGCACCTGCGCCCCCTGTCGTGCTGCCGAAATGGCTGCCATCATGCCCGCAGCCCCGGCACCCACCACAATGATTTTCTCTGTCTTCAATCCGTTTCCATTCCTCTCAAACCGTGTTGGACAGGCTTATCCCTTCCCGTCGTACTCCACCTTTTCATACACTTGGTATTCGTCCCAGATGTGCTCCAAATGCTCAAAAGTGGCGGTGACCTCTGCGGATTTTTTCCGGCCAACTGCCACGATCAGGGCGTTGATGATGGACAAGGGAGCCACCAGAGAATCTACAAAGGAGGCCATATCGCTCTTGGCCAGCAGCCGCAGGCTGGCGGTGTCATACAGCGGAGACATGGGACTGTCGGTGAGGGCCACCACTGTGGCGCCCTGATCCCGGGCAAACTCCATGGCCCGCACCGTGCGGGTAGAGTAGCGAGGGAAGCTGATACCGATGACCACATCCCCCTGCCCCACCCGCAGCATCTGTTCAAACATCTCGCTGGCCAGGGTGGTTTTCACCTGTCGGATGTTGTCAAACATCAGATTGAAGTAGAAGGTCAAAAAGTCGGACAGGGCCGCAGAAGAGCGCACCCCCAAGATGTATATGTTCCGGGCCTTGACAATGGCATCCACCACTGCGGAAAATTCTTCCCGGCTCATCTCTTCCAGGGTGGTACGAATCTTCTCCAGATCAGACTGCACCACCTTCTCCAGCAGGTCGTGGTCTCCCAGCCGGTCGTTGGACACCTCAATGCGCTGCACGGTGGTGAGCTTGCTGCGAATCATCTCCTGCAAGGCCCGCTGCATGGCAGGATATCCGTCAAAGCCCAGCTCGGCGGCAAATCGCACCACCGTGGACTCGCTGATGCGCACGGTGTGCCCCAGTTTGGCCGCTGTCATAAAGGCCGCCTTGTCGTAATTTTCCAGAATATATCGTCCAATCAGCTTCTGCCCCTTGGAAAAAGAGTCCATATTGCTCTGAATCAACGTCAAAATGTCCCGACTCACAGCCTATCCCCCTTTTTGGTTCTAATCCCAAGAAAATCGGCGTACCACAGTGGGCCGCCGACTTCTTCTATGGTCTTTCTTTTGTATGATACTCGTTCCACTGTCAAAATGCAAGGGTCTTTGCAAGAATCTTACCTTCCCTTGCAAATTTCACGAAACAATTCCTGCATTTCCCCCTCCGTCAGGTGCCGCCAGGCGCCCCGTTTCAACTCACCCAGGCGGAGATTCCCCTCCCGCACACGCACCAGGCGTGTCACGGTAAGTCCCGCTGCGGCACACATCCGCCGCACCTGGCGGTTCTTTCCCTGGTGAATGACGATTTTCAGCCGCTGAGGGCCCAGAGGCTCCACCACATCCGCCACCATGTCCTCCCCGTCCACCACCATGGGGCGGGACAGGGTGGGCAGCGCCGAGGCCACATCGCCGGTAACCCGGACGTGATACTCCTTTTGAATCTCATGGGAGGGGTGGGTGAGTTTGTGGGTGAGGGCTCCGTCATCGGTGAGCAGCAACAGCCCCTCTGAGTCCATGTCCAGCCGTCCCACCGGCCACACCCGTACTCCGCAGTCTGCCACCAGCTGAGCCACTGTTTTGCGCCCCTTCTCATCCGACAGGGTGGTGACAAAGCCCCGGGGCTTATGGAGCATAAGATAAGTATGGCGGCGGGGCTGGGCCAAAGCCACCCCGTCCACCTCGATATGATCCCGCTGAGGATCCGCCTTCTCCCCCAACGTCGCCACACGTCCGTTGACCCGCACCCGGCCGGCTGTCAGGTATTCCTCCGCTCTGCGCCGGGAACAAACTCCCGCCCCAGATAAAATCTTTTGTATGCGCTCCTCCAAGCCTACACGCTCCTCACTCAAATCAGTCCCATGCCAGGCACGGTTTGCTCCCACTTCTTGCCCCACAGGCCCATCCACCAGCGCACCAGTGCC
This sequence comes from Pseudoflavonifractor capillosus, assembly GCF_016902575.1. Classification (GTDB taxonomy): domain Bacteria; phylum Bacillota; class Clostridia; order Oscillospirales; family Oscillospiraceae; genus Enterenecus; species Enterenecus capillosus_A. The sequence continues at coordinate 176,432 of NZ_JACSNZ010000001.1, read as the reverse complement.
GATGGCTTCCACTGGTCATCGGTCACCTCTGTCCCTGCCAGCAGGGACATTTCCGCCACCACTTCCCCCTGGAGCACCCAACGGGCATTCCCCACTTGGGTACCTTGGGGAATGGGTGCCGTGAGGGGCTGGAACACATCCAGCTGCATCTCCAGTTCTTCCCCCTGTTCCAAGGGGTACCAGGCATCCCCTTGGGCCACCACTGGGATGGCAGGGCACACGCTGCCTGCCACCGCCACCTGTCCCACAGCCTTTCCCTGGGCGCACAGCTGGGTGGCAGGATAGGTGTCAAAACCGTAGGCCAGCAGGGCCTGGTGGTCGTCCCAGTCGTCGGAATCATTGAGGGTGACGCACACCAGGGTCTGCGCTCCCTGGGTGGCCGCTGAGACCAGAGTACGGCCGGAAGCCTCCGTGTACCCCGTCTTCATGCCCACGCAGTCCTCCTCCAGCCACAACAGCTTGTTGTGATTGACAAAGGTGCGCCCCTCCAGGGTGATGGTACGGGTGGCACAGACCTCCGCCACCGTGGGATTTTGAAGACAGGCGCAGGCCAGCAGGGCCATGTCATAGGCGGAGGAGTAGTGCTCCTCGTCCGTCAGTCCGCTGGGATTGGTAAAATGGGTGTTGGTCATGCCCAACTCCTGTGCCTTTTCATTCATCCGCTGGGCAAACCCATCAAGGTCCTCCCCAATCCAGCAGGCAATGACCTGGGCAGCATCGTTGCCCGACTGGAGCAGCAGCCCATAGAGCAGAGTCTCCAGGGTCAGCTGATCCCCTGCCTTCAGATAGAGGGCGGAGCCCTCTACCCCCTCCAGCCATGCCTGTTCCACGGTGATAACCTGGGACAGGTCAGAGGTCTGCTCCACTGCCACCAGGGCCGTCATCAGCTTGGTAATGCTGGCAATGGGCCGAGGGGTGTGCATATCCTGGTCGTACAGCACCCGGCCCGACGAGGCATCCATCAGCACCGCCGCAGAGGCAGAGGTGGACACCGCCCTTGCCGGGATATACAGGGAAACCAATATGGTCAACGAAAGGCACAGGGCCAGAATTTTTCTCAAAAAAGGTCACTCCCATCCAAATTCATTAGATGGGAGTAGTATCGCCTTTATTCGCCGCTCTTATCCCCGCCGGTCTTTTTGTCGATATATCCGGTGACCTTTTCAAACATCTCGGGCACCAAATCCACCACACGACCCACAGAGTCCCCGGCGGGAGGCGCCACAGGCAGAAGCCGCACGCTGCCGTCCTTGACGATGAGGAAGGCCACAGGGGTGACGTTGACCCCGGCCCCGGCTCCGCCGCCGAAGTTCTTCTCCACATTGGGTGTCTTGCCGAAGTCGGAGCCGCCGGTGGCAAAACCAAAGGACAGCTTTGAGACAGGGATGATGGTCACGCCGTCGGCGGTGACAATGGGCTGGCCTACCACCGTGTTGGTGTCCACCATCTCACGAATCCGACTCATGGTGGTGTGCAATACCTCATTGATGGGATGCTTCTGTTCACTCATGGTGATTTACCTCCTTGGAATTATGGGTTTCATTGCGCTGTTTGCGCTGCTGTGCGGCAAGTTTCATGCCGTATCGAATGCCAAAGCTGACGGCCTGCCCCACACGCAGAGAGAGTACCGCCTTTGCAGACACCTGGGGCTCCTTGCTCTCATAGTCCAGATCCACCACAAACTTGTGATTCCGCACTCGGAAGCTGCCGTCGATGAGACTCCAAAGCCCTCCGATGACTCCGTGGATCACCCCGTAGCCGATGGCAGCGGCAGCAGGGTTTTCTCCCGCCCACACCAGCTGGACATTCAGCTGCTGCACCACCATCTTCCGCCGCAGCTCCCCTGCCGCCTCACAGATCAGGGGCAGGTATTGCCGGAACTCCTGCCAGGAATTCAGGGAGAGCGGAAACATTTTGGCAGGCTTCTCCTGCTGGTCAGCTGGGGCCTGTGTCTTTTTCTTTCTGTCTTTCTTTTTGGGCTTCTTATCCTTCTTCTTGGGCCTGGGGTACACGGGAATGGCGACAGGCCCCACAGATACCGCCAACACAAGCCCCTTCTGGTCGTAGCCCACCTTGGCCCCCAGGGGTGTCATCCAAAGCAGCACCAGAACCAGGGCCACGCACCCCAGTACAATCCAAATCGTCATACTTCACCCGGGGACTGCGTCCCCTCATCCTCTTGCATTTTGGCTATGGCTGACTCCAGATCCAGGGTCAGCTGGGTGCCCTCCTGGGTGGCAGAGGGCAGCTCAGGAAGGTCGTCCAGGCTGGTCAGGCCGAAGGTACGCAGAAAATGATGGGTGGTGCGAAACTGCATGGGCCTGCCCGGCACCGCCAGCCGCCCCGCCTCTTCAATGAGCTGCCGTTCCAGCAGCAGCCCCACCGTGTAGGAGCTGTCCACCCCACGGATCTGCTCAATGTAGGCCCGGGTCACCGGCTGGAAATAGGCCACAATGGCCAGCACCTCCAGGGCGGTCTGGGACAGCTTGGCAGGCTTACGGTGCTCCAGAGTCTTGCGGATATCCGGAGCGTATTCCGGCGCTGTGCACATCTGCCAGCTGTTCTCTGTACGCACCAGGCAGATGCCCCGCCGCTGATAGCGATACTCGTCTGCCAGGCTGCTGCACACCCGTTCCACCGTCTCCACATCCTGCTCCAGAGCCGTAGCCAGGCGCTCCATGGGTACCGGGTCTCCCGCTGCAAATAGGATGCCCTCGATGGTGTGTTCCAACTCCTTCAATTCCATGTTTGGCTGCCTCCGTCTTCCGTATCTTGGGGCGTCTCCCCCGCCGGTTGGGTACAGGTCAAGGTGCTGTCCTCACAGCTGCCTGCCAGGTAGATCTGGTTGGACTTGCACAGCTCCAGCACCGCCAAAAAAGTGGCTACGATCTCTGAGCGGCTCTTGCTGCCCTGGAACAGTGACCGGAAATGGGTCACGCCCAGAGTGGTCAGCTGATCCAAAATCCACCGGGCCTTGGTCTCCACCGGGTAAGGCTCCCGGCCCACAATGCCCTGAAATGCCCGGGTAGGCGGCGCAGCCACTCCTTCACCGCGCTGAAAAAGACGCTCCATGGCCGCTGTCAGATCCCCCGGCTGGTGCTGATACCGATAGGTCTTCTCCTGGGGAAGAGGCTGGGGCTGGCCCACCAGGTAGTCCCGCCCGTAGGCATACCGCCCCGCCAACACCTGGGTGATTCCTTGGATGCGGGCATAGCTCTCCCGGTGCTGGTGCTCCTCCAGCGCCGCCATGAGCTGCTCCATTTCGCTCAGCGCCTCTTCATCGTCAATGGAAAGGAGCATCCGGGTCTTGATGTAGACCAGGTGGGCAGCCATGATGACAAATTCGCTGGCCACCTCCAGGTTCAGCCGCTCCCGCTGCTCCATCCACTCCAGATACTGGTCCAACAACAGGGAGATGGGAATGTCTCGGATCTCAATTTTATTTTTACTCAGCAGATGGAGAATGAGATCCAGGGGGCCGTCAAAGTCCTCCATGTCCTCTTTCCTCACTTTTACCACCTTGTCCAGATGATATACCGGGACTTCCACACTTCTCCCCCCTTATACGGCAAATTCATGGATATTATACCGAAGTTTACGCAAAAATACAAGGGTGTCCCTGGGCTATGCCCAGGGACACCCCACATTCATTCAGCGTTTTGATCGGCCAATTTCTCCAAAGCGGCCCGGGCAGCCCTCTGCTCCGCCTCTTTCTTGGTATGGCCCTTGCCCTGACCGGCAGGGACACCGTCCACCGAGGCCTCCATGACAAAAATGCGGGCATGGTCGGGGCCGATCTCCCGCACCAGGTGATAGCTCACACTCACCCCAGGCTTGCGCTGCACCAGCTCTTGCAGAGCGGTCTTATAGTCCCGATCCACCGCCTTTTCCTGTTCCTTGTCCAGGATAAAGGTGCGGATGATGCTTCTGGCCGCCTCCATGCCCCCGTCCAGGTACACAGCGGCCAGGGTGGCCTCGGTGGCGTCTGCCAAAATGGACGGGCGGGTACGACCACCGCCGGCCGCCTCACCCTTGCCCAGTCTCAGGTGTGCACCCAGATCCAGGGTCTTGGCCACTTCATACAGGCTTTCCTCACACACCAAGGCTGCACGGGTACGGGTCAGTTCCCCTTCCGGCATATTGGGATGTGAGGAAAACAGATGCTGTGCCACCACCAGACCCAACACCGAGTCCCCCAGAAATTCCAGACGTTCGTTGCTGGTCACACCCTCTGAGCGGTGCTCGTTGGCGTAAGAGCTGTGGGTCATGGCGTGTTCCAGCAGAGACTGATCTTTGAAATGATATCCTAACTTCTCTTCCAGTATCTTCATACTAACCTCCGCAGAAAAAGCCCCGCCTGCGGCAGGGCTTTTCCCAAATCATACGTTATTACAGGTCCAGGTGCTCCTGCATATACTTGTACAGGTCACCCACGGTGACGATGGAGCTGATTTCCTCTTCTTCCATCTCCTCCATGCCGAACTCCTCTTCCAAGGCCATGGACAGGTCTACCAGATCCACAGAGTCAGCACCCAACTCATCCACGAAGGCGGTATCCTTGGTAATGGCATCGGCGTCCACGCCAAATTGCTCGGCAATCAGGGCACACAGTTTTTCAAACATATTTTTCTCAAGCTCCTTTTGTGTGGCTTATGTAAGAAACATAATAGGGGCTTGGCGCTCCACTGTCAAGAGTCTTTTTGACGGTTTTTACTCGGCAGGCTCAGATGCCGTCTCTTTTTTCACCAGGCCCTTCACAGGCAGGCGCATATACTCCACATTTTCCGTGATGTCCTCAATGATCCCCGACTTGCTGTACTCCATGGCCTGGCGAATGGCGTTTTTCATGGCAAAGCCGTCGGAGGAGCCGTGGGCCTTGATGACAGGCTTGGAAATGCCCATCAGCGGGGTTCCGCCCACCTCACCGGCATCCATGAGCTTTTTGAACTGACGCAGTTCATCCTTCACCAGCAGGGCAGCGATCTTGGTCTTCAAACTCTTGAGGAACATTTTCTTGATCTCACGACCCATAAAGATACCCACGCCCTCCATGGTCTTGAGGAAGATGTTGCCCGAATAGCCGTCGGTGACGATCACGTCCACGCTGCCGGACACAGCCTCCCGGGCCTCCACATTCCCCACGAAGTTGATGCGCCCCTCACTGGCAGCCTTTTGCAGCAGCACATAGGCCTCCCGCTGCAGGTCGGTGCCCTTGGAGGGCTCCGCCCCGATGTTCAAAAGGCCCACCTTGGGCTCGGGGCGACCCAGAACCCGCTCGGCATAATAGCTGCCCATAAAGGCAAACTGGAGCAGAAATTCCGGGGTGCACTCAGCGGTAGCACCGCAGTCAATGAGCACAGCCCCGCCGGTGCCTGTGGGCACCACAGGGGCCAGGGCAGCTCGGCGGATGCCCTTGATGCGCTTGGTCATGAGCGTAGCGGCGGAGAGCAGTGCTCCTGTGGAGCCAGCGGAGACAAAGGCATCTCCTGCGCCGCTTTTGAGCAGGTTCAGGCCCACCGTCAAAGAGGAGTCCTTCTTCTCCTTGAAGGCAGTGGCGGGATTGTCGCACATCTCCACCACCTGGTCGGCATGGGAGATCTCCAGACCAGCGGGAAGCTCTGAAACCCCCTCCTTGTGCAAAGCTGCCAGGATGTCCTCACCCCGGCCCACCAGCACCACCTCTACACCGTACTCAGCCATGGCATCCAGCGCACCTCGCACTGGTGCCTCTGGTGCATTGTCTCCACCCATGGCGTCTACTATGATCTTCATCTCCGACCCTCCTTGTTACAGCTTCTCGGCCAGGGCGTCCACCAGCTCCAGGGAGCGGCGGGACAGCTCGGCATTTTTATTTCGTTTCCCCTTCACCTTATAGCCCAGGGGGGGCATAATTCCAAAATTGATGTTCATGGGCTGGAAGTCCACCACGCTCTCATTGCTCACATACTGAGCCAGCGCACCCAAAGCGGTCTCCCGGGGAAAATCCACCGCAGGCTTGCCCAGCAGGCGGTTTGCCAGCTCCACCCCGGCCACAAAGCCGGAGGCGGTGGACTCCACATAGCCCTCCACCCCGGTGATCTGTCCGGCAAAGCAGATGCGCTCCTGGCCCCGCACCCGGTAGTAGGCATCCAGCAGGCGGGGAGAATCCAGGTAGGTGTTGCGGTGCATCACCCCGTAGCGCACATACTCGGCATGGGCCAAAGCGGGGATCATGGAGAACACCCGCTTCTGCTCCCCCCACTTCAAGTGAGTCTGGAAGCCCACGATGTTGTACAGGGTACCCTGGGCATTGTCCCGGCGCAGCTGCACCACGGCGTATGGCTCCTTCCCCGTCTTGGGATCGGGCAGGCCCTTGGGCTTGAGGGGACCAAAGCACAGAGTCTGCTCGCCCCGGCGGGCCATCACCTCCACGGGCATACACCCTTCAAACACACGCCCGTCCTCGAAGCCGTGGACGGGGGCCTCCTCGGCCTTGCAAAGCTCTGTCCAGAAGGCCAGGTACTCCTCCTGACTCATGGCGCAGTTGATGTAGTCTGCCGTGCCCCGGTCATACCGAGAGGCAAACCAGGCATGATCCATGTCAATGCTCTCAAAGGTGACGATGGGAGCCGCAGCATCATAAAAGTTCAGATATCCGGCGTTGGGGAACAGCTTGGCGATCTCCCCGGACAGCCCCTCGGAAGTGAGGGGGCCGCTGGCAATGATGACCTCACCCTCCGGAATCTGGGTCACCTCTCCCTCCACCACAGTGATGAGGGGATGGGCCCGCACGGCATCCGTCACCGCCTGGGAGAATGCCTCCCGATCCACAGCCAGGGCGCCGCCTGCCTCCACACGGGTCTGGTCGGCACAGCGCAGGATGAGGGAACCGCAACGGCGCAGCTCCTCTTTCAGCAGCCCCACCGCATTCTCCAGCTGGTCGGAGCGCAGGGAATTGGAGCACACCAGCTCGGCAAAGCCTGTGCTGTGGTGGGCGGGGGTCATCTTGTGGGGCTTCATCTCATGCAGGGTCACCCCGATCCCCCGCTGGGCCAACTGCCAGGCCGCTTCGCAGCCGGCCAGACCGGCGCCAATGATGGTCACATTCATATATCGCGTTCCTTTATCTTCCCTCAGGCCTCTTCCGCCTGCTTGGCAGCCTTGGTCAAGGTTTTCTTCGTGGTGGTCTTTTTGGCGGTGGTGGACTTGGCCGTCGTTTTCTTGGTAGTGCTCTTCTTGGCCGTAGTCTTCTTGGCCGCCGTCTTTTTCTTGGGGGTCTCCTGCTCTGCTTGGGACTCAGCGGTGGCAGTGCCCTCCCCTTCCTCCGTCTTTTTGCGGAAGCCACCCCGCTTCTCCTCGGGCAGGAAGTTGGGACATTTCTCGTTGATACAGAAAGGTCGCTTGTAACCCCGCCCTGCCTTTTTGAACATGGTATGGCCACACTCGGGGCAGTAGTCCTTCACCGGCACATCCCAGGTGCGGAACTCACAGCGCCGACTCTCGTCCTTGCTGTTGAGGTGCTCGCAGCAGTAGTATGTGTACTGCTTGTGGGTCTTTTTGCTGGTGCCGGTGCGCTTGACCAGACGGCCGCCGCACAGGGGGCACTTGCCCGGCATCTCCACCACCAAAGGCATGGTGAAGTTGCACTCCGGCCAGCCGGGGCAGGCCAGGAAGCGGCCAAATCGGCCGGACTTCACCACCAGGTTACGTCCGCACTCGGGGCAGATCTCCTCAGAGACCTCGTCGGGCACCTTGATGCGCTCACCATCCAGCTCCGTCTCCGCCTTCTTCATCTCCTCATCGAAGTCGGTGTAGAAGTCGGACAGTACCTGCTTCCAGTTCACCTCACCCGTCTCCACCTTGTCCAGCCGTTGCTCCATCTGGGCGGTAAAGGCAGGATCTACGATGTCGGAAAACTTGTCCTTCATCAGACCTGTCACCACTTCTCCCAGAGGAGTGGGGCGCAGGTGCTTGCCCTCCTTAACCACGTACTCCCGGTCGGTGATGGTGGAAATGGTGGGGGCGTAGGTGGAAGGACGGCCAATGCCTTTCTCCTCCAGGGCCCGGATGAGGGTGGCCTCGGTAAACCGGGCGGGGGGCTGGGTGAAGTGCTGGGCGGGGCTGAGCTCGTCCAGACGCAGCGCCTCCCCCTCCTTCAAATCAGGCAGCGGAGACTGGGGTGCCTCGTCCTCGTCATCCCGGCTCTCCTCGTACACCGCAGTGAAGCCGGAGAACTTGATGGAGGAGTGGCTGGCCCGGAACTGATACCCGGCACTCTCCACCTCGATGGACACACTGTCATAAACGGCCTGTGCCATCTGGCAGGCCAGAAAACGGCTCCAGATCAGCTTGTAGAGCCGGTATTGCTCGCTGGTCAAATCCTTCTTCAGCTGCTCCGGGGTGAGGTTCACATCGGAGGGACGAATGGCCTCGTGGGCGTCCTGGGCAGAGTCCTTGGCCTTGAAGTGACGGGTCTTTTCCGGATAGTACTCCTTGCCGTACCGGGCCTGGATGAAGGTTTTGGCTGCTGCCAGCGCCTCCTCAGACAGGCGCAGAGAGTCAGTTCTCATATAGGTAATCAGACCCACAGTACCCTCTCCGGCGATGTCCACGCCTTCGTACAGCTGTTGGGCCACAGACATGGTGCGCCGAGGGGTCATGTTCAGCTTGCGGGAAGCCTCCTGCTGCAAAGTGGAGGTGATAAAGGGCGGGGCAGGATTGCGTTTCTTGTCCTGCCGCTTCACTGCACGAACAGTAAAGGTATCAGCCTTTACAGCATTTATAACCTCCTGAACCTCCTGCTCACTGCACAACTCCATCTTCTTGTCCCGGCCATAGAACTCGGCCCGGAATGCACCGATGTTGGGGGCGATACGGCCCAGGTCGGCAGTGATAGACCAGTACTCCTTGGGCACAAACGCACGGATCTCCTCCTCCCGCTCCACCACCAGGCGGGTAGCCACCGACTGCACACGGCCAGCGGACAGTCCCCGGCGAATCTTCTTCCACAGCAGCGGAGAGAGCTGGTAGCCCACAATGCGGTCCAAAATGCGCCGGGCCTGCTGGGCATCCACCAGGTTCTGGTCGATCTCTCGGGGGGAGGCGATGGACTCGGTGACCACCTTGCGGGTGATCTCATTGAAGGTCACCCGGCAGGTCTTCTCCTTGGGTACCCCCAGCACGGACTGCAAGTGCCAAGAAATAGCTTCACCTTCCCGGTCAGGGTCGGTGGCCAGATAGACACGCTGGCTGGCCTTGGCGGCCTTTCTCAGGTCAGAAATGGTCTCCTCTTTGTCCTTGATGTCCTGGTAGTCCGGCTCAAAGGTAGTCACATCCACCCCCAGCTTGCTCTTGGGCAGATCCCGCACATGGCCCATGGACGCCTTCACCTGGTAGTCCGGGCCAAGATATTTTCCAATGGTTTTCGCCTTAGCTGGTGACTCTACAATCACCAAATTCGTTTTTCCCATAGATAATTACTCCGTTTTCAGTCTCACCGTGGCCCGGAACTTCTTGTCCTTTTCCTGGGTCACGTATCCCTGCAGTTGCAGCATGGTCAGTGCCGCCAACACACGTCTGGCAGGCCGTTGCGTCTGTTCCACCAGCCCGTCCGTGGCTCTGGCACCCTCTTGCAGGGCCAGAAGCATCTCCTGCTCATCATCGGTGAGGTTTTTTCGGCACTCCTTCCAGTCAATATATTCCAAGCTTTCCCGATTGTCAACCTCTTTTTCCTGACTGGAAGACGATTTCACCGGCTGATCCAGCTGCTGCTCCTGCTCCAGATTGTGCAGCCGCTGCTCCACAACCTGGGGGTCCAGCGGGGGGTGTACCCCTAATTTGACCGGGAATCGGTCTCGCCATTCACACAAAATATCCTCCCCGCAGGTCACCAGCTTGGCCGCTCCCTCCTGGATCAAACGGTTGGTGCCCTCACTGGCCGGGGCATCTATGGCGCCGGGCACCGCATACACATCCCGGTTTTGATCCAGGGCATGGTTGGCGGTGATGAGAGCGCCCCCTTTCCGGGGACTTTCCACCACCACCACACCCAGAGACAGCCCGCTGAGTATGCGATTGCGGGCGGGAAAGTGTCCGGCCTTATGTTCCGTCCCTGGGGGATATTCCGAGAGGAGCAGTCCACTGGCCGCCACATCCTCATACAGATGACGGTGATAGCGGGGGTAGACCACGTCCATACCTCCCGCCACTACGCTGACCACAGTGCCGCCTGCCATCAGTGCTCCCCGCACGGCAGCCGCATCAATACCTTGGGCCATGCCGGACACCACCAGGGCGCCCCCATGGGTCAGCTCCATCGCCAATTTTCCCGCTACCCGCTCCCCGTAGGGGGTGCAGCTGCGGGTGCCCACCATGGCAATGGCCACCTCGTCGTCCAGGGCGATGGGACGTCCCTTGGCGTAGAGTACCAGAGGAGGCTGGGCAATGGCTTCCAACCGCTGGGGGTAGGCTGCGTCCTGCCGGGTCATCACCCGGATGTCCAGCTGGTCGCACCGATCCAAGATCCGATCCACACCCGCCATGGATTTGTCACGCAGGGAAGCCTTGACATACCCTTGCAGCCATGTCAGCTCATCCAGCTCTCGCCCTTGGGCAAAGTATACCCGTTCCACTCCGCCGAAATGATCCAACACCCGCTGCATGGACACACCGGCCAGCCCCTTCCGGGTGGATAGCCACAGCCAATATTTCAAGTGGGACACCCCACTTCCCCCTCTCTTTCTTCATAAAACAGGCCTCGCCATCTCCCACAGCACCACCGATGCCGCCACAGCGGCATTGAGGGACTCACACCGCTCCAGCATGGGGATTTTCACCGTCTGGCGGCACAGCTCCAGGGCCAGCTGGGACACGCCCTGCCCTTCGCTGCCGATGATGACTCCGCTGCGCCCCAAGGGCAGCTCCCGCACATCCCGGGTATCCTCCCGCAGGGCGGTGGCGTAGAGGGGAATGTCTGCCTCCCTCAGCCGTGCTGCCGCCTCCTCCAAGGTTGTCTCCCACACAGGCAGGCGGAATGCAGCCCCCATGGTGGCGCGCACGGTCTTGGGCCCCCAGGGATCTGCACAGCCCTGGCACAAAATCAGCCCGTCCGCCCCAAAGGCGTCGGCTGTGCGCCAGATGGTGCCCACATTGCCCGGGTCCTGCACCCCATCCAGGATGAGGTAACGGCTTCCTGTCAGCTTCTTGGGCAGTTCCATAGGGGGCGTCTGCCCGATGAAGACCACACCTTGGGGGGTCTGGGTCTGAGCCACTGCCTGGAGCAGCGAGTCGGGCACCTCCACCATTCGCACGGAATCAGGCAGGGCAGGCAGCTGGGTTCCGGTGGCGTAGATCACCGTCTCCAACGGCACCTGCCAGCGTACCGCCTCGCCCAGCAGCTTGGGTCCCTCACCCACAAAGACCCCTTCTTCCCGCCGGACTGCACGACGGGCATTGAGCTTGCGCAGTCGTGAAACCAGGGGATTGGAACGGCTGGATATGATCTCATGTCTCATTTGTCGCAGATCTTGGCAATGTCGTCGTCCCGGCCCAGTACCATGAGCTTGTCGTGGGTCATGAGCACATAGTCTGCACCCGGAGAGACATTGACGTCCTGGCCACGGCGCACGGCAATGACGTTCAGGGCGTACTTGGCACGGATGTCCAAACTCCGGATGGTCTTACCCTCCCAGTGGTCGGGCAAATCCACCTCCACAAGGCCGTAGTCATCGGACAGTTCAATGTAGTTGAGAATGTTGGAACGGGCCAGACCCTGGGCCACCTTGATTCCCATCTCGTGTTCTGGAAACACCACATGATCCGCCCCCACCTTTTCCAGCAGGCGCTGGTGGACATGACTCATGGCCTTGCACACCACCTTGGGCACTCCGGCCTCCTTGAGGCGCATGGTAATCAAAGCGCTGCTGCCCACATCGTTGCCCACGGCCACCACAGCACAGTCGTACTCCCCGATGCCCAGGGCGTTGAGCACCGCCGGGTCTCGGGCGTCGCCGGCCACCGCATGGGTCACCAGGTCAGCCACACTTTGCACCCGCTCCGGATCCACATCCACAGCCAGCACATCGTGGCCCACTTCAAACAATTCTCTGGCCACTGCCGTACCAAAACGGCCCAGCCCAAACACTGCAAAGTTTTTCACAAAAGCACCTCCATCAGCCGATCATAACATCACTTTCCGGGTAGATCACACGGCTCTGTTTCCCGCCCTGGGACAAAAATGCCACCGAGAAGGAGAGCACCCCCACCCGACCCAAATACATCATAGCCACCAGCAACAGGTGGGAGAACGTGGACAGCGTGGGGGTAATTCCGGTGGTCAAGCCCACCGTCCCCAAAGCCGAAGCGGTCTCATAGGCCGCCGCCAAATAGGACACCCCGTCCACCAGAGAGATGGCAATGGACGAGAACAGGAACATAGCAGACACCACAAGCACCAGAGTCACCGCCGAGAGCACCTTGGTCAGCGGAATGGTGCGTCCCCGGATGGTGACGTTGCTGCGTCCATGCAGGCCCGCCCGCATGGCCAGCACCAGCACGCCCAAGGTCACCGTCTTGATGCCGCCTGCGGTGGAGCCCGACGAGCCGCCCACCAGCATCAAGAGAATACACACAAGCTGGGACACCTCCCGGAGCCCGCCCTGAGAAATGCTCAAAAATCCTGCCGTGCGCAGGGTGATAGCTTGGAACAGCGCATTGAGTCCCTGCTGCCACCAAGGCATATTGCCCAGAGTCTGAGGATTTTTATGTTCCACCGCCAGGAAAAACAGGGCACCGCCCACAATCAGGGCAGCCGTGATCACCAGCACCATCTTACTGTACAGTGTCAATCTGCGGAAGGATCTCTTCCTCAACAATTCCTCCCACACAAAAAAGCCCAGACCACCGCTGACAATGAGGGTCGCCACGGTGAGCAACACCACCGGATTGTTGTCATAGGTGGAAAGGCTGCCCAGCTTGTCCGGCCCCAGAAGGTCAAAGCCAGCGTTACAAAAGGCGGACACCGCTGTAAAAATGCCCTTCCAAATGGCCTGTAACCCGTACCGGGGAAAGAAGCAGGCCGTGAGGATCACGGCACCAATGGCTTCCATGGTAAAGGTGAACCGAAAAGCATGTCCCACCATCTTGGCCACGTCGTGCATATCATTGAGGTTGAAGGCTGACACCATCATCAGCCGCTGGCTCAGGGACATGCGCTTTCTCACCAGGCTGGCCAAGAGGAACATCACACTCATAAATCCCAAGCCGCCCAGTTGGATGAGCACCAATATCACAACTTCTCCGAAAAAAGTAAACTGGGTCAGAGTGTCCACCAGAACCAATCCTGTCACACAGGTGGCAGACGTGGCGGTAAACAGCGCCGTTATAAACCCACAGCTCTCCCCTGACGCCGAGGAGATGGGCAGCATCAGCAGCAACGCTCCCATCAAAATGACCCCGGCAAACGAAAAGGCGATGACTCTGGTGGAGTTGACCACCCGTCTTCGCCGTCCTCCCCCGCTCATTGACGACACCTCTCAATTTCAGATACAAAAACATACCGACAGGCAGTTCTATCGGTATGAATTTGGGCCGATGTTTTCACCGTGCAGCTGTGGAAAATCCCTCGACGGACTCCCCACACGCTGGCACCGACGTGTCTCTGGCCACATTTGTGTATGCAGATACATTATACCTATTTCCCCTGATTTTTCAATACCCTATCTTTTCCCGGCCTATGCTGGCCGCTATCTCACATCAGAATCTCCACATGGCTGCCCTCTACGCTGTCCTTGCGCACCACGATTTGCTTGTCGATCCGTTCCTTGAGTTGGGCCACATGAGAGATGATCCCCACCAGGCGATCCCCCTGAGCCAGGTCACTGAGGGCCCCCATGGCCTGGGCAAGAGACTCCTCATCCAGGGAGCCAAAGCCCTCGTCCACAAACATGGTGTCCAGACGAATACCCCCAGCGGAGGACTGCACCTCGTCTGCCAGTCCCAGGGCCAGAGACAGGGATGCCTGAAAGGACTCTCCCCCGGACAGTGACTTGACGCTGCGCTCAGAGCCGTTGTAGTGATCCACCACGTCCAGTTCCAAGCCGCTCTGGCTGCGGTTATTCTCCGCCGACCTGCGGCGCCTGAGTTCATACTGTCCCCCGGTCATGGCCAGCAGCCGCAGATTGGCCCTTCGGAGAATGCGGTCAAAGTAAGTCATTTGAATGTAGGTCTCCAGGGCGACCTTCTCCTTGCCGGACAGGTTGCCGTTGGCGGTGTTGGACAGGGCACACACCCAGGTGTACCGCCCTTCCAACTCTCCCAGCGCCGCCGACTTTTCCTGAATATGCGCCAAAACTCCAGCATTGGTGGACATCCGGGTGTGCAGCTCCCGCTGGACGTTTTCGGCCAACTCCCGCTGCCGGGTCAGTTCCTCCCGGCGGGCCTGCTGGGCCTGCACATCTATGGCCAGTCCATGCTCCAGCAGCTGGGATAGCTCCTGGATGGCAGCATCCGCACCAGCCACCTCCAGTTTACAGCTGTTGACCCGCTCTTGGGCGGCCTTTTGTGCCTGATCCATGGCCTTGAGCTGCTGGGTGAGCTGGCTCAGCCGCTGTCTGGCCTGGGATGCCTCCGGATACCCCAGCTGCGTTGTCAAGGCTCTCAGCTGCCCCTCCAGCTCCTCTCTGCGGCTTTGCGCTCCGGCCAGGGACTCCCGAGCCAAGCCAATGGCCACCTCCAAGGCGCTGAGGCTCTCCTCTCTCTGGGGCAGGCAGCGCTCCAGCTCTGCTTTCCGCTTCAGGGCCTGATCCGCCTGGACCAGCTGGTTGTGTATCTGCTCCAGCCGCTGATGAGCCTGTTTCACTGCCTCCCGGATGGGCTGGGCCGCAGCCTCCAACAGGTGATCCGCCCCCAGTTTTTTGGCATCCACAAGCTCTGCCATCTGGGGCAACAGCTGCTGCTGACGCTCCTCCAGGGCAGTCTTCTTCTCCCCTGCCTCCACACTGCGCTGGGTGGCCATCTGTCGGGCAGATTCCCATACCCCTTGCGCCTGATGAAGCTGCGCCTCTGTGGGGGCCTCCAGAGAGAGGGGCGCAGGGGCAGGATGGTGGACAGAGCCGCACACCGGGCAGGGCTGCCCCTCCTCCAGGTTTTGAGCCAACAGGCCCGCCTGCTCGTCCAAAAATGCCCGATTTTTCCTCTCATAGTCCTCTTTGGCCTGCTCTGCCCGGTCTCTGGCTGCCCGATACTCCGTCTGGGCCTGCTCCAGCTCACTCTGGGCCTGGGTACAGCGCTGCAACAGCTCCTCCAGCCCCTCCAGTTTCCGCTGCCTGTCCAATTCCTGGGTCTGCTCTCCCAGCAGCCGTTGGCGCAGGGCCGGGGTCTGGGCCAGTTGGAAAAGTTCCTCCCTCCACTGTGCAAGCTCCCGGGCCTGGGCGTCCCGGGTACGTTGCTGCTGTGCCAAGGCCTGCTCCTGGCTGTGGATGTCCTGGGTCAGTTGGCCCAGGGTCGTCCACAGCTGCTCCAATCTCTCATAGCTGGGCAGCTGTGCCTCCAGGGCGGCTCGTTCCGATTCCACGGCCTCCCGGTGGGAGTTCTGTTCCACCTCTGCCTCCAGCTGCTTTTGGGCTAGCTCCAGCTTGGTCTGGGCCTCTTCCCGTTTCTCCCGGGCTGTTTTCAGCTTGTTTTGGGTCTTTTGTGCCTCCTCCGCCTTGCTCAGCAGCGCAGTCACCTCTTGCATCTCCTGCTCCAGCTTGTCCCACGTCTCACTCCAGTGCGCCTTGCTGCGTCCATCCCGCTCCAGCAGGGTCTGGAGCAGCGCCTCTGTGTCTGCTATGAGCATTTGCCCCTCTCTTGCCTGTTGGACCTGCTCAAAGCACTCGTCCTCAGAACCACAAAGGATTCCGCTCATATACTGCCGGAGGCTGGCCCGGGCCGCCTCACACTGCTTTTGCAAGGCCCCGGACTCACTTTTTAACTTCTCTTGAAACACCAGATAGGGACGGGTCTGGAACAGCTTGCGGAAGATCTCCTGACGGCTTTTGGTGTCCGCCAGCAGCAGCTTGAGAAAGTCACCCTGGGCGATCATGGCGATTTGACAGAACTGACTGCGATCCACCCCTATGATCTCCACAATTTCCGCTGTGACCTCCCGAGGTCTGGTCACCAGCCGTCCATCCGGAAGCTGCAATTCCGCCTCCGCCCGCTGCACCGTGGTGCCGGAGCCCCGCTTGGCCGGGCGCTCATATTCAGGGCTGCGCCGCACCCGATACACCTGATGTCCATAGGAGAACACCAGTTCCACCTGGGTGGGGGTATCCGGCCGGGCGTACTTGGAGCGAAACATGGAGGGATCCCGGTTATCTCCGCTGGGCTCCCCGTACAGCGCATAGGTGATGGCGTCAAAGATGGTGGTCTTCCCCGCCCCGGTGTCCCCGGTGATGAGGTACAGTCCCCGTCGGCCCAGCTGCTCCAGGTCCAGCTCCACCTGCCCGGCGTAGGGGCCAAAGGCGCTCATGGTGAGTTTCAGCGGTCTCATCTCTCGTCCTCCCAGATGGACTCCACGAGGCCACGGGCAAACTCCCGCTGTTGCTCCCCCATGGGCTGTCCATTTTGTACTTGATAAAACTCCTCCAGCAGCTCCAGAGGGGATTTTCTCTCCACATTCTCTGTCCCCTCCACCTGCTGCTGACTGCGGGTACGCTGATTGTCATAGTCCAGCTTCATCAGATAGGGATAGATGATACGCAGCTTTCCCAGACCGTCCGGAATGTCCTCCTCGTCGGTGAGGGTGATGTGGACATAGTCCTGCTGATAGCCGCCCTTCTGGTAAAATTCCCGCAGGCTCAGCTGGTCATAGCTGCCCCGCAGCTCTACCAAATCCCGCATGGGGGTGAGGGGCACTGTTCGGATGTGTATTGTCCCCTTCGCCTCCATCTCCACCACCGTGACGGATTTTTCATGCTTGGCCTCAGAGAAGGAGTATTTCAGCGGGGTGCCACAGTAGCGCACCTCCGCCCGCCCCACGCTCTGGGGACCGTGGAGATGGCCCAGAGCCACATAGTCAAAGGAGTCAAATACCGACACATCCACATTGTCTGATCCCCCCACCGAGCACTCCTCGGAGTCACACCGGGTGGCCCCGGTGACAAACTGATGGGTCACCAGCACATTGCGGACGTCTTCATCCACTCCCATGGCCTCAATGGCCGTGCGTACCCCATCCGTATAGCTGTCGATCTCCCGCTGAGGAAAATACCGACGCACATGGGCGGGCTTGACGAAGGGAAGCAAGTATACCCGCACAGGGCCGTAGGCATCCTCCAGGGTGTACACGGCGGTGTGTCCGTCGTACACCGGGGAGATGTGAATGCCGCTATGCTCCATCAGTCGCCCACCAAAGGCCAGCCGCTCCGGAGAGTCATGGTTGCCGCTGATGAGAAATACCTGAAGCCGCTCTTGCGCCAGTCGGACAAGAAACTCGTCCAGCAGCCCCACCGCCTCCGCCGTGGGCACAGCCTTGTCGTACACGTCCCCGGCAATGAGCACCCCCTGGGGCTGCTCGGCACGGATGATGGAGAGTATTTGCTCCAGCATATACCGCTGATCCTGGATCATAGAGAACTCATTGACCCGCTTTCCCAGATGCAGGTCGGATAGATGGATGAATTTCATATATGAATGTTACTCCTAACGTCTTTTGTCCCAATACTCTTTCTCCTATGATACACATCTTCCCGGCAAACATCAACAAAAAAGAGACCCATGAACTGCCGTTCATGGGTCTCTTGGTAGCCAATCAGCCTTAGTACAGCTTGGCGCCGGCGGGAATGTGGTCATCCACCATCAGCAGATGCAGCTTCTCCACGCCTTCCTCGTGGTGGACAGCGGAAATCAGCATGCCGCAGGAGTCGATGCCCATCATGGGACGGGGAGGCAGGTTGGTGATGGCGATGCAGGTCTTGCCCACCAACTCCTCGGGCTCATAATACTCATGAATTCCGCTCAAAATCACCCGATCGGTGTCGGTTCCGTCGTCCAGAGTGAACTTCAGCAGCTTCTTGGACTTCTTCACAGCCTCGCAGGAGAGCACCTTCACGGCACGGAAATCAGACTTGGAGAAGGTCTCAAAGTCCACGAAATCGGAGAACAGAGGCTCGATCTCCACCTTGGAGAAGTCGATCTTCTCCTCCACCTTCTCAGAGGCAGCAGGAGCGGCCACAGCGGTGCTCTCGGACTTCTTGGGCATGTCCAAGGGTTTCATTGTGGGGAAAAGTTTTCCCAACAATTCGTACATCGTCATATTCATTCAAATCCTTTGTTTTGCTTACTTTCCCGAACTTCATAATCTCATAAAAGAGGCCAGACAAACAACCGCTTGGGTTTATTCTGTAATCCGAAAAATTTGTGAGGCGAAGTAAATGTATTCAATAGCGAGATTACCTGAAGATGAGCGCAGAATTCTTTTTAGAAATACATAATTGTTGATATAGGGATTATACCGTCTAATTTTGTAGATTTTTCCGAGATTTTCCGTAGAATTTTCGTAGTCGGTCGCAAGTTTAGACAAGAACAAACAACAAAATGCTGTATAATGTCAAATTTTACCGCCCTTTGAATACTGCACCGTAAGAAAAGACTTTATGGCTCAAATAAATAGGGGAAACGACCTGCTATCAGGTCGTTTCCCCTATTTATTCCGTAATATCCTCAAAACAAAAGCCAACTTCTCGAACACAACGGATAGCAGAAGGTAAGCTGAGTGCTATCTCACGAAATTTTCTGCGCAGGCCGTATACATGACAGCTTACCGCATTGGCTTCATTTCCCATTGGATCTTCTCCCCATACAGCCTCATAAAGCTGCCTGTATGACAACACCCGCCCTTCATACAAGGCCAGTCGGTAAAGTAGTTCATACTCTTTTGTTGTCAGTAATACCTCCTGCTGATTATAGTATACCTTTCTTTTTCCTGTGTCAATTATGAGGTGGTTAAAAATCAATGTCGGTTCAACTACCATTTCAATCAGCTTCAAATCAGGATGACGCTCCAAAATCTTTGAAATTTCCTCTAAAGCAACGTTATCCTGGTCTGATAGTTCCAAAATCACAATTCGTTTGATAGTCCCACCTTCCTTCTAAAACGGCCGCCATCTGTCTGATGGCGGCCGTAAAATGTTAGATATTCTGTTCCTTTTTCTTTCTGCTGTAAAGCGTCATGCCATAGACGCCGGCTCCGGATGCAGCCAGAAGACCAATCCACAGCATCATGTTGCTGCCGTCCCCGGTCTGCGGAATAGTTGTATCGGAAGACTGATCGCCCGCGCCGGTCTGCTCTCCGTCCTGAACCGTACTGGTTTCAAACGGTGTGTTGGAGCCAAGGATAGCATACTGGCTCAGATGGGTAGTCTCAAACACCAGGAAGTCGCCTTCCGCCACCGCGTCAAAGCGTTCCAGCTCTTCGCCCAGATATACCGCCTGGTAGTATTTGTAGCCCTTCAGGTGGTCGTTCATCGGGATTTTGACCGTCATGGGGTTATCCTTGATTTCCAGAGCTTTACCGTCTTTTCTAACGCTGATCTCGTAAATGGACAGCAGGCCCGGCAGCTCCTCTTTCAGTTCCGGACGGCTTCCCAGCACGCTTTCCTGTGCAATGGTGTCGGCATAAAGCTCTGCACCCTCTGGCACTCCATCGGTCAGGGAGATGGAAACACCGGTTTCGGAAGCAGTCAGATCTTTGGCGCCAGTATCCTCACCAGGTTTTGTTCCAGGATCAGTGCCCGGATCCTCACCAGGTTTTGTTCCAGGATCAGTGCCCGGATCCTCACCAGGTTTTGTTCCAGGATCAGTGCCCGGATCGGTAGAAGTCCCGGACGGGGATACTTTGATCACATCATTGGTGCAGTAGTAGCTATACATGCCGGTCTTTACCACGTTGGTGGTATAGCCTGCCGGAATATCTTCTTCGGTCGCACCGCTGACGCCTTCTCCAGCCACAGGCACTACAATTTTTGTCAGGGTTGTCTGACCCCAATCCTCCGCAGTTACGTCATCAACGGCGGTCTGATAGACCAACCACTGGGAATGATTCGGGTCTACTCCCCAATAAAACCTCTGCCCGTCCTTGATCAGCACTGTCATAGAGCTGATATCGCCTATTTTGGCGCTGATGGTTTCCCCTGAGTCGGTATATCCCTCAGGCAGAGCGTCCTTTTCAAGTCCGTCAACGGTAGCAATTTGAACGGCAAGATATTCTTTTTGGCTAGGAAGTCCTTCCACCTTCACCAGCTCGTGGATATAGCCCACAGGCTTGCCGTTTGTTAAATCGCTGCCGGTGTAGATTGTTCCGTAACTAACGCCGTATTTCTTTCCGTCCTCGCCCTTGGTGAGAACCTTCCAGTCTTGAGCAACATAGTTACTTTCATATATGACATTTTCCCATTCGGTGGTCTCCCCCTCGATGCCGGAATTGGCGGTCAGGGCAAGCTCTGTTTCCAGATTACCTGTGAAGGGAAGGGTTGAGGATGTTGTCGATACAAAGGCCGCAGAATAAGTGTTTTCACCTGCGCTCTTATACGCTGTCACAGAAGCGTTTGAGCCGACCTTGAGCAGACCCTGTGTTCCCTCGGCCATAAAGCGGATCGCCGCAGTCTGAGACGTTTTGTTTTCATTAATGGTCAGGGAGCCGTCTCCGGTAATTTCCAGATTGCCGCCCCAGCCGAAGCCCCATACAACCAGTTCGGCGATATGATTGTCACCCACCAGATGAAGCTTCAAATCGTCGCCCATCTCGTTGGTGGCAAGGGTCATTTCCGGGTGGTTGTAGTTTGTCAGGGTGATGGTGTTGGTAGCCTTGTCATAGACAGCGCCCTCCACCGTGTCAGCCTCGCCGCCGTTGCTATAAAGTACATAACCAAAATAGCTGCCATCGGGTTCTTCTACACTGCTATCATACAGCTGCACCCATGCGGCGCTCATGTCCCCGGACGAGGGGCCGTTCTCCGCAAACGCCGGCACAGCCATTCCAACAGCCATACAAAGCGTCAGCAGTCCTGCAAGAAGTTTGCGCTTTAGTTTCATGATTGATTTTTCTCCTTTCAAGATAACATTTATGTGAATACACGGGTTTGATCATTCTTTTTGGTGTGTCACCCCCCTTTTTCTCGGTGTTCTATGCCATCCGTTCCCCGGTGCGCCGGTTCAGGCAGCCAGGGCGGAACGAATAACCTTCTTTGCCGCAGTTAAAGTTCTTTATGCTTTGGTGAATACCAAAGCATAAAGAAGGGATATTCCTTCTGCGTTTTCAGCTTTCCTGCGTCTCCCATTTGGCGTAGAGATCCATCGGCGCATAGGGCGCTTCCCTGACAGGGCGCTCTTTCAGCTCTTCAAGGATTTTAAGCCCTGTTACCGGGCCGGCGGTGCAGGCTTTATCCCTGTACCAGCCGGTGAATACCTTGCCGCTGCTCGTCGGTTTCAGGCAGGTAGCCTCCACATAGAAAAGCTCCTGGTCTGCAAATTCCAGCGACCGCGGCTTCATATACAACAGATCGGTCCCGTCCGCTTCAAAAGCCCCGCCGTTAGCATGCAGCCTGACGGCGTATCGGGGGTTCCCGTTCTCGTCATTCAGGGCATACTCATCTGCCATTTCCGAACGGAACGCCGCCGTGATGAGAACCTTACGCCGCTTGACTTTCTCCGTCTCCACGGCAGGCTTTACCGCTTTGGATGTGACGGGATCTTCCAGGGCCTTGTAGCCGCCGTTTCCGTCCTTTACCATCCATGCGGCAAAGCTTACGGTGACCGGCTCGGCACCCTCGCCGCCAGGGAAGTGATAGTCCACACCATCCGGCAGGGGGACAGAAAACTTATGCATATGCGCTTTTGCAAAGGCCATGGAGTCGACCACACCAATATCGGATGCCTTTGTCCGATGAAACACTGGACTCAGTTGATACAAATTACTCATCATAAAAACTTACCAGTAGATGTCCCTCGGGGCAGTGCTGATAGGCAGACTATAGGTAAAAGGCTGGCCGGAGAGGGTCATGTGGACGGCGCAGCTCAGGGCGGACTCCGCAGCCAGAGGCTGGGGCAGGGAGGCGGTGGCCACGGTGATGTAGGTGTATCTCGTCAGAAGCACATCTGGATTGTCCGAGGTGGAGTACTGGGATTCCTCGCGCACCTGGCTCAGGGCATAGGCCTCCGGCGGCAGGGGCTCCCCGTCCACATAGACGGTGACGCTTAGGGTGTCGCCCTCGGCCTGCTCCGGCGCGACGGGCACCACCTGTGGGAAGTCCTCCCCGTCGTCCCACCAGACCTTCATCGTCACGGTGTTGGTTGTTTCATCATACTCTCCCCGCAGCTGGGGGCATCGGCCCAAGTCGGCAGCGGTGTAGGTCTCCGTTTCCCCATTTACCCGTTCCACCGTCAGACGCATCTCAAAGGTGGGGTAGGTGTCCGCCCCCGCCTCTGCCCAGTAGTCGTCGAAATCCGGGGGATAAACCACATAGAAAGCGGTATACAGCCCGGCATCGATGTCCGCCCGGGGGATGCCCTCACCGAAAGTATCCTCATAAAAAGGACGCTGGGTGATGGTGTCAAACTGGGTGACCTTGGCCGAGGCAATGGTCTCTGGCTCCGGGAAGGCCACCTGCAAAAAACCCTCGGATCCGTTCATCATGGCCGAGAAAAAAGTGATGGGTTCCGGCGTCTGGACTGGGCCGGGGCTTTCCTCTCCGCCCGGAGGCGTGGTCTCCGGCGGCACCGTGGGGAGCGGGTCCCCGGCTGACGTCGGCGGCTCGGGAGAGGGGAGCTCCGCTGCCGGGACGGCGGCCGCTACTGTCAACAGAAGGGCCATGGCGACGGAGGCCAGTATCCGCCAGCCCCGCCGGCGCTCCCGATTCCGGGGCGCACCCCTGCCGCCGCCCTGAAACTCCGGGGGAAGCGGGGCCGCCTCCGCCCCGGGGCGGGGCTCCTCCGGGACGCCAGGCTCCCAGGGCAGGATGAACTCCGGGGGAAGTTTCCATTCCTTTGGCGGTGCGCTCCGCTCCATCGGCGGCGCGTTCCGCAGATTCTGCCCGCCCATGGCTCACATAGAGTGGACGTCCAGCTGGGGGAAGGGGCACTCCACACCCAGCTGGCGCAGGCCCAAGAGCAGATCCCGATTGAGGATCCGCGCACCGCCATAGATGTCCTTTTCTTTCACGCCCACGCAGAAACGCAGCACCACGGCGCTGTCAGCCAGCTGCTGCACCCCCAGGTAGACCGGCGTGTCCAACATGACGTCCGCACGCTTCTGCCGGATCTCCTCCAGCAGGGACGGGAATTTCTCCTCCAGTGCCTCCAGATCACAGGTATAGGGGATGGAGATGTCGCAAAAGGACTTGGACACGTGGTCGGAACGGTTGAGGATGTTCCGCATATCCGCATTGTTTACAATCTTGATGTTCTCGCTGGCGTCGGTGATAGAGGTGGTGCGGATGCCGATGTCCGTCACCACGCCCCGGAAGCCGTCCACCTCTATGATGTCCCCCACATTGTACTGGCTATCAAAGAGGATGAACACGCCCGTGACCAGGTCGGCGATGATGCTGTCGGCGGCAAAGCCGACGATTAAGGCCAAAACACCCAGGCTGGCCACAATAGCCAGAATATTCACACCCAGGAGGTGTAGACCCCAGCAGAGGATGACAATGGCTGCGGCATAGCGCAGGAGGCTACGGGTGATGGAGAGGATGGACCGGGCCCGGTGGGTCCTGGGCTTGCAGAGGGTCAAGAAGAACTCCGCCACCCACTCCGCCAGCAGCATCCCTGCCGCCATGGCCGCCAGACGCAGGATAGCCCTCAGGCTGAGGGTCCAGTCGGCGGTCAGGGCCGCCGTTTTCATGGCACCAGTGGCAAAGCCGGCGGTCAGGGCCACTGCCAGGATGACCGCCAGAATCAGGAACTTAATAATGCTTTGTTTTTCTTTCATCGTTTGTTTCCTTCCTTTCTGACAATGCTGTGTGCTTGTGTGGGACGGCCCCGATGGATGGTCAGGCGGAGTGACCAGCAGTCGCTGGTGATCTGGACCACGCTGCTGTGTATCAAAAGCTCGTTTTCCAGATACCGTACGATCCGCCACGGCGGTTATGGCTCACTCTTTTCCCTGTTTGGACAAGCCCTCGCAGGGCTGCAGCAGGGTGACCTTCAGCTCGGTACCCATCTCCTGCTCCTCAGCAGAGATGGAAAAGGTGCTGGGATTACCGTATGCCTCCGCTTTGGCCACAATGGTCTCCTCTCCCTTTTGGTAAGTCACCCTCTCGCCGTCCAGCACATCATAAATCACCAGGAGCACATACCGCCGGGCATATCATTCATTTTTCCTAAACAATCTACTAATCCAACTTTCCTTTCGTTCCTCCTGCTCAGTGCCGCTCCCATCAGATAGCTGTTGTTTAATAGTTCCCGCGTGAAGAGCCTAGCCTTCTGTGGTTTCGGCGCTCTGTACCTCCATCCCTTTGGCGGAGGACAGGAACGACGATACGGCGTTCGCCACTACCTGGGTACTCATACCGGCGGGCAGCCGGAATACTCTCGATTCATTTGCCATAGATATCCCTCCAGATATTCAGATTCATTGTCTGTTTATTCGCTCTGCCGGGAGAGCGGCGCCCCGCATTCCGGACAGAATTTCACGCCCGGGGCAGCGGACGCGCCGCACGAGGGGCATACCGTACCGTCAGGCGCGGCCGGAGTTTGTGCAGCAGTCTGCGCAGCCTTGGCCGCTTCCGCTTCCGCACGGATCCGGCCGATTTCCGCCTGTGCCTGCGCCGCTGTTCCCTATACGGCATAATGCCGGTCCGGCACGAAACAGCGGCGGTTGATCATCAGCTCGTTCTCAAGGTACTGGGCAACCTTATCGGCTACGGCGGTCACCGCCCGTTCCTCTCCCTGGGCCGACAGGCCGGGACAGGGTTCACGCATGGAAACCGTCAGTCCGGTCCCCACATCCTGTATCTCTGTCGAAAGGCTGAAGGTGCTGACGTTCCCGTAAACCGAAAGCCGGGCGACCACCGCGCCGCTTTCATTCTTCCAGTATTCCGCCCCCTCCGCGTCCAGCACATCGTAAACAGCCATCTGCACATACCGCCGGACATAGGGAAGGAGCCTTTTCACCTGACGCATTCCGTTTCCCTCCTTGTCATGTATTCCTTGTTTGCGGTTTTCCGCCGCTTCCCTATTCGATGTAACCGCTGATGGGCTCTGCATACATTTTGTTTTCAGTCACCGGCTTGTAGCGGTCACTGCCGGTGCTTTCATACCATCCGGCCTCCGCCCGGTAGATTTCGCCGGTCTGCGTGTCGTACACGCGCTCGTAGCCGCCGGTTTCGTCGCTCTGCATCTGGCTGGTGATGTCCTGCTCGACGTTCCGGTCCTCCCAGGCCGCCATGATGATTTCCAGCCTCTCGTTGGTGATGCGGCTGATTTCCTTTGACATCGCCACCTTTTCTTCACCGGCCTGCTCAGTGGCTTTTACGAAACTCTCAGAATAGGCGAGCGTTCCAAGGCATTTGGTGAGGACGCTCTCCCATTCGATGAAGGTATCCTTCGCGGCGGTGACCGCCATGACGTTGTATGCCATGTAGTAGCCGCCGTCCGCCCGGGGGATGATATATCCTACCGGCAGTCCTGCGGCAATATCAACGCTTCCGAAGTCCACCACCGACGCGGCGAACATCCCCTCGCCTTCCTTGCCGTTTTCGGTAAAGGACGCCCGCAGCGTCTCTTCTCCCAGAGCATACGAGGACAGGAGGCTGGCCGAGGCAAAGCGGTCGGTGACGGTAAAGCCGTCAAACCGGGGGAAGGTATAGCCGGCATAGCTCGGCTCCCACTGCTCTGCAAACACCGCGTATTCCGAAAACAGCTTGAAAAAGTTTTCGGTGGAGGGGGTTGTCAGCACCGGCGCCTGGGAAAGCATCTGCGCCCATGTGTTCCCCATGGTGACGTTATACGCATAGGCGTCCTTTCCCTCCTGGCTGTGCAGCAGGCCCTCCGCCTTCAGCAGGACAAACATCTGGTTGAGGGGCTGGCTGGGATCCTGCACCCGGATGGAATGGTACATGGCCGTACCGCCGCTGGTGACTGTCCAGCCCTTGGGGATCTGCAGGCTGAAATCCGCCGTTTCATACAGCTCGGTTTCGATGGACCTGGCCGCTGTCTCAGTGATTTTTACGTCGTTTTCTTCTTTCGTGATGGTCCCGTCGCTGTTGACGACAGGCTCCTTTCCGCCCGGCTGCCCCTGCCCGGCGCAACCGGCGAGGGAGAGCGCCAGCGCCGCCGCCAGCAGCAGGGATAATACGCTTTTCTTTTTCATAGCAGAATGCCTCCTGATCGATTTTTATTAATTTCAATAGTCATCCAGAGCGAGGAGCTTCTCCATCACATCCGGCGGGTATGCGATGTAGCCCGATTCATAGTCCTCGCCTATCGCCTCCGTGGCGGGGAGAAGCTTGTAGTCCGCCGTGATGATATAATCATGGGCGATGGTGAGCACGTCGCTGTAATACCGGCTCAGCAGCTCCAGCTTTACAAGCCGGTAGCGGTTGCCGCCGCCGAATTTTGGGAGATAGGCGGCGGGGGTGCCGTCGGCGTTGGTGGTCTTTTCCTCATAGCTCAGATCATTCTCGGAGATATCGTCGTACATGATCTGGTAAAACGCCTGATCGGTCGCCAGGATGTTCTCATTTAAGATGGCAACCGCTTTTTCTCCGTCCCCCACGGCCTCGTCCGCCACCTCGTAAACAATATAGCCGTCCTCACCGTCGTCAAAATAAATCCCTTCAAAGTTCTCGGAGGGGAGCTGTCGTTCTGCCGCCGCCTCCAGCTTCCCGTCTGCGATCAGCAGATAGCTGCCTCCGACGTGCACAATCCGCTGGGCTCTGTCCCGCAGCCCGACGTCCTCGGTCAGCGTTTTTCCGTCTGCGTTGTAGCGCCAGGCGTGCGTCAGGACAGGATGGAGATACTTGCTCTCCGTCGCAGTGTACGGGCCGTTGTTGCTGGCAGACTTGACCGAATACCGTTTGCCGCCCCGGTAGACCACCTCCAGGTCGGCGCCGTTGAAATCGTTGGCCTGGAGGTAGACGGGCTGTTCCGCAAGGGGCAGGGTTCCCACCTCCCGGCAGTTCTGTCCCCCCGGCAGGGTCGCGTCGCAGCGGTACTGATAGATTTTTCCGCCGGACAGGAAGACGCTGGACAGATTGCCGCCGGCCTTTTTGGGGTTGAGATCCGAAAAGACGGTTTGCAGGCTCAGCACGCCTTCTGCGCCGGTAAAGGTTTTGTAATCCGACTGGTCAAAGGCGACGCCCCGCTTTTTCAAAAGCTCCTGCTCCAGCGTTTCCGGCTCAGGTTCCGGCTCAGGCGCCGAAGCGGCAGGCGTGCTGCTGGCGGACGCTGTGGAGCTGCCTGTATCGGAAGACGGCTCCGAAGGCTCCGTCCCGCCGGAGCAGCCGACAAGCAGCAACCCCATCGCCAGCAGAAGCGGCAGCAGCCGCCTGCAGAGGCTTCGCTTTTTGGTATATTGAATCAAATCGGTTTGTTCGTTCATTCTCTTTCCTCCTGAAGCTGGTGTGCGGACAGCAGGGCTTTCTCAGCCCTCCAGTTTCAAAACCCCGCGGTTCACCTTCATGGCAAGGATCCGGCGCACACTTTGGTTGATCCGCTCTTCGCTGATTTCTCCCAACGCGACCGCTTCCTCCAAAGCGGAGACGGCCGCCTGCGGGTTTGACGGGCAAAGCAGGATATCTACCGCCTGCCGTGTGGTTTCTCCGGCCGCTGTTACACCGGAAACGCCGGTGAGCAGTTCCGGGCTGAGAACCAGCATCTGGCATATCTTATCGCGCAGAGACATCCCTGCCAAAATATCGTCTATACTGCTCCAGGCGACAGAGGGCCTGCCGCTCTCCGGCGGCTTGCTCTGACTTTCAGGAACGCTTGACGACGGGGCGGACGGTTCGTACGCACTCTCCGCCATCTGAGATGGAGCCTGTGTCTCAGACGTTTCCTGCGACGCCGGTATGCCGGATTCCTGGGAAACAGAACTGCCCGAAGAAGTGCTGGGATTTGCACACCCGCCGGATATGGCGATGAAAGCGCAGCACAAGGCGGCGAGCATTCTCTTCCATTTTATCCCCGTCATTTCTCACACCTCCTGTCCCCTGAAGCGGCGTTTTTTAAGCGTCTTCCTCCCCTTTCGTCATCAGGGTATTTTCCAAATGCCGGACGATCTGGTCCAGCATCTCCTGCAGAAGCCGGTACGCTCTCTGCTCCGGTATCCCGTCGCAGGGGCGGCGCAGCGAAACCGTCAGTTCGGTTCCAAACGCTTTTTCCTCCGCCGTTATGGAAAGGGAGACGTCTGTTCCGTCCTCTCTCCATTCGGCAATAACCCTTCCCGGCGCTTCCTCCCCAAAAGCAATCCCTTCCTGCCGCAGCATACCATACACCGAGCGCAGGACATAGGAGCGCACATAGGGAAGTTCTCTTTGAACGTATTCCATCATTTCTTTTCCTCCTGAATTTTTGGGGAATCGTGGCGGACGCCGGGAAGAAGTAGATTCCTACGCCCTCATTTTAGGTGAAAAGAGGCCGGATTGTCTGTGCGTAAACCCCGCCAATCGTATCAAAACAGGTGGCGGTGAACCGCCATTTTTCAAAAAACCGATGGCGGTCAACCGCCACTTGTGCATATTATATAAATCAAAGCAACTATTTCGAGGCTTTATATATGCATAACTTCTAATCGTTCCAAGTAGGGGATGAGGTGTGCTTTTCTTTCCTGATTTTTCCTTTCGCGAATGCCGAATGGCGTAAATTTCATTTTTCAGATGGGGAAAACGATATTTTTCATCAGGACAATTCGTTACCGCACACAAAAACACCCTGCCTCTCCGGAGAGAAAGCAGGGTGTCAGCCAGTATGTTAATCGTTGCGGTAAAGCAGGTACATAGTGATGCGGGATTTTGCGCCTGTCTTTTCGTACAGGGCGGAGATATGCCGTTCCACCGTCCGCTTGGACAGGAACAGGCAGTCGGCTATCTCCTGGGCGCTGCTGTCCGAGGAAATCATCTTGGAGAACACATCCCATTCCCGTTCGGTCAGCCCGTATTTTGCGATGAACGCCTCCCTTCGCTCTTCGTCCGACTTTTGGGAAGCAGGCGGCTCCTTGGGTTCTTTGACGGCGTTCATGCGGGCGGTATACACAGCCATAACAACGCTGACCGCCACGAACAGCACCAGGGCGATGACAATGGCGGCCAGGCTGTTGCCGGTGGACAGCAGCGCCACCGATCCGCTGGCGATCAGGGCGGCGCTCACGTTATTCATGGCGCGGCCCATGCCCGCCCACAGCGACGGCAGGCGCATATGCCGGGAAAGCTCCATAAAGCTCGCTGTAAAGAAGACAACGAAAAAGCCCGAGGACAGGTAAAAGACCACCAGTCCAATCAGGAACGGAGCGCCCAGGTTCAGTACCACAATGGACAGAACCGACATCATCATCACGCAGTACATGATAAGCCCCATATACTTCCGCTTTCGGATATCGAAGACAAAGCCTGCGGCGAGGCCGCTGAGCGCCAGCAGCAGGCGGGGCCACTGCCCGATATCCGTCCCGCTCGCATGGCGGAGAGTCACGGCATTGTCCAGTGTGCTGAACACGCAGGCCATCAGCACTACCAGCAGCGCCAGCATAACGCCCGCCGTCCGTTTTTTCCGGGTGAGGGAAATGTCTTCCGCAGGTTCCGAAGAGGCGCCCGCAGTCTCCGTCATTTCGATGCGGCTTTGGGCGGCCTGTCTCGTTCGGATGACCAGCAGGCTCAAAGCCGCCAGAAATACCGAAAGAAACGCCGCCTCCGCAACCTCCAGGTTGACAAGGTTGTTGTTTGCATACTGGAGCAGAATTCCCAGAGCGTAGGCGATCCCCGCCAGCCGTGCCAATGCATTGTCGCCGTCTATGGTGACGGCAGCCAGATAGTGGACGGCGCTGCCGAAAACGCCCAGCAGCAGGAAGAGCACCATCCCTGCCGTCATGGTCGCCGCATAGGAGATATGCTGCTGGACAATGAAGGTACAGATAATCGCACCCAGCGCCAGGATAAAGGTCAGCGCGCTTTTATAGCGCCTCCCGCCCCAGCGTTCCATGGCCGGATACAAGAAAAAGCCGACGGCGCTGGCGCCCAGCGCATAGTTCTGGGCAATGACAGTTCTCCCTTCCGTCACCGACAGAGAAATCATATTGACAAACAGATATTCCGCCCCTAAAAAGACAAAAGTAAAAATACCGATCAGCAGAATGGCGTTGACAGACGCCGGCTTTCTCAGTTCCCCTTTCATCGTACCACCCTTTCCACAGAAGCCGCTGCAGGCGTCCCGTTATTTCTCCGATTCTTCCGTCAGCTCCACTACATCCCCGATGTCACAGCGGAGCGCCCGGCAGATCCGCTCCAAAACCTCCAGGCTCACATATTCGTCCCGGTTCAGCTTTGCTATCGTAGAGGAGGACACATCTGCCAACTCTGTCAGGGCGGATTTTTTCATCTTTTTATCAATCAGCAATTTCCACAGCCGGTTGTACTGGACAGCCATACGCTTCATCTCCCGCCTT
This sequence comes from Pseudoflavonifractor capillosus, assembly GCF_016902575.1. Classification (GTDB taxonomy): domain Bacteria; phylum Bacillota; class Clostridia; order Oscillospirales; family Oscillospiraceae; genus Enterenecus; species Enterenecus capillosus_A. Next base: position 145,822 of record NZ_JACSNZ010000001.1, on the reverse strand, counting down.
GTTTATGGAAAACAGTATAGCACGAAAATCGTGAAAAATCAATGGATTTTATGAGATGTCACATATTTTTACGAATGTTAAGCCAAAAGAAAGCAGCCGCTCCTTTTACAGGCTCCTTTTACAGCCATAGACATTTACCGCTTTTTATTTCCAACGAGGTGAAGAAGCTAAAATACAGGGGAAAGGAGTACGATTATTTTCTGTTTACTCTGCAATGTTTATTACCTCGACACCTTTGCTCTTAGCGTAGTTCACTGTATAAAAAGTTCCGCCCTTGTTTTCTGTGAGATAAGAAATACAAGCAGAACTGTTATCAACCAGATGGCGATTGCGTTTATGCATACAGCCCCTCGTGTACTCCTGAGAAGTATATACAACTTTATCGGCCTTCTGTTTGATGTCATCGTATATCTCTATATCTTCCTGCGACCATCCTCTCGTTTGAGAGAAGCAAGGAAGCACGAGGATCAGACGAATATCAGGATAACGTTCCTTCAATTTGAGAACCGCAAAGGCATTCGGTTTTAATTTTGTCATGACACAAGCAGACCTAACAAAAAAAGAGAACACCTTCTGAAATTACTTTCAAAAAGTGTTCTCTATACAGCAAGTACTGTATTGTGTTTTATCCTTACAACAATTCATTCTGCTTCACAATTCTTCAAAATTATATGAAAAATTGTTGTCAATTTGTTGTCAACTCGGATTTGAGATGCCGAAAACCCTTGATTTTACTGGATTTTTTAGTCCAGAGGCTTCATTGTGGGGAACACCCTTCTACCCTCTTCATCCGGTTTCATCACGCCTCGTACGGTCGAAAAAGTGCCGTTTTCACGAGGTTTTTCTAACTTTTTGGATTCCATAGTGTGTCCTCCTGTGCCGTCTGGTTCGGGGCAAAAGTTGTAAAAAAGTTGTAGAAAGTTGTAGGCCGATTTTCCGTCCTTTTTTTGAGCATTTTTACAAAAAGTCCCAAACAAAATTTTTTGCAAAATATTTCCAAAAAATCGACTGATACATTGTAGAGCAATGGAGAACATCCCAAATGCTGTGTGCCTTAGAACAACGAAAGCCATTCAGAGCAATCAGCTGAACCCAATCGACAAAGCCCCCAGCCGATTCTTTTTACAATACAATAATAACATAAGCCCCCAAGATGTTCAAGTCAACGATTTTTTCGTTGGCCCTTCCAATTTCATACCTTATATATAAAAAGGAGAAAGCCATGCCAACCTATCAATTACAAATTAAACAGGTGGTGGACTACCCACGCTGCCGGATCTACCGGCAGTTCGTCCGCTTTCTGATGGAGGACCGGAGCATTCGCGTAAGCGGAGGCTCCGGCCTTTTTTATTTTACGGTACTTTGCAGCTACGCAAACTTCCGCACCTCATATCGCCGCATCGACGGCATCAGCTATACCGTCTACCCTGGCGAATGGGTCTGCACCCTCAAGGAGCTGTCCCAATGGTTCCGTACCCGGTTCCAGTGCCAGGCGCTGGCCGTACTGGAACGGCTGCAGAAGCAGAACCTTATTTCCTTTCAGACACTGGGCCGCGGGAATGTAGTCCGCTATAAGATCTGCGACTGGGCGCGGCATAATACGGTCCTGGAGTACAATGCCCCCTGCCAGAAGGACACCGGCTTTTTCTTCCTGCCGGTTTCCGTTGCCACCGACCTCATCAGTTCAGACCGCTGCTCCGAGATGGACATTGTGCTGGACCTGTGGGTATCCGCCATCTACAACGACAATCAGGTGCAGGGGTCAGACCTGGGGCCAGTGGTCTATTTCCGCAACGGCACCGGCAATCCCCTTGTGACCTACACGGAGCTGGCTGCCCGCTGGGGGCTGTCCCGGGCGACAGTCGGCCGTATCCTGAAAAAGCTGGCTGCGCTGGACTACCTCTCCCTCATGTCCTTCCCGGGCCGGCATGGCAGCGTAATCTATCTGCAAAAATATCTGTCCACCATGTTCGAGATCTCTGACGTGATGGTGGACAAAGAGGAGGTCGCTATGACGCTTAACATTCGCCTGGAACTCCCGAAGGAGGACAGCGCAGGCCACGACGCCCCTGCCTTGGAGCATGAGGTCATCGTTTCAGATGAACTCGCCAGCGTTTCAAAATCGCACATTGAAATTATCCTTCAGAAAATGGCGCAAATCCTGATGGCACAAGGGATTTCGTGCTTTGGCTGCCCGCTCTCTCGCTACAAGTTATATCCCTTATCGGGCGACTGCCGGGAAGATTTACTACCCCGCGCGCGAGAGCAATCTCTGCTGCGTTTTGGCCTTGCTGTTCTGTGCGGGAACAAGCAGGTCGCCACTTTTGAACTTACACTCTCTCCCTCGGTGGAGAATTGAACAGGAGGTCTTACTATGAAGAAATTTGTTGAAAAAGATGTCGCAGAGAACCCTCTGTACCATGATACCTGGAAACTGCTGAAAAAATACCGCGACGTGATTTGGAGCTTGGAGATTTCCGTCCAGCATGTGCGGGCCAAGTTCGAGATTGAATACGGCACCTCCATCGAAGAATTTCTGGATTCCGTCTACCTGGCCGGCGCAGACCTGAACGGGAGCGACATTGAGCACCATGCCAAGTGCATTGAGCGCAGCCACAAGATGCTGAAGCTTCTGGATTCGGCCGTCGAATTGCTCCGCACCCGTCATAAGAACGGCGAGGCGTATTACTGGCTGCTGTACTACTCCTTCCTCTCTCCCCAGCAGCTGAAGAATGTGGAGGAAATCATCGAGAACCTGCGCCCGCACATCCGGGACATCTCCTTCCGCACCTACTACCGCAAGCGGCGGGATGCCATTGACGCCCTCAGTTCAGTGCTGTGGGGCTACACCTCCAAGGACAGTCTGGATATGCTGGAACAGTTCTTCCCGGAGCCGAAATCCACCGAGAAAAAGGCAGGCAAATAATTGGCACACTTCGGGATTGAAATTGGCGCGTTCCTGCCCTTGAGCCGTAAATCCCTATGTGTTAGACTGAATATGCTCAAACTTGTATCCAAAACTGAACGGGCAGCGAACAGCACCTTTTTCGAGGTGCTTTTTTGCTGCCCAAATGGTCTTTGGCCGGAGAAGGAGTCCACATCTGCACGACGGATGCGGGCTCCTTCTTTGCTTCTTTGAGCGACGAACATCACATTTGGATTGGAGGTCCGCAAATTGAAAAAACTGAAAATTCCTCAACAGCAGCGGCGGGAAGATGACAGCAGCCCGCCTCGTCGCGTTTCCATCGGCAGGATCGCCTACACGGCGTTCCTCTGTGTAACGATGGCGATGATGTTCTGCCAGCCGGCCTTTGCCGCAACCGATGTTTGGACGAAGGCCAAGGAAATCATGCAGGATGTCTACACGCAGATCCTCGCCATCTCCACCATTGCGGCCATCGTGACAGCCTCGGTGGCGCTTCTGCTTATGAACTTTTCGCGCTCCGGCCGGACAGTCGATGAGAGCCGGGCGTGGCTGAAGCGCATCTGCATTACCTGGGCCGTCCTCAATGGTCTCGGATTCATCATGGCTTATGTGACGCCTCTGTTCTCTGGTGGTCAGTGGACAGGCTGATGGCCGCCGCAATATACCCACTGGAAGGAGGCGTAAGCTATGGGTATCCTGGATGGCATCGTTGAATGGATCGCGGAGCAGGTAATGGCCGGCCTTGACCTGGTGACCACTTCGGTTTTGGGCGCTCTGGGCTGTGACATGGCTGTTTTTCTGCGGTACTTTCCCGCTGCCGAAACGATGTATAGCGTCTTTGTGGCGCTGGCTGTTGGCATTATCCTGCTGAATTGGGTCTGGCAGCTGTTCAAAAACTTCGGCCTGGGTGCAGGAATCGAGGCGGAAGATCCGGTCAAGTTGAGCATCCGGTCGGTCATTTTCATCCTGCTGGCGCTCTTTTCCGATGAAATCGTCAACATCGTCCTGACCATCGGCGGCACGCCGTACCGCTGGATCATGGATTCGGAGCTGCCGCCCCTCAGCTTTGCCGATTTTAACTCGGTCATGCTGGTGATCATCGGCGTCTGTGCCAATGGCGCTGTTGCGCTGATCACCCTAATCCTCGTCATCATCCTGGCCTGGAATTATCTGAAATTACTGCTGGAAGCGGCGGAACGGTATGTTCTGCTGGGCGTGCTGGTCTATACGGCGCCGGTCGCTTTTTCGATGGGCGCAAGCCAGACCACATCGAACATTTGGAAATCCTGGTGCCGGATGCTGGGCGGGCAGATTTTTCTGCTGATTATGAATGCCTGGTGCCTGCGCCTGTTTACGAGCATGGTTGGCTCCTTTATTGCCAATCCGCTCTCTTTGTAAGGAGGGGCGTTTTGAAAAAATTCAAGAAAATTTTGTTCCTTGCGCTGATGGTTGCTGCCCTCTCCTGCCTGTTTTGTCAGCCTGCTTTTGCCATCTCCGAGGAAGAGGTGCAGGCTCAAGTGGACGCTGTAGGTAAGGAGACGGTTTCCGGCAATGTCCTGATCTGGTTCATGTGCGCCATCGGATTCCTGAAAGTGTCGCAAAAGATTGATTCATTTATGGCGAGCTTGGGGGTCAATGTGGGCCACACCGGCGGCAGTATGCTGGCGGAGGCCATGATTGCGGCCAAGGGCATCGGCGGCTTTAAGAACTTCTCCAGCCACCACTTTGGCGGCGGGCGCAGCAGCAGCTTCACCCATGTCAATGCCAATGGCGGCGGTGGAAAAAGCGGTGCCGCCGGATTCGGCGCAGGCTTTGCCAGCGGCGGTCTGGCCGGCGTGATTAAGCGGAATGTCACGAACAACGCCGTCAAGACGGCCACAACGCCCTCGGACGCCAAGCCTTCCGGCCTCGGCGGTCTTGTGGGCGGCGCTGCTGGCGGCGTCGGCGGCCACATTTATTCTTCCTCGGTAAGCAAGGGCGGCGATTTCGCCAATCATGTCGTCGGCTCTGTGGCTACCGGGAACATCACTCAAATGGGCACGATCACCGGCGAAAAGGCGGTGGAAGCCCTGCACTCCTATATGGGCCACACGGCACTGGGGGCTGGGGCAGAGAATATCCCCACCTATCAGAATGTCGAGATCGGCGGCGGTCGCATCACCGGCACGGAGGTCACGCCGGAACACCCGGAGGGCATTGCCTTCGGTATGTACCATGCGGACCAGTATGTAGCGCCGGAGGGCCAGTACACGACGGTTCACGCCGCAGACGGCACCGCCTGGTATAAGCAGTATGCGGTGGACGCAGTGGACAAGACGCCCTACATGGCGCCGGACGGTTCGATTGCCTACAATGAGTCCATCGTAAAGAAGCTGCCGCCCACCCCCAAACGAAAGGATAAGATCTGATGGCTGAAGAACGCAAGGACAGCTTTGCTGAAACGGTAGACACTGCGGCCTCCACAGCGCACACGGTCAAAGGCGCCATCAAGGCCGGCAAGGCGATTTCCGGTGCGGCCAAGGGCGCTGCCGCCGGAGGCCCCTATGGGGCTGTGGCCGGGGCGGTCTGGGCCGGGCGCAAGCATATCGGCAAGATCATCGCCGTCATCATCATTCTGCTTTTGCTGCCGGTCCTGTTTATTTTGATGCTGCCCGGGCTGATTTTTGGCGGTTTGATCAATGCTTTTTCGCCGGCAGACACGGAGCAGCCTGTCCTCAACAGCGAAACTGCAATCGTGGAGAACGCCAACGACATCACTTTTACCATCAACTCCATCTTGGGCGAGGCACTGGACGATGTGATGGCCCGCATTGAAGCGGACTTTGCTTCTTCCGGCGCTGACCAGATGGAGGTTAAAAATCCCTATTCCTCCGGCCCTGTCTACAACGCCAACCTCATCGTCTCGCAGTATTGCGCTGCCCGGGATGAGGATTTTGAGAGCATTTCGCTGGATGATCTGGCCGCTGTCCTGCGGGAGAACAAAGAGCATCTCTACTCTTATACCAGCGTGCGGGAGAGCCGCGAGGTCACATCGGAAGACCCGGAGACCGGGGAAGAAACTACAACCACCGAGATCTGGATGGTCTACACCATCCGCTACAACGGCGAGTCCTATCTTGCCGACCATGTTTTCGCGCTTACGGATGAGCAGAAAGAGCTTGCCTCCGATTATGCCTCTAACCTGAGCATGTTCCTGGGGGACGGCCTGCTGCAGAACCTGACAGAATGGACTGGAAACAGCATCCCCTCCCTGGGCGATGTTACCTTTACAGACGGCGTGACGCCGGTGGTCTATTTCAACCAGCTGGACGAGCGTTATGCCAGCCAGCCCTACGGCACCGACAATATCGGCGGCTACGGGTGCGGGCCTACCGCTATGTCCATTGTGGTGTCCTCCCTCACGGACGAAACTGTGGACCCGGTGGCGATGGCCCAGTGGTCCTACGAAAACGGCTACTGGTGCAAGAGCAGCGGCTCCTATCACGCATTGATCCCCGCCGCCGCTGAAGCATGGGGCCTGCCGGTATCCGGCTGTACGACTTCCGAGCCCCAGCGGATATTGGACGCCCTGGCTGAAGGAAAGCTGGTGGTGGCGATTATGGCAGAGGGCCATTTTACTTCATCCGGGCATTTTATCGTTCTCCGTGGCGTGAAAGACGGTCAGATCATGGTGGCGGACCCGGCCAGCTACAAGCGCAGCGAACAGCTCTGGGATCTATCCATCATCCTAAACGAAGCAAGCCGCCGTGCTGGAGCAGGCGGTCCTTTCTGGATCATAGGCTGACCTGCCCCTCGGCTGCGGAAACGAGGTAATACATGAGCAACAAAAACGACCATGATACTTATATCATACCGCCGAATTTTATAGAAACAGGCACTTTTTTCGGCGGTATGTTCCGTGCGCGGAATGTAATCGAGGCCGGCATCCTGGTGTTTGCCATCGGGGCGCCGGTTTTTCTGTTCCTTCCGTTTGGGCTGACCACCCGCATCATCATTTTGTGCCTGACTGCTCTTCCGGTGGGGCTGGTCGCTTTGATCGGCATATCCGGGGAGAGCCTTTCGCAATTCCTGGTCATTTTTTTGAAATACCTGCGGAACCGCCGCGTTGTCGGCGGTGACGGTGCGCAGCCGGCGGAAAAAGCGGCGCCCTCCAAATCGGCAGGCAAGCATCTCAAACAGCGGCCTCCCAAGGAGAAAAAGCCCAAGGCCCCGAAACGCCGGCGGTCCGGTGAAGCGGATTTCCCGGCCGAGTTTGACGAAGTACGCGGCTATGAGATCCGTGAAAAGCTCCGGCCCAAGAAAAAAGCCAAAAAGGAGCGCCCCGCCAAGGCCAATAAGGCGAAAAAGAAAGCAAAGAAGCGCCCTGAAAAGGAACGCCTGCCCAGACGCCCTGCCCATGTCAAGGAGCAGAGGCCCGCCTGCCTCAATCCGGTGGCGGATTATCTGCCCATTGAGAAGGTGGAGAACGGCATTATCTACACCAAAGACCATCGGTTTGTCAAGGTGGTCGAGGTCGTCCCCATCAATTTCATGCTGCGGAGCGCAAGAGAGCAGAGGAATATCATCTACTCCTTCGTTTCGTACTTGAAAATCTCGCCCATCAAGCTGCAAATCAAGGTCCTGACCCGCCGCGCGGATATTAACCGCCACCTGGACACGGTTCGTCAGGAGATGGCCCATGAGGAAAACGAACAGTGCCGCTTGATGCAGGAGGATTACCTGAACTTTGTGCAGCAGGTCGGTTCCCGAGAAGCTGTGACTCGGCGGTTCTTCCTGATTTTTGAGTATGAGCCCTGGGCCAATACCCGGCGGTCAGAGCAGGAAGATGAAGCGATCCAGTCCCTCCAGAGCGCCGTCCATACGGCCTCCAACTACCTGCGCCAGTGTGGGAATGAGGTCATCGTCCCTGAAAATGAGGATGAGTTTACCGTTGATGTCCTCTACAATCTGCTGTGCCGGAACGAGAGCGCCGTCAAGCCGCTGTCGGTGCGGGCGCAGGAGGTGGTGGCGCAGTATATGGAGCATGGCCGGGAAAGTGAGATCGACCATATCCCGGCGGCGGAGTTTGCCGCCCCCCGAAGCATTGATTTTTCCCATGGGCGCTATATCTGCATGGATGGACTGTACTATGCCTATCTGCTGATCCCCTCGGACGGGTACAAAACGCAGGTGCCGGCGGGCTGGCTGAGCCTGATCGTCAATGCCGGTGACGGCATCGACATGGATATGTTCCTCGCCCGCCAGCCTAAAGAGCGCATCATCCAGCGAGTGGGCCAGCAGCTCCGTATCAACCGTTCTAAAATCAAAGACGCCAGCGACACAAACACCGATTTTGACGACATCGACGGCGCCATCCGGAGCGGATATTTCTTAAAGGAGGGTCTTGCCAACAACGAAGATTTTTATTACCTGAACCTGCTGATTACTGTGACGGCCCCCTCTGTGGAGGATTTGGAGTGGAAAGTCAGCGAAATGAAAAAGCTCCTGCTTTCGCAGGATATGAATGTCAGCGCCTGCCACTTCCGTGAAGAGCAGGCGTTTCTTTCTGCCCTCCCGCTGGTCTCTATGGAGAAAGGGCTTTATGAGCGCGGCAAGCGCAACCTGCTGACGGGCGGCGCGGCCAGCTGCTATCCCTTCACCTCGTTTGAGATGTGCGATGACAACGGCATCTTGCTGGGAGTCAACAAATATAACAGTTCCCTGATTATCGTGGATATTTTCAATTCCGCGATTTATAAGAACGCCAATATGGCGATCCTGGGCACCAGCGGCGCAGGCAAGACCTTTACCATGCAGTTGATGGCGCTCAGGATGCGGCGCAAAAACATTCCCGTTTTCATCATCGCTCCTTTGAAGGGGCATGAGTTCCACCGGGCCTGCGCCAATGTGGGCGGTGAGTTCATCCAGATCTCCCCGGCCAGCCCGCACTGCATCAATGTTATGGAAATCCGCAAGGTGGATCGGTCGGTCAATGAAATGCTGGACGGCCCCGGCATCCAGCTCTCGGAACTGGCGGCGAAGATCCAGCAGCTGCACATTTTCTTCAGCTTGCTCATTCCCGATATGAGCCATGAGGAACGGCAGCTTCTGGATGAGGCCCTGATCCGCACCTACAATGCCAAAGGCATCACCCACGACAACGCCTCTCTGGAAGACCCGGCCAATCCGGGCTGCTACCGGGAGATGCCGGTGCTGGGCGACTTGTATGAGATTTTGAAGGCCGCCCCGGAAACCACCCGCATGGCCCATATCCTTAACCGCCTGGTGAACGGCTCCGCCAGCACCTTCAACAAGCAGACCAATGTGCGACTGGACAACAAATACACTGTGCTGGATATTTCCTCCCTCACCGGCGACTTGCTGACTGTGGGAATGTTTGTTGCCCTCGATTTTGTGTGGGACCGCGCCAAAGCCGACCGCACTGAGGAAAAAGCCATTTTTATTGACGAGTGCTGGCAGCTCCTTTCCGGCGCCGGCGCCACGGGCACACGCCTGGCTGGTGATTTCGTGTTGGAGATTTTCAAAACCATCCGCGGCTATGGCGGATCAGCGGTCTGCGCCAGCCAGGACCTGAACGACTTTTTCAATCTGGACGAGGGCCGTTTTGGGAAAGGCATCATCAACAACAGCAAGACCAAGATTATCCTCAATCTGGAGGATGACGAGGCAGAACGGGTCCAAGAGACCCTGCACCTGTCCGACGCGGAAACGATGGAGGTCACCCACTTTGAGCGCGGCAACGGCTTGATTTCCACCAATAACAACAACATCATGGTGGAATTCAAGGCCAGCCCGCTGGAAAAGGACCTGATTACCACCGACCGCCGCGAGCTGCGTGAAATTTTGGAGCGCAAGCGCCGTGAGCAGGAATCTGCATAGGTTCAAATGATATATGCGAGGTGAATCCCATGTTTTGATGTGCTGCGCTGGGTGTGCGTCAATATGACGCCTTCCATGAAGAAAACGCCGCTTTGACGCCCGGATGGCGTCTTTCCGGCGTTCCAATATTTGATAAGGCGTTCCAATGACGCCTTGATGACGCCATTTGATAAAGGAGGTGAGCCACCATGAAGACCAGGGCTGAAATCTATGGAAATGAGGCTGCGGACTTGCTGCGGACAGTCACAATGTACCCTGGCCTCAGTGAACAGCAGCTTCTTTGTTTTCACCCTGGCAAAGAAGAAACGGCCAAGGCCCTGCTCTCCCACCTGGAGAGGCAGGGCCGCATTTTTCAAGCAGAGAGCGGCGGCTATTTCCCGGCCGGCCAGCCGGCAAAACTTGACCGGGCGCTTGTCCGGGCAGTATGGGTCCTGCTGGACTTCATTCAGCGGGCCGATTACCATGCTCCCGCTGATTTTCCTGTCAAGCTCGTTTTCTTTGCCGATGGCGAACTCTACGAAGTGGCCTGCGTTGAGGACGGGCAGGAGGCGCTTGTCTGCCATGCCCTGCGGGGCAATAAAGGTGACAGCCGCCGCATTATTCTGGTCGATTCACCGGCGCAGATCGCCAAAATCAACTGCCCCGGCATTTCCGGGTTCTGTACCGTAGAGGAAAACGGCCAGACACACTATTTCAAGAAAGCAGGAGGCACATGATTGGACCGAAAACTTATATCCCGCCGGATCGGGAGCATCCTTGACGATATATCCCGGCTGAGCAATGCGCTGTATGCGATGGATACCACCGACATCCAGCGTTATCCCGATAACTATGAGACCCTTTCCACCGATGCCGCGTTGCGGGCGGAACGGATCGCCTGCCGGCTGCGGCATTTGATTTATTCCAGTACGACCATCCGCAAGGGTGACTACCTCAAATCTGCCAGTGTGATGCACGGTATCAACATCACCTATGAGAACGAGGTGCTTGCGGTGACGCTGCCCAGCCTGCTGCCAAAACGCAGGCAGCGGCAGAGCGCCGAGTTCCTGCTGGACCCCCTCTATTTCGCCCTGGAGCAGTACGCCAAAGAGAACACTTTGCCCCACTACCGGGAATGTGTTGTCTGCTTCGCCCAGGTGTATGACCAGACGCTCCCCACCAGACGGGTGCGCGACTATGACAACCTGGAGGAAAAACAGATTTTAGATCTGCTGTCCTCTTTTGTAATGGCTGATGATACCGGGCTGTTGTGCGATGCCTATAACACCGCCGAACTGGGCGAGCAGGACTGCACGATGATTTTCGTCATGGAGAAGCACCGCTTTCCCGGGTGGCTTGCAGAGCATAAACCGGACCTGAAATCCATCTCGGATTTTTGAGCATTTTGGGCCCCTCACGGCCCGACATCCCGCGAAGCCGCTGAAAGCCCCGGATTTTCGGGGCTTGCGGCCATTTGGGTGAGGCTTTATTTTACCGAAGTTCTCAGTCATTACGGTAAAAATCCAGCACCGACAAAGGAGGTGATCCCTTGGGAAAAGCAGCCGCACTTTTCCACAGCCGGATACGCTCCCGTTCCGGCTTTTATCGCTGACCGCCATCTCTGGAGAGTTCCCAACCAGCCAGCTGAACCGTCTCCCGGCCAGCCCTTACTATTTGGAGGCGGTCGTGACCTCGCTCAAAAAAAGCGGGCTGCTGCGTACCTACTACCGCGACAGGCTCCGGGGCTATCGGCTGGGGGCAAAAGCCAAGGCCGCCCTGCTGGACGGCTGGCCGGAGCGTTTCTCTCCCTACCTGACCGGCGACACCGACACCAACCGCCTCAAGAGCGAGGTGAACCGGCGGCTCCGGCTCCACCGCCTTGCGGAAACCTATATCACAATGGACAATGCGGGGGCCGGGCTCTTTCAGGATGAAAAGCCGAAGGTTTTCTCGCCGCAGGGCTATTGTGGCGAAGCTGTCGAATATCCCGCCTTTTACAGTTCCCGTGAAGTCAAGGAAATGGGGATCGACACCACGCAGGTGCGAAGTTCCCGGTTTACGGGGGTGCTTCTGGCGCCCACCGGCATTTTTGTCACCTACAACAGCGGCGCAGCCCTGATGAAATGGCGCTGCAAGTCTGAGATGCGGGTAAAGGCGCTGATGTGGAGTGTCCTGTGCCAACAGCGTCTGGCCGGGCAGTACCGCGCCGAAGATGTGCATGGGCTGGTGCTGGGTGAGAGCATGGAACTGGCCTACCAGATGCTCACCAGTACCGGCGGGGCCAAGCACGACTATTTCATGCTGGACGGCAGCTACGACCATTTTTATTTTCTCACAAATAACCACCAGGGGGAGGTGATCCTTGCTTTACTGTGTGACCCCTTGAAAACCGCAGAGCTGAACTGCATTCTGTCCCAGGGCTTGATTACCGGAAATGCCGGAAGGGCCATAGAGCAGGATGCCGCGGAGCAGGACGGCACGCCGGTGCTGTTCGGCTACTCCTGCGACTTGCCCCGGATCGCACGCTTTAACACCTCCCTCGACCTGATGGAGCGCCCTGGCACACTGATCTGTTTTGACTTCCAGGCAGATGTGCTGCGCCGCTACTGCGGCGGCCGGGTCCGCTTTCAAACCATTGATTTCACAAAATTCGAGGGGAGGTTGTTCCCATAGACAAGAAGAAACTCATTGCAGGCCTGATCGCTGCGCCGTTCGCCATCCTTGCGGTTCTCTATGCAGGCGGCTTTCTGGGGCAGATATTGGGCAACTACGCAGCATGGAAACAGGGTGGCGGCATCCCCGGAGACGGCACATCTCCGGCGGCAGCGTCGCCCAATTTTTTTACCTGCCTGACCTCTGTTCTCCATCCGCCCTATGGGGTGTATGGGGTGCTGATCTGCATTGGCCTGCTGGCGATCCTGCTGCTCATGGTCATGCGGATGGGCTACAGTGATACCGGCGAGTATGACACGGACCGGAACTTTGTCTATTCGGCCAAGGGCACCTATGGCACCTCCGGCTGGATGGGCCGCAAGGAAATGAAGGGGGTGCTGGATCTGGTGCCGGATCTGCGCAAGCACAAGGGCATTGTGCTGGGGATGCTGGACGGGAAAGCCGTCTGTATTCCCGAGAATCCCCGTATCAACGGCAACCTGGCCGTGTACGGCTCCAGCGGAAGCATGAAGACCCGGTCGTTCTGTATGAACCGCATCCTTCAGGCGGTAATCCGTGGGGAATCGCTGATCATTTCAGATCCGAAAAGCGAACTCTATGAAAAATCCAGCGAATACCTGCGGGAGCAGGGCTATTGCGTCAAGGTTTTCAACTTGGTGCTGCCGGAAAATTCAGACAGCTGGAACTGCCTTTCCGAAGTGGAAGGGCAGGAACTGATGGCGCAGCTTTTTGTGGATGTCATTATCAAGAACACCAACAGCACCGGCAAGGGCGACCACTTCTGGGACTCCTGCGAGATGAATCTGCTGAAAGCCCTTGTCCTCTATGTGGACCAGAGCTATGCGAAAGAAAACCGAAATATCGGTGAGGTGTACCGGCTGCTGACGCTGAACGGGGAATCCGACTTGGATAGCCTGTTTGATGTTCTGCCGCCCACCCATCCGGCCAAAGCGCCCTACAGCCTGTTCAAGCAGGCCAGCGACACGGTGCGCAGCGGCGTCATCATCGGCCTTGGCTCCCGGCTGCAGGTGTTCCAGTCGGAACTGATCAAGAAGATCACCACCCGGGATGAGATCGACCTGGAACTGCCCGGCCAGGAGCGGTGCGCCTACTTCCTCGTTACCAGCGACCAGGACAGCACCTTTGATTTTCTGGCAAGCCTGTTCCTGTCCTTCTGCTTCATTAAGCTGGTGCGTTATGCAGACAAAAACTGTGAGGGCGGCAAACTGCCGGTCCCCGTCCATATCCTGGGGGAAGAGCTCACTGCCTGCGGAACCATTCCGGACCTCTCCCGCCGTCTCAGTGTGATTCGATCCAGAAACATATCCATGAGCTGCGTCTTCCAAAACCTTGCGGGTCTCCAAAACCGGTACCCGCTCAATCTTTGGCAGGAAATACTTGGAAATTGCGACGCGCAGCTGTTTTTGGGCTGCACAGACAGCCTGACGGCAGAATTCATCTCCGAGCGCACTGGTCTGGCCTCTGTGTCAGTGTCCAGTAAATCCAAGCAACTGGGCACCTGGCGCATCTCCAATTATACGCCGGAATACCGGGAGACCTCCGGCGTCGGCAAACGGCCTGTCCTCACCCCGGATGAAGTGCTTCGTCTCCCGATTACACAGGCGCTGGTTATTATCCGCGGCCAAAAGGCCCTGAAGGTAGAGAAGATGGACTACTCCAAGCATCCGGAATCCTCCAAGCTCCGCGACTGCAAAGCCTCGGCGCACATTCCTGAATGGCGCGAGTTGGAGGAACAAGCGCAGCCGAAACCTGCCGCCGCGCCGCCCCCGGCCCCCAAGCCGAAGGAAAGCACCCCCAAGAAGCCGGCGGCAAAGAGAAAACCGAAATCTTCCGGTACGCCGGCTGCCCCGAAATCGCCCCCGTCATCGCCTGCTTCCGAGGCCCCGGACGGGATCATCACCACAGACAAGGACTCGATCCTTTCTTAAATTCACAACATAAGGAGGTTTTTACTTATGGCAACCAAGAAAAAAGAATTGCTGGAGCAGGAAAATTCCGTTCCTGAAACCACGGTTCCCGTGGAGAACACTCCGCCCCCTGATGAAGCGCAGGCTGATATGGCGGCGCCCGCTGATGGCGGCGATTTGAATGAGCTGCTGGCCTCTATGGACCAGCCGGATGAAGATGCTGCCCCCACGGAGGATGGCGGCAACCTCCCGGAACTCACCGAAAGCGAGATGTTTGGTGAGGCAGACGCCGATACTGCGGCGGCAGACGCCCTCCCCGGCGAGAACGACACCGCTGCTCTGATGGACGCCCCCGACAGTGATGATGGCGAAGATGCCTCTGCTGTTCCCGCTGACGATGGTGCGGCCGATGTCCCCGGTGAGCCTGTTTCTGAAGCGGCTGAGGAACCGGAACCGCCCAAGCCCAAGCGGGCCACCCGCAGGAAAAAGACCGCGCCGGCCGAGAATACGGCGCCGGCGGAAGGAGTTCCCGCAGGAGCAGAGCCTCCTGCGCCGATGGCTCCCGCTGAGGAAGATGTGCCGTCTGATGATAGTGAAGCGGCTGCGGCAGAAGCTCCTGCCTCTCTGGCCGAACCGCTGGCAGAGGCCGCCCCTGCTCCCACTTCTACTCCCAGACGCACCGCCGCTCCCCGCCGCGGCGAGCCCTCGATCCTGACCATCCGCAGCCGGGAAGATGTGGAGACGCAGGAAGACCGTGAGGACATCATCTGGCATGAGATCCACAACGCCTACCGCACCCGCCGCATCCTCACCGGCAAGCTGGGCGGCATTGAGCAGCTGGACAACCGCAAGACGGTGGCTGTGGTGGACTACAAGGGATTCCGCATCATCATCCCCCTGAAGGAAATGATGATCAATCTGGGCCGCAGCCCCTCCGGCCAGGAATACACTGACCTGATGCTGCGCCAGAACAAGATTCTGGGGAATATGCTGGGCGCCGACATTGACTTTGTGGTGCGGGGCATCGACTCCAAGACCCGCAGCGTGGTAGCCAGCCGCCGGGAGGCCATGATGCGCAAGCGCCAGACCTTCTATTTCGATCTGGACCCGGATGGGATGTACCGCGTCTACGAGGGCCGGATTGTCCAGGCCAGGGTCATCGCTGTGGCGGAAAAGGTCGTCCGTGTGGAGGTGTTCGGCGTGGAATGCTCCATTCTGGCCCGCGACCTTGCCTGGGACTGGATCGGAGACGCCCATGAGCGGTTTGCTGTTGGAGATGAAGTGCTGGTCCGCATCCTCAGTGTGCGGCGCAACAGCCTGGAGGACTTGGGCATCCGGGCCGACATCAAGAGCACTTCGGAAAACACTGACCGGGACAACCTGCAGAAGTGCCGCATCCAGGGTAAGTATGCAGGAAAGGTCACCGATGTTCATAAAGGTGTGGTCTATGTCCGGCTCGCCAATGGCGTCAATGCGGTAGCCCACTCCTGCTACGACTACCGGATGCCCGGAAAGAAGGATGATGTGTCCTTTGCTGTCACCCGCCTGGATATGGAGCGGGGCGTGGCCGTGGGCATCATCACGCGGATCATCCGGCAGAACCTGTAAAAGCAAAAGTGCCTGGGAGTAGTGACGAACTGCTCTCCAGGTTTCTTTTTTGTCATTATCAGATCCACCACTGTATATCTTTATCACATAGGCTTCCTTTCAAATCCCTATTTCAAAGAATTTATTTTGTGTTTGCGTTGATTTTTCACAAAATCCGAGTTATAATATATAAAAATAAAGGTTTAGGAGGTCGCTTATGCTGATTCAATTTAGTGTAGAGAATTTTCTATCTATCAAAGATAAAGTTGTATTATCCCTGCTGGCCAGCAAGGATAATGAGCATCCAGAGCATCTTATCATGGATGGAAATAAAAGCTATTTGAAGTCTGCTGTCATTTACGGAGCCAATGCTTCGGGGAAGTCTAATGTCCTAAACGCGTTCTGGTTCATGGTAAACTATGTGCTGACCTCACATAACCAGCAGCTTCATAAGACCATTGACCGTTCGCCTTTCAAGTTTGATCCGGAAACGCCAACGCGCCCCAGCAGCTTTGAGGTCATCTTTACCACTGAAGGTATCCGATATGCGTATGGTTTTTCTGTGACAGATAAGGCTGTTACAGAAGAATACCTATATTACTATCCCAACGGCAGACAGGCGCTTATTTTTGAGAGAAAAAATACCAAAGATTTTCGTTTTACGGTGGATATAGATGAACAAAACACGCTCAAGGAGCGCACTTCTGCGAACAAACTCTACTTGTCAGTTGCATCAAACTGGAGTTACTCTAAAGTGATTCCGGTTTTGGAGTGGTTCGCTTCTTGTCAGATTATCACGAAGAATTCCGTGGCGGACGCTTATGGGCTTGAGGCAGAGCAGCTGAAAGATGATGATTACCGGCGCGTGATCGCATCTATGCTGCGTGTTGCAGATTTGGGAATACAGGCTTTGCAAATGCGCGATGCAGAGCCTGCTCCTTCGCAGCACGGTGACAGCTTTGCAAATATTGAGGCCATTCACACGGTACAGGATACCAATGGAAATGCATTATCCTATGCGTTAAATATGGCAGAGGAATCTGACGGCACCAACAGTTATTTCAAACTGATCGGCGTTGTGAAAAAGGCTTTAGACCAGGGAACGCTTCTTGTGGCTGATGAGATGGACGCACATCTGCATCCTCTATTGACCAGGCATCTGGTATCCCTGTTTGACAGCACAGAATTCAATCCAAAGGGTGCTCAGTTGATCTTCACATCTCACAGCACCAATCTTCTTGATCTGGATTTGTTGAGAAGAGATCAAATTTGGTTCACAGAAAAAGACGAGCAGACAGCAGCCACCGATCTGTTCTCCCTTTACGATTTTTCTGTTCGCAAAGACACTAAAGTAGAAAAGGGTTATTTGATCGGCCGTTTTGGTGCGATTCCCTTTATCAAGGGAGGGCTGTAAAATGGCACGCGGACAAATTGAAAAGCGTGGGCAGCGGCGCAGAAAACTAAAACCTGTCATTCTGATTGTGACGGAGGGTTCTCAAACTGAACCGAAATATTTTGAACATTATCGCAGCCGCCAGACCAATATTGACATTCGTGTAGTCGGCAGCCGCACCAAAGGAGGTGAAACCGATTACCTTGGCCTGATTCGGAAAGCCGTGGAATATCAAAGTAAAAATCAGATTTCTGCATCAAATGGGGATGCGGTGTGGGTCGTTGCTGACGGTGATGTAAACTATAATAATCCTGATCCTATCGCCGCCAAAGACAACTTACTCTCCAGAGCAAGGAAACTGGCAGATGCAAAGGGAATTCACATTGCGATCTCGAATCCTTGCTTTGAGTTTTGGTATCTGCTGCATTTCCAGTACACAACAAAATTTTTCAAAGATTACCCTGCAGTGAAGACAGCCTTGACCGCCTACCTCCCGGATTATGAAAAAGCCGGCGATGTGTATGCGCAGTTATCTGAACATACAACTGATGCGATCCAGAACGCCAAGCGTGTAGAACAATACCATATTCAAAATGACTGCAATAAACCGTTTGGGATCGCCGTTAATCCATTCACCGACATCTATCAACTGGTTGAATCACTGCTGTAATTGTGCGTAGGATTTCTCGTGAGCATCATGCAGACCGTATAGAACTCGTCTCCGTTGCTTCGACAATCACACATTATTTTTAAATAAGATGATGTGTGATTGTCATTCCTGCTTTTAACAACACATTGAATTGGCACAGGATTGCCCATACATTGGCGCAGTCCTGCCCTTTCGCCGTAAATCCAAATCTGCTATACTTGGTACAGTCAAAACTTTGTAATGCAGCCGTTCCGGTCGGGACGGCTGTTTTCATTTGTAAGTAAAGGTGGTGGTTCACATTCATACTTTCCTGCAAAAAGTCCGCAGGACATTGAAGAGCGAACGGGGCGAGGCCAACTATTTCTCTACGGTGGTGTTCATCTTTATCGCCGTCATCCTGCTGGCCTTTATCATCGACCTGTTCGGCATCATCTCCACAAAACAGGAGTTAGACCATGCGGCAGATCAGATGGTCAAGCAGATCCAGCTGTCCGGCGGCATCAACAGCGAGACCGACTCGCTCTTTGACTTCCTGTGCTCGGAGATCGAGGGCGCGGAGAATATCACATACTCCATCGACGCCACATACAAGACGCCTACGCCGTCCGGGATGTCCCGGGCCATCCAGCTGGGGACGCCCTTCTACATCACCATTGAGGGCGAGGCCAAGCTGGGCGGCTTCTGGAACCTGGATCTGGTCAACATCACGGTGGTGGCACGCGGCTCCGGCGTCAGCGAGCACTACTGGAAGTGAGGTGGCCTATGAAGCGTTTTCTTTCACGGCTGCGCCGGCCGCTTTGCAACGAGCGGGGCGAGATCACTTTCTTTGCTTGCTTTTTTGTAGTCGGGGTCGTCATGCTCATCTCTTTCCTGCTCCTGTACGCCTCGGTGCGGATCACCTGCATCAACATCCGCAACGGCGCCAAAATGGAGCTGAACAACCTGAGCGCCACCATCTATGCGGACACCTACCGCTCCCAGCGGGAAACCAACTTCGAGGAGTACCTGCGCACCCTCTATTCCAGCAATGACTATACGGAAATGCTGGAGGCCACTGTCGCCGGCGGCCTGGCGGAGAAGATCCCGCTTTCCACCGAGGACTATGAGGTATCCGACATCAGCCTGGAGTTCAATGTGGTGGGCGACCGGGTGGAATATGTTTTCTATTGTGATGTAGATTTTTACATCCGAATGTTCGGCCATAGCTACCCCACCATCACACAGCGGGTGGAGCTGACCGGCTACCACAACACCAAATTTTAGCGGCGCTGTTGAAATTCCAGTCAGCTCCGCAGTATAGGCTTTATATAACAGCAAAAAGGAGTGTGGACACACATGAAGAAGTTTTTCCAATCCAAAGGCTTTATTGTTTCGGCCCTGGCTGTCCTCTGCGTCGCCATCCTGGGCGTCTGCTGGTTCGTGAGCCGGGACCGCACGGATGAATTCCGTCCGGATGAATCTCCTCCCAGCAGTACCAGCAGCGACTGGTCGGATGGCGGTGTGCAGTCTGGCGACGGAGGCGGGGGCGCAGATGCCTATGCGCCCGGTCAGTCTTCCAGCGCCGAAGAGGAATATCCCAAGGTGACCTCAGAATCTGAGGGCGAGGTTGAAATCGACTTTACCGATACGGAGAAGCCGGAAGAAACGCCTCCCCCTGTGCCGGAAGGCAAGACGGAGATCGAAGACCCCGGCGAAGAGCATGAGGTCAATCCCGACCCGGCAGTACCGGAAGTCACTGCTCCTCCCGCAGAGGAATCCACTTCCAGCAATGAGCCGGCCCCCGGCTCCAGCAATGGCAGCGGCGCTGTCTATGATCCGGTATTTGGCTGGGTAGTCCCCGGCGATGTGCAGCAGTCCACCGGCGACAGCGACGGCGATCTGAACAAGCAGGTCGGCAACATGGGCGGCTGACCACCTACAACTGAATATGGACCTGAAGGGCCGTCACAGGATTGTGGCGGCCTTCTTATTTTCAAGAAGAACGGAGCGTGATGTATTTGAAACGACTTCTCGCCCTCTTATGCAGCCTCGCCCTGGTGTTCTGTCTCGTCCCTTCCACGGCATTTGCATCAGGAGGCAACGGGAACATTGACGGTGGCGGCGGCGGGATGGGGCAAGGCACATCCTCAAACTTCTGGAATCCCGGCAACGATGGCGTGCGCATCACGGTTGTGGATGCGGAAAGCGGCGCTGCCGTGTCCTCACCGCTGGACTTTTCCAACCGGACACAGAAAAGCAGTATCCTCCATTTCGGCAAGGTCAACAAGCTGCAGTACCTGAGCGGCTCCGGCCTCTCCCTCCAGTCCGGGGTGGCCTATTCCTGCATCAAGCCCGCACAGTCCATGCCCACCATCGTCAGCAGCAAGGGCCAGAGCAACATTGACGCCATCAAGCGGTACTTCTGCTCGGAATATGCCTGCATGATGGTCGCCCAGGCTGCGGGTGTGGACTATGAGCGGATGATCGCTGGAGAATATAAGCTGCTGATCGAGCCCATCGCCTACTTTACCCACAACGGCCAATATTACTGCATGACGGCCACCGAGGCCGGCCTTTACGATCAGATGTCCGGCGGCAACCTGCGCCGAACCATGACCTCGCTGACCCATAAGAACCTGCCGCTTTCCATGTTTCTGGAGTTCAGCGACCTTGGTATTTCCGCCTGGACCGGCAACACCACCGGGACGCAGAACAATTCCGACATCATCAATACACTGGGCGTCGGCATCGTCTGGTTTGATGAAGCCCCGCCCGAGGGGGATATTGAGGCCCCCGATGTGGAGTACCGGGTAGATACCGATGTCATTACCTCTGTCACCTTGCGGACAGATACCGACCTGACGCCGGATAATCCCGCTTCGGTGACCTTCCACATCCTTGGCACCACCTACCGAGTCAACGATGTGGTGATTCCCGCAGGTGACAGCCAGGTGGTCTGGGTCAAGTGGCACACCCCTTCCACACCGCAGACAGTCACCATTACCATATCCGTCAGCGGGGCCTATACCGCCCAGGATACCTTTGTGGCGGAGATCGTGGACCTGAATGAGCATATTCCGCCTGACCCGGTGGCGACTGATACCAACCCCGGTTATACGGTACCGTCCCTGCCCAACGAAACGCAGAAGCTCACCGCCAACTGGGGCGTCTGGAGCTGCTATTGGGTGCCGGTATGGGTCTGGTGCGACCATGGGGAAGACGGCGGGCACTGGGTCGATGAAGGCTACTGGGAATATGAGTACACCGGCTATTCCGCCTCCATCAGCGGCGTTATGTCCCTGATGCCGGACGATATTGTGCCGACGGCCTCCGGAAAGTCCATGAAGAGCGGGTACGGCGTCAAACAGGATGTGACAGCCACGCTCTCCACCGACGCGCCCACCAGCCACATCACCCACCCGCAGACGGCCTTTTCCGTGTTCCCCGAATTCCAGTACGAAACATACTTACGCCTCCTGCAGCGGGTGTCCAGCGGCCGGAGCGCCAAATTCACCTTCCAGCCCAATGAGTTCTCGACTTACAGCCGGGAAGTGCATTTTACCCCCATCTGGTTCCCGGATGCGACAAACTTCACCGTCTTCACCCAGGTCTGGGACACCTGGACGCCGGACGGGATGCTGAGTATCAACCTGAACGACTATGTTTCCATTGATGGGAGCCTCTATGATGACTGGTACACCAATCGAGAGTAATGTGTGGATGGCCTACCTGCTCACTGTTTTTCTGGTGGTGACGGGCTTTGCCGTCTACGACATCCTATACAGGCGGGTGCCCGACCGGGCGCTCGTCTTTTTTATCCCCCTGGCCGCGCTGGCCCCGCTGATCCAGGTCTACTTCATTCTGGAGTATGGCCGGACGCCCATTTTCATCTGGCCAGTTGTGGCCGAGGCGCTGGTGGGTGCGCTGCTGGGCTTCTGCATCCCACTGGCCGCTGCTATGGCGACCGGCGGCAGCGGCATGGGCGGCGGGGACATCAAATTCTGCGGGGTGTTGGGCCTGGTCTATGGCCCCTCCGGCATGGCGCTGGTATTCCTGGTAGCCGCCGGCTTTGCCATGCCGGTGGTGCTGCTGTTCCGGCGGCTCTTGCGGGACAAACAGCCCACCGCGATCCCGTTTTTACCTTTTCTGGCCTGCGGCTGCTCTGTGGCGACGCTGGCTGAACTATTTTTATGACAGGAGAGATGCTTATGAAACTCAACAACCGATTTATCTTCGGCATTCTGTCCCTGGTTCTGGCGGCGGTCATCGCATTTGTGGCACTGCCCACCATTGCCCGGCAGACCAACGGCAAGACAGAAATCGTCCGCATCACTCAGCCGGTGCTGAAGGGCGAAAAGATCACCAGCGACAATGCCGAAGTCGTAGAAGTGGGCGGGTACAATCTCCCGTCCAATGTGGCCCACAGCATGGAGGATGTGGAGGGCCTGTATGTAACAGCCGACCTGGCCGCAGGCGACTATATCCTCACCAGCAAGGTCAGCACCGTACCTGTTTCCTCGGATGTGGCGCTCAACGATATCCCCTCCGGCAAGGTCGCCATCTCGCTGACTGTAAAAACGCTGGCCTCCGGCCTGTCGGATAAGCTGCAGCCGGGCGACATCATCCGCATTTATCACTTCCTGGAGACGGCGGAAGAGGTGCCGGAGCTGCGCTTTGTCAAGGTGCTGTCGGTCACCGACTCTGACGGTATCAATGTGGACAACACCAAGGAGCCTACCGAGGACGAAGAGCCGCAGCAGTCTGCCACCATCACTGTGCTGGCAAGCCCGGAGCAGGCCCGTATCATTACCGAGATGGAAAATGACGGCGTGGCCCATGTGGCGCTGATCTCCCGCAACAACGACCAGCTGGCCGAGGAACTGCTGGCTGAGCAGGACAAGACGCTTCAGGAGATCTACTTCCCCGAAACACTGGTTGAAGAAAATGCTGAAAGCCAGGATGGCGGAGAAACTGCTGAAGGCGCCGCAGATAGCGAGTCCACAGGCGAAGCGGGCACCGAAAATACGGAAGGCGGTGTGGAAACAACTCCTGCGGACAGCATCCCGGAAGACGGCGAATAAAAATGGGCGGTGAACAGATTCACCGCCCGATTCCTCACTGCTGGGTAGAAAGATGATCCTCGTTAATCAGGAAAAGCTGTGGATTTTCTTTGCCCAAGTCAACAAGACGCTGGGTAAAACCGCTTTTAGAAAATATCCCAAAAATAGGCTGATAGCCTTTCCATACCTTTTGGATTTCGCCAGAAGCCTGCACCTTATCGCGGAGAGCAAAAAAGACAGGCGCATCCACCGGCTTATTGTGGTATTTGCACTCGCCGGCAAAGAATCGCTTGTTTTGATGGTCCACCGCCATCACATCAATTTCCGTATCGCTGTCCAAATCATTCAGCCAGTAAGCTCCGATCCGCGAGGGAACAAAGTCAATGGCACCTTCCCTGCAAAGGTCTGCAAAAATGGATCTGCAGATATCTTCATAGGCGAAGGCCACAAACTTCTGTACGAAGTCTTTTCGGATTTCATCCAGAACAATCTGCGTATTGTCCAGTTCCAGTTCCCCTTTATATGGATAGACATACCGGAACCAGAAACGCACAAAGTTATCAGAGATGAAATAAAGGCCTTTACGGGACTTCTCCGGATTTTTCTCCGTAACCGGCGTTTCCTTCACGACAAAGCCAAGGTCGCTGAGCGTGGAAAGATATGGCGTCAGCGCGGAAGTTTCTGTCCCCAGAGCTCCCGCAATTTTCCCCAGCTTGTGGTTTCCATCCGCCATCACGCGGATAATGGAAAAATAGTTGACAGCGGATACCACTTCATCTTTCAGCAGAAAGTTTGGTTCTTCATACAGAAAACCGTTCTTCGAGAGAACCGCAGACTCCACCTGTTCCAGCAGTCCTTCCTGATCGTTGAAAAACTCCAGATATTTGGGTACGCCGCCGGTAATCGCATATTGCTCCACCGCACGCTCAAAAGAAAGATGCTGAGCGGCATACACATCCGGGAACGACAAAGGCGCCAACCGGATCTGTGCAGTCCGGCGGCCATACAGGGGGCTGTCATAAGACAGCGCGTGTTTTTGCATCATTCCAATCAAGGAGCCGCAAAGAATCAGCATCACATTGCTGTCCTTGAGGATCTCGTCCCATGCGTTTTGCAGAATAGACGGGAACGCCGGATTGGATTTAACCAGATAAGGAAATTCATCAATAATCAAGACTTTCTTTTCCTCCGGCCGGAATTCCGCAATGATATGGAACAAATCTAGCCAGTCGGAAAAGGCTGCACGCTGCAGCAACGGATTCTGTGTTACCCGGGACACAACACCAGACAGCCGTTTTATGCTTTGTGATTCCACTTCCTCCGTTGCGAGAAAGTAGAATGCCAGCTTACCCTTGATAAATTCTTTAATCAGCGTTGTTTTTCCTACACGCCGCCTGCCGTAAATCACAACAAAGCTGCTGTCTTTTTGGTATTCCCTTTCAAGAGACTCCAGTTCCCGTTGTCTGCCGATAAACTTCATGTTAACGCCTCCTTTATCATAATTCATTTTATGATAATCTATCTTATATTATACATTTGTTTTGCAAAAAGTCAAGGGCATTCCACCCTTGGGAAAGGAGTTTCCTATGGGAAAAGTCATTACTGTCTGGGGCAGCCCGGGGAGCGGGAAAAGTATGTTTTCCTGCATCCTGGCAAAAGCCCTGACCCGCGACAAGCGGAAAGCCATCATCATCAATGCGGAGATCAGCGTCCCCATGCTCCCGGTCTGGCTGCCGGAGCAGATCATTCAGACCAACGCCTCGGTGGGGCAGGTCCTGAGCAGCGTAGAGATCGACACCACGCTGGTGGCAAGCCATGTCACGGTGCTCAAAAGCTATCCTTTCATCGGCCTGATGGGCTATTCCGCCGGTGAGAATCCGCTGAGCTATCCGGAAGTCAAGTATGCTATGGTACTCCAGCTGGTCAACGCTGCCGCAAAGCTGGTGGATTTCGTCATCCTGGACTGCAGTTCCAACATGACCAATGTGTTTACCCCGGCGGCGATTGAGTCCGGCGATCTGGTCATCCGCCTGCTCACCCCCGACCTGAAAGGCGTCAACTACCTGAAAGCCCATCAGCCCCTGCTGGTGGATGGCCGTTTCCACTATGACCAGCACATGACCTTCGCCGGCATGGCCCGCCCCTTCCACGCCCTGGATGAAATGGGCTATATCATCGGCGGCTTTGACGGCCTTCTGCCCTATGGTAAGGAGATCGACCGCTGCGCCACTGAGGGCGGGATGTTCCAGGCCATCAAATACTGCAATCCCAAGTACACCGCCTCACTTAGCAAGGTGCTGGACGCTTTGGAGCAGATGGAACTGGCCGAGCAGGCGGCAGAGGATGCGGACGACGTGGACGAGTTCGAGGAGGATGACGCCGATGAATAATCTCAACGACATATTCTTCGCGCCGGCGGCCAACCAGGACCTGACCTATGACCAGGTGCTGGAGGATGTGCAGCGGTATTTTGCTGAAAATCACGCCTCCACCATTGCTGAGGCCGGCGAGGGCAACGCCGAGCGGGCCACCACACTGCTCAAAGAGCTGATGGTACAGTACATCGTCAAGCGGAAATACGCCATCGAAGGGCTGACTACCGAAGAACTGTGTGAAAAGCTCTATGAGGATATGGCCGGGTACTCCTTCCTCAAGAAGTGGATCTACAAGCCCGGCATTGAGGAAGTCAACATCAACGCCTACAACGACATCGAAGTGATCGAGGCCGGCGGGCGCAGCATCAAGATCCCGGATAAGTTTTCCTCCCCGCAGCACGCCATTGATGTGGTGCGCCGTATGCTCAATGCCTGCGGCATGGTCATTGACGACACCATGCCCAGTGTGGTGGGCTTTCTGGACAAAAACATCCGTATCTCTGTGGACAAGACGCCCATTGTAGACCCGGATGTGGGGATCAACGCCTCCATCCGTATCGTCAACCAGCAGACAGTCTCCGAGCAGAAGCTGCTGGATTCCGGCAGCGCCACCGCAGAGATGCTTCACTTCCTGATGGCCTGCATCCGGTATGGCGTCAGCGTGTGCATTGCGGGCTCCACCGGCTCCGGCAAGACCACCATCATGGCCTGGCTGCTCTCCAATGTACCCAACAACCAGCGCCTTATCACCATAGAGGAAGGCAGCCGTGAGTTTGATCTGGTCAAGCGGGATGAAAACGGGAATATCTTAAACTCCGTCATTCACCTGCTGACCCGGCCCAGCGAAAATCCGGCACTGAACATCAACCAGGACTTTCTTTTGGAGCGGGTGCTGCGCAAACATCCCAATGTCATCGGCGTCGGCGAGATGCGGTCCGCCGCAGAGAGCCTGTCGGCCGCCGAGAGCTCCCGCACCGGCCATACCGTCTGCACCACCATCCACTCCAATTCCTGCAACAGCACTTACCGCAGGATGATGACCCTCGCCAAGCGCAAATACAGCATGGACGACGCCGTGCTCATGGAGATCATGGTGGAGGCCTATCCCATCGTGGTATTTACCAAGCAGCTGGAAGACCGTTCCCGTAAGATCATGGAGATTCTGGAGGGCGAGGACTACCGGGACGGACAGCTCATTTCCCACACGCTCTACAAGTTTGAGGTGGAGGACAATGTGACCGATGAAAAGGGAGAGATCCATGTAGTGGGCCATCACCGGAAGGTGGGCCTGATCTCGGATACTTTGAAAAAACGGCTCCTTGACAACGGCATCTCCAATAAGGAGCTGGCGGAGTTCATGGACGCCCCGAAGGAGGTGGATTAAAGGTTGCAGTGGATCTACATCATTTGCTTTGCGCTGATCAGCGCGGGCCTCCTGGCCCTGTTCGGCGTGCGGCCGGGGGATTTCATCGACGCCCTGTTCCGCTCCCAGCGCAAGGCAGCTACTCTGTCTGACGAACTCAATGTCCTGATGGGTACGCCCGCCAAGGGCTTCTTCAACCAGGACTATGAGCTGAAGCAGATTTTGAAAGGCACCGGCCGCTCCGACCGCTATGAGGCGGTCAAGCGGCTGTCGCTGATCCTGTTTGCGGTGGGCGCTGTACTGGCGCTGCTTATCAACAATGTGTATATGGTGCCGATCCTGGGCATTGGCTTTTCGCTGGCACCCATCTGGTATCTGCGCAGCACAGCTGCCAGCTACAAGAAGCATCTGAATGAGGAGCTGGAGACCGCTATCTCCATCATCACCACCTCCTACCTTCGCACGGAGGACCTGATCCGGGCGGTCAAGGAAAACCTGCCCTACATCAATGAGCCGGTGAAGGCCAACTTCGAGGCATTTGTGTACGAGGCGGAACTGATCAACGCCAACCTGACCAGCGCCATCAACTCGCTGAAGATGAAGGTCCCCAACCGGGTATTTCATGAGTGGTGCAACATCCTCATTCAGTGCCAGTCTGACCGCTCCATGAAAAACACGCTGCCCACCATCGCCCAGAAGTTCAGCGATGTGCGCGTGGTGCAGTCTGAGCTGGAGGCCATGATGCAGGGCCCGCGCCGTGAGGCCATCACGATGATGTTCCTGGTGGTCGCCAATGTGCCGCTGCTTTACTTCCTCAACGAAGACTGGTTCCATACGCTCATCTTCACCACACCCGGCAAAATTGCCCTGGCGATCTGCGCGGCCATTATTCTCTTTGCCCTGACGCAGATCATGAAGCTGAGCAAGCCCATTGAATACGGAGGTGACGGCGCATGACCCTTTTGGCACTTGTGGCAATCATCTTCTTTAGTTTTGCCACCTACAATCTGACCTGCGCCTTTGTGGATATTCCCACAAAGAAGACCTCCCGCATGATGATGCTGGCCCGCAAGCAGCAGGGCGTAAAGGCCGAGAAACTGCTGGATGTCTACATCACCAAAATCGCCGGACTGATCGCCCCGTACCTGAAGCTGGATAAGCTCAAGCGGAACAAGCTGCAGCGGGCGCTGGATATTGCCGGCCTGGAACTGACGCCGGAGATCTACACGGCCCGGGCCTGGGTCACGGCGGGCGCCGTCGGCCTTTGTTCTATCCTGATGGTGTTTCTGGTGCCGCTGATGGTTCCCGTACTGATCGGGCTTGCGGTGGCGCTGTGGTTCTCGACCTATTACAGCGTCTTCGATTTCGTTAAGAAGCGCCGCAAGCTCATTGAAAGCGAGATCCCCCGGTTCGCCCTGACCATTGGGCAGAACCTGGAGAACGACCGGGATGTGCTGAAGATCCTTACCTCTTACCGCCGGGTAGCGGGCAAGGACTTCGGCGCAGAGCTGGACCAGACCATTGCCGACATGAAAACCGGCAACTATGAGAATGCCCTGATCCGTTTTGAAACCCGCATTGGCAGCCCCATGCTGTCCGATGTAATCCGCGGCCTGATCGGCGTGCTTCGCGGCGACGACCAGCGGATGTATTTCAAGATGATCTGCTTTGACATGAGGCAGATCGAGCAGAACAATCTGAAAAAGGAAGCGGCCAAGCGCCCCAAGAAGATCCAGCGTTACTCCATGATGATGCTCATTTGCATTATGATCATCTATCTGGTGGTCCTCTGCACCGAGGTCATGAGTTCCCTGGGCGCTTTCTTCGGCTGACAGGTATCCGCCCACGCCTCTGGTGTGGGCTTTCCATATACCCGCTCCCACCCGGGAGCGAATCTACGATGGAGGTGATGCTTTGTACCGCAGTGGGTTCCCATAGCAGCCGTTATACCGGCTGCCTTTCATCCATTCCTCCAGGGCCGGCCTGCTCCCAGGCCGGCCTTGAACCTACCGTCTGAACAGGAGAAATCCATGTCGAAGAAAAAGTATATTCCGCCTGACGGCGAAGATGGGCGGCGGCGCCGGTTCCGGTTGCTTTTGCGCCAGAAGCCGAAAGCGTATCCGGACAGGCCCCGCTCCAACAAAAACAGCCTGCTCAAGCCTATCCGCCGGTCCTGACCGGCCATAACCATACCCAAATCCAATATCACATTTACAGGAGGTATTTCCATGAAGAAGTTTACCAGCTGCATCCGCAGCAAAGCGAACGGCCTCGCGCTTCGGGCCCGTATGGCGCTCTCCAACCAGCGCGGCGATTTCTACATCTCTGATGCGGTCAAAATCATCATCGCCGTTGTGCTGGGCGCCCTGCTGCTGGCGGCCCTGACCCTCATCTTCAACGATACGGTCATCCCCCGGATCACGCAGGAGATCGAGGGCCTGTTTGGCGCGGCCAACTAAGGGCTTGTTCGCTTAAATGCCGTCAGCGGGGATCAGCCTGTGGACATCCACAGCTGG
Organism: Pseudoflavonifractor capillosus; assembly: GCF_016902575.1. GTDB lineage: Bacteria > Bacillota > Clostridia > Oscillospirales > Oscillospiraceae > Enterenecus > Enterenecus capillosus_A. Next base: position 116,515 of record NZ_JACSNZ010000001.1, on the reverse strand, counting down.
TCCCCGCTTTTTTATTTTCTCAAAAAACGACTATTGGAGGTAGAGGATGAAAACATCCTGCAAATTTTATTCCTTTCTGCGGGCCGTTCGTGGGAACTGGCGCAATGCCATCTTTGTCAGCTGTGGCTGCGATGCCTGTATGTATGGCCGGGAGAAGCCCTGTTCCGGATTCCTGCTGACAGTGGATGAGTGCGGGCAGGTCATGCTTCTGCCTGCGGAAACCGTACATGAGCTAACCGGCGAGGAGGTAGAACCTACCGAGTGCAGTGCCGTCCTGTCGCGCCGCTCCTTTGACGCCGCTTTTTCCAAGTACATCGAATGGCATGCGCCGGACCCTGCCGCTTGTACGCTCAGGCAGCTTTGTCTGGACTCCAGCTGCAGCCAGAACAGCTGATTTTTACACAGAAAGACGTCATCGCGCCGTCTTTGGCGCGTCTTTGGAGGTGATGATTTTATGATGAAGCAAAAACAGATCAAATGTCCTTATTGCCATGCCAATGCCTCTCTCCGCCCGGCCAGCGTGGTTTACGGCTTGAACCGCCGCTCCCAGGGGAAATTTCTCTATCTCTGCGACCGCTGGCCCGCCTGCGATGCCTATGTGAGCGCCCATGACAGGACGCACCGGCCTATGGGCACTTTGGCAAATGGAGATCTCCGGCACAAGCGCATTTTGGCGCACCGGGCATTGGAGCAGCTGCAGCAGAGCCGGCACATGGAAAAATGGGAGGTCTACATCTGGCTCCAGGCAAAGCTGGGGCTGGATGAACGGCAGGCCCATATCGGCCAGTTTTCCGAATGGATGTGCGATGAGGTCGTCCGCCTCTGTAGGCAGGCCTCAGCTCCTCCCGCCGCCGGACAGGCGGCAGCCTGACGGGAGGTGAGCAAATGACCAGCCTGACGAAACAGCAGCAGGAACTCGTTGCTCAAAACCTGCCGGTGGTGCATTGGGTGATCTGCGATTATATCCATGTGAATCCGACTATCTGCGGCCTGGAGTACAGCGATCTGTTCCAGGAGGGGTGCGTCTGGCTCTGCAAAGCCGCGGCCACCTATAAGGACGATGGGCGGGCACAGTTTGCCACCTACGCCAAAACAGTCGTAAAAAACGGGCTTCTGTCCTATTGCCGGACGATCTGCAACAGGGGCAAGATGTTCAGCCGGCTCATTATTGGGGAGCATGGGGAACTGGCCGCTGACGGCGAGGCCCTGGAGCCGCAGTCCGACGCTTTTGACGCCCAAGTGTCCCTGATGGAAACGCTGTCGCTTCTGGAGACCAGCAAGCAGGACTATGACGGTGTGGCCCGGCTTGGGATTGAGGCTCTGGCGCTCAAGCTCCAGGGGATGCGGGTCACGGATATTGCGGAACTCTACCAGGTTCCGCCCTCCCATGTGGGTGCATGGATCTCGCGCTCGGTCGCCAAGTTGCGCAGTGACCCCCGCTTTCTGGCAAGCCTGCTTTGATTTTGTTGAAAACCACGGCCTTCCCGCAGTAAAGGATATATATAAGGAGGCATTGATCGATGGAACAGAAAAACTTATATACTGCAATCGGCCGTCTGGAGCGGGAAACAAATGGCTGCGGCCGGTCCTGCCCGGTCATCCGCCTTGGCGGTCAGCCCTACATGGTGGATATGCAGGAGCTGGTCGTTTGGACTGCCCTGAATTGGCGGATCTCCAAGTGGGAGGATATTTCTTTTCAGTGCGATAAGCTAGCTTCATCTATGGGCGGTGCTGTCAGCCGGCCCTGGGATGACTGCGTGAACCGCCTGCTTACCCGCGGCCTGCTGGTTTCCGGCTGCGGGGAGACCGAATATGATGCGCTGTATGATCTGTTGAGTTCCCTGGGCATCATCCCCACCAGCGGCTCTGCCCTGGTGCGCGGCGTATCGTTTATGAAGCTGGTATTCAGCCGTCGCGTTTCAGTCGGGCAGGCGCTGAAGCTGTTTCGCAAAGACCGCCGAACCGACTATGAATCCCGCGTCATGCGGCTTTCCCGGCAGGCCCTGCTTTCCACTGCGGAGATCATCAAATGTGTGGAGCAGGATATCTTCTCCCTCCCCAGCGAGCGGGTCCTGATGGAGAAGGTGTACGGCGACAGCGAAACCACCTGCCAGAATATCGCCAGCCTGATGAAGAACAGCCGGAGCAGCCAGGCGGTAACGCTGGCCGTTGCCAACCTGTATCTGCGCCAGCAAATCATTTTTGAAAGGATCAGCACATGAAAAACCAATGGAGCCAATTTCCCTTTGTCCTGCGGCGCAAAATCCTGCTGACATTCCTGGCCGGGATCGCCAGCATAGCAGTCAGCCTTGTGATCTTCACTGTCACCGCAGACCGCATCCTTCTGGTGCTGGGTGGACTTATTTTTGCCGCTTCTCTGGTGCTGGGCAGCAGCCTATGGCGCACCGCCGCCCGGGGCCAGTACGAAGTGGTGGAAGGGGTCTGCGCCGGTGTCAGCACCCCTATGCTGCGTCGTTACCGCAAGATCCAGCTGATTGATGAACAGGGGTCGGAGCGCACTTTGCTGTTGAGCAAAACCGCCAAGTTCCAGATCGGCGCCCGCTACCGCTTTTATTTTCAAAAAGGGAGCCGGCCTGCCGTCGGAAACGACTATCTGGACGCCGCTCTCTCCACCAATAGTTTTCTTGGATACGAGGCGCTGGAGGACGCAGCCTCCTGTGATGAAGATATGGAAAGCAGGGAGTAAACACCCCATGAGTAAAGAAAAGGGATACGGCACCAAAGCCATAGCTTCAGTGCCGTATCCCTCTATTTTTCTATTCTCATCCAGCGAATAGTTTCGATTTTGCTTGGCATGGTTTGCCCAATAACAATTTTGACTTGATTTCAACTTTACCTATATTTTTCTACATCTATTACTCTGGAAAAATAGTCGCATAAGTTCATGTTGTGAGTCACCATGATTATAGTGACCCCTCTTTCATTTAATTTTTGTAACAGCGACATAACTATTGCTTCATTATTCTTATCAAGGCCCGATGTAGGTTCATCCGCTAATATAATTTTGCTTCCTTGTAAAATCAATTTGATAATGGCAATCCTCTGTTGCTCTCCTCCACTCAACTGATATATTTTTTTGTTCAGCATATCATCCAAGCCAAACTGCTTTAAATACTTGTTGATCTTTCTTAATTTCTCCCCTTTGCCTATTTTTTTATATTCAAGGGCCAGTTTCAAATTCCATAATACACTTTCATCTTCAACCAGCCCATAATTTTGAAAAAGATAACCTATTGTATGCCGTCTAAGGAGCATAGCATTTTTGCTTTTCATAGACAAATTTTTGTAATTGCCAATCGTTATTGTTCCCGCCGATATATCGGTAATCAGTCCGATTATATTTAGAAGTGTTGTTTTGCCTGCGCCGCTTTTTCCAATGAGGCCAACAAATTCTCCTTGCTCTATCTTTAAAGATAAATCATTGAATAATATTTGGTTTTTTCCATATTCCTTTTTAATGTTTTTCAATACGATCAATGACATACTTATGCCCCCTTTTCGATTTCATATAAAGCCTTTTGGATATAAGTCCGGTATATCAATTCGCAAAACAGGTAGTCCAGTAGCACGATTGCAAAAAAGCAAGCAAAGTAATAATTGATAGCAGTCAAGATTACTGATGCGATTATTTCCATTGCCCAAACAATATAACGGCTCTTTAGTATTTTAAAATGAGAAAAGCCCATAATCTCTTTTAAAGCGTATCGTTTCCGGTTAACAAAAACATCTACATAATTTGAGATGTATAGAATAAACACCAGTGAGACCACAAATACGATAGCGAACATCGTAAGGGTTTTAAGGACAAACGTCACGCTTTCTAATTGTGTTAAGTAAGGAGTCAGCAATGTTCCTGCCACGACTAACTGTGCCAGATCATATTTCGTTAACAGGGCAGAAAATTCTTCTCTTGACTCTACTGAAAAGAACAAACTTCTATTATTTAAAGCATCTAAATAATAAAGCCCTCCAAAATCTCCTGTATCAACAATGATAATACCACCAGTTATATCCGAAAAACCTTTCTCTGTATTAACCTTTATAGTGGAACTATCATCAATATAAACAATATTAAATTCATTTGCGCGTGTTTCTTCTTGTATCCCGTAATTTTGGTTATAGTTCAGCAGCAAATCATATTCTCCGGCAAGATGTTCTTTTATAACGCTTTCGTCATCCTTATACATATTAGGAATTAAGACCGTTGGTGTACTAAAAACACTTTCATCCAAAGGAGTTCCGTTTACTTGAATATTGGAAAATTCCTTTATATAATTAAGATTTGCAATAATAGTTTGTTGGACATAATATGGGCGCGAAGCTCCCATTGGGCCTTGAGCTTCATCACTACCTGTATAATCGCATAACAATGAATGATGGTTCCTATATAGCTCTAAAATTGAGTTTGAATAACGCTCCGATACATCCGGGTTTGATATGGCATAATTATATTCTGCTGAATTAAAGCCATTAGATGTATAATAGCCATCAAGGTATTTATAGTCTAAAACCGCCTGTTGACTTTTCGTAAATTCTCCACTTTGCTCAAGCAAAGAAATGATAGTAATAGCAATTACAACAGAAAACGCAACCTTTATAACTTGTACGATCACATTGGTGCTTTTGTTTAATGTTTTATTTTTTATCATTGCTTCCAAACGAACAAATTTTATTAAAACGCTTGTAAGAAGCAAACAAAGCACATTTACAACTAAGACAATTCCGAAGAAGAATATGCTCATAATCAAATAGGAAAAATCAAAGCGGTTTGTAAATGCGTAATACAGGTTCAGTAAAGCCAACAGAGCTAAACATACAATAGAGTAGTATTTTGCTATACTGAGGATTTGTTCTTTCAATATGCGCAAAGTGGAGAAACCCATACTCTTTTTTATACCTATCTTTTTCAGGCTATAAGAAGTATAGATGCCGTATATTATTAGAATGACAATGAACAAGATAATAAAATTAAAAAGGTTCAACTCTAATATCATGCTATACGGAATAGACGTATCTTCATATTCAATTATTTGTGTAGATAGCTGTGTTGCGAGTTGATCTATTTCCTCAACAGATAGATCCGTATAGAATATGCCTACGCTGTCTAAAAAATCTTCTATTGTTAATTCGTAATATTCAAATTCGATTGTACTGGACACAGGTTGTTTTTGTGAAAATTCATCCAGGGGATAGCAATATAAATCATAAGTAGATTTATCCGTCGTAGTTAGTGTGTTGTTGATGATTTCTAACTTATTGTTCGGATAATCCTCAATGAATGCAGTATAAAATTGATTGAGGATCTCCGGCGATGTTTCTTCAATCATATAACCACTTAAATTATCAGCGGCAATATTATTTTTCTCGTATATATTGTAAATTGAGCTATTGAAAATATATACGAATAACAATATCTCAAGGAAAACGAAAATCTTCAAAAAGTTTTTCATACACAATATCCCCCTCGAAAAATGATATCTTTTTTATATTATAGCAGTACATCTTAAATTTCTACTATCATAAATCTTATATATTTTTTCTATGGTATAGTTTTTACCCGGACTTTATTACATTTGAACCACTATCAGATTGATTTTGTAGAACCACTTTTTACCACCATTTCAAAGTTTCTTAATATGCCAAACTCAGAGCCCTGTAAAAATCACATTGTTCAGATACTGCTTTTGCACACAGATTTACCGTAGCAAATCGGTTGAATTTATTCAGCTATTGCATTTATTATATAACACATGGGGAACAGCCGTCAACGAATAACCCAGACATTCAAGGCATCATTTAAAAGTAAAAATTCTTGATACATTGCAAGATTTTCGTTGTTTTCTCATATTTAGTGAGCATCGCTATCCGAGGTTGGTACGAAGTGGTAGAAGGCCTCTGTGCCGGCGTCAGCACCCCTGATGGAAAGATAGCAAGCAGTCCATGAGCAAGAAATAGGGATACGGCACCAAAGCTATAGTTTCAGTGCCGTATCCCTCTATTTTGTTATTCTCATCCGGTAGCCGTGGCCTCGGACGGTTTCGATGATGTCAGCCCCCAGTTTGCGGCGGAGCTTGTAGACCATGCTGGAGATCCCTGTCCAGCTGGCGTCAAAGGAGTCCGCGGCAACGGCCTCATAGATCTGACGGGCGGAGAACACCTGTCCCGGTCGGCGGGCCAACAGGAGCAGAATATCAAACTCCATCGGCGTCAATTCTACCCTCACGCCTTTTTGATATACTAAACGCTGTTGCGGGACAATTTGTAAAGTCCCATGCAAAAGCGGTGTGTCATCCGAGGCTGCTAATGAGAAGAAATCTGAGACAGCGGAAAGAGTCATTACAGTGTTTGAGAAGATAGCTTCCTCGTTTTCATCGAAAGATAAGATTATAAACTTCCCATATAAATCACCTCTATTCTGCCCATTGGTCTGAAATACATTTATCAAAAAATGCGGCCTCCAATTCCTTGAAATCTCTCGGATTCTCTATTTGGAACACTTGCCTGTTCCTATCAATAAACACCACATCGTCACAGAAATTCGCAATCAAATCAAGGTTATGGGCTGAAAAGAACACAAGACCACCTGCGTCTCGATATTCAATTAGAAACTTTTTTAAGGTAAAAACGCTTTCTGGATCAAGGCCATTAAAAGGTTCATCCAGAATTAGATTTCCTGCACCCGAAAGAAACGACGCAATCAGATACACCTTTTGTTTCATGCCAAGCGAATAGTTTGCAATATATTCGTTCAGTGACCGCTCCAACTTGAAAGCCGCTGACAACCTTTCGAGCGTTTCTTTTGCTTTAACGGCATTTTGGCGATATAGCTGTATGATGCACTTCAAGTATTCATTTCCGGTCAAATTCAAAAACATCTCTTTGCTGTCTGGAACATAGAAAAACTGAAACTTAGACTTAAACTCCCGATTATCAATCTCATCAATTTCAACATTTCCGCTATCCATGCTGGCCGGTTGTGTGATGGCATTTAATAATGTGGATTTACCAATGCCATTGACGCCAACCAGTGCATAAATCCGTTGATTGTCCAAGGAGCAGGAGATGTTTTCAAAAATTATTCTATTTCCATACTTTTTCGATATGCCTTTTACTTTAATCACGAAAACTCCTCCTGCAAAACAACCAATATACGCACTCTATCGCAACAACACAACCACTCACACAAACAGCAAATGGCAGAAGAGAAATATAATCATTGATTTGCGTTATAAAATAGATTTCCCCAACAGTCAAAGTTATTGAAGCAAAAAGCACAATTACTTTGCTGATATTTCCGTGGAGCAGCTCATTTGTGCTATTTGGTGAGCGTGGCATCTTATAGTCTAAAAATACTCCAAACCATACACAGCCATAATTCATTACAGTTCCATAAATGAGAAGTAAGAAGGCATCCAGTACAGATATACCGTAAAAAAATGTTGCTCCCGCCCAGAACAGCAATACCGTAATTTCTCCCCAAAAGAAACCTTGCAGGGTTTTCCAAAAAAATAATCGGTGTGTGGATATGGGAAGAAATGAAATGTATGCTTTATTCGGATCGCTGGAATAGGCGGTGCTTGAAATGGTGTTCACAGCACAGCAGGACACCAGCAGAAACAATTCTAAAGTATATCGTTCGGACACTCCTATCCAATCAAAGTTTTGCACCAATAGCCCGCACAGAACAATCACTGTCAGGATATTCTTTATGTTTGAAAAGAAAATGAGTTCCTTGTTTCTTGATACCCGTTTCCATTCCAACAGGAAGTACGGATTTTTAATTTTTGTAGGCGCTATGGCTTTATTGGCTTTTTGATGCTGAAAGTTCTGGGTGTTCAGATACCCGCGAACATATCCGGCCTTTACGCAAAAGTAAGCACAAAGAGTTGACAAAGCTGCAACCAACATTGCAATCAGGAGCCACTTGTCAGGGCAAAATACTTTATTCAGGTTTTCTAAAAATCCCGGCCGAAATAAAATCTCCGACACAAGATTTCCTGCTGATAGCGCCAACAACAAAAATGCTCCATATTGTAAGAGGATAAATCCATATCCCACAATGGATGCCGGAAGCAAATTGGCGATAGCCATAGAAATCAGCAGAACAAGCAGATCAATCAAACAGCTACCTATCCAACAAAACAGCATGATTGTTACTGTCGAAAACCAATCTGAAATGACATACAAAAAGCAGGCCCAAAATGCAGAAATGGTGACGCCTAATTGTAAACAGGCAAGACGGCCAATAACTAATAGGACTAATCTGCCTGACGATAGTGGGAAGCACAGAACATCTTTTATCCGCCGGTTGGTAAAAAGCTGATCGGGTATTTTATATATTCCAATAAATGCACTGATCCAAATTGCAAGGATGGACACGAATACACGATAGTCAGATATTGATCCGGGCAGGTAGTGACCCAATACATACCATATCAAGTACCCCACATAAATACCGATCATGGAAAGTGAAAGCGTAATAATGGGGGTGCTTCTGCTTTTTAAGATTGCTTTATAGAGTGTGCGCTTCATAGTTCTTCCGGCTTATATCTGTGAAATATAGGATGCCATCATGATTACTAAAAGAACAGCAAACACAATGCTATTCATTTTTGAAAGCCGCTTCTGCTTGATAAAGCCGATGTTTATAACCAGCGCAATGATTGGAAGCAGCCAGACAGCTAAAACGCTGGGTAAGGGATAATAGGTATCACCCGTATGCAAAATAGAAATCTGCTCCGGCAGGAAGAACAGCATAATGCCGGACAGGAGAAACATCAAAAGAATAATCGCAAAATTGACGGTTGCCAGTTTTGCATTATTTTCGGTGAAATTCTCACCAAGAAGGTTTTTTAACAGTTTGCGAATCATTTTATTAGCCTCCGTTGCTAAACCGGCTCAACCATTTTCTTCAAGGGTTTTCAGCCGCTTTATGATATTTCGGAAATGAACATCGTCTTTCAACGGTTCAAAGGTCTTGCAGTTAATAATGGCTTCTACCGCGCTTTTCTTAATCGTCATCTCATTGCGCGGCATATCGCTTCCCATTGTGAGCGTGTTTTCCAGCCAGCCATCTAAAAGGTCAAAGTATTCATCGCCATGTAAGCTCAAGGGATAGATATTGCTGGTTGCCAGTTGTGTATAGCCTTCCAGCAGCTCCAACGCTTTTTCAGAGTTTCCCAGTTTCATATATCCTTGTGCAATCGTGAAATACAGTGGAAGTATAATTCCTGGGTGCAATTTAGTCAGATTAAAAGCCTCTATCATTGCATAAGATTTTCTTGCAGTTTCTTCAAAAGCATCTTTGTTCTCTAAGCAAAGGCCCAGATAAATGGACAGTAGATTGATAAGTACAACGGTATGTTGAAAAATACCCACTTGTAAAATACTCTTGGCCTCTTTTTTGTTGCCTAAAAAGTGGTAGGCCGAAGCCAGCAAAGGTTCTGTGGATGTCATAGAAAAATCTGGCTCGCCCAAAAGATTTAATACTTCTGATGGATTGCCCAGGGTTAATTGGCATAGAGCCTCCATATTGAGGGCCTGTTTTGCCAGATCCACATTGTCTGTTTCGGACTTTACCCGTTCAAATAACCTGCTGGCATCCTCTAACATTTCTTTTGCCGCAGTCTTATCCTCAACGAATGGGCTATAGTTTACATACAAGCTCCCAATCTGATACAAAAGAGGAAAACAGGAGAAATACTTTTTCGTGATCTCACGGCATTGCTCCCGTACCTGTGCTATCGGCTGCGTAGAAAAGTCAGTTGCTAATTTTCGATACAGGGCTCGAATCTGCTCCTTTGTCATTTGCGGCTCATAGCCAATCAGTTCGTCAATACTGATATTAAAATAGGTAGCAAGCTGCGGTAACAAGGTAATATCAGGATATGTCATTCCTGTCTCCCATTTTGAAACAGCGGCTTTAGATACCCCCATATATGCGGCCAATTCATCTTGGGTAATTCCACGCTTATGGCGGTTTTCAACCAAGACACGACCAAGATGGATTTCTTTCATTATCCTTACCTCCTGATAATAGTATAAAAACTTTATGTCCGAAAAACAATGGAGCATATTTTAACTTCTTGAAGACAAATCAACCTGCAGGAAACATTCAAATTATACCACTGCCCCTCCGATATATGAATTCAAATTTTATATTTCCGGAAATCAATTTTGTGCAGAACATTCCGCAGTTTTTACTATTTAATAGGCGGAATACTTAAAAGGAGGTTCCCCCAATGTATAAGCCCCACACCATTGAGCAATACAAGATCCAGCGTTTTCTGGACGAAACCTTTGCGATGGAGCATTTCCTGGTCTCACCGCTGTCCCGCGCCTCGCTCTTGCTGGAGGATGAGACCGGCGAGCAGCTTGCTTTCGGCTTTTTGGATGACGAAGTGCGTGAGATCCCGCTCCCGCCGCCGGCCGCCCCGGAAGAAATCAAAGCTTTCATCCGGCGCTTCCGGTCCCTCAATCCCAAACCGCGTCTGCGTACCTTTGAAGATATTACCCGCTGGTGGCTGGACCACCCCAATCCTCTGACCTACCAGCAGGCTCTTGGGCTGTCGGACGAGCTCTACCGCCATTTTCTTTCCTACCCCATGATCGATGAGGAAGACGCTTATCGTCTGGCTTCTTCCGGGCTTGTCAGTGAAGATGATTACCGGGATATTCAGCTCTGGTATCTCGATGGCAACACCATCTCCCACTGGCTCGGTCCCTTCGGCGTAGATGGGACAGGCAATCTCTATCGTCTGATATTCGGCTACGGGACGCCGGCAGCCCGAGCACTCAAATTCTATCTGCTGGATGATTACTACCGCGACATGAACCATATATTGTGATTCGCCTCGCTTAAATATCTATATATAGTATTATACCGCTTGACAAACACAAGATATAGTGTTACACTTATCTTGTAATTGATTTTTGTGCGTTTCCCCTTGTGGGATACAGACTTAGCTTCTGTACCGCAGATTAAAAATCTGCATTGCACACGCAGTCAAGGTTGTATGCTGTATCAAGTGTCAGTGGTATTGCCGCGCCCTTTCGGGGCTGGTATCTGCTGGCACTTTTTATATATAGATATTAACGCCAGAGGCGAAGAAAGGAAGTGTTATGGCACAAATCGTTGTATTTGGCCGAGTCATGCACGAGCTTGTCCCGAAAGAGGGCCAGTCAAAACAGCAATATGTCTGTTTCGACCTGATGGAGCGTTCCGGCAACACCCCGCCGGACTACTACCAGGTATGGGCCCGCGGTGACGATGTTACCCGACTCATGCGGCTCAAGGTCAAAAAGGGAAGCATGATCTGGCTCACCGGATCGCAAAAACTGGTGGATGTTCGCCAAAAGGACGGAACCACAGTCAAGAAGCTGAAGATATGGCTGACGGACTTTGGATTTCTCCCCGGGCAGTCCTCCAAAGCAAAATCCGAAAGTGAACAGCATGACCCTGACGAAGCGGCACCTGTTCCGTCACCTCCCGAGGTGATGAATGGCGACCGCGAACCCCTGCCGGAATAAAATCCGGCGCAGCAGAGGGACCGTATCAAGTTTTCAGAATGATCTGAAGCTTGGTGCGGTCCCTCTTTTTTTGTTTTCAGGCAAAATCTAAAGGAAGGGCGGTAAGAAAATGAGTAATGACAAGGGACTTTTGAGCGGCAGCATCACCATCTTGATCGGTGCTGTCATCGCCATCATGGCTCTGATACGCGGGCCGTGGCAGGCGTGGCTGCTGATTGGGGTATTCACCCTTTGGGGGCTTTGGGTCGTTTTGATCCTCCTGCTCCCGTATATGCAGCAAGCCAAACGCCGCCGGCAGCGCCAACAGAGAGAACGCCGGCTACACGCTGAAGGCATTGCCCAGAGCACATCCCAGGTCCCGGAACTGGAGGAACCTGTTTCAGACGACCTGCTGCTCCGCTATGCCAACCACCGGATTCTGACCTATCTGCGCTCGTCGTATTCTGACGCCTGCTTTGAGTGGTGTGAGAAACGGCCGGCAGAGCTGATCCGCACCAATGGCACTGGGCGCATCCGGCTTCACAATGTAGATGGATTCGACCATGCAGACATCACATTCGGCCAGGACGCAACCATCCAGTGTGACCTGCTCAAAATCGTGCCTCTGTCCAAGGCTGGCACAGAACAGGGCGATGAAGCCAATATCCCGCCCAACAAGCAGCCCATTGATCCGCGCATCTGGTATGAAAACTGCGGGCGCGAAGTCATGGAAACGCTGATTGCCGACCTGAATTCCCGTGGACACAGCAAGCTCACGCTGCGGGAAAACGGCGACATCTGCATCCAGCAGGACGATGAACTGGTGCCGCAGGAACATCTTGCGAACTTTCCCGCGAAGGTCTACTGGCCCCGCTTGGTGGAAGTGTTTGAAAGCAAGGGCCTGTCGGCTGAAACCACGGCGCAGGGCATCCAGGTCTCCTGGTGACCGCCATCACCCAGAGAGGGGAGTGAAATCACAATGAAATCAGGGATCAGTCTTGTAGACATGGCAAAGGAGATCCAGCGCCAGGCTGATTTGAAAGCCGACTATATGCTGGACACCCGCAGCCTTCGTCTGGAGCCTTTTGACTCGAAGCTGTACCTCAACGCCTATGACCAGTCCGGTGTCCCGGCGCTTGAACCGCTGGAGGTCAATTCCATTGCCCACCGGCAGATTGGCACACACCTGAAGATCCCGGCAGCCTACTATGACAAGATGCTGGAGGAATATCCCCAACTGCTGGCGCAGAATGTGAACGCCTGGTTCCAGCGGGAGCCCTCTGTCCGTATGATCCGCACCATTGAGGGTACGGCACGGGCATTTTTAAGCAACCGCTACCGGCGCATTGACAACCTTGATATTGCGAGCATCGTCCTTCCTGTCCTTCAGGATATGGAGGGAATGCACTTTGAGAGCTGCCAGCTCACGGAAAGCCGTATGTATATCAAGGTAGTCAACACCCGCCTGGAGGCCGAGGTCGTGCCGGGCGACATCGTTCAGTCCGGCATCATCATCAGCAACAGCGAGGTGGGCCTCGGTTCGGTGAACATCCAACCGCTGGTCTATCGGCTGGTGTGCAGTAACGGTATGGTAGTAAACGATGCCCAGACGCGCCGCAACCATGTGGGCCGCGTCAACGAGGCTTCGGAGAACTATCAGCTGTATTCGGAAAAGACGCTGGAGGCCGACGACAAAGCCTTTGCCATGAAGATCCAGGACACGGTGCGGGCCGTGGTAGACGAGGTGCGCTTTACCCGTGTAGTCAATATGATGCGGGAGGCCAAAGATGCCCGCATGAATACCACCGATGTCCCCGGCATTGTCAAGCTGGTCAGCAGAGACTTCCACATCACCGATGAGGAAAGCTCCGGTGTGCTGCAGCGGCTGATCGAGGGCAACGACCTGACGCTCTATGGTTTATCCAATGCGGTGACCCGTCACAGCCAGGATGTTCAGGACTATGACCGAGCAACCGCGCTTGAGGGCATCGGCTACAACATTCTCTCCATGCCGGCAAGGCAGTGGAGCCGTATCAATCAGCTGGCCGCCTGAGTGGCCAACCATCCAATTTTAAGGAGGAACGAACTATGTACGAACAGAACACTTCTATGATGAACACTCCTGAGCGGAACACTTTCCTGCTCCCTGCGATGGTGGAGGGTGATTTCAGCAGCGATGAGATCGCGGAGGATGCGGACGGCCTGCAGATGATGAGTTTCCAGCGGGTGAAAATTCCCGCCGGCGGCGCCCTGCAGTTCGAGATCCCCACGGAAGACCCCGACAATCCGGACTATGCCCGGACTCTGGAGGGTGTTGTGCTCTACAATCATTCTGCTTATACCCTGTGGCCGGAAGGCAGCGAATATGACGAGGACACCAAGCCTCTCTGCTCTTCTGTGGACGGCAAGACCGGCATCGGTGAGCCGGGTGGCGCCTGCGCCACCTGCCCGATGAACGCATACGGTTCGGCCAGAGACGGCGGCCGCGGCAAGGCCTGCAAGAATATGCGGGACATCTACCTGCTGCGCAGCGGCGAGTACATGCCTCTGCTGATTTCTCTGCCGCCTACCAGCATCAAGCCGTTCAAGGAGTTCCTGAACCGGGCCTTTGTCTACCGCCGGCGCGCCACCTATGGCAGCCTGATCCAGATCGGGCTCAAGAAGGAGAACAATGGCAGCAACGACTACAGCGTTGCCACCTTCCGCCTTGTGCGCGACTTCCAGGGCGAGGAACTGGCTCAAATCCGCGCCTATGCCAATGGCTTTAAGGAGCAGATCAAGGCCATCAACATCCAGCGGGCCCTGATCAACGAGGAGCAGCGTACCAACGACTGCGACTATGTGATCCCGGAGTCCGCTACGGCGCCCGGCAGCCCCGATGGAAGCTATGTGGTCGGTGAGATCAACGGCAACTACGAGAAGCTGCCTGCGTAATGAGTTTTGTTGCGGCCTCAGCCGCATGACATGTCATCAAGGGATACCTTCGGCTTACGCCGGGGGTATCCCTTTTTTGCTTTAGACTGGAGGAAATATATATGTTATGTGAAGTACCGTTAACAAAGGAGCAACAGGAGTTTGCCGCTGAACATCACGGCTTGGTCTACAAATTTTTGAACGACAACCACCTGCCGGAAGACGAGTTTTATGATGTCGTCATTTTCCCTTACCTGAAGGCCGTGCAGGATTATTTTTCAGATGAATCGGCCCAACGCTATTCATTCGCGGCGATTGCCCGGCACAGAATGCGTCTGTGTGTCTATGATTACTTTCGTTCGCAAGCTCGCCGCAAGCGTAACGCCGAAATCCTCAGCATTCACATCGGTCTGTACCCGGACGGCGTGCCCCTGGAGGAACTGCTGCCGGCGCAGGATGATCTGATGCAGGAATTTGAAATGAAGCAGTTGCTTCATGACCTGGCTGGCCGTGTTTCCAGGCAGCAAATGAACATCGTCCGCATGAAGGGCTGCGGCTACGGCATCCGTGAGATCGCCAGCCGTGAAAAGCTCCCCATGAAACGCATCAAGGAGCTTCTGGAAGAGGTTCGCGCGGTGTTTCTGGAGTTGTGCTATGAGTAAATGCCTGCCGTCCCTGGCAGGCCAATGTCAAAAATGAATGGAGGCTGACTATTATGACGAAATCGAAAAAATCCATTGTAATGCACGGAATGCTTTTGTGCCCGCTGGTTCTCGGCCACTGCGCCTTCCTGCGCGCCAACGGCTCCGACTACCGGACCTCGCCCGTTGTGGCGATCCATCAGCAGTCCGGGGATCTGGTGCATTTTGAAACGCTCAACTCCAACTACTTCCTTTCGATGGACCCTTTCCCGCTGGCGGCCGCCAGCCCGCTCCCGACGGTTCTGGCCGCGTGCGCGTAGAGAAGTCAAAACAATAAGGGGTAATGCCCCATAGGTCCCGGCCGTGGCAGGCGCACTTGTCTGCCGCGGCCTTTTTTATGGAGGAATGTATGGAACAATCCAAAACCCTTGCTGTTTCCGTAAGCGCCAAGGAGTTTGTCACATACCAGTGCAGCCAATGCGGCCATTGCTGCCGCCGCATCGAGGGTTGTGTCATGGTGGAAAGCCTGGATGCCTACCGGATGGCAAAACACCTTCGAGAGCAGCATTGCGGTGTCAGTAGTACGGATGATGTGCTTCTCCAATACTGCGAGCCCACACCGCTCACCGATGAAGGGTATCCCATTTACACACTCAAAACAGTTGGAGCAGAAGCATCCTGTGTTTTTCTTCAGGGCAACCAGTGTAATATCTATGCCGCCCGTCCACGGACCTGCCGCCTTTACCCGTTTTCGGCGGGACCCGGTGAGCGCGGCCGGGATTTTGAATACTGCCTCTGTTTTGATGATAACCAGCAGTATCACTTCAACAGCGGGAAGGTGCTTGTCAAAGACTGGCTGTACCACAACTTTCCCCGGGAAGACAAGGAATTCTTGAAGCAGCAGTACCGGGCCATCCCGGAAATCGGCAAGCTGATGCGCCGCATACCAGAGGAACTACGCCGGGCATCTGTGTTCAAGGTCCTGTTCTATCACTACTACAACTTCGATCTGGATCAGCCGTTCCTGCCCCAGTATGAACAAAATAACCGCAGCCTTCTGCATGATCTTCGTCAGCTGGCACTTCTGGACTGAGGCGGCGCCTATGATGTATGCACTGGAACACTTTTCAGCGCAGGGAACAGGCTGCCGTCCATGTCGATGCTGGGTACAGTACGCTATCTGCGGAAAACATGAAATTTTAGAAAAGGTCTGCCAAAACCAGCGCCGGCCGGAGGAATGGCGGGTAATTCCTCTGGCAACAGGCGCACCGGAAGAAAGGAGTGCCGCATGAGTACCAATCAATACCAGGAGATGCGCAACCGCCAGCAGGCGGAAGTAAACGCATTTCCCATGTTCTTCGCTTTTAATAAACAGCAGTTTGCTGAAGGAATGCGCAAGCTGGGTCTGTCCCCCTCGGACACCCGCCAGGTATGCAGCATTTTTGCAGGCGGCTACTGTCGTAAAAGCGATGTCGCAAAACTGAATGAAATGTTCACCCGACACCGAAAAGAGCTGGAAGATGCCATTGCCGGCGACAAAACCGGGCAAGGTTTTATCTGTGATATGTTCCTCCAGGAGTTGGAGAACCATGAGTACAGTTATACCGGCGATGTGCAGGAAACTCTTGATGCTTTGGGCATTACGGCCCAGTATATGGAGGCAGTCCCGCAGCTGCTGGATGGTCTGGCTCTGGCCTGTGAAAAGGCTATGCAGGACGATTGTTTCGACTGACCCAGAAAGAAACCATGCCCTATCGGGGCCTGAATCAACAGCCGCCGCAGCTCATATGCCGCCGGCGGGCTTTTCATTGACAGGAGGTGCAATCTTTGAATTTTCACGAAACGATATGCGGCCGCCGCTTTTTTGACGCCCAGCTGCCTCATCTCATCAAGGCTCTGGAACGCATTGCCGATGGCCTTACCCGACCCAAAATGTCTTTGCCGCATGGCATGACTATTGAGCCCAATTTCCTGCATGACCTCTATTACGGCGAGTACGAACCAAGTGTTTTTAAGGAGCAGGACAAAAAGCAGCAGGTACTTAACCACACAGTATCTGCGGCTGAGACCGCCCTGCGCGGGGAACTCTCCAAAACTCCTGCAGCTCTGGCAGCTTTCGAGGTGTACCAAACGGCCGCCGGTGAGCGCAACAGTGCTGTGATTGAACAGGCTTTTGAGTCTGGATACCGTACTGCCATGCAAATGCTTTTTGCTGGGCTGGTATCTGCTCCGCCGGAGGACCACGCCAATGGATGAACAGCAGCACAACGCTATAGAATTGCCAAAAGGATTATACGAGCCTATGCTCCGGCAGCCGATGGAGTTAGACTTCCTGCTGGGGCAGGAACTCTCCCTTTGCTTTCATGATTTGGACGGCTCCCATGTGTTCAAGACCTGCTATGGCGATATCTGCAAAGCAGTCAATGCCTTACGGGACTATGCACGGCTGCTGGAGATGGCCTGTGAACAATGGGACCTGACTGGTTTTCATCGTGCCCTTTATGAGTATCATGCGGAAAAAATGAGGGAAATTGCAGGCAAATTTCAGGCCGGCATCGGCTATGACTATGACGCGGCCATGGAAAAATGCCGCAGGAAAAAGAAACGCAAAAAGAAGGAAGACGATTTTGGTGAGGATGCTCTTGTTCTGGCCTTCAAGCGGACAAAGCAACCCGCCGAGCAGATGAAGGAGGCAGATATTTATGTTGATGACTCTCCCTGGGAAGAGGACGAAGACGAACAGGAAAGTGACGACTGATCACAACACGACCCGCCCCAGCGGGTATCGGGATCGCCAGTCTGGTAAGCTGCAAGCCTACCGCTCTTTTGCTGCCACTCATTTGCATGTGTATGAGCGGTGCCGCCATTTTCGTCGCGGATAACCGAACGATTTTTGATCTGCGGGGCTGGGGCATTGTACCCAGCCCCACCCCACAAAAAGGAGGGAGCAATGATGATTTATCATCAGCCTGGAGAAGAATTTTGGCATGAGGGTGTCTGCTACAAAGTCGGCGGACGCATTGTTGCCAATGAAGCGAGCGATTACGCAGGGCTCTTCGGAAATATCCTTGAAATTCGCACCGAGGATGACCGAGAGACGGACAACGACACGCCGGACATCTACTGCGCGTTTGACCCGCCGGTACTCTCTGCGGACCGCCTTGCGCTGGAGCAGACCTTTTCACAGCTTTACCATGAGCAGAAACACATCGAGGATCTGGGCCTGGATATGGTCATTATGGGGCCTGAAATGATTGTTCCCCTTGAGCATCCGGCCCAGGTATATCCCGCAGGGACGCTCTATATAGTCGTCGTCCACTGGGCTACCGATGGGGAGTATGGTTCCTATGAAGCGATCTTCACGGAGCGCACCGATGCCCTACATCAATTTCACAATGACCTTCGGGAAGAATTTCTGGTTGGAAGCATTCCGCGCTGGAAAGAAAGCAGCCAATTCGTCGAAGAAGAGTCTGACAACAGCTATGAGTGCTATCTGGACGGCGAATACTGTGAGAACCATTTTTCGATTGCGCTGGAACAGCGGGCGCTGCCTCTTTCCCCTGCATTTTGCCGCAGCACGGCAGAATTGTACCGTGCGGAATGCCTGCGGGATGATTTCAGGGAGCATATTGAGAACCGTGACGATTTTCAAGAGCTCTCTGACACCCAGAAAGAAACACTGCTGCGTTCTCCCGATTTGCCGCAGCGGATTGCCAACCAGCTGGAACACAGCTGCGCCTACGGTGAGGCTTACTGGCAGGCGGTGTCCGATGTGGCACGCACTCTGCTGAAAGAGTTGCGGCAGCAATCCGCAGAACAGAGCCCCTGCGGACGCTGTGACACATAAATCATAATAGAATGGAGGTTTCACTACATGGACGAAAAAGAAAAGAAACTGCGTGAAGACTTGGAATTCCATCTGGATACGCTCCGGCGCAACCTGGAGGCCGTTTCAATGGAGGATCTGAAAACAAAGTACGCAAAGCCCTTCAAGGATCTGAAGGACAGCATCTGTAAAGCCGCCACTGAATACACCAAGTACATCTCGCTCAACGGTATCCGCATCAAGAGCCACTACGGTGACAATGCCATAAAATATATAAACGAGGCAATCAAAGATACTCCGTATCTGAAAAAGATCTCCGAGGCTGCCTTTGAACGGCAGGATATGGAGGAGATCACGGCACTGGCAAAGCAGCTTCGTGAAGTAGTTTTGCAGAGCCTGTATGTATTCAGCCTGCCGCTTTTCTGCCTGTATGTTCCTACGGAGTGCATGAAGGACTACCACATTCTCCCGGAGATCTATAATGATGTCACTTCGCAGGTCTTGCGGAACGGGGAATGGCTGCTTGCGGAGCATATCCGCCCCGGCGAACTGATCCCTGTGCAGTTCATTTTCGAGGTATCTGCGCCATCTGAGGAAGCGGCATGAAGCGGACACAAAAATACTTGAGCAGCGAGGCTCACGGTTATTTGCGGGAGGCGGAGGCCTGTTCCCTGGTTCTCAAAGACCTAGAGCGCATATCCGCCAAACTACAGCGGCGAATCGATAAAGAGGCCGCCGCAAGGCAAGCTGACTTTGAAGCCGCCATGCAGTACCACAGCGAGGCGGAAATTCAGGATGCCTACGGCTGGGAGTTCATCACTGAGGCACAGTATCATGCTTATTTGGATCTGTTCCGGCGTGGCAGAAAAGCGATAGAGGACCACCCTCCCACCATCTCTGAAATGGCGTTCTCCATTGTGCGGAAGGTCATTCGTGATTTAGAGACGGACAAACGGGAATATGAGTTTTCCGCTCTCACACCGGAGCAGCAGGTCGTGGAACTGCAGCGTGCAGAACAGGCCCGGAAAGAATGGAAAGCACATATTGCCCAGCTGCGGGAGAAACAGGGCCGTGTACTCAAATCCGAGGATTTGGAGGCTTCACAGTCTTAGTTTTCCTGCGCCTGCCAAATGCTCTGCCAAATAGGCAGAGGGCATCATTACAAAGGGATCGACAAACCGTACCGCTATGGTCTGCCGGTCCCTTTCTTTATAAAGGAGTAGAATATGAAGAAAAAATCATCTCACCCAATGCTGAGGAAATACACCGTAACGATTGAAGAACAGATCGTTCAGGAGTTTCCCGTGGAGGCTTATGACCTTTCCCATGCGCTGGAAACAGCCGAAGCTGCCTACAAGCAAGGGGAATTGGTGGTACAGCCCTCAGCACCGACTACCCGCCTGATCATGGCACGGCACAACAAGACCGGAAAAACAACCGGATGGAGAGAATTTTAACCATTACCACAAGGGAGAGATAAATATGAACTTATGGCATGACAAGTCTTATATTTCGCCTTCAGCCCCGGAATGGGTCGAACGGGGCTACGCTATGTACGATGTTCATTCGGTGCGCTTTCAATTTGTCTATACGGAAGAACAGAAGAAAGCCAACCGCCGTGCGCATACAGCGGCTGATGAGGGCCAAGCCCTGGTTATGGCTGCTGAGGTACGAAATTCTATTATGGAGCCCGTTATGGACGCCATCGCCCAAAATTTCGTCTGCTATCAGTATGAGGATACCGAGCCGGCGCCTTTCGGGAGCTGTCAGTGGGATCTCTTCTTCTGGTGCAATGATTTCAGCAATACGCTCCACGGCTGTGGCCTGTCCGGACGGGATTATTCCTACTTTACATTGAACTTCAACGAGAACCAGACTGTGGAAAAGCGTGCCGAGGTCTGCTGGCGGCTGCTGCAATTTCTGGAACACCGCTGCCGGAAAAACCGCAATCTGGATGTTGCCGTCCAGTACAGCATCTGGTACGACCATGAGAAGATCGAAAAAGATGCTGACCGGATGAAATGTCTGCTGGCGGGCTGCAGCTGCACCTATGGCAGTAAGGACGGGAAATTCCTGTTTGATGATGGCATTTTCTGCTTCCGTCCCAAGTACGCCAAGCGGCAGCTCTATCGTGTTTCTGATTCCGAGGTTCTTGCCCTGTGCTGGAAACTAGGCCTGACAGACGATGCTGCTGATGGCAGCCCTCTCGCAACGGGGAGGCACAGCGCATGAAGTACAGAGAAATCTATGCCGCATTGGCAAAGCAAAGGATGGATGTCCCGGGGTTCCGCTTTTTTGATTACAGCGGATGGCGGTCCCCCTGGCAGTCTTACATGACGCTCCAGCGGCCGCTGTGGATTGTGGCGGAAGACCCTGCATCAAGCCGGCGTCTCTGGATCACACAGGATGGAAGGGATCTGAGCATCACTGTTGGAAAAATGGATCAGAACGGCGGAAACTGCGGCACAGTAAAGCGCATATCGTGCCGGAACCGCACAGCTCTGGCCGCTGAATTGCGCCGTCTGTTTGACAGCGATGCGGCCTAATTGCATCAAGGGGCCGGTAGGCAACGCCCCAAAATCAGTTTATAGTTCAAAGAAAACGGGGGGCGTTTTGTTTTGAATGCCTCCTCCACCCTGCCCTTACCGGCAGGCTTATCACGAGGACCGGCAGGCTGCTCTTTGCGGCCTGCTGGTCTTCGTTCCGGGGGAAATCATGAAACCAATACCATTTAACATGAAAGGAACGGAATATGCCCTGACCATCAAGATTGCCACCTATCCGGAGGGCAATCTCGCCATCAAACTCTATCAGGAAAGCTTCGGCCAGTTGGTATTCTGGGACAGCCTCACGGTCAATCTGGGCGGCCTGTGTCCCAAGGATTGTGGATTTATCAATACCAAGTCCACCGGCAAACGCTTTTATGCCTGGATCAAGCGCAATGGCCTGGGGGAACGCACCGGCCAGGTCCGGCTGGAAGACGGCGTGGAATATGTGGAATACCTCTTCAATGCCAAAAAGTTGAAAAAGCTGGACCCAGACGGCTATACCTACTATGAACGGCGCTTGAAGGGAGAACTCGGCCGAAAATATGAGCGGCTCTATCAGGCGCTTCGGCGGCTGGCAAACCACATTCCGGATTTCCACTACACAGATTATAGCGGGTGGCGCAGGCTGCAAAATTCCTTTGACACACCCCCGCTGCGGGTCGAGGCCGAAGATCCGGCACATCACCGGCGCTTCACCTTTGAGCACCGCGGGATCATCCTGCGGACTACGATCACAGACTGTGACACCAATATTGCGCTAAGCAGTCTGTATCGCCGCCGGGAAGATATGGCCGCCGATCTGCTGGCGCTGTTCCAGGACGAGCTGCCTGCTTTTATGCCCTGGTCTGAAACACGCCGCAGAGAAAGCGACGCAAGGCATGACCCGCCCCTTGCTCAGACATTCAAAGAAACAAGCGAAGTCCGCCAAAAGGCGTCAAAAAAGAAATCCAGAAAAAGGAGCACAAAATCATGAAGATCAAATTATATCCCAAGGACTTGTTAGAAGCGGCCTGGCGCAAGGATAAAAAGCTGTACGCAGACGGCGATGCCGCAGAGCCGCCCCAATGCCTACGGTGCGGCGCCCCTCTGGCGGCCCACCTGATGGTCAACGCCCTCAGCCGCTATGCGGATGTGCAGATCTGTGAAGCCTGCGGCATGGACGAGGCCCTTCGGGATGCCGTCCATACTCCTTTGCCCCTCGCAGAATGGGACGCGGTGAAGCGCGGCAGACTTCCGGCCTCAGAAAAAGGGCGCATATGCTATTTGGATACCACCTGCACCTTTGAGGAAGTATTCCGGCACACCGATACACCGCCTATGCAGCTCCCCGGCCAGCCGGTCAGCGAGGTCGTTTACTCCCGCTCGGATTATGACGGCTATGAAACAATCGTCAAAGCCCATGAGGGCGACCCGGACGCAATCGACACTGTTCTTTCCCACTACGCCGGATATATCCGCTACTGTTCCAAAGTACACGGGAAAGTCAACGCCGAGGTTGAGGAATATGTGAAGCAGCGGCTAATTGCCGCATTGTTTAAGTTTCGCTTTGACTGATAGATTGAAAAAATGAATACCGACTGTCATTGGCGGTGCTACTCAGCAAGTTTACAATTCATACAAAATTCTGCTATGCTTACCTTGATGAATGAGGTATAATCAATCTGGCAATAAATTAGAAGTCAAGTTGGAGGAACAAATTTATGATACGTCCTTTATCAGAAAAAGATTATAATATAGCGATTGATATAGTAAATACGAATTGGAAAAGGACATATTCAAATTATGTAAATCCTTCTTTGCTAAATGAAATTGGCTGTAAAGAACGTGCAGAAGAACTAAGGCATGACTTTCAATCAAAACGGTTGTCGGAATATGTTTGGGAAGAACAAGGGCAGATATTAGCTCTATTATCAATAGGTGATACAGCAGATATAGATAAAAAAGGAGCTTTTGAGATTTGGCGTATTTATGTAAGGCCAGAAGCACAAGGACATAATATCGGTAGCAAATGTATTTTATTTGCTGAACAAGAAGCTAAAAGACAAGGTTATCAAGAAATTGTTATATGGGCATTTCAGGAAAATACGACCGCCATCTCATTTTATCAAAAGAATGGTTATGTGATCGATAAAAACGAATATTTGGGTGAGCCGTATTTAACATTTGGAATACGCTTAATAAAAACTCTGATGTAACTCTTTTGTTATCAAGAAATGGACGCAACAGAAATCCGAATTTCTCACTACTTCATTCAACAAAGCAGAATTTCTCGAGCTAACCTGGCCCGAACTTTCAAAACTAAATACCAGCCGCCCACCGGCGGCCAGCGAAAGCAGTAAGTCTGAAAAAGATTTGCTGCTTTTTTGTTGTCCATTTGGCAAAATCGCAAATCACCCGTAGTAGATAGGTGAAACCAGAAAAAGCCGCCTGCCCCGTTTGGCAAATTTCAAAACGCGGTGGTGTAGGGAGTGAAAGGAAAATTTCTCTGCCCCGTCGGTTGCCAAAATCCTGTTGCCCGGATTACTAAGGCAAAAGAAATTTTGAAAAATCCCCGTCCAGCGGGTAGTTGGCGGCCTTTGAAATGTATCTTTAAAGGAATCCGACAATATGGAAATCAAGATTCAAAATGTCAGTATGACCTACCCCAGCGGGAAGCAGGCCTTAAAGGGGCTGAACTTGGAGTTGAAATCCCCCAGCCTCATCGGCCTGCTGGGCCCCAACGGGGCGGGCAAATCCACCCTGATGAAGCTGCTGGTGGCAGCCCTGCAGCCCACCGGGGGGAACATCCTGGTGGACAGGATGCCGTTAAGCAAGGCCGAGAACCAGTTGAAGGCCAGTCTCGGCTATCTCCCCCAGGACTTCGGTTTGTTCGATGAGCTGACGGTCACCCAGTTTTTAGACTACATGGCCGCACTCAAGGGGATTGCGAATCCCAAGGCCGCAATTCAAAAGACAATACAGGCGGTCAATCTGGAAGAAAAGGCAAAATCCAAAATCCGCACCCTCTCCGGCGGCCAGCGCCAGCGGGTGGGCATCGCCCAGGCTCTGTTAGGGAATCCCCCCTTCCTGATCTTTGACGAACCAACCGTGGGGCTGGACCCGGAGGAGCGCATCCATTTCCGCAACCTGTTCTCCCGCACCGCCGAGGAGCATCTGGTGCTTCTCTCCACCCACATCATTGAGGATGTGCAGTCGGTCTGCGACCAGATCGTGGTCATTCACCACGGAACCATCCTGTTCACCGGCACACCGGAGCAGCTGATCCAGTCGGCTGCCGGCCATGTGGGCGTCTTTTGGGAGAAGGACGAGACGCTGGAGCAGGGGCTGCACATCACCGCCCGGGTAAACACCAGCCAGGGCATCCGCTGTCGGGCCGTGGCGGACAAGCTGCCGCCCTATGCCCAGGCGGAGGAGCCCTCTTTGGAGGATGCTTACCTCTATCTGATCTCCAGGGAGGCGGTACAATGAAGACAATGCGGCTCTTTCCCCTGGAACTAAAGCGGCTGCTGCAAAGCCGCCTGACCTGGCTGATGATGGCTTTGACGGTCCTCTCCCCGGTGCTGGGGCTGGTGCTCTACAAGCCCGCCACCTCCACCACCATGCTCTCCATGTATCTGGCAAACCCCGCGATTGCCGGCGGTGTGGCCGGTGCCATCCTCTTCGGCCTGCTGACCATCTTTGAACTGGACCGGGCCTGCCGCAGCCGGGTGGACATTCTCACCGACGCGGTGGTGTCCCCTCTGACCACGGCCCTGACCCGCCTGCTGGCCCTGCTGACGGCCGCGGTGCTGACGGTGGGCCTCACGATGCTGGTCTGGCTGCCCATCAGCACGGGGCTGATCGGCTCCGTGTTCACCGGAGCAAACTATGTGCTGGCCTATCTGCTGTTCATGGGGCTGGCGCTGCCCCTGGGCATCCTGACGGCGGCCGCAGCCTACCAGTTCACCCGCCGGGCGGATCTGTCCATCGTCCTGTTTATCGCCTTCTGCGCCCTGAGCCTGACGGTGTGGGCAGCGGAATGGCAGTTATGCTGGTTCAACCCCTGCGTGTGGGCTTTGTCCGATGACTTCTCCAACCTCCGTGTATTTCGGTCGGTGGCCTGGATGCGTTTCACCTGGCTCCTTACACTGGCCGGGGTTTGGACAGTCTCCTATCTCTGCATCCGGCAGTATGGGAAGGACGTGTTCGGCTCCCTGGCCCGGAGCGTCCGGCGGCTCTACCGCCCGGTGATCGCCCTGGCGCTGCTGGCCTGTTCCGGCGCCGCCTATGCCGCTCAGCCCTTTATCGACCACAGCAACCCGGATTTAACGGTGATGTCCTTCTATGAGATCCCCTATGCCGAGGGCGTCACCTTTGTCCGCCGCACCGCCCAGGTGTTTCCGGACACCGATGCCGGCACTGTGACGGGCCGGGCCTCCTACCAGTTCCAGAACACCTCCGGCCAGGAGCAGAGCGTCTCCTTCGGCATCAACCCGGGCTACGCCATCTCCAATGTGAAAGCCAATGGCGCTGATGTTCCCTTCACGGTGAGCGACTACCAGGAGTACAACGAGGCTCTGCTGGAAGTCACTATTCCCGCAGAGGAGGACGTGGAGCTGACCATGGAGTACAGCGGCTTCCCCCAGGAGAGCCTGCCCACCATGCAGGGCGGCAAGGAGCTGAGCGGCGAATACCTCTGCCTGGAAAACTCGGCCCTCTCGCCCCGTGTGATGAATGTCATGCCCGGGGATGCCGGCTATCCCGCTGAAATTGAGATCACCCTGCCGGAAAATATGCTGGCGATCCCCTTCGGCTCCAGCGAGGCCAAGGTCGTCGCGAAACACGAGGACGGCACCAGAACATGGCGGTATGAACAAAACGGCGCCGGCGGCATTCTCTACGCCGGGGACTATATCCGGGAGGACATCGAGGCCGGCGGCATGACCATCCAGTTCTACTACGGCCGCAAGCATCAGGCCGTCATGGAGGCTGCCAAAGCTGTAGACGCGGTGAAGGAAGTGGTGGACTACTGTACCGAGCATTATGGTTCCCTCTCCTTCGGAACCGGGGAGACCCTGAAGCTCATCCAGAGCCGGGTAGCCGGCGGCGGCTACGCCACCACAGGGGCCAGCCTGCTGGATGAGGCGGACTTTACCGCCGCCAACCTGGGGAACACCGAAAAGGGCGGCGGCACCGGTGAGGTCATGATCCACGAGCTGGTCCATCAGTGGTGGGGCCTGGGCAACATGTTTGATACCTCCGATTCCACCAGCCCCTGGTCCGCCGAGGGCCTGACTGTCTACACCACCTACCGTATCGTCAGGGAGCTGTACGGCGAGGAATATGCCCAAAAGCATTATGTGGATCAGTGGCAGGAAGCGGTAGATGACTACTACCTGAACTTCTATGTGCGCAATCCTGAATATCTGGAGATGCTGCCGGAGCAGGTGCAGCTTGCCATCTCCAATAGTCTGTCTCAGGTTCGGCAGTACAATGAGATGCCCCTGAAAATTTGGAAAGCGGAGCAGTTGGTGGGCGGCGAGGAGGCCATGGATCAGATCCTCCATGATCTGTTCAACCGGGAACTGGACCCCATGTATCCCTATCTGACCTACCAGGAATTTTTAGATGCCTGCGGGCTGACGGAGGAGGATTTGAACCTTGAGTAAGATTTTTCGATATGAATGCCGCAGGCTGCTGTGGAACAAGTTTTTTATCGGGCTGGCGGTTGTGCTGCTTCTCTACGGGGCGCTGGTGCTCCATGCCGTAACTATCCTGGGGGTATCCCACACCGCCCCCTTTTCCCCCTGGAGCTTTGGGGATTATCTCTCCCGCATGCTGCCTTTGCTGTGGATCGGGATGCTGTTCTTTCTGACCTTTTATACCTCGCCCAAGGCCCGGCGGGCGGCAGTTCTCATGGACGCTACGCCGATGCCGCCCAAGCAATATGCTTTGGTCCGGTGCGCCGCGGCCCTGACGGGCGGCGTTCTGCTGAGTCTGCTGTGCATGGGAGAGGCGGCGGTGTTCTACGGCCGTATGTTCCACCGGTACGGCTGGGGGAGTCTTCTGCTCCCGGCTCTGGCGACCCTTCTTCCCGCCATGGTGTTCGCACTGGGGAGCGGCTGGCTGCTGGGGCAGATCCGGCCCTGGCTGGTGTATGTGTGGATGGCGGTACCCTTCCTGTGTATGGCCTTGCCGTTGCCCGACGCCCTGGGAATCTGGAACGGACATTTTTTCAGCAAGTACCCTCTAGCACTTGGTACTTTAGACCCCGCCTTCTCTATGCCGGCCGCAGTTCTGATCGTTCAGTGCATACTGTTGGCCGCGGGCATCGTCCTGTTGATGGTTCGCCCCGCACGATCCAAACGATAAGAAACGGGGAGAAATTGAACGATTGGAGGTGAGCTGCATGGGAAGTTTATAATTCTATCGTTTAGGGACGATGAAGAAGCCCTTTTTAGCAAAGCAATATCGGCCTTTGCTTCAGTCGCAGACTTGTCCACAGTGGCCGCCTCCGCAGACGCACTGCTGCTCTTTGGCTCGTTGCAAATCGACCCGCATCGCAGGCTGGTATGGAAGTCCGGCCAGGCGGTGGAGCTGACGCCGATGGAGTTTGATATTCTGCTTCTGCTGGCCCGCCGACCAGGGCAGGTACTCACTGCCCGTCAAATTTATGAGGCTGTTGCAGCGGACTCCTTTGACGCCAGCTGGACGGGGATATCCAGCATGGTCTACAAGCTCCGCCGCAAGCTGGGCGCCGGTATCATCGAAACCGTCCGAGGCCACGGCTACCGCTTCGCACCTAAATAGCAGAACATAGCAGAACAGCGCCGTCCCGGCTCTACCGGGGCGGCGCTGCTGTAATATTAGATAAATTAGGTTCTTTTATACCTTGTTAAATAATCCGGGATTAGTTGACTTCACTCCATCTTTATGGTAAGCTTTTTTCTACAAGTAAAACTATGCTCTCTGGGAAGGAAGTGAAACAATGGGAAAGGAAAAGCCAGTAGAGGGAAAGTTTGTTACTTCGGTCAAAGTCGGGCCGAAAGGACAGATCATTGTCCCGAAAGAGGTTCGGGATATGTTTAATATCCAGCCGGGCGATATGCTGTTGATGTTGGCCGATGTCGAACAGGGTATTGCTATCCAAACATTCAATACCACGAATGAAATGTTTGAAAATCTGTTTCCGGGAAAGAAATAATTTATGGAGAATATATTGCCGCGCTTCATTTCGAGGCGCGGTGTTTTTTTGCCGTAAAAGTAAAACTTGTAAAACTTGTATTGACTTTCACCGCCTCACGCGCTATAATGCAAATATGGTGTTACAAGTAAAACTTGTAACACCATAAAAAGGAGGAAACCGGATGACAGAAGAAAAAAAGAATAGTACATCTGTCGGGAAAAACCGTTACATGGCTACCGTCAAAGTCGGTTCAAAAGGTCAGATTGTCATACCGCAAAAGGCACGACAGCTTTTGCACCTTAAACCGGGTGATATGCTCCTGATGCGAGCTGATAGCTCCCTCGGTATCGCCATTCAACCGCTTGATATGGTTGGTGATTTGTTTGACGATCTTTTCCGCACATCACCTAACTAATTTTTAAGGAGGATTTTATGAGATTGCTTGAAGTAGAGGGATTGACGAAAAAGTACCCCAAATTCACATTGAAGAATGTTTCGTTCTCTTTGGAGCAAGGGAGAATTATGGGCCTGATCGGTAAAAACGGTGCTGGCAAAAGTACAACGCTTAAATCCATGCTCAACATGGTTTGCCCGGACAAAGGGTGTATTAAAATGCTCGGTCACGATTTCCGGCAGGATGAAGAAAGCTGCAAACAAAATGTCGGTGTTGTTTTAGGGAGTATTCAGTTTTACCAAGACAAAAAACTGCAAACGATTACCGGCGTGACGAAGCGTTTTTACCAAAACTGGGACGATACCGCATACCGAAAATATATGTCTATGTTTGAACTCGACGAACAAAAACAGGTAAAGCAGCTTTCAGAAGGCATGAAGGTGAAATATTTAATTGCCCTTGCGCTTTCGCACGACGCCAAACTGCTTATTTTCGATGAACCGACCAGCGGCCTTGACCCTGTGGCCCGTGAGGATTTGTTGGAGCTTTTTCAGCAGTTGGTAAAGGACGGGAAAAGAAGCATTTTATTTTCTACGCATATCACTTCGGATTTGGACAAATGCGCTGACGATATAACCTATATCAAAAATGGTGAAATCATCGCCAGTGCGGATAAGGCTTCCTTTATTCAGGCTTTCCAATCCCTGAAAGCTCCCGGCGAAGATAACCTGAATTTGGAGGAAATCATGGTGAGAAATGAAAGGGGGACTTATAATGTCTAATTTACTCTATAAAGAGTGGCACCTTGCCGTACATTCCGTTGTCTATCTGTTCCTGCTGATCGGGGCACTGCTTCTGGTTCCCGCATATCCGTATGGCATGATCTTTTTCTTTGGTTGCCTCGGACTATATTTTACCTCCCAATTTGCCAGAGAAAATTCCGACGCCTTTTACACAGCTACGCTTCCCATCAAAAAGCGCCATGTGGTAAAAAGTAAATGCCTGCTGTTCGTTAGCATCGAGATTGCACAACTTATTATCTGCATACCGTTTTCAATCATCCGCTTGTGGACGCTCCCTGACGGCAATCCTGTTGGCATTGAGGCGAATGTGGCATACTTTGGCTTTGGCCTGATTGTCTATGCCATATTTAACTTTCTGTACCTAACTGTGCTTTTTCAGTCTGCATACCAAGTAGGCAAAGCGTTTGTAATTGCCATTATCCCGGCAACTGCGGTAATCGCGTTGATGGAATACAGCGTACATCTGCCGTCCTTTACATGGCTTGACAGTTTACAGACAGGCGATTTGATAAGGCAGCTTCCCATATTGGGCATCGGTATCTTGATCTATATTATCAGCAACATTTTGACCTATCGCGTTGCATCGAAGCGTTTTGAACTTGTTGACCTGTAACTAAAGTGCCTTGTTATACTTGGAGGTGATCCACTTGGGAAGTTTATAATTTTATCCTTCAGTGACGGCGAGGACACCATCTTTGCAAACACCGTGACGGCCCTTGCTTCTGTCGCAGATTTCTCCACGGTGGCCACCTCCGCAGACACGCCGCTGCTCTTTGGCTCCCTGCAGATCGACCCGCAGCGCAGGCTGGTATGGCAGGTCGGCCAAACGGTGGAGTTGACACCAATGGAGTTTGATATTCTGCTCCTGCTGGCCTGCCGGCCGGGGCAGGTGTTCACCGCCCGCCAAATCTATGAGGCCGTCGCCGCAGACTCCTTTGACGCCAGTTGGACGGGGATCTCCAGCATGGTCTACAAGCTCCGCCGCAAGCTGGGGGCTGGCATCATCGAAACAGTGCGGGGGCACGGTTACAAATTCGTTGCCCCAGGCATCTCACCAAAATGAAGCAAGCGCACAACGGATCTTCTTCCGCTGTGCGCTCCTTTTATTCCTCACGCCGGTAATGCGGCTCCGGTACACAAGGCTCCTTCTGGTATTTGCGATATTTTTCCGGTACTTCGGCAGGCTCCTCCAGGCTTTCCTCGCTGTAATCAATCGGTTCATCACAAACAGCGTCCAGCAAAATGCGCTCCAAATGCTCAAATTCTGAAAACTGATCCAGGGAGGCCATCACAAAAGAGTCGCGGACATAGGCGGCACTGGCAGCCATCAGCTCCTGATCCATAGAGTATCCATGATGCTCCACAAAAAAGGTCATCATCATTACAACCGTTCGGGTATTGCCCTCCCGGAAGGGATGCACCTGCCAGATCGGCGGGAAAAGGCTGGTAAGCTGGTGAACAAATTGCTCCCGGCTGATGCCGTTCCAGTGAGCATTTCTCAGCCGTCCAAACGCCTCGTCGAGATCTTCCTCTATCCGGTCCTCATTGCTGTACCAA
Organism: Pseudoflavonifractor capillosus; assembly: GCF_016902575.1. Taxonomy (GTDB): domain Bacteria; phylum Bacillota; class Clostridia; order Oscillospirales; family Oscillospiraceae; genus Enterenecus; species Enterenecus capillosus_A. The sequence goes on along the minus strand of NZ_JACSNZ010000001.1, from coordinate 85,138 downwards.
ACGCTTCGGCCTGCCAGCAGCTTCTCCCGCTTCTCGATATTGATGATGCGGTACTGGCCGGCCCATTCGTAAATGTCGCCAAACAGGCATCGGTGGATCTCCCGTAGGCCATTTGGAGAAAAGTCCTGAAAGCCCTGTTCGTATAACAACATCATATTTGCTCTGGATTGCTCGGCCTCGATGCGATCCAGTGTTTGCTCATTTTTGATGCCCAGCTTATTTTTCAAGACAGGCACATCTTCATACAGGTACGGGTCAGACACGGCTCTGGCGCTCCTGCTCCGCAATCCGGCGATGATGTGCCAGCAATGCCTGCTTCATCTGTTCGCCCGTCAGCTCACCGCGGGCCCAGCTGGCAGACAGCGACCGTGCATAGCTGGAAATCGGCGCGCCCTCAATGGCGTTGATGGCGTCGGCCGTCTTGACCGCTGCAATCCGTTTCTTTTCCAATGGACTCATAGCGCCTTCACCTCCTATTGATTTTAGTATAACACAGAGCAGGCCCTGTTGCCAATAGGACAGGCCAATGCGAATCTTGCTGAATTAGCAGCGGGTCTCAATGGTTTCCTGCTCGGTGGTGCCGCCGATGGCCGGCTGGTATTCAGTTTCGATAATTTAGGGCTGGCCGGTCTGATAATAATACGTTTAGCAAATTAAAACTTCTTATTTCAAGTCAAAAAGAACACTTTCATAGTCCTTTACGAAATATTTTATATTTGTGCGTCCTTTCTGAATAATTGTGTGACCTTCTGCTTCCAGCTTTTCCTTTTGTGCTTCTATACCGCCGGGATATTTTGCGTTCAATTCCCCATTTGCCTTTAAGGTTCGCCAATACGGGGTTTCATCCTCGGAACGCTGGTAACTCGCCCATGCTGCAATAGATACAAAAATCCCGGCTGTGATAGGCTCTGTGAAATCTGCCCCGTTCAGTTCAGCAAAATATTCACGGATTTTTCCGACAGTGATTACTTTACCGTAAGGAATTTGTTTCATCACCTTGTCATAGTCAATCGGTGGGGCAAAGTACATTCTGTTTCCGCCATATTTCTCAATGCTTTTCTGATCAGTAATGGTCTGAACTTTAGGCATATCCTTGCTATCGTGTAGCATTGCATTAAAATCTTTTTTATCTTCATTTGCCATCTCTCAACACCTCCTGTCTTAATTATAGTGGAGTAAACTTTTCCATGCAATGAGGCAGTTTGAGAATAATTTAAAAAGTATTGCTGCATCTGAATAAACCTGCTGGGCGGAACAGCTTACAGCGTAAGGAGTTTGAGCGTCAAGTCCATTTTAAGCCCACGGGAAAGACCCTGAGACGGTGATCTCAGGGCCTTTCTCATAGACTTAAATCCGGAACAGGTCAATCGCCCGCATCAGCGTGATGCACAACTCCTGGTACAGATCCTCGTCCAGTCTGCCGTTGATCACGGCATACTTGAGCAGCAGGGGCCGATACATGAGCAAAATGCTTGTGATGGCCTCATGGTCACCGTCCTTGGCTCGCCGCAGCATCTGTTCAAATGTCATATCCGTTCACCCCCTCGATGCTCTTCTTCAACTTCCGAATGGCCCGGTAATACACCGCAGCCGCACCCTTATACGACAATCCCAGTTGCACACCGATCACATCGAATGGGCGCTTGTCCAGCACGCGGGCCAGGAACACATACCGTTCCCGCTCGTCCAGCTGTTTCAAGGCATACAGGAGCGCGCTGCTCTCGATTTTCTCCCAGAGGGGCAGCCGCTCCATCACTTCCTGCTCCAGCGTCTGGCTCACAGCAAAGATCGTATCCGTCAAGGTCTCCTGATTGCTGTACGCATAAAGGACCTTCAGATAATCCCGCTGGGTTCGCCTGACCGCCTGGATTAAGTAACCTGTAAACTTGATTTGCAGTTCTTCCTCTGCTCGTCCATTATTTCGTTGCCACATGGCCTTATCCTCCAAATAGTTCAAGAATTTTTAGGGAATTCTTGAACCTTTGGCGGAGACCGGCACCGAACTAACGGGCGTCTTTTCTTGCCATATAAAGAAACGCGGCCAGCCGCACACCGCAAAGGTGAGCTGCCGGCCGTGTGATACACATAAAGAAGTCCGTCATTACTTCCAGCGCCCGCAGGAGGAGGCTTATCGCTCGATTTGCGATGTTCCCGCCTGCTCCCGTGAAAAGGGCGACGGAAGAACCGTATTGTAAAGTAAGCTGTGTGTCGAAATGTAAGCAGATGGACGGACCTCTTTATGTGCATGATCCATCTTTCCATCATGCACTTCTGGCTCCCTGCCATCTGAACCACACTTTGCACACGAGCCCGATGCCGCTGCTACAAGCAGGCGGCGGGCCTGCCAATCATCTTAGGTGCAGTGTTGTTCCGAAAACTTTGTTGATTTTTGTCGGATTATAAAAGAAAAGGCGGCCTCATTCTCTCTGGAATAAGACCGCCTGTTGTAACTTAAAATTACCTCTGCTATTTTGATTTCTCCGTCTCATAGACATCCCTCCCGTCCTTTCTACCCGTATATGGCTTCAAAATGCCACATTAAGTGTAAATGGCAAAGATCACTGGATTTTGACTGAACGGTAATTTTTCCCATCAGCCAGTTGTTTCCGTCAAAAATCTCGCAGCTTTGACACAGAGAAAAGGGGCGGACAAAGATCTATTTTCTCTGCCCGCCCTTTCTAAATAAGATTTATCCCTGGCGCTTGACCTTCAGGTGCTGAAAACTGTTCTCGCTGATGGCGTGTTCCATCCGGCAGGCATCGGCCTCAGCCGTTTCTTGATCCACGCCGGCCTCTATGAGCATTTCCGTGAAAAAGCAGTGCTTCTCATAGGTGCGCTCGGCCACCTCGCGGCCCACATCGGTCAAGCGAATGAAGCCTTCCTCGTCCCGCTCGACAAATCCGCCGGTCTGCAGTGTTGTAATGGCGTGGGTGATGCTCGGCTTGGTGAATCCCATGTGCCGGGCAACATCCACGGAGCGCACCATACCGCGTTTCTTTTGGAGAACAAGGATGGTTTCCAGGTAGTCCTCCCCGGACGCATGAAGCGTTTTGCTAAGACGCATTGGTTATATCTGCTCCTTTTTCATGTGAGAAAAATGCCCGTAAGAGTTTGATTGCTTCATCATCCATTGGCCGATGCCATAGCACCTTATTCTCTTGAATAAACAGAAGATAAGTACAACACTTATAAATCAATTCAGGATCATGGGTAATCAGGAATAGGTTTTTCCCCATGTCTTTTAAGCGGTTCAAATTATCAGACACCTCTACCATATGGAAATAGTCTAAGCCACTGGTCGGTTCGTCAAAAACAAGGATTTCCTTATTTGAGGCGATAGCACTTCCAATCGCTACCCGTTGCTTTTCCCCGCCAGATAAAGACATGGGATGCAGTTTGATTTTATCTGCTAAATCAAGGCTGGATAAAATCTGGTTTGCCCGTTCTGTATTTTCTTTTTCGTCCTCACCGTCCATACTAAGAAGCAATTCATCCAACACATCCTCGGTAAACAGTTGGTGGTTTACATCTTGCATAACCATGTAAGATATGTGGCACCGCTGCTTTGCACGATAAGAATGTCCATTAAGTTCTAACTCACCCAAAGCCCGTTTGTCCAATCCACACAGGCAGCGAGCAAATGTGGATTTTCCCGCGCCGTTATTCCCAATAATTCCAATGATTTCTCCTTGTGGCAGCGTCAAATCGGGAATGTCCACAATAAGGGGGCCGTGTTTATCATAAGAAAATCGAAAGTCCTTGATATGTAAAGTCGGTGGTTTCGTTTTTGGTTTGGCCTCCGGTGGAAGGTTGAATGGATCAAGGGCGCGTAGTCCCATTTCCTGTAAAGTTTCGGGGGACAGTGATTGAAATTGCTGCCTTGTAAATTCCTTGCTGATTTCTCCATGTTTCATGTAGATAATGCGATCAGCTAAAGGAACAAGATAATAAAGCCGATGTTCCGCTACCAAAATAGTTTTTTGCTCGGATTGCCAATGGCGAATGGCTTGCATTAAATCTTCAATCGTTGCAATGTCCAAATTTGAGGAAGGCTCATCCAACACAAAAATATCTGGATGGATCGCATCCGCCGAGGCACAGGCAATTTTTTGTTTTTCGCCACCTGACAATGCAAACAGGCTTCGGTTTAACAGCTTTTCCAGTTTCAAGCTCTTTGTAGTATCTTCAAGGCGCCTTGTCATTTCAGGAACCGGCAATCCCATATTCTCGCACCCGAACACAATCTCGCTGGTTGTATCTACGTTGTAAAACTGTGTTCGCGGATTCTGAAACACCGAACCCACCCTCTGTCCGATTTGGTACAGAGGGTAGTCTTTTAATTCCTTACCGTCCAGCAACACTTTCCCATCCAACTTGCCCGTGTAATAATGCGGAATCAGACCGTTAATCAAGCGGGTCAAGGTTGTTTTGCCGCATCCCGATTCCCCACAGAACAAAATTGTTTCTCCGTCATGGATTGTGAGATCAATGTGTTTTAGGCTATTCTCCGTTTCTCCACTCTCATAAGTGAAAGAAACATCCTTTAACTCTATCATTCCTACACCCCCTTACCACGGACTAAAAAAGTATGTAATTATCAGCGCGGTTCCGGCAATCAGCACCGTTATCAAGTCCCAGCCGGTAAAACCGACTTTGGTAATATTGGTTCGGCGGACAGGATTATCCAATCCGCGTGTCAGGGCAGCCGCAGAGAGGTCGTCCCCAATCTTGACTACCGAAATCATCAAAGGGATAAAACGGTATTCAATGAGAGCGGCTGGATTCTGCCAAAACTTTTTCGTTCCAAATTGCACCTCACGCATCCGCATGGCATCCTTTATAGCGGCGGATTCTTCCTGCATAGTGGGAATGAAACGGAACAGGACAGAGAGCGGTATTGTGATCTGCCGTCCAATGTGCATTCGTCCTAGCGCAGTAATGCACTCGCTGGCCGTAGTAGATTTAATGATATATGCACCCATAACAAAGGCAGGAAATAATCGCAGCACTAAACCCACCAGCAGAACCACCAGCATATTGATAACCATAGGAAATTGAATGGAGTTTTGAACTGCTTGCACGAACAGTCCTGCTGTAAATAAGCAGAAAAAGATAATGGCCGTTTTATATTGCCTGTTCGTTAAAAGCAACACAAATGGGATTAAGGCTACCGCAATCATAAATGCGGTGTGGCTATATAGAAATTCCGCAGTAGCAACAACAGCCATCAGCAGCAACTTTGTCCGGGGGTCTAAACGAAAGCCACTTCGTGTTTCTACAACGGCCTGCAACTGTTCCATTACACAATGCCCGCTCTTTCAAAATGTTTTTTCAGCATCTTATGTCCCAGAAGTGCGCCCAGAATACCCCCTACAAACAGCAGCACAAAGCCCACATACAGCATCCACGATGGCATCAGGGATTGCAGCGTATTAGCGTATTGATCCCCCATAGAAGTATGAATGTTTTCCCAATAGGCTTCTCCCGCAAACCAAAGGTTGGCTGGGCACCCCATAATGCCGAGGCAGAAGCAAGCATAACTCAAAACAGTTACCTTGAACTTTTGATAGCCACCAATTTTAAGCACTACATCACCTAAAAGGCCGCCGAGAAACCAGCCGAGTAGACCAATCCACCCATAACCAATGAGGTAGAAGAAAATACCACCAATAATGCCGGTAATGGTAAGCATTCCAAATTTCCTGATTTTTGTGTAATACAGCATCATGGGAATACCGCAAACAATCGGCCAGATCAGGAACAAAAACGGGTACACTACCGGCAATGAGGTCAGCAATCCGACAACAAAGAAAATAACAAGGGTCATGGCAGAATAAATGCCGACGTTAATAAGGTCTTTACCTGTGAGCTTATTCGTATTTTCCATTTTCAAAAAGTCCTTTCTACATAATTTATCTGATACTCGTAAGAAACAAAAGCTATTTTATACAGAAGTTGTTTATACAGGCCACCTCCTATTCAATCAGTTAGATTCTGCTAACTACCAGTCAAAAATTTTGGGGATCAAATCCCCAAAACAGTTTGCCAGCCGGAACTGAAAAAAGCGGCCAATGTATGAGCATATTTTATCGCGGCATCTTTCGGATAATTATGCAAGACAATTTCTGCGATAGATGAATAGTAAGAATGAACAAGCATATGCCACTCGTCATCCTCCAAATCATGTACGGGAACACCGCGTTCTTTCAGTTCTGCAATTAGTTTTTGTGTCTCCCGAACATCGGAACGCACCACATCATCCAGGAAAGAAGCGTATTTTGTCCCCGCAGACTGCATCAGCAGCAGTTTGAATACATCGAAATGTTCGTAAATGTATTCGATAATCTGGCGGATCGTGTCCTCCGACAGTTTCCAGAGTTGCTTTAATTCATCCGTCCGAGCTAATTCAAAATGCTTGATGACAGAATCGGAATACATCTCAGATACCGCCTGAACCACTGGTTCGACAAGTGCGCCGAACAAAGCCTCTTTGTCCTCGAAATGATTGTAAAATGCCCCGTTTGTCACATGGGCGGCCTTACAGATTTCACGGATACTGGCACGTTCAAAACCATTTTCCAGAAAATGCTTTTTTGCACAGGCCAAAAGATTTTCATGGGTCTGCTGAAAATCCCTTGACATTTCCATCCCTCCATCCTATACTTGAATTACACTGTAATATTACACCGTAATTCAGATTATATCACGATGCCATCGAAAATGCAATACCCTCCTTGTATTTTCAGTTGCTCGAAAGGAGGCTTTCTTATGCCAAATAAAGAACCGGGTGCAATCCGCCAACTCTTTGCTTTTGTGGGCGAGAGAAACAGCAAAATGCGTATTTCCATTCTTCTTGCTGTGTTAGGGGAAATGTTTGGTATCGTACCATTCCTAATGGTGGCGCTGTTGGCGGATGAACTCTACCGCGGTACAGCCACCATACAGCGTGTTTTGTTCTTTAGTGGAATAGCCGCCATATGTCAGCTTATAAAAATGCTTCTCACATGGCGATCTTCTCTTATGTCCCACAAAATTTCCTTCACGATTTTGAAAAATATCCGTGAAGCAATTACAGATCGGATGGCAAAAGTCCCAATGGGCGTTATGCTGGAAACGCCTACGGGAACTTTCAAAAACCTAATTGTAGATAATGTTGCAAAGTTAGAGGATTCTATGGCTCATTTTATGCCAGAGCTGCCATCGAATATTGCAGCGCCGTTGTGCAGTATTCTCCTGATTTTCATTCTGGACTGGCGCATGGGGCTTGCATCCCTAATCACAATTCCACTGGGCATTCTCTTTTTCGCTGCTATGATGCGCGGTTATGGCCCTCGAATGGAAAACTATATGCGCTCTGCCAATGATATGAACAGCTCCTTAGTAGAATATGTCAGCGGCATTCAAGTCATTAAAGCGTTTAACCGTTCTGCATCCTCTTATGGAAAATACTCAAAGTCTGTCAACTATTTTCACGATTCTACAATGGAGTGGTGGAGTCAATGCTGGTTTTGGAATGCAGCGGCACGAGCCGTCCTGCCTTCTACTCTTTTGGGTACATTGCCAGTAGGCGCATGGCTTTACATGGAAGGAACGCTTTCACTTCCCGTATTTTTAATATCTTTAGTAGTTCCGCTGGGGTTCGTTGCTCCATTGATGAAAGTGTCCGAGGCGATGGAGCAAGTCAGCATGATAAAAGGTAATTTGGAGCAAGTAACCGCTTTCCTAAAAACCCCGGAACTTGTCCGACCCTCTGAACCTGTATCTTTGGGAGAACGTACTTACCAATTTGAGGACGTACATTTCGGCTATAAAGAAACCGAAGTTCTCCACGGTATTTCTTTTCAAACCAGACCCGGCACTATGACGGCTATTGTTGGGCCTTCCGGTTCTGGTAAATCCACGATTGCAAAACTGATGGCTGGTTTTTGGGATGTGACTTCTGGCTCTGTGCGTTTCGGCGGCCAGGATATTCGTCAAATCCCTTTTGAGCAGTTGATGGGTGAAATCAGTTATGTGGCACAAGACAATTTCCTATTCGACAAATCCATTCGGGAAAATATCCGCATGGGTAATCCGGCAGCAACAGATGAAGAAGTAGAAGATGCCGCAAAAGCTGCTAACTGTCATGACTTTATTATGCAGTTAGAGCAGGGATATGACACACTGGCCGGTGATGCCGGAGACCGACTTTCTGGCGGGGAGCGCCAACGTATTACGATTGCGAGGGCCATGCTAAAACCGTCATCCGTAGTCATTTTAGACGAGGCCACTGCCTATGCTGATCCAGAAAATGAGGCGCTAATTCAACAGGCAATCAGCAAATTAGTGGCCGGAAAGACATTGATTGTTGTAGCGCACCGTTTGAATACGATTCGCAATGCCGATCAAATTCTGGTTGTGGCAAACGGAAATATTGCAGGCCGTGGGACACAAGAAGAACTTCTCCGGGAATGCCCCATCTATCAAAAGATGTGGCAAGATTATGCCGGAACCATAGAAGAAGCAGACTTGAAAGGAGGAGTGGAAAACCATGCTTGAAATGATACGCCGGATTTTTAAGATTGCGGGTAGAAGCCGAAAGAAAATCATCGTTGGCATCACATTTAATATTCTCAAATCCTTTTTCAATGGTTTTATGATGTTCGGTGTTTTTTGGATTTTATTACATTTAGAAAATCTTACACCTACTATTATCCTACAAGCCTTTGGTGTTGAATTAGGAAGTGTTATCGGACGCTTTTTCTTCCAATGGATGTATGACCGTACCATGAGTGGAACGGGATATGATATTTTCCGTGATTATCGTCTGGAAATAGGAGAAAAATTGAAACAGGCTCCTATGGGCTACTTTTCAGAGCAAAATTTAGGAACTATTCAGACAATACTTACTACGACGATTGCTGATTTAGAGGGTTACTCCATGCTTGCAATCGAGCAGATGACAAGCGGTGTTGCTATGGCAGCTCTCATGTCAATTATGATGTTCTTTTTCAACCCAATTATTGCCATTTTGAGTCTGATCGGACTATTATTAGGTTTACTTGTTCTTCGTTGGGTTCGCAGTAGAGCCGCGCAGTATGCTCCCATTTATCAAGAAGCACAGGAAAATCTGGTGAGCAAATCAATGGAATATATCCGAGGGATTTCTGTTCTACGCTCTTTCTCCAAAGGTGAGGAAGGACAACGAGAAGTACGCAGCGCATTTCAAAAAAAGTGGGATGCAGATTATGGGCAGGAAAAGGCTACGGCCGGGGTTCTCCGTTTTTATATTCTGGTCTATAAGCTCATGAGCTGTGTACTGATTGCTGCGGCGGGTTTGCTTTTTATGGCTGGAAAAATAAGTTTGCCCTACTGCTTGACTTTCCTGTTTTGCGCGTTTACTGTGTACTCTGACTTAGAAACAATGGGAAACAGCGCCTTTTTGAGCAAGAAAATCAACACAGAACTGGATCGGTTAGAAGAAGTCACCAATATACCGCAAATGGACACCAGCACAGACAAATTAGAAACTTCCCACTACGATATAACACTGGATCATGTATCATTTGGCTATGACAAGCGGCAGATCATCCATGACATCTCTCTGAACATTCCAGAACATACCACCTGTGCTATTGTTGGCCCATCTGGAAGTGGAAAAACAACTTTGTGTAATTTAATTGCCCGGTTTTGGGATGTGCAGGATGGCGCTGTACGAATTGGCGGAAAGGATGTAAAAAACTATACTGCGGATAGTATTTTGGAGCATATCAGCATGGTCTTTCAGAATGTATATCTTTTCCACGATTCTATCGAAAACAACATCAAATTCGGAAAGCCTGATGCTACCCACGAGGAAGTAGAAGCTGCCGCAAAACGTGCTTGCTGCCATGATTTTATTTCAGCGTTGCCAGATGGGTACAATACAATCATCGGCGAGGGAGGCTCTACACTTTCCGGCGGAGAGAAGCAACGAATTTCTATTGCCAGAGCGATTCTTAAAGATGCACCTATTATTATTTTGGATGAGGCCACTTCCAGCGTTGATCCGGAAAATGAGCAGGCACTTTTATCTGCGATTGCAGAACTGACGAAAAACAAAACCTTGATTTCGATTGCCCATCGTTTAAGTACAGTGAAAAACGCAGATCAAATCATTGTAATAGATCAAGGTAGAATTGCTCAACAGGGAACTCATCAATCTTTGATTTCACAAGAAGGAATTTATAGAAACTTCTTAAATCTAAAACTTGAATCTGCTGGATGGCAGCTTTAATTACATAGCGTGATAAAGGCCGGGATTTATCGCCATATGGCGACAAATTCCGGCCTTTCTTATACTATGCTTATCCGGTTGCACTATCACCGAATACATCCAGCAACGGCGAATGAGCCAGGCGGAGTATTTTCACGGAAACACCAATCTAACAATAAGCCAAATTGCTCAAACTGCAGGATATTCCACATCCAGTCATTTTGCAGAGTTATTTAGAAATAGCACAGGATTTTACCAGGAGAATTTAGAAAAATCGACATAAAGAAATGAAAGTGAGGGCTGCCATGTAATTTGTAGTAGTCCTCACTATATATATCTATTTCATGGTATGAAGATATTCTATCTTTCCGCTGTTCGGATTGATCAACACCATCGGCAGTTTCCTCACCTCTGCCATCCGCAGCGCCGCCTCCACGCCGCTCGGGCCAGCAAGTTCATCATCACACACGGCAACCAGACAATCAGCGTGTTCTACCATGTAGGCAGTGCGCTCCCGATACCCCTGGGCGCCCACGATCTTGCTGCCCATTACAAACTGGTCGCAGTTTTCCTTCAGATGGCACAGCCGTTCCCGGCTCTTCGGGTCCCATCGCTCATCATGGCCCGGGAACGGGTAGACCAGCACGATCTCCAGCCCCTGGTACTCTTCCTGCCTGCGCATTTCCAGCAGGATCTCGCCGGCCCATAGATCGACACCAAGGGCCCCACCAACATAGAACCGGCGCACACCACGCCGGTACAATTCCGCAAAAACATCATGCAGCCGCTTCTTTAGGCGCTTGCACGAAGTCATATATTCCTGGTACTTAAATTTGAACCGAGTAGGCCGTTGACTGGTAATCGCGCACGAGTAAAGCTTGGACATCTCATCTCCTCCAGAAACTTTTTTCTCAATATAGCCCATTATACTTGCTATGGCTGAGTAAGTTCAACTATGGCCGCTTAATTTTTTATGTTATAGCGGATAAAATATAGCTATAGCATGGAGGGTTGCGAATGGGCGAACTTTTGAAAGAAATGGGCCAGCGGATACTGGACCGGCGCAAACAACTAAAACTGACACAAGAGGCTCTGGCCAAGATGGCGCATGTCACGCCCCAGACCGTTTCGACTGCGGAGCTGGGCACAAAAGCCATGCGGCCTGAAACGATGCTGAAGATCTGTGATGCGCTTGATATCAGCACAGACTATCTCCTGCGCGGTCAAGTCATGGAAGGCGACACACGCCTGCTCAATCAAAAGGTCTCGTCGTTGACTCCCTGCCAATACCGACACCTGGAAAATATTATCGACAACTTCATCGCGGCTATACAGGAAGAAAAAGAGGTATGAGCGCCAGCGGCAATGCAGCCCTCATACCTCTTTTTATATCATCTCCCCTGGCGAAAAGCTTCCATTGTGCTGGAGATCAGGCCGAGGATCGCATCATCTGCCTCCGGTTCCTCTCCCAGCTCCGGCACATATTCCGGCTCCGGCGTCCGCTCCTGCGGCACCGGGGCCGTTGTTGTTTCTGCATCCGGGCAGGCGGCGGCAGGCTTTTCAGAGTGCCTCGTCTCCTGGAGCAGAATCTCACGCACGATGGCTTCAATGGCGGCCCGGTCTATGGCCGGTGCCGCTGCTCTTAACGGTTGTGGATCATCCGCGAAGTGAGTATCGTAGAAAACGACTGCATTGGCGATATACTGTGCTTTCCCGTGGTCAGGCTGTTTTTCCAGCAGTTCGACCGTTGCCAGATGGATTGGGTCGCTGATATTGAACCGCAGGGAAAAACGCCCTCGTTCTTTCTTGGCCGCCATAGCTGTCACCTGCCCGCAGCTTCAAGGCGGTACAGATACTCATATCCGGCTGCATTGGCGTTGATATTGGAGACGAACAACGGCTTACCCACTTTTCCGGATGCCTCAATCTGCCGGCGCAAAAGAATGGCGCCGCCGCCCACAAAGACCACCGTGCAGTAGCGCAAGTCCAGCATCCGCTCCCGCAGGGTGCTGAACAGGTCGTTGACGAACTCCTGTGCCAGCTGCTCCACCAATCGGACTACCGACGGCGGGTACTGCGTCTGCTTGCCGGTGAGGATGGCGTCCACATCCCCCTCATCCAGCAGCAGATCCAATTCTGCGTTGCCCCTGGACCTGATCTTATTGTAAAGCAGGATCACGCCGTTTTCCAGCGAATCACAGGAGCTGAGGTCAGCTTTTCCGTTTTTCATCAGCAGATAGTCTGCCGTGAAGCCGCCAATGTCCACCACTACCGCCTTGGCCTCATTCATCAGTGTGTGGAGCATGGTGGCCGCCGCCGCGTAGGCCTGGGGATAGCAGGCCACATCATCAATGCTGATGGCGTAGTGCTTGTCCCGGTACTGGAATTCTACGATCCCTTTCTTCTGGAAATAGGCAGTGAACTTTTCCGCCTGGGCGCCGAAGTGGGCCGGCGGCAGCCCCACCGGCAGCTGGATACGGTACAGTTCTTTCTCGTCAACGCCGCGGGCCGTCAATTCCTCCGCAATCGCAATCAGGGTGAGGATAAAGAAGCGGTCATCCCCAGTCTTGTCCTTGCGGTAAGGAATGCGCTCGTTGGAGAGCGTATAGTAGTTGCCGCCGTATTGCAGGCTCGGCCCGAACGGCCGGGTCAAGCTCTGCTGCAGGCCAGAAACGAACGGGGCGCAGTGAACCGTCTTGATTTGTTTATTGCCATGATCGACACCAATTAACATAGGTGAATGCCTCCTTTTTTTGCTTTATACATATCCTTTACGCCTGGATGACGCCTTTCTCAACAGGCGAAGGCATATTTTTTGAAACCCATGTTTATCATGCGGGACCACGGCTACTGCTTCGTACTAAAATAGAAGAACAGTGCCGCCTCGACTCTACCGGGGCGGCGCTGCTTTTCACAGTTCAGTACAGATTTCCGAAGCACTGTGGTATAATTTTTTGAAAAGCTAAATTGCACTGAGAGTTCGCGGTTGAAATTATACTTTTGAGTCCCCCAAATTTTTTAACCTTTTTTCATTTTTCATGCAATGAATAACAAATTTTGTTGTGTATATAGGTGAAAGGCCTTTACGCAACAGGAAAGGAGGACGCAATGAAGGACAATGAAATCATCGGATTGTATTGGGAGCGGAACGAAGCTGCCATAACTGCAAGTGCAGATAAATACGGCGACTATTGTCATTCCATTTCTTACAATATCCTGCATAACAACGAGGACGCAGAGGAATGTGTCAACGATACTTGGTTAGGTGCTTGGAAGTCCATGCCGCCGCAACGCCCAGAACGCTTATCAACCTATTTGGGAAAAATCACCCGAAACCTCTCGATCAATCGTTTCAAGAAATATACCGCAGAGAAGCGAGGCCTGGGGCAAACCGTCCTTGTGTTATCCGAATTGGAAGATTGCATCCCAGATCAAGCAAATGTTGAGCAGATGATAGATGAACAGATCTTAGTAAAAGCAATCAATGATTTTTTATACGCCCAGCCAGAGCAAAAACGGAATATCTTTATTCGGCGTTATTGGCATCTATTTTCGATAAAAGATATTGCTGTAGCTTATGGTATGAGTGAGAGCAAAGTTGCGTCCTTGCTGTTCCGTATGCGAAATGATCTGAAGACATATTTTGAAAAGGAGGGGATCAATTTATGAAAAGTGAAAAACTATTAGATGCGATTGGTAAAATTGACGACAATCTTATCTATAATGCGGTTCATGACACCCCAAAAAAGAAAAAAGGTAGTTGGTTTAAGTGGGGAGCCATAGCGGCGTGCTTGTGCTTGATGATACCATTAACTGCATTTGCTATTGATACAATCCAATATAATGCGGCAGTTAATTATCTGAATTCCCTCGGTATTCCTGTTGAAGATTTAAGTGATTATTCTCGCAAAGAAATAAAAGAAGCGGCAAAAACCATTGATGCCGGGGAAAGCAGTCCATTGACCGAAGAAATCCTTAACCTATCGCCAGATAACGAAAAGCCGATTGATACACCGACACAGGTAACATCTGAGCAAATACGAGAATTGACCCCAACCATGACAAGGGAGGAAGTTCTTTCATTTTTAGGTGACACACAGGATATCGGTTCAGGCATCTATATCTATGTTTATGAAGTAGACCAACAATATTTGCTTCGTATTCCCTTTGCAAGTGATGATGCACAATTAGGTGTAGCAGGAAATGAGCTGCTAAAGGCATTGACGCCTATTTCTGATGATATAAGTTCTGATGGCACCGTTGAATTTAATGGGCAATTATTCAGCAAGTCCGACTTGACCGAAGAAACTCTTGAATGGCTTGAATGGTATAATTCCTTATCGCCAGAAGAACAACTTTCCGTCAGTTCAATTCCTGCTGATCTATATACTAATGATGATGCAAGGACAGTTGATTCAAACGCAGAAGAATGAAAATAAGGTCTCTCATGTACTGAGAATATAAAAATTTTCTCACTAAAAGAACAGCGCCGCCCCGGTAGAGTCGGGGCGGCGCTGCTGTTATATTGCAAAGGATTTAGTCCTCAACTTCTACATGGAGCTGGCCGGCGATCGCTTCCACCGACATTCCGTTTTTCATTGCCAGCTTAACGATTTCCTGGATCTTCTGCTTTTTCGTCTTCCGAGGTTTGCGGGGCGGCTTGGGAGCCAGAATTTCCTGCTTCTTGGCCTCCAGAGATTTGATGCGGTCCCTGGCTGCGGTGATCTTCGCATCATACTCTGCCACAACAGATTCCTTTTTCGACTCCAGCTCTTTGATGGCCTGGTCTATCTTTGCGATTTTTTCGTCCACCTCAGCTGCTCTCTCCTGCGGGGTACGGCGCGTGCGCTTGTTCTCGGACTCTGCCATTTTAAGATCACCTTTCCTTTGTGTATAAACTGGGTTGGCTTATGATGAAAGAGTACCATATAGAATGTCAAAACGCAAGAGCAGGAAGTCGAAACGGACAGAGCTTGGCAACAACTTTGTTTTACCTGTCTACAAGAACCCTTCTGATATTTCTCCCACAAAGAGTATAGGCAACATGCCACCTCTTGGATAGCCGTATTAGATAGGTCGTTAAGGTTTTGATAATTGTTTTAATTCCAATGGAAAAGTTCATATTCCTGTGATATACTCATATCAGTTTCAAAATCAAATCACGACATAAGGGAGCGAAACTCTTGGATAATAACAGCAACAAAGAGCGGGAAAAAATAATCACATTCATTTTGGGGGCGCTTCTAATCATCGTCGTCCTGGCCATAATCGCCATATTCAGCGGTGCAATTATGCGTCTGCTCGGCTTTGAATATGAGAGCGTCGGCGGCTTTATCCTCTATTTTATAATCGCATCAGTTGTTTCGTATCCCATAAATTTAATAGCGGGTGCACTACCAAAAGCTTTGCTTAATCTCGACAGAATAACAAGGGAAATCGCTGTCTGTATGTATGTGTTGTTAGATACTATCGCTACATTTTATGGCTTCTATATCGTCGATTATTTCATGCCCTCTGTATCTGCAAATACTATTTCACTGACTGTTTTGGCTCTGGTGTTTGCACTCTTTGGAATTAGCGATATCAAGAAAAAAGAGTGATAAGTTCACTTTTTTCACATTTTCCATTATGATACTTTATATTTCCGCCAAATAGCAATGCCAGCCATATCGCTTAAATGCTGTTTCTTGTCATCATTGGCAGTCCTGCCTGCTTTTGCTTGCAGACAATCAAGAGGTAACAGCAAGGAGTGCTGCCACTCCGTACTATTGTTTGAGAAACAAAAAAATACCGCCGGGCAGAAGGAAAATCCCTCTGTCCGGCGGCGTTGCGTTTGTTACACGAAGTCAGCGCGTAATTTAGGTATTAACGCTGTACTTGGCCTTTGCCAAATTCTCGGCGCTATCCAGGATGATGCCGCCGCAGATCCCTCTGCCATAAGACGTGTATTCTTCAAAAAAGAAGCTGTAAGGCTGGCTGTCATCATAAATGACGATCTTTTCTGTGCCACGCCACTGGAAATGCCGCTCCAGGACCCTTCCCAGCTTGCGCCGCAGAATGGGCCGCCGGGCAACCTCATGCAGATTTTTCCGGCTGTGGAACTCATAACGGGGCGTGACCATCTCCGGGACGGAGAGATGGCGCCATTCTGCACCATCCATATCCTCTCCAATTTCCACGAAGACATGGAACGGCTCATAGGGCAGCCGAATACTCTCCTGCCAGCCGTGTACTTTGCCGGCACCGATCTCCTGGAGCCAGGTGAACCGGATCTCCAGCATCTTCACGCCATCCGGTCCTTGCGTCAGCCGCAGGACGGCAAAGGAACCGCAGTCACTGGAAATCAGCCGGTTTTTGGGCCGCTGCTCCAACTGCTGGAGTTCGCTGCGCAGAATGGAAAAGCTGCGGGGAGATTTTCGGGTCCAGGATACGGTCCGAATATCCAAAATTTCCTTATTGCATCGTAATTTTACCAGTGTACGGTCATTCATAAGATTTATCCTCCTTTTGCGGCGCTGCCGTGCGCATCGCCGCCTGTTCTACGAGGAAAACAGTCCCCGTATATTGCTCTTTATGGGAAGTCACTGCGGCGCCTCCCATAGAATCCAGATACTGCTGTCCATTCTTGGACTTGGAGATATACACATAGAACTGGCTGCCGATATACTGATCGCGGTCATAGCAATCCTGATAACGCCTCGCCAGCACGGCGACGGCGCCGATGGCCGCCGCTTTCTGCGTCACCAGGGAAACGGCCATCTTCATTGCGGTTTCCGCTTCTTCATCGTTTAAGCCGGAAGTGTAGATGCGCTCCAAAAACAGGATCAACATTTCATCGCTGGCTCCCATTTTGCCCGCCGACTGCTCCTGTGCCAGATCGGCAAAGGAAAAATCAAAGTCCGCGGGCCTTTGGAACGCCCCTTTCGTCAGCCGGATGCAGGCGCGGGCCACAATGTCTTCGCCTTTCCGAATCAAAATCATCTTCTTGTTGGAGTCGAAGGCCGCCAGCAGACAGTCCCTCTGGTTCCCGGTCCAGCAGGAAAGGCAGGTGCTGTGGGGCAGTTCGCCCAACCGCATCGTAAAGTAGAAATCGTCCGCTTCTTCCGCAGAGAACGACCCCCGCTCCAGCGTGAGATTGCGTTTCCATGCTGCCTCCTGCACCTCGCTGATGGGATAGCGGATCTCCCGCTGCAAGTCGTCGGCAAAGTATTTCAACGCATAGAATTGGCCCATCAGTTCGGCCTGTACGATCCTTCTCAGGGCCTCGATAGTCTTGTCGTTGCCTTGCAGGTAGCCGTACAGAGAGCGCACCATCGCACTGCCGCCGCGCAGCAGGAAATTGGTGACCGACTCCCTGTGCTGCTCCACAAATTCATCGGTAAAAGAAAACCTCTGTTTCAGGTCGAGCCAGTCCTGGTCCATCGTCAAAACGGCGGCGCGAACCTGCGTCCAGTTCTTCTGTCCGGCAATCACCGCCCCATTGTTGAGTACAAAGATCGCATCCGCCTCGGATTGAAGTTCCGGGATGAATGCCTGCAGCTGCTCATACTTCTGCATCAGCCGCATGGCCGTCCGCCGGGTCAGGCCGCGGATGTGACCAAAAGAACCTCGATACCACTCACTGAACGGCTGTTCCAGCAGACACCGGGCAAGCTGTTCCAGCTCCTGATCTTCCATGTGGCGGCTGAGCAGACCATACTTCAATAGCTGGCGGAGGGTAAGCAGCCGCCTGTCCACGGAAAGGGGCGTCAGCATGGCGTAAAGCCGGACATAGATTTCATCCTGCCGCCACAGCAGCCACATTTCCTCAAAGGTGTACTGCCTGCCATCTTCCAACAGGTCGAAGTAGCTGCTGCCGCGCTCTACGGTGTCACACGCCTGCAGGTTCTTGGCCGTGAGGCTGTTGAGGTTGCAGTGTTCACAGAACTTGTCCTCAAACAGCAGCGCATACCGTCCCAGCGAAAGGAACAGCTCGCTGTGCTCGCTCACCAGATCCAGAAAATGCTTCTTTCCATGCTGCACCGCATAAGTGAGGATGGGGAATTGATGGCGCCGGATGGCACTGAAATCCAGATGGAGCCTGCCGGAATACAGGGCATTGAGATAGCTCAGGTCATTCCGCAGGATCTCCTGCCGCTGTTTTTTGTCCAACGGCGCTGTGCGTGAGATGAACCAGTTGAGGTCATACTGCCCCGCATGATTTTCCAGCCACTGCTCAAAGAAGGCGTCAAGGTCTTCGGTGTCGTATTCAAAGGCAGCCAGCAGGCGGCGGAATTTCATCACATCGGCCTTCTCTACCCAATGAAGGTCTTTGATCCGTTCCGCGTCCAGAGCCAGTGTCACCCCCTGCCGGTAGAGCAGCGTGAGGACCCGCTGGAGCGGCCGGTTCTGTTCCAGCAGTACCAGCGCCGCGTGTTCATTGTCGTGCCAGTTGAACAGGTACGGGCCGAGAAATGGCTGCCGCATCATGTCCCTCTGTGCGTCTGTTAATGTGGGCAGTTTCTCCCGTTCTGCGGCCGGGAAGGCATTGAGGTTGTCGATGATGGCCTGTTCTTCTTCCTCATACTTGATAAACGGCAGATAGTATTTCATGTAATAGAGCCGCAGGGACGGAGGAAGATCTGTGACCGCCGCTGCCAGCACCCACTCTTGGGGATACTGCGTCAGCTGCTCCCCGCAGGCCGCAGCCGACTGAAGCATACTGGTGATCGCTTCATCATTTGCCGCATGGTCGCACAACGCCCGGTAGAGCATGGCAAATTCCGGCGTCCGAACAAGCTCCTTCTGAATCTGCGCATTGTCGTCTCCGGCACGGAGCCTGTCCTGTAATTGAAAAGTTTCCACCCGCTCGCAGGTCTGATCCAGGGCGTCCTCCGGGAATTTTCCCGTCAGTCTCGGTTTCAGGCCGCTGTTTTCCATGCGGCTGAGCAGGGATAAATGCTTCAATGTGTTGGTCATGCCGCTTCACCTCCTACGATGGTTTGCACCATTGCCAATATCTCTCTGCGCGGCCGGGGCTCGTATATCACAAGGCCACCGCACAGCTCAAAGAATTTCTGCATTTCCTGCGCCGCAAGGGTCTGGGCGCAGCCTGCCGGCCATTCCAGCAGTTTCTCATAAACCATATCCAGCGCCGCTTTTTTGGCCGCACCATAGTAATATCCGCGCATGAACTGGAGCAGGGATTCCGCGCTGCCGTCATAACGCTGCTTTAATTTCTCCTGACGCTCTCTAACCTCCCGCTGCCGCTGGAGTTCCTTTTCCTGTTCTTCCTGTTCGGCAGCGGCTTTTCGGTCGGCCTCCAATTCCTCCTTGGAGTAGAGCCGTTCCTTTAACTGCTCCGCCTCGTAGCCATTGCAGGCATCACGGGCCAGAAGCTGCCGCAGTACAGCCGCCAGCAACGGTTTGTCATAGATGCGCTGCACTTCCGGGGCCTTCAGGGCACAGAGGACAAACGAATCATAGTATTCCGGCTCCGTCTGAAAGAAGGAAGCATCGATCCAGTCATAAAGCTGCCGGTGCTGCTCCACCGTCAGGAACGGCCGGACCATAGATAATCTGTATGACTTTCTGCTGTAATAGCCCTCCTCCCGGATAAAACCTTTGTGGAAATAAAAGTCCTTTCCGAAAATCTTCCGCAGCTGAGGGAAGGTGTACTGGCTGAACAGTCTTTTCGCGAACCGATAACACCGCCAGCTGGAGATTTTCAGCGCATATTCCTGTAAAAGCTCCAGCGGATGGGCACGAGTCCCGTCCTCCTTGTGCTGCTCAAAAAACTGCCACAAATCGATTTCCTTCCGCTCCACCAGCAAAGCGAAGCTGCGAAGCGTATGCCAATGGCGCTCGTTAAAATACTCAATATACTCCGCACCAGTCAATGCCTGATACCGCGTAAGCCAGCGCCGCAGCGGGATCGCCGCACGGGAGCGGAGCATCTGCTCGGTAAACAGTTCCGCATACTCTCCCTTACTCAGCCCGCTTGCCAAAATGTCGTATCGCGGATCGAATACATCAAAGCGATAGGGAAACTGTTTTTTGATCTCCTGATTCATCCAGAGGATGGTGCGGGGCGCTGTGGGTGCAAGTCCCGTCTGGATGGCTGCCCAGAGATCCTGATACCCCTCGTACTTGACCTCAAATTTCTGGTAAACCAGGAACAGCCAGCCGATGTACGCATAGATCTCTTCCGGCTGTCCATCCGGACAGTTCAGCAGCATACGGACACAGGCCGCTGCAATTTTTTCCGCTGTGATCCCTTTGGACGAAAGCCGGCCTGGTATCCGGTCGGCCCACACCGCCAGAGAATTTGCCAGCGTGATCTCTTCCATGCTGTACCCGGCGGTATGGAGAACGGAAAATTCCCGGCTGTCCAGCTTCATATTCATGTGGGGCAGTTTCATCAGTGTCCGCAGCACCAGGTCGCTCTTGCCGCGATAGCGTTTTGCCTCTTCGGCATAAAAACGGATGAACCATTCCAGTACGCCAAAATTCCATTCCAGAGGGAGCGTCCGGTCTGGCCCAAGCAGCCGCGTCAACTGCGGCCGCATGGCCTGATAGCCGGCCTCTGTGTCATCAAACAGGGAGAGTACAAACAGCACCTCCTCCGTCCTGGCGTATTCTCTGGCGGCCAATTCCTCCAGCCGCGCGCGGCGCTGGGGAGCGTCGCTTTCCAGCAGATAGAGCGCACCTTGCAGGTAAACATCCGTCCCGGCAGTCCTGCGAAGTTTCTGAAGAAAATCATTCCGCTGATTGCCCACAAACATCGTGTCGGCCTGACACTGGCGGGTGTAGCCCAGGGCCAGTGCAAGCGCGCGGAGAATGCGCATATCTGCGCCCAGCTTTTCCTCGAACCGCTCCAATACTTCACCGGGGTAACGCAGGCTGTAAGTTTCAAAATAGCCGGAAACATTCTGATCTCTCTGCCAGATCTGTCTCACTTCCTGCTGACGGTAAAGGATTCTCTCCTCATCGTCCTGCGCCATCTGTACGATCAGCTCCGCAAAGGCATGATACAGCGTAAGGTCAATGACCTTCTGGTAGGCACTGTATGTCGGTATGATTTCTTGGTTCACAACATTTCCCTCCTTTTTACTGCGGCCAATGCCCGCCGGTAGAATAGTTCCATTCAATCGTCCCGTCTTCATAGATTTGGGGGCCGTGTGCGGCCAGGCTCCAGCCGTCGGACAGCCTTGTAAAATAGGCTACCGTTTCCCACGGGCAGCTGCCCTCCACAAAGCCGGTGCAGCGGTATTGCTTGTCATTGCGGTTGGTGTAAATGCGATTGATAACAGGAACAAAATAGTGTTTCTCCATTTGCATATCCTCCATAAAAATCATAAGGGGAGGGCCTCAGACAGCCCTCTCCCCATTGTCAAACTTTGATGACCCGGCGTGTTAAGCCACACCAGCCATACGGAAAAATTCTTTCGGCGTCAGCACCGGGATACCCAGTTCCCGCGCTTTGGACAGCTTACTGCCGGCTTTCTCGCCGCAGACCAGATAGTTGGTCTTGCGGGTCACCGAACTGCCGGCCACCGCCCTCAGCGAGGCGATCAGGCTGTTCATCTCGTCGCGGGTGTAGGGCTCAACCTTTCCAGTTACCACAACGGTCATGCCGGAAAAAGGATTGTCCTGTTTGGCGGTCTGGTTACCGGCCTCCGCCGGTTTCTGAATGTTCATCATCATCTGCAATTCCTCCCAAATACAGAAATTTTCTTCCTCGTTGAACCATTCCTGAATGTTGTTGTGCAGCGTCTCCCCAAAGTCCGGGAGCTGCCGGAAGTCATAGCCTCCATAGACGGCATCCCGGAATTCATCCAGGCTGCCGTGAAATTCCCGGCAAAGGGCTCTGCTGGCGGTATTGCCGACCATCGGGATGTCCATAGCGATGACATACCGCTCGAAAGTGGTGTTGCGGCTCTGCTGGATGGCGTCCCAGAGACGCTGCCAGGATTTTTCGCCAAAGCCGTCCATCCGGATGATCTCGTCCCTATGCTGGTCCAGACGGTAGATGTCCAGATAGCTGTGAATCCAGCCGCGGCCGATCAGCTTTTCCAGCGTTCCCTCTGACAGTCCCTCAATGTTCATGGCCTTTTTGCTCACAAAATGGACGAACTGCTTGAGGCGCCGGGTCTCGCAGGCGGCATTGTCGCAGAACAGGGTCCTGATGATCCGTTCCTCGCCGTCTTCGCCGCGACCTTTGGTTTCGTGGATTCTGGTCGGCTCCCCGCAGCAGGGGCACTGGTGCGGGATCACGGCATCCAGGGAAAAATTGCCCCGGTCCAGGTTTTCCTCCACATGGGGAATGATCATGTTCCGCTTGCTCACCAGGATACGGCAGCCCGGTGCCAATTCCAGATCCTCGATAAAGGACAGGTTGTGCAGGCTGGCTCTGGACACCTCGCAGCCATCGATCTCCACCGGCTCAAAAATGGCAACCGGGGCGATCTCACCGGTGCGGCCAGGCGTCCATTCGATCACCTGGAGTTTTGTCTGGAACAAGTCATCCTCAAATTTGAAGGCAAGGCCGTCCTTGTAGTGATGGCCTGTGCGCCCGCAGCTTTTGGACAGGGCGATGTCGTTGTAGGTGATAACGATACCGTCGATGGGAATGTCAGCGTCTGCCGCATACTGCTTGAGCTGCCGGATACCTTCCTCGGTTTCCTCCTGCGTCAGAGGGCGCTTGGTGACCATGTACTTGCAGGGCAGAAAGCCCAGCGGCCGCAGCGCCTTGAGGCGCTCCGATTTGCGGGGCACTTCCTCCATACCCTCCAGCACATTGAACGGCATGAACATCAGGCGCCGTCCCAGGCAGGCCCCGGCGTCAAACAGGCGCACCGAGCCGGCCGCCAGGTTACGGCCGTTTTTATAGGGTTTCCCGTCGCCGTCCACCAGAGTGGTTTTCAGCTGCTCAAAGTCGCTGGGGCGGATGAACGCCTCGCCGGTGACCACCAGACGGTCTTCGTATTGGATATGTGCCGGAATTCCGCTGATGGCGCGGGTGTTGTGGGTCACGATCTCGCCCACATCGCCGTCGCCCCGGGTGGCCGCCTCCACCAGCTTGCCGCCCTCATAGGTCAGCTTGATGGTCAGACCGTCCAGTTTAAGCATGAACATCACCTGATGCTCACCCATAAAGCGGCACAATTCCTCCGTATTCTTCACTTTGTCCAGGGACAGCAGAGGGATCGGGTGATTCGTTTTTTCCAGCTTGCTGACCGCCGGGTAGCCCACGGTGCTGGTGGGCGAGTTCGCCATCTGGATACCCGTTTGTTTTTCCAGGGCCTGCAGTTCCTCAAACAGCCGGTCATAGACAGCATCGCTGACGCTGGGGCTGTTGAGGTTGTAATACTCATTGCGGTAGCGGTTGAGCCGGTCGGTCAGTTCCCGCTGCCTTTTCATCAAATTCTGATCCATCAGACCGCCTCCTCTTCTAAAACACGGAACGCCATAATCAGCGTCTCCGCCGTATGTTCACCATAGGTGTACGACTTGCACACCCCATCTTCAAATTCCCAGGTACGCGCGGCCCCCCACCAGAGGATGGCGCCGCGTCCGTCATTTCCCGCATTGATTCGGGGATCAGGCGGGTTCAGCGTTTTAGTGTAAAATCCCTGGGTGTTGACCCATGTGACCTCCCGCAGCTGCCCGATACAGGAAGGGCGGCAATGGCCGGTGACTTCCAGACGCACGCCTGGCCGCAGTGTGCGCTTGAGCTGATTGAGATTTTTGATCATGCGGCACCCTCCTTCCTGCGCTGCTGGCTGCCAGAAGCATACCGCCCAAAATTCAGTTCCCGGATGATGCTCTGGATCGTCTCATCATCATCCCATTTTGTGGAGAGGACGGCCCGTTCCGGTCCTTCTCCCACATGAACGCTTACCTCGCTGCCATAAATCTGCATCAACACATCAGGGCGCTGGGCACAGACCACGGCCAAATTGCCAAGCTGTTTCATTTTTTCTCCTTTCACGCCACATAGAGCCAGACCACAACCGGCCGGCTCAAGTCGGCAACCACATAATTTTTCCGCACATGAACCGGGCGGAAATTTCCGTCAAACTCACATTCGGTACTCTGTTCAATACGCCCGTCGTTCTGGGCCAGATGTTCCCGGTAGAGGCGCAGGATACGCAGGCGCTCTTTGGGCGTGTCACACTCTCTACACCGAAGATTGGAGCAATACACATACCGATGCGGCTCGTCTTTGAGAAGAAAGCCATAGGTCATGTACCGCCGGCACTTGTGTTCCCGCTCCCGCTCGATGTGCTTTACATAGGCTACACCAGCCTTGCCGCCTTGGGTCATACAGAGATAGCCCATTTTCCGACGCTGTTCACCCGACAACGAGATCTGCTCCATTTTCTGCCCCGGCAATCCTTTAAAAGCCCGGAAACTCTCAGGCGCATACCTGTAACCGCGTATCTCGTACTCAAATCGTTTTCTCCCCATCTAAGACCTCCATTCTATAAAGTGGGCCGGACGCCCCGAAAGACGCCCGGCCGTTGAACCTGTCTCACGCGGCAGCAGGGAGTGCCTGCGGCTGCATGACTTCCGTATTTTCCATCAAATCGGCCAGCAGCACCTCTGCCAGCAGACGGCCGGCAAGATGCCCGGTGTGAATGATCACACGGTCTTTCTGCATCTGGATGAATTCCTCCTTCCGCAGCTCACGGCTCCGCTCAGCCAGCTTCAGGTCGCGGCCGGTAAGGCGGGCCGCTATGACCTTCTGCCATTTGAGCAGAAATTCCGTCGCCTGTTCGATGTCCTCATGTTGACGGTCAAACAGGGTGCGCTTCTGCCGCACGGTACCATCCGGCTCGATTTCCAGCGTGTAATAGGGGTCTTCCGGTTCCTCCGTCCGGCGTAGGAACATGATGAAGCTTTCCCGGCGTTCCATGCGGTCATAGTACCGCTCGCCGGCGCCATCATTGCCGACACAGTGATGAAGCATCCGCCCCTCTTTGATGATCTCGAAGATGTTTTGGGGCGCGATCACCGTGTATTCTTCATCGGTGTAGGCATATTTTTTCTGCAGCTCCATGCAGATAGCATCGACATGGGGATATTTCGCCGCCATTTTCTCTGCCTGTTCCTCCAGACTCCCAGCTTCACTCTGGAGAACCAGCTCATCGTGCCGCTGACGCAGTTTGCGTACGCGGTAGACGATCTCATCACTGGTGTCATAGTGCAGCCGTTCTGCCATAGCAAAATAGTCCTGCCAGGTGGTCAGCGCCTGCTGGCAGCTGCCATCAAAATACTGTTTTTGCCGCTGCAAATAATTTTTGATTTGAACCAGGCTCATGCGGTCTGCAATAAACAGCAGATCTTTTGCGCTGATCCGTTCCTTTTGGAACCAATGCAGCATTTCATCAGGTATGCGCTGGCCCGTCTTTTTTTCAAGCTGCAGCCAGGCCAAGGTCTCTGTGTCTCCGTCCAACTGGCGCAGGCGGCGGAATTTCTGGGCGTCCAGGCCCAAAGCGCGGATCAATCCCGGCTCGTCCGGATGCAGCACCAATTTCCGCACATTATCGCAGAAACGGAAGCACTCCGCTGCCAGCCGGGGAAGTCCAGCTTTCCAAATCTGCTCCATCTGGGGAAGCCGTTTCCAAACCGCCAGATATTTTTCGGGGTCGGTGTCCGGATGGCTGCGTATCCACTCGGCCAAGCCGGTATGGCGAAGTTCATTTTTCTCCAGACTGGGCAAAGTTTTCCCGTACACCCGGCCGGCCTGATCGCCAGCATAGGAGTAATAGCAAGGGCTCCCTGCGATCCACCGCGTTTCCCGCTGGCAGTACATTCCCCAGTAATAGGAACGGACCTCGCCGCTGTGGTCATAAATCGAACGCCGGAACTCATGCCAATAAGGCTCGCTGTGTGGCAGCCTGTCCTTTCGGTAGGTCCTGTTCGCCCAGAATTCCCGGATAACAAAACCATCCTTGCACCGCTGGATCAGATAGGCATAATACTTATCTGTTTGGAAATAGCCTGCGCGTCCCAATGCCTTGAACACCACAGGATGCCGACAGCGGGTACAGCGTCCCTCTTTGTTGTGGTAGGGGTGCCCGGAAATGGGCACCTCCTTCCCGCAGAAGGTGCAGTAGCCGGTTTTTGCGCCGCCGCGCTTGTAGTGGTAAAATATAAAATTTTCCCGCACGGCCACCTTGTCGGCCCAACGCCTCCAATCTTTCGGCAATTCCGGAACCTGCGCCAGATCCTGGTCCCACGGGTCGGTAATCCGTTTGTGGTGCCGATCCAGCTGCTCATCCCGCACATTCCGTTGAAAATCGAGAATGCCGAGGGCGCCACCGCGCTCGCCGGAAAAATATGCCTGCACCAGATCCTCGTCCTCTTTGCCAGCCCAGCATGTGGTGTAGTAAGCATCACCAGGCCATTCCAGCCGATCCAGTTTCGCGTCACGCCATTTCTTTTCTAAATGGTCATAGGTGAGAAACTGGCGATTTTCTTTGTCAAGGAACACCTCATAGGCGGGCTTGTCCCCATCCAGGCGCAAGTGATCAGGCAAGTAGAAAGCCGCTTTGAGGATGCCGTCCTGGATCACGCAGTTCATATACAAACGATACTTGCGGATCATGCGCGTATGGCCCCAGTAAGTTTTTTCCTTCTTGGGCTCGTCCGCTATCGCCACTTCTTTCATCTCCGGCGATGCCGTCAGCATCGGCATCGCCAGAAGCATAGATTTCTTCAATTTAGTTCACCGTCCTTCTTTCAAGATTCGCACCATACCAGACATTCGGCAGGAGCGTCTTTCCATCAATGGTAGCCACCACGATCTGCTGGATGCTGCCGGTGGCTGGGTCCTCCTTGGCAAAGGCCAATACATCACCCTTCCGGCTGCCCTTGGCTACGGGGTCGGTGCCGCGGACTGCCGCATAGCCGCTCCATGCTTCAGCTCTGTCCTTCCGTACATGTTTGTTCCACTTTCGCTTAGGGTGGTCTGCCATGAAGGCGAGACCGTGGAGAAACAGTTCTTCTTTCGTCAGCTTTTTAAGGACAGTCAGCTCGGTACAGGAGATCTTGGAATCCACTTCGTCTTCGTCGATGTCCCCGCCGGCGTTGACGATGTAGTATTCTGAATGGTCTACATCGCTGTAATAGCTCAGGCAGTCCAGCGGGTCCTCCGCACAATGGAATCCATTTTGGCGGCAGTTGGCCTTTTCAGTCACATTAAGACCCATCTGAAACTGATAGCCAATGCAGATCATGCCGGGCCGAAAACCTTTATACGCAATCATACTCTGCCTCCTCAGCCGGCCTTTGCCATACCAAAATCCATCAGCGACATCTGCCCGTCGGCAGCAGGCTTCTTTTCCGGCGCCGGCTTGGGCTCCGGCTTTTTCTTCTCGGCAGGCTTTTTCTCGGTCTTCTTTTTCTTGGAGGATTTCACGGAAGACTTGCCATAGTAGGGATGGGGGACAAACTTTTCTTCCTGCTCCTGATCCTCTTTGGCGTCTACGTCACGGAAGTAATCCTCCGACCACTGATAGCACAGGTCATCCGGAATATCGCAGCCATACCCTTGGCTGCCCTGTCCCGGCTGGATGCCGTTTGCTTTCAATTCGTCCTGGATGTACTCCCACGCCTTGCGGCTGATGTACTGGAAGCAGCGGACCATCGTTTTCTTCGGGTGCATGGTGAG
This sequence comes from Pseudoflavonifractor capillosus, assembly GCF_016902575.1. Lineage (GTDB taxonomy): Bacteria > Bacillota > Clostridia > Oscillospirales > Oscillospiraceae > Enterenecus > Enterenecus capillosus_A. Next base: position 57,245 of record NZ_JACSNZ010000001.1, on the reverse strand, counting down.
ACGGGCAAATGCCGGGTCTTCCAGGCACTTGGTCTGGATATACTCCGACACGCACTCCTTCATATTGCGCCGGGTCAGCTTTTCCACATCGCCGCTGACCCGCTGCATGGAGGCAGCCACCACCTCATCGTCGCTCATGGCGGCCAAGCGGTCCATCTGCTCCTGCAGGGCCTTCTTCTTTTCCGCCTGTTTCGCCTCCCACTCAGCCTTCCGTTTGGCTTCGGCGGCCTCATGCTCGGCACGTCGCTGTTCCTCGTCAGCGTCCGCATTGGAGGCATCGGCCTTGGCAGGCTCCGCCTGACCCTCATCGGCATTGTCCTCCTCATCGGTTTTTTCTGCGGGTGACTCAGCCTCGTCAGGCTGTTCCAGCTCGTCCGGGGCCTCATCCAAATCTCCGTCGTCTTCAAAAGCAGGCTGCGGCGCCGGCTCTGCGGCAGGCGGTACCGGCTGACGGTCAGCCGGCGGAACCGGCAGCTCGTCAAAGCTCTCCCCGTCCTCAAAAGCGCACTCGCGGGTGAGCGAGGCGGCAGACGGTTTGCGGCCTTCCTGCATATCCAGCGACATTTCCGAAAAATATCCCATAATAAACTCCTTTCCGTTGACAAAAATGGCATGGATCAGGATAAAACCTGTTCCATGCCATCGTTTACCTGTGTCACAGCACATAGAGTAGTGTGCTGAAGCTGTCGAAACAGTAACATATCACATTGGGATACTGCTCCGACCATTTTTTGATCCTGTCCTGCACCTCCTGGGCTTTCCGCTGGGCCGGTCCATTCCACGGCGGCGGAACCGTCACCGTAAAATATCCCTTATCCGTGCGGGGCCGCACATCAGCGTTCAGATGGGCGCATTGTTCCAGAAGCGCCAGAAGCTGCCCTCTCTTCGTCCCATTTACAACAACCATTGAAGCCTCTTTATGTCCCTTCTTTGATGTCCTTTTTGGCAAGCATGGGTGAAAACTTGACCTGCGGAAATTCATGCTCCCCATTGACATAGTAGTAGACCCTTCGTGGAGAATGGTCCAGTTCTACTACATCAGAGAGCGCCATTGGCCGCCCGTGGCAGCCTTCCGGCAGTTCCTCCCGGCAGTCAGCAAACAGGCGCTTCAAAATCTCTGCGTCGCTCTGTTCCACCGGGCAGTAGACTTCGCCAGCCCCGACCATGCGGTACATGGCGGCGGGCGGCTGTTCATAGCCGGCCTTTTGTAACGCCGCAAGTTCCTTGAAAGCAAATGGGATGGCTTTCTGCTCGTCCAGTTCCAGCTGATAAAGCACAAACCTCTGTTTCCGCCGCTGGGGTTCCAGCAAGGCGCCGAGGGCATCCCTGCCTTGCCGCAGGAAGGTTTCATGTTCCTCTCTGGTCAAGCCAAGATACTCCGTCAGGCAGGTCTTGTTTTCAGCCAGGTGCTGCCATAGTTCGATGCAGTCCTCAATATGCGCCAGCTCACACAAGCCGCGGAGGTACTGCGCCTTAAAACTAAGTCTATCGATCTCCTTTCTCCGTTGATTTTCCCGGCGAAGTGCCAGCTGCCAATCGTCAAATCCCTTATAGTTGGGATTCCAGGTCAGCCTCCGGCAGTTCATGCCATACTTCCGGGCCGTCAGGTAAATTTTCGACGCCCCGGCCATCGTCATTTGATTGTTGTACTTGTCCATATCGTGGGCTTCAATGATTTCCTCCGTGCCGTTCTGCGCCAAAAGGGCAAACAACGGGTCCAGCGGGCTGGTGTTGTTGGCCCCGGCAATCGCGGCAAAGGTGCGCCCGGTCAGACAATGGGAAATATCTGCTTTCAGCAGCCCCTCGATCACATAGACCACCCGGGCGGATGGGTCACCGATCAGATGTACCGGGCTGCCGGAGCCTGTCCCGTCCGTCTTTGAGGAAGAGGAAAACCAGATGTACTTGGCCCCCGGTTTTTCCGGCGGGTCATCTTTGTGTTTCAGCGGTACATCCAGCATGATCTGAAATCCCTGAAGCCGGCCGTCAAAGCCGATGGCGGGGATCAGGATGCCGGAGGTTTTCTTATAAAATGCCATTGTCCAGTGGCCGCTGTCGTCCCGGTAAAATCCGGGTACGCCCTGCACCCTGCAGCCCTGCCTGATCAGCCGGTCCGTGATAGAGCGGCATAAGAAGGGCGGCGGGGTACTCTTAAAGCCCAGCGCCTCGATTTGTTCATCAGACAGCCCACGCTTTGGTGAACGCAGATGTTCCCGATGTGCCGGCCGTAGCGTAAGCTGGGCCAGCAGGAGGGATAGCGTCTGATGGATCTCGGCCGGGCTGGCTTTGTCCGACTGCGGCACAGTTTTTCGCTCGGAAGAAGAATAACCTGCAGCGGCCGCCCGGGCCCCTGAAGATGGGGACCCGGTGCTGACCGGCTGCTGTTGGGCTTCATTCCCGGAGCGTGCGTGTTCCTCGTGGGTATTGTCACACAGAGCTTCTGCAATTTCCCAATAAGCGTCAGAGGTCGTCGTGTGATTCAATTTTGCATATAGCGCCAGCATTCCGCCATGTTCGTCGCAGTGATTGCACCGCCAGACATTTTTGACGAAATTGACATTCATCCGCCCGCGGCGGTCACCGCAGAACGGGCAGTCCACATAGACGCTGTTTGCCTGCTGGCGCCTGACCCGCAGGTGCAGCAGTTCCACAACTTCCATGATACCGAAGGGAAATTCATCCGGGTACGAGCCCATCTGTCATTCCTCCCTTCATGCCCTCGCCGGGGGCCATATCAGCCGGCTTTTTGAAGCGAATTCAAAACCAGCTGGGCGGCAGCGCGGACCATGTTGTTTTTGCTTTTGCCCGGGATCAAGTAATACCGCAGGTTGACAGGCCGCTTCTCGGCCACCTGGGCAATCGTCATGCCCTTGCAGATGCCATCGTCTACGATGACCTGCTGGGCCTGTTCCAGCGTCATGACCTGCAGAATATCCTCCATAGGCGTGTCCTTCGTGTAAGAGGGGGTATCCACCGCAGTATCCGCCGCCCCGGCAGCGTCATCTTCGGGCTGCATAGGCTCGGCGGCAGGTTCAGGCTTCTCCATGCGCTGGACCGGCAGTTCCGTCACATTGCCGTGGACAGGCAATTCATCCGCCTGTTCATCCTCCGCCGCCGGCTGTTCCGCTTTTGGCGAAACCTCAACCGGAAGCCTATCAAATTTTTTCTCGGGCTCCACCGGCAGGTGCTGCTCCACCGTTTCCGAAACAGCGTTTTCCTCCGGCGGGGCAGTTGTCACGGTTGTCGTTCTTGCGGCCTCAAACGCCCCTTGCGGCGTTTCAATCGGTCTGGCAGGGGATTTCCCCTCGGCAGGCGTATCGCCCTTCTGAGGGGCGCTGTGGGGCTCCTGCGGCGGTGCCGTGCGTGCCGCCGGCCCGGCAGGCGGTTCTGCGGCCTTCTTGACCGGCGTTTCAATGCTTTTCTCCATCAGGTCGGCCTGGGCGCCGGCGCTGATCATCTGGATGCCAAAACCTGCGTCCGTAAGGGCCTGGCTCAGCGCCTCATTCTGGGCGGCTTTCACGAAGTCGCGGCTGTCCTGGGTAGTCTGCTGGGCCGTGCTCATACTGAACGGCTCCGCGTCACTGCGGTCCAGGAATACCTTGGCCTCAAAAATCGCCATCTGCTCCGTGATCCGCAGCGCCGTCAGACGCATACGGCCGTTGGGATGGGCCATGCGGAACCAGAGTTTCTGGTAGGGCAGGTCCAGTTTCAGGGTGTCCTTGGTGCGGCGGAGGAACTTGAGCGGGTCAAAGCCCGGCACCTTGTTCAGTTCAGCGGCCGCAGGCACAGTTTCGTACATCGTTTTCGCATTGCTGTCGTTCATGTCATATACTCCTTCCTGTGTAATAAATAGGAGACGCGGGGCAATTTTCTGCACCTTGCGCCTCTTTTTTAACCAGCGTATTTCAGTTCTTCTTCCAGAGCTGCCGGGACCGGGATTCCGGCCCGCTTGGCATAGGCCTTATAGTACATACCGATGCGCGTGCCCAGAAGCGTATTCCGCTTGACGATTTCATTCCGGTGGATCGCCATAAACAGCACCTGCTTTTGGCCGATCAGCACCACGCGCTTTTTGGCTCGGGTGATGCCGGTATAGAGCAGGTTGCGGTAGAGCATGACGGTGTGCGCTTTCAAAAGCGGCATGATGACCGTTTCATACTCAGAGCCCATTGCCTTGTGGATGGTGGTGGCGTAGGCAAGGTCCAGATTGACCATATCCTCTACGCTGTATTCCAGTTCTCGGCCCACACCGAAGTCCAGACCGATACGCTTGCCATCTTCATCGTCTTTGATATAGCGGATAAATCCCAGGTCGCCGTTGGACACCTTGGCGGTGTTTTTGGTCTGCATGATCCGGTCGTTTACCCGGAACACTTTGACGCCGATTTTGATTTCTTCCTCGGCAGAGCGGAACGGGTTGACCACCTCGCGGATGGCCTCGTTGAGTTGTTCCGCCGACGCGGCGCCTTCCGAACGGAAGGGGGACAAAATCTGCACCCGGTCAATGCCGCTTTCCGCGATTTCCCGGCAGTAACGGGCGATGATCCGCTCCGCGGCCTCTGCCTGGTTATCGCTTGCCATAAATACAAAGTCCGGCCCAAAATATAGCTTGGTGTTGCCCTCGTTGATGAATTTGGCGTTATAAGCGATCAGGCTGTCCTTGGACTGGCGGAAGATCTGGTCCAGCACCGTGACGGGAATCAGGCCGCAGTCGATCAGTTCGCGGAACACAGTCCCGGCGCCCACACTGGGGAGCTGGTCGGGGTCGCCCACGAGAACGATACGGGCCCCATCCTTGATGCGGGAGAAAAACTTGTCTGCCAGCCACATATCCACCATAGAAAACTCGTCCACGATGATCAGGTCCGCCGACAACGGCTCCTGCTGTCTGCTGCGGTTGGCGTCATCTTCTTCACTGCCGAGGCCCAGGGCGCTGTGGAGCGTCCGCGCCTTGTCAAAGCCAGTGCTTTCCGCCATACGCCGACTGGCACGGCCGGTCGGCGCCATCAGAACGATTTCGCCTTTCGGATGCAGGCGGCGGTAGACTTCCAAAATGGTCTTGAGCACCGTTGTCTTGCCGGTGCCGGGAGAACCTGTGATAATGGACAGGCTGTGGCGGTAAGCCGCGTAGACCGCTGCCTCCTGTTTGGAAGACAGCGCCAGCCCCATTTCACGCTTGACCTGCTCCAGCACCTGATCGATACGCTCCGGGGCAGACGGTTTTACAAGCCGCATGGCAATACGCCGGGCCGTTTCATCTTCCTGCGCAAATGTGCGGGGCAGGTAGATGTTATCTTTGACGGATACCACCTCGCCATGAAGAATCATGTCCTGAAGCACATCCGCGACCTCCTGTTCATGAAGCCGGAGAGACGGGACGGGGATCTTTGCGTTGAGAAGCCGAAGAGCCTCCTTCCGCAAAGTTTCACCAGGCAGGAACAAATGTCCTTTGCCGCCCTTGCTGTCCTCCAGCGCCCAGAACAGTGCGCCCTTGACCCGCGTGGGGTCATGCAGGTCGCCGCCGTTTTTCTGAACGATGGCATCTACCCGGAGAAATCCAAAACCGGATACCTGGCACAACTCAAAGGGACTCTTTTTCAAAATATCCACACTGGCGGGCCCAAAGTGCTGGTAAATCTTTAGGGCCGTTTTCGGCGTGATCTTGAATGGGGAGAGCAGCGTCATCAGGTCTTGGAGCATCCGGCTCTCTGCATACGAGGTCTTGATGTCCTCCAGTCTGCTTTCCGTGATGCCTTTGATCTCCAAAAGCCGTTCCGGATGATTTTGCAGGATGTCCAGCGTATCCACGCCGAAACGGTCAACGATCTGGGCGGCAGTTGCCGGGCCGATGCCTTTGATAAGGCCGGAAGCCAAATAGCCTTCCACGCCGCTCTTAGTCCTCGGCACGATTTCATGCCACTGTTCCACCTGAAGCTGCATACCATACTTGCCCTTCTTCCATTCACCGTCCAGTTCCAATTCCACCGCATCGGTGCGGGGCAATTCATAACCTGTTGCCACGAATCGAATCAGATGGTCTTTGTACCGGCGGGTAGACCGGGCCTCCGGAGGCACATCCTTATCAGCGGTTTTCACACTAATGATGCAGAACTTGTTTGCAGGGTTATGATAGATCGTCCCATCATAAGTTCCTCTATGGATCACTTCTTTTTTCCCTCCTTTATGCCGCCGCGGCTTCACTCTTTACTGCGAAGCGGCGATGCTCGGAAACAGTCACATACTGCTCGTAGATGTCCGGGTGTTCCAGCTTCAACCGTTTCAGATTATCCTTGTCGATGCTCGGAATCCGAACCGGGTTGTAGGTGACAGTATAATTCACCCCATCCTGCTGGCAGATGGCTTTGCAGCTTTTACCCATTTTTGCGATGATGGCAGCTTTCAATCGCTTCATGTCTTCCTCCATTTCCTTGTTGCCGGCGTCTGCGTATTTCTTTTGCTCTTGGAGCTGGAGAAAACGCATCAGCTTGGCTGTCAGAGGAAGGTCAAGGGTCACAGCAGGGGCATCCTTGTCAGCAGGACCGGTGTACCGGCGTACACTCTCGATCACCAGGTCGCCATCTTCGGTGTAAGGCGGCGGTGTCTTGGTGAGGACATGGTTTTCCCAGAAATTCTGCTCCAGAAAAATCATCTCATCCTCGTAAGCCATATTTCTCTGCATATCACGGATAATGCTTTCGTTCTCATTGTTGCCATACAGGCAGCAGAAGAAGCAGCGATCCACATCCATGACGGCCATGTAATGCCGCCCCTGGGACTCATAGTAGGCCGGAATGGTTTCCTCACCATCCAGCCACCAGTTATCTTTGGCGTTGTAGTTTGTGGTCTTGATTTCCAGAATAGCGGTGGTGCCGTCCGGCAGTTCTACAAAGTAGTCCACATCCGCCAGCATCCAGGGATACTTCGGGTGCTGGAACATCTTTTTGATCTGATAGACCTTGTAGCCGGTCCGGTGCTGGAAGATCTTCGCCACCAGCGGTTCCAACAGGTGTCCCATTTCCAGGGCCACCCAGTTGTCCTCGTGATCTTCGACTACTGCGATGTTCAGTTTGTCATAAAACAGATCTCGGGCTGTCCGCCATGGTGAAATGCCCAGCAGAGCCGCCACATCGCTGCCGCCAATACCTTTCCGGCGGTAGGCAAGCCATTCTTCTTCGGACAAGCCTGCCGTATCCACCAGCACCAGAGGCTGATGCCTCTCTTTCACAGCCGCACTGCCTGCCGGCATACTCAACACCCCCTCCGCGTTCTACGGGGAATGACGGGTGCCCGAATCACCGGGCAGCGTTTCCGCGCGGTCTGATTCAGTTTCTGATACTGTCGCCAGTTCTCAGCCGGCTTTTTCTTAGTTGTCAGGCGCTCCTGACTTTTCTGTTTCACATTCATGTGTGCATACCTGCCTTTCTGTAATTTAGATATATCCTCAAAGCCGCGTTCCGGCATTTGGGCAGAAAAAAAGCGAGGGTGACAAAGGGCGTAACGCCTGATGTCCATAGTTACCTATGAACCAAAGTCATCCTCGCTGGCGGAACTGAAGTCCCGAAAAAACAAAAAAAGCCAGTAATATACCGGCCCAAAGGGGCGCAGTAATACTACTGGCACAAGTACAATCTTAACTGCGTGTGCAATGCGGGCTTTTGGCCTGCGGTACAGAAACTCAGTCTGTATCCCACATGGGGAACGCACAAAAATCAATTACAGAAAAAGTGTAGCACAATATCTTGTGTTAGTCAAGTGATTATATCTGTATATAGTATTTCGTTTTGCTTCTAATCATATCTGGAGAACAACCGTTCCCCGCTCTGGTAGGCGGCGGAAGCAACGGCTGACTGGCGCTTGCTGCGCTGGACGATTCTTAAATCAAAGTGCGGGCATGGTGGCATGATGGGGTGTGACCTCCTTTCTCCCGGCGTCCGGGCATAAAAAGAGCAGGGAACCATTTGTCTGATTTCCTGCTCGGTGGTGCCGCCGGTGGACGGCTGGTATTTAGTTTTCTGTGCAATTTAATAAATTCCAGGAATGAGTCTATATTTTGTTTCTTTACAATAGCGTTCAAATTCATCGTGAAATTGATTTTTAAGCGCCGTTTCTTCAATACTAATTCTAATACTGTAACAAATCAGGCAAACGATCATTACTGAGATAGCCCCCGGAATAGACCGATAAGCTAATGCAACACCTAACAAACTTACCATACTACCAGTATAAGCCGGATTGCGTACGAAATGATATAAGCCTGTTTTAACTAAGTGCTGATCGCTTGTTGTTTGGACATGGAGAGTGAATGCCTTTTTTAAAGTAAGAACAGCAGTACAACGAATAACAACGCCTAATATAATAAACACCACTCCGATATAATAGCAAAAATGCGGCAATAACCAGCTACGTATAAAATCCGGTACACTTTGGCTACGGAAAAACGCTCCTGCTATTACTCCCCAACACCAGCCAATTATAATAAGCCATACGGTTCCGCTATCTGCGGATTTTCGTTTTTCTTTTCCTCTACCTCTTGATGAAAATAACCATATTGCCAGTTCAGACAAAACTAATATGGCAATGGCATAAAACGCAATATAATATTCTATGATACTTGAAAATTTACTTGGGTCACCCATCTAAGTATACTTCCTTTCGCTGCGATTTTATTTCATTATACTCCTTGTACCTTATAAATAAAAGACAAAATCGTAAACTTGCTGGACGACTTGCTGGACGAGAACAGCTTGCAGCGCAAGGTGTTTCCGGGCGGCAAGTCCACAAAGGGGTAGCTGGCGGCAGCCAGCGCAGGGGAAGTGTAGCTTCCCCTGTGATGATTGGAACAGATTGAAAAGCTGTGGAAATCATCTGCTCCCTGCAAGGGGCTTCCGGCAGGACGCAACGCACCGGCTTGACCGGTGTATAGTTGCGCCCTCTTCCAGAGGGGCAGCCCACGGGCGGCGGCACTGGAAGCGATTATGACCGTTCCCGGTCTGGCTGTTTCCTTTTGGGATGTGGCTTTTCCGTTCTCGCCTGTGCCTTGGCTTCTGCAAGCCTGCGCCGGATGGAATTATCCCGCTTTCGGATGAGTTGTCATTATATGGTAATAATTTCAAGGATAATTCGGCCTATTCATCTGCGGCTTGGAACAACAATACTCAAGAAACTTATCAAAAGTCACAGGATTTGCAGAAATTTGGTCGCCATCTCCTATTTATAGGGCGTACAGACATGGCATGGGACTCCGTAGCCAGTCTGCACGCTCTTTTTGTACCTTGACAAGTCCCATAACCTTTTCCATTGGAGTTATACAGGGATCGCGGACAGTGTGCGATGACCACAAGGAGCCCGCCCACGATTGAAATACCGCACAGCGGGCCCTGACAATACGCGGCGGAAGCCCCGGCGCAGGAAATGGCCTTTGGAGAAGACCTTACACTTCCCGATGAATTTGAATGACTTCATTGTTTTTGTTGAAAACCTTCATTTACAAACCGTAAAGGATTTATGTAATTGCAAATAAAGGAGGGCAATTATGGAAAAAAGAAAACCCAACGACCTTTCACCGGAACAGTGCTTGGCGGTGGATACAGAATCGCTTTGCAAACTGCTCGACTGCGGGCGGCACACGGCTGTCCAGATTGGCGATCTTGCTCACGCCCGCATTACCATGAACTCTCGTGTCCTTTGGAGCGTTCAGCGTATTAAGGAATATCTGTACGAGATTTCATGCTGACGAAACCTTGCCCATTCCGGGCGCAGCAACACACAAAACATCGGGAGGTATCAACCTATGCCAAAAGTCAGAAAAGATAACAAAGGCCGCAACCTGCGGCCAGGAGAGACGCAACGCTCAGACGGTAGCTATATGTTTGTTTATAAGCTGGGCAAAAAGAAAAAGTACATCTATGATTTTGACCTTGCCAGCCTGCGGGCCAAAGAAAAAGTACTCAACCGTGACAGCGAAGACGGTATCCGAACCCAAGAGGCCATGAAAATCACACTAAATGACATGTTCAAAGTCCTCATGGATACGAAGATCCAGTTAAAGGCTTCTACACGGGCAAATTACGAATATCTTTGGAGTAATTACGTGAAGGATGAACCGTTTGCCAACATACCTCTGCCCAATATCCGAAAGAGCGACATCCTGACATTTTACACGAAGCTTTTGAAAAAAGGCTTTGCAATCAATTCTCTGGAAAATATCAATAACCTGATCCACCCTACGCTCGAATTGGCAGTCGATGATGACTACATCCGTAAAAATCCCAGCAAGGGCGTCTACCGTTCTCTCAAAACAGAGGGAGCCGGGGCGCCCCCGAAGAAAAGAATCGCGCTGACCATGACACAGCAGAAGAACTTCCTTCGGTTCATTTCCAAGTCACCGATGTATAGCCACTGGCTGCCTGTCATGGTCGTACTGCTCGGTACGGGAATGCGTGTTGCGGAATGTACCGGCTTAACTAAAAATGATGTGGACCTGGAGAACAACACCATCTCTGTCAATCACAACTTGATCTATCGCGTGATTGATGGGAAAGCAGGTTTTCATATCACCACCCCTAAAACAGCCAGCGGTACCCGTACCATCCCCATCTTGTATCCGCAGGTTGCTGAACAACTCCGCGCATTGATCGAAGTCATTGACACTCTCTATCCGGAAGACCTTGTGATGAATGGGTATCACGGTTTCCTTTTTAGAAATCGGGAAGGCTACTTTCTCAGTGCCCACAACATCAATCGGGCCATTGAGCGTATCTCCATCGCCTACAACGCCGAAGAAATGGATCAGGCTGAACTGGAAGACCGTGAGCCGGAGCTGCTGCCGCATTTTAGCGTACATAACATGAGACACACATTTTGTACGCGGCTTTGTGAAAGCACCAACGACATCAAGTTTATCCAGCAAGTGATGGGCCACGCTGATTTTTCCACAACTATGGATATTTACACGCATATTACGCAAGAAAACATGAGGGAAAAAGCAGAGGCAATCAAGGGTAATTTGGTGCTAATGTGAAAATTGCAAAAAAGGGCAAATCCGCATAAAAAACACGGATTTGCCCTTCATTTTGGCCCGTCTGATGCCGTCTGATTTCAAGCAAAAGTTGTAGAAAAGTTGTAGTTGTAAGCCCTTTTTGCTACATCTTGTGCCGTCCGGTTTCGTCAGACACTATATATTGTGGAATTTTAGTCCAAGGGCTTCATCGTGGGGAAGAGCAGCACCTCACGGATGGAGTCGTTGTTGGTGAGCATCATGACACACCGGTCAATCCCGATGCCCAGGCCGCCCGTGGGGGGCAGGCCATACTCCAGGGCGGTGATGTAGTCCTCGTCCATCATGCCGGCCTCCTCGTCGCCGTGCTCCCGCAGTTCCACCTGACGCTGGAAACGCTGCTTCTGGTCGATGGGGTCGTTGAGCTCGGAGAAGGCGTTGCCCATCTCACTGCGGCAGATGAACAGCTCGAACCGCTCGGTGAGGCGGGGATCGGCGGGAGAACGCTTGGCCAGGGGGGACACATCCACGGGGTGCATGGTAATGAAGGTGGGCTGAATGAGCTTCTCCTCCACCTTTTGGTCGAACACCTCGTACAGGGCGTTGCCCCAGGTGGCGGGAGCGGTCTCAGGCAGCTCCACGCCGATGGAGGCGGCCAGAGCCACAGCCTCAGCATCGTCGGTGACAGCCATAAAGTCCAGGCCGGTGTACTGCTTGACCGCCTCGGCCATGGTCAGGCGGGGCCAGCCGGGGGTCAGGTCAATGTCCTGGCCCTGCCACTGGATTTGATAGGTACCCAGGATCTTTTGGGCCGCAGAGCTGAGCAGATCTTCAAACAGATCCATCATGTCGTGGAAATCGGCATAGGCCTGGTACAGCTCCACGGAGGTAAACTCGGGGTTGTGCTTGGTGTCCATACCCTCGTTGCGGAAGATACGGCCAATCTCATACACCCGCTCCAGGCCGCCCACCACCAAGCGCTTCAGGTGCAGCTCGGTGGCGATGCGCATATACATGTCGATGTCCAGGGTATTGTGGTGGGTGATGAAGGGCCGGGCGGTGGCACCACCAGAGATGGTGTTGAGGACAGGGGTCTCCACTTCCATATAACCACGGTTGTCCAGGAAGCTGCGCACATGGCGGATGAAGGCGGAGCGGATCTCAAAGGTGCGGCGCACCTCGGGGTTGACGATGAGATCCACATAGCGCTGGCGGCAGCGGGTCTCCACATCGGTGAGACCGTGGAACTTCTCGGGCAGGGGGAGCAGAGACTTGGACAGCAGGGTGATGGTGTGAGCCTTCAAGGAAATCTCGCCCCGCTTGGTGCGGAACACGTCGCCCTCCACACCCACGATGTCGCCGATGTCGTACTTTTTGAAGGCGTTGAGGGTCTCCTCCCCCACGTCGTCAATGCGTACATACAGCTGGATGCGCCCGCCGCCGTCCTGTAGGTCGGCAAAAATGGCCTTGCCCATGCCACGCTTGCTCATCAGGCGGCCAGCCAGACGCACGATCTGGCCCTCCATGGACTCGAAGTTCTCCTTGATCTCATTGCTGTGGTGGGTCACATCGTACTTGGTGACGGCAAAGGGGTCCTTGCCCGCAGCCTGGAGATCCGAGAGCTTGTCCCGGCGAATTTGCAGCAGCTCAGACAGGGAGGGCTCGTCCTGCACGTTCTGCTGGTTCTGCTTATTGTGTTCCGACATAATCGTCTCTCCTTCTCGTGTCCGTCTTCCGCTTATCGCTGGATGCTGACGACCTTGTATTCAATGTTTCCGGCAGGGGCATCCACAATCACAGTGTCTCCCACCCGCTTGCCCAGCAGAGCCTTGCCAAAGGGAGACTCCTCGGAGATACGGCCATTCATGGGGTCAGCCTCCTGAGAGCCAACCACCTGGTAGGACTCCTCCTCATCCAGCATGGTGTCCATGACGGTGATCTTGCTGCCCAGACGCACGGTGTCAGGATCGCTGTCCGTCTCCTCGATCACAGAGCAGTTGGCCAGAATGTTCTCGATCTCGGCAATGCGGGAGTAGAGCTTGCCCTGCTCGTTCTTAGCCTCATCGTACTCGCTGTTCTCGGACAGGTCGCCAAAGGAGCGGGCCTCCTTGATCTGGTCGGCCACTTCCTTCTCGCGGACCGTCTTGAGGTAGTTGAGTTCCTGCTTGAGTTCTTCCAAACGCTCAGCACTGAGCTTGTATTCCTTGGCCATGACATTCATCCTTTCAACGATAAAAAATAGAAGCCGCAACAGATGGCAGCTCACAACATGTCCATTATATATTTATAGATGCTCCTTCGAATTATAGAGATTTTCTCCCCGCTTGTCAAGGGCTTTGGCAGAGGGAATTGGCTCCCTCTGCCAGTAAACCCCGGTCACTTTCTGGCTCTCCGCACCCCAGCAGGCTTCTTTTTCCGCCCTTTCAGGCACATCAAACCCGCCAGAGCCCCGCCGCAGACACAGCAGACCAGAACCACCAGACTGCGCACCTCCAGAATCTGGCCTCCGCCCCGGGCCAAACTCACCAGCCACAAAATCACATCGTTCATGCCACCCACAGCCAGACCGCCCAGCAGCTTCCGGGCCGGCCAACGGCAGGCGCACACCAGCCCGCCCGTCAAGCTCCCCAATACACAGGCCAACGCCACCAGCTGTAATTGGGCGCTCTCCTGCACCATACCGCCGGAAATTGCCGCCGCACCCAAAAGCAATACCAGCAGCTGCACTGCTACCGCCACGGCGCTTCCCACAGCCACGCCCAAGAGCATCTGGGCCGCATTTTCCTGTTTCACCTCATGATTGCGCAAAAAAAGCACCCCTTTCCACATGGTTACTTCACCATATGCAAAGGGGCTGCTTCTCATGCTGCTTTACTTGCTCTTCTTCTCCTGGGCAGCACCGTCCTGGCTGGCCTGGGTGCCCTTGCTGGAGATGGCCCACTTGGTGAACTCGATGCGCACACGGTCAGCGCCGGTCTCCATGACAATGGTCTCCTCCTTGATGGCACAGATGGTGCCCACAACACCGCCAATGGTGGTGATCTGGTCGCCCACCTTCAGGCTGGCACGCATGGCGGCAGCTTCCTTTTTCTTCTTGCTCTCGGGACGGATGAGCAGGAAGTAGAAGATGGCGATCATGACCAGGATCATAACAAAGCTGGATAAGGTCTCGGGGGTCATAGCTACGTCTCCTTCGTATGTTTATTTCATCGTAGAGTACAACACAGGACATTATACCCGTATTTTACCTGGAACACAAGTCCCTTTTTCCGATTTTCGGGATCAGGGCATCCGTTGGGCCAATTTTTCGGAATATTCCGCCCGGAACTGCTGGAAGGTGCCCTCATCCAGGGCCTGTCGGATGCGTTCCACCAGTTTGTTGTAGAAATACAGGTTGTGCATCACCGCCAGACGCATGCCCAGCATCTCCCCGGCGGTAAACAGGTGGCGCACATAGGCACGGGAGAAGTTCCGGCACACGGGGCAGTCACACTGGGGATCAATAGGCCGCTCGTCGGTCTTATACCGCTCGTTTTTCATATTCATCCACCCGCTCCAAGTAAACAGCTTGCCGTGGCGGGCGTTGCGGGCGGGCATCACACAGTCAAAGAAGTCCACGCCCCGGGCCACCGCCTCGATGATGTTGGAGGGAGTGCCCACCCCCATGAGATATCGAGGCTTGTCCTTGGGCATGTAGGGCTCCACAGCGTCAATGATGTCATACATCACCTGGGTAGGCTCTCCCACTGCCAGGCCACCGATGGCGTAGCCGTCGCACTCCACCTTGGCCGTCTCCTGCATGTGCCAAATGCGCAGGTCCGGGAAGGTGGCTCCCTGGTTGATCCCAAAGAGCATCTGGCCGGGATTGACGCAGTCGGGCTGGGCGTTGAGCTTGTCGTGCTCGGCCTTGCACCGCTTCAGCCACCGCAGGGTACGCTCGCAGGATGCCTTGGCGTATTCATAGGTGGCGGGGTTCTCCACACACTCGTCAAAGGCCATGGCGATGTCACTGCCCAGATTGGACTGGATGCGCATGGACTCCTCAGGGCCCATGAAGATCTTGCGTCCATCCAGGTGGGAGGCAAAGGTGACCCCTTCCTCGGTGATTTTCCGCAGGCCGGACAGGGAAAAGACCTGGAAGCCCCCGGAATCGGTGAGCATAGGCCCATCCCAGCGCATAAATTTGTGCAGCCCGCCCATCTGGCGCACCACGTCGTCGCCGGGGCGCAGGTGGAGATGGTAGGTGTTGGACAGCTCCACCTGGCAGCCGATGTCCTTCAAATCAAAAGCGGACAGGCCGCCCTTAATGGCACCCTGGGTGCCCACGTTCATAAACACTGGGGTCTGTACTGTGCCGTGGGGGGTGGTAAACTGTCCCCGCCGGGCCCGGCCCTCAGTTTTCAACAGTTCAAACATGGTTTTCTCCTTTTCGTCGTGGGTCAGGAGATGAACATGGCATCTCCAAAGCTGAAGAAGCGGTACCGATTCTCCACTGCCTCCTTGTAGGCCGCCAGTACATGCTCCCGGCCTGCCAGAGCGGACACCAGCATGATGAGGGTGGATTCCGGCAGATGGAAGTTGGTAATCAGCCCGTCCAGCACCTTGAACCGGTAGCCGGGATAGATGAAGATGTTGGTCCACCCCGCCTTGGCCTCCATGGTGCCGTCCTCGTTGGCCCAGCTCTCAATGGTGCGGCAGGAGGTGGTGCCCACACAGATGACTCGCCCTCCCGCAGCCTTGGTCTGGTTGATGACATCCGCCGTCTCCTGGGAGATGACGCAATACTCTGAGTGCATTTCGTGGTCGGTGACCTCTTCCGCCTTCACAGGCCGGAAGGTACCCAGGCCCACATGGAGGGTGACATAGCACACCTTAACCCCCATCTCCTGCACCTGTTGGAGCAGCTCTGGGGTGAAGTGCAGCCCAGCGGTGGGGGCGGCAGCAGAGCCAACCACCCGGGAGTACACGGTCTGGTACCGCTCAGCATCCTCCAGCTCCTCCTTGATATAAGGAGGCAGCGGCATCTTGCCCAGCTTCTCCAGGGTCTCCAGGAAAATCCCCTGGTAGTCGAAGCGGACCAGGCGGTTTCCGCCCTCCACTTCTCCCACCACCTCGGCGGTGAGTTCTCCCTCGCCGAAGCTGATTTTTGCCCCAGTACGCAGCTTCTTGCCCGGGCGCACCAGGCACTCCCATACCTTCTCGCCCCGGTCAATGAGCAGCAGCACCTCACAGGCTCCGCCGCCGCTGCGCCGACCCAGCAGCCGGGCAGGCAGCACCCGGCTGTCATTGAGCACCAGGCAGTCCCCTGCCCGCAGCAGCTTGGGCAGATCGTAGAAGTGCATGTGCTGGGTCTCCCCTGTCACCTTGTCCAAGGTCAGCAGCCGGGAGGCGTCCCGCCGCTCCAGAGGGGTCTGGGCAATCAGCTCCTCCGGCAAATCAAAATAAAAATCAGATGTCTTCACAATTTTCCCACCGTTCTTGCCATCATTCCACCGGCATACTCCCGCAGCCCGACGCATACAATGCCCTGTCTCCATGCCCTGCGGCCCAGACAGGCAACTACCGTGCGCTGCAAGAAATTTTTCCGCCGGATGTAAAATGATAAATTGACACTTTAATGCGATAATGTTATGATGTATAGCAAGTATTTCGTCGGTTCCTGTTGACGGTCACATGTTCTCCGTCACGACGCATACGTCCCTCTATTATAATACAATATCCGCCCACGTTTCAACCACTTCTTTCCCGTGGGCAGGAGGAGGTCATTTTCGTGCGTACATACAAAGTAGGTATCATTGGCGCCACTGGCATGGTGGGCCAGCGCTTCATCACCCTTTTGGCCAACCACCCCTGGTTCCGACTCACTCTTCTGGCCGCCAGCCCCCGCTCCGCCGGGAAGCGGTATGAGGACGCCGTGGCGGGCCGCTGGGCCATGGATGTCCCCATTCCTCAGGACGTGAAGGACATGGTGCTGCTCAGCGCCCAGGACGATGTGGAGACCATCTCCTCCCAGGTGGACTTTGTCTTCTCCGCCGTAGACATGACCAAGTCGGAGATTCAGGCTCTGGAGGAGAACTACGCCAAGCATGAGTGCCCGGTGGTGTCCAACAACTCCGCCCACCGCTGGACTCCCGATGTGCCCATGGTGATCCCTGAGGTCAACCCCCAGCACCTGGCGGTCATCCCCGCCCAAAAGCAGCGTCTGGGTACCCAGCGGGGCTTTATTGCCGTGAAATCCAACTGCTCCATCCAGAGCTACGTCCCTGCCCTCACCCCCCTGCGCAGCTTCGGCATCGAGAAGGTCCTGGCGTGTACCTACCAGGCCATTTCTGGGGCGGGTAAGACCTTTGAGACCTGGCCGGAAATGGTGGATAACCTGATCCCCTACATTGGCGGCGAGGAGGAAAAGAGTGAGCAGGAGCCGCTGAAGGTGTGGGGCGAGGTGAAAGACGGGGTCATTGTCAACGCTGACACCCCCAACATCACCGCTCAGTGCCTGCGGGTACCTGTGTCCAACGGCCACACCGCAGCCGTCTTTGTCACCTTCGCCAACAAGCCCACCGTGGAGCAGATCAAAGAGGCCTGGCGCACCTACCAGGGCCGGGCCCAGGAGCTGAAGCTGCCCACCGCTCCCCAGCAGTTCCTCCACTATTTTGAGGAGAATGACCGTCCCCAGGCCAAGTTGGATCGCAACCTGGAGGGCGGCATGGCGGTTTCCGTAGGCCGTCTGCGGGAGGACACCCAGTACGACTACAAGTTTGTCTCCCTCTCCCACAACACCCTGCGTGGTGCAGCCGGCGGAGCTGTGCTGCTGGCAGAGCTTTTGTGTGCTGAGGGGTATATTGAGCCCGTCCGCTAACCCACGATCTCTAAAAGAAAGGAAGTTGCCCTATGCGCACCCCCGTTTTCACCGGCTCTTGCCCGGCACTGGTCACCCCCTTTGACCAAAACGGCGCCATCAATTACGACGCCTTTGGCAAGCTCATTGACGCCCAGATCGAGGCCGGCGTAGACGCCGTGTGCGTCTGCGGCACCACCGGCGAGTCCGCCACCATGTCCATCCGGGAGCATATCGCCGCTGTGGAGTTCTGCGTCAAGCGGGTCAACCACCGGGTGAAGGTGATTGCCGGTGTAGGCAGCAATGACACCTCTGCCGCTGTCTACCTCTCCCAGCATGCCCAGGACTCCGGAGCTGATGCGCTGCTCCATGTCACCCCTTACTACAACAAGGCCAGCCAAACCGGTCTCATCCGCCACTACGAGTACATCGCCGACCGGGTGGATCTGCCCATCATCCTCTACAACGTCCCCAGCCGCACGGGGGTGTCCTTCACTGCTGAGACCTACCGGGTGCTGTCCCAGAACCCCAAAATCAATGGTGTCAAAGAGGCATCGGGCAACTTCTCCCTGCTGGCCCACACCCGCTTTTTGTGCGGGGACGACTTCTACATCTGGTCGGGCAACGACGACCAGGTGGTGCCCATGATGGCCCTGGGGGCCAAGGGTGTCATCTCGGTGGCCTGCAACCTCATCCCCCAGGTGATGGTGAAGATGAGCCGCCTGTGCCTGGACAACGACTTTGAGGCCGCTTCCAAGCTTCAGATCCAGTACATGGATCTCATTGACGCTCTATTTTTGGAGGTCAATCCCATTCCCATCAAGGCAGCCTTGAACCTGGTGGGTATGGACATGGGCGGATTGCGTCTGCCCCTGTGCGATATGTCTGAGCAGAATCTGGAGACCCTGCGCCGTTCCATGGCCCGCATGGGTCTGCTGTGAGGAGTGCCCCATGCAAAAGATAATCATTTCCGGCTGCAACGGACACATGGGCCGGGTGGTGGCCGATATCTGCCAGGCCGACCCCCAGGTGGAAGTGGTGGCGGGCATCGACATTCTGGGGCAGAAGAGCCCGGATTTCCCCGTGTTCTCCTCCCCTGCTGCCTGTGACATCGCCGCTGATGCGGTCATTGACTTCTCCCATCCCTCCGCCCTGGCCCCTCTTTTGGAGATGTGTCAGGCTCGTGCTCTGCCTGTGGTGCTGGCCACCACAGGCTATGACCAGGAGCAGCTGGCCGCCATCGACGATGCCGCCCGGCACATCCCTGTATTCCGCTCGGCCAATATGTCCCTGGGGGTCAACGTGCTGCTGGATCTGGTGCGGAAGGCCGCTGCCGTGCTGGGTGAGGACTACGACGTGGAGATTGTGGAGCGCCACCACCACCGCAAGGTGGATGCCCCCAGCGGCACCGCCCTGATGATTGCCGATGCCGCCGCCGCTGCCCTGCCCTATGAGCCCCAATACGTCTACGACCGCCACAGCGTGCGTCAGCCCCGCCAGCCCCATGAGATTGGCATTTCCGCCGTACGGGGTGGCACCATCGTTGGGGACCACACGGTGATCTTCGCCGGGCGGGACGAGGTCATTGAGCTCAGCCACCACGCCGCCAGTCGAGAGGTCTTTGCCAGCGGAGCCGTACGGGCCGCCAAATTTTTGGCCCAAGTCCAGGCCCCAGGCCTCTATGATATGTCCCACCTCCTTTGATGGGCGGGCATTCTGCATACAGAAAGGTTGAACCCAGATATGAACACTCTGCGTGTGAGAAACATGGAGCTGGGCACAGGCATCCCAAAAATCTGTGTCCCCATTGTGGGGGTGAGCAAAGAGGATATTCTATCCCAGGCCAAAGCCCTTCTCTCCACCCCCGTGGACATGGTGGAGTGGCGGGCGGACTGGTTTGACGGCGTTGCGGACCCTGCCCAGGTGACGGACGTGCTGGCACAGCTTCGCATCGTTCTGGGTAATCTCCCCCTGTTGTTCACCTTCCGCTCTAACAAGGAGGGCGGCCAGCGTGCCATGGAACCCCAGGCCTACGCTCAGCTGAACATCCAGGCCGCCCAGTCCGGCTATGTGGACTTGGTGGACGTGGAGGCCTTCTCCGGGGAGGAGATCGTCCGCTCTATCATCCAAAGTGCCCACGCCGCCGGGGTGAAGGTGATCGTGTCCAACCACGACTTCTGCCAGACCCCCAGCAAGGACGAGATTGTAAGCCGTCTGCGCAGGATGCAGGACTTTGGGGCGGACATTCCCAAAATTGCTGTGATGCCCCAGAGCAAGGAGGACGTGCTCACCCTGCTCTCCGCCACCCAGGAGATGGTGCGGCTATATGCCCACGGCCCCATCATCACCATGTCCATGGGGGGCACCGGTGTCATCAGCCGTCTGTGCGGAGAGGTGTTCGGCTCCGCTGTCACCTTCGGTGCCGCCCAAAAGGCATCTGCCCCGGGGCAAATGGGGGTGGAGCAGCTGCACACGGTGCTCACCTTGCTCCACAACGCACAATAACTTCCCAGCACAAAAAAGGACGAGGCCGTAGCCTCGTCCTTTTTATATGCGTTAGCCTTCCACCTTGACGCAGTGGAACACTTTCTTGCCCTTTTTGATGATGGCGCCGTCGGTGCCGCAGTCCTGGCAGCAGAACTGGGCGTTGACGTCGGTGACCTTCTCCTCATTGACGGACACGCCGCCCTGCTGCACCAGGCGACGAGCTTCACCCTTGGAGGGGCACAGGCCGCACTTGACCAGCAGGTCCAGAATACCGATCTTACCCTCGCAGAAGTCGCCCTGGCACAGGGTGGTGGTGGGCATGCTGGAGCGGTCTCCGCCGCCGGAAAACAGAGCCTTGGCCGCTGCCTGGGCCTTCTCCGCCTCCTCCTTGCCGTGGACCAGGGCGGTGAGCTCGTAGGCCAGAATTTCCTTGGCCTTATTCAACTGGCTGCCCTCCCACTTGTCCATCTCGTCGATCTGCTCCAGGGGCAGGAAGGTGAGCATCCGAATGCACTTGAGCACGTCGGAGTCCTCCACATTGCGCCAGTACTGGTAGAAGTCGTAGGGGCTGGTCTTATTGGGATCCAGCCACACAGCACCGGCGGCGGTCTTGCCCATCTTCTTGCCCTCGCTGTTGAGCAGCAGGGTGATGGTCATGGCGTGGGCGTCCTGGCCCAGCTTGCGGCGGATCAGCTCGGTGCCGCCCAGCATGTTGGACCACTGGTCGTTGCCGCCAAACTGCATGTTGCAGTTGTAGTGCTGGAACAGGTAGTAGAAGTCGTAGGACTGCATAATCATGTAGTTGAACTCCAGGAAGCTCAGGCCCTTCTCCATGCGCTGCTTGTAGCACTCAGCCCGGAGCATGTTGTTCACCGAGAAGCAGGCGCCCACTTCCCGCAGCAGCTCCACGTAGTTCAGGTTCATCAGCCAGTCGGCGTTGTTCACCATCTGAGCCTTGCCCTCGCCAAACTCAATGAACCGCTCCATCTGCTTTTTGAAGCACTCGCAGTTGTGTTGGATGGTCTCGGGGGTCATCATGGTACGCATATCGCTGCGGCCGGAGGGGTCGCCCACCATGCCGGTGCCGCCGCCGATGAGGGCAATGGGGCGGTTGCCCGCCATTTGCAGTCGCTTCATCAGGCACAGAGCCATGAAGTGGCCCACATGGAGGGAGTCAGCGGTGGGGTCAAAGCCGATGTAGAAAGTGGCCTTGCCGTTGTCGATCATCTCTCGGATCTCTTCCTCATTGGTGACCTGGGCGATGAGGCCACGGGCTACCAGTTCGTCGTACAGTTTCATTGATCTTGCTCCTTTTTCATGAATTGCCTGTCACGGCCTGGGCCGTGTCGGCTTTTGTTTTCCATAGATTGTACCCAACCACGCCGCCAATGACGATGACAGCCCCCAACAGGGACACCGGGCCAATGGTTTCGTGGTACAAAAGCGCCACCAAAATGGGGTTCAAAATGGGCTCGATGCCGGACACCAGGCTGGCGGTCACCGCCGAGGTACGGGCCAGACCCAGGGTCAGCAGAATGTAAGCCAGTCCCACCTGGAACACACCCAGCACCACCAGGCTCACCAGGGTCACAGGGGCAAAGCTCTGCTCTCCCATCAGCCAGGGCAGGCCAATGAGGGCACTGCACACATTGCCCCAGAACACCGAGGAGATGGGGTCGGAGTCGGGCATGTCCTGGAGGAGAAACACCCCCGCATAGCTGAATCCGGACAGCAGAGCCACCACATTGCCTGCCATGCCGCCTGCCTGGAGGCTGTCCACAAAGAAACACAGCACTCCCAGTATTACCACGCCGCAGGCCACCAGCTCCCCCTTCCGGGGCAGCTTGTGCCACACCAGGGCGGTAAGCAGCAGCACGAAAATGGGGGCGGTAAATTGCAGCACAATGGCGTTGGCCGCCGTGGTCATCTTGTTGGCCAGGGTGAACAGGGTGTTGGTGCCGCAGATGGCACAGGCTCCCAGAGCGATCCAGGGGTTGAATCGGGGCCGGTGCCCCACCCGCCACAGATACGCCCCAATGACCACCAGTGCAATGAGGTTGCGGCCACTGTTGATGGACATACCGTTCCATGGGATAACCTTGATGCACACACCGCCCAGGCTGTACAGCACAGCTGCCAGGAATACCAGCAGCGTTCCACTGTGTCCTCCCTCTTTGGTTGACAAAAAAACACCCCCTGTCCCGTAGGACAGAGGGCGTAATGATACGCGGTACCACCTCTGTTTGCCGCTTTCTCACAAATGACGGCCTCAGGGAGTTTTGTGAAAACTCCGCTCGCTATATCGGGCGCACCCGTCCGCCCCTACTTTCCCCGCATCAGGGGGCCGGTTCAGGGGGCTGCTCCAAGGGGTATTCACCCACCACACCTGCACTTCCTTGCACCCACCGGAAGCTCTCTGAGCAGCTGTGTGACGGCTACTTGTCCTTTTCTTCGCATTGTGTTGATGATAGCACAGCCAATCGTGCTTGTCAAACGCTTTCTTTGGGGAGAAGGCCAAAATGCCGCAGAGCCTGGGAGATCCCCTCCTCTTCCACGGTGTCGGTGACGTAATCCGCCAATTCCTTCACCCGCTGGTCTGCCCCGCCCATGGCCACGCTGGTGCCCACCAGGGCCATCATGGTCAGGTCGTTCTCCCCATCGCCGAAAGCCATGGTCTCCTCAGGGCTCAGGCCATAGTGGGCCATGGTGGCCCGGATGCCGTCGGCCTTACCCTCGCCTTTGGCCGTCACGTCAATGCCCAGAGGGTGCCAGCGGGTATAACTGCATCCGGGCATGACGGAGACGAACAGGTGCTCCTCCTCCTGGTTGACCAGGGGAACGAGCTGGTAGACCTTGTGCTCCATCATCCGCTGGAGGGACATGACCGGGTACTTCTGGGTGTGCAGGAATTCAAACACTTCGTCCACCCGCTGGTTGTGGCAGGTGAGATAGGTCACTCCGTTCTCTTCCACCAGTGCGGCCAGCTCTGGGTTGGCCTCCAGCACGTCCTTGGCGCTCTTCAGGTCCTCCAGAGGCAAGGGGTTATCTCGATACACCCCCTGGGCATTGAAGCAGCACTGACCGTTCAAGGTGATATAACCGTCAAACACCACATCCCGCAGCATTCCGGTGCTCTTCAGGTCCTGGGGTGCCCGGCCAGAGCAGACGAAAATGAGAATCCCCGCCCGCTGGAGGGCAAACAGGTCATCCCGGAGCTGCTGAGACATAAACTTATTTTTATACGAGACCATGGTGCCGTCAATGTCAAAAAAGATTGCGCGTATCATGTGCAGGGTTCCTCCGTGTATCGTTATTCTTGTGTCTGTTTCCAGGCTTCCGCCTTTTGCAGTTGCTCCTCTGCCCCCTCCAGGAGAATGGCCGTGGAGGCTCCGCCGCTGAGGCGAGCCAGCTCTTCCCGGCGCTGGGCACGGCTGAGCTGCTCCACCTGGGTGTAGGTGCGCCCGTCCCGCTCCCCCTTCTCCACCGAGAAGTGAACGTCTCCCATGGCGGCGATCTGGGGCAGGTGGGTCACGCACAGCACCTGGCGGCCCCGGGCCACCTGGTAGAGCTTCTGGGCCACTTTAGTGGCCGCTCTGCCCGACACTCCAGTGTCCACCTCGTCAAAGACCATGGTGGTGACGCAGTCGGTCTCTGCCAGCACGTTTTTCAGTGCCAGCATGATGCGGCTGAGCTCGCCGCCGGAGGCGATGCGGTGGATGGGCTTGAGGTCCTCGCCCAGGTTGGCGGACATCAAAAACCGTACCCGGTCCATGCCGGTCTCGCCCAGACCGTCCTCACCCTCCACCAGGGCAAACTCCACGTCGAACTGCACCCGGGGCATATCCAGGGCAGTCAGTTCCCCCTGGATCCGCTTGGCCAGCTCCTTGGCTGCCTTTTGACGGGCCTGGGACAGCTTTTCCGCCTTGCCTCGGGCCACAGCCAGTGCCTGCTCCAACTCCTTTTCCAGCTTCTCTCTGCGCTGGTCGGAAAACTGGATGTTGTCCAGTTCGTCCCGGCACCGCTCCAGATAGTCCAGCATGGCCTGCTCGTCCGCCCCGTACTTGCGCTTGAGGCGGTGGATCTGATCCAGCCGCTCCTCCACATCGTCCAGCTGACCAGGGTAAAACTCCAGGCCGCTGCGGGCGTCCCGCACCAGCTCCGCTGCGTCGTCGGCGGCGTAGCGCAGCTGGGCCACGGTTTGGGCCAGCTGGGCCAGTTCGCTGCTGTATCGCCCGCCCCGGGTCAAGGCGTCCTCCGCCCGGGCCAGCAAGGACGCTGCACCGTCGGAAACATCGCCGCCGTTGAGGGCCTGCCAGGCATCGTCCACCGCCTGGGTGATGCGCTCGGCATTGCGCAGAATCTCCCGCTGGGCGCTCAGCTCTTCCTCCTCGCCCACCCGCAGCTGGGCTCGCTCCAATTCTCCGATCTGGTGCTGGAGGGTGTCCATGCGTCGGGCCTTTTCTCCCTCGTCCATCTCCACAGCGTGGAGCTGCCGGCGCAGCTGGCGCACCTGGTCATAGGCCTGCTGATAGTCCTCCCGCTGGGGGGGCAGGTGACCAAAGTTGTCCAGACTGTCCAGGTGGGTCTCCTCGTCCAACAGCTGCTGCCCATCGTGCTGGCCGTGGATGTTCAAAAGCTGGCTGCCCAGCTCTCTGAGCTGGGTGACCAGCACGGGGTGGCCGTTGACCCGGCAGGTGTTCTTCCCGTCCGGCTGGATCACCCGCTCCACCAGCAGTTCCCCGTTTTCATCCGGGGCAATGCCGTACTGTTCAAACCAGGCCAGTGCCGGCAAATGGTTAAACACCGCCGTCACCCGGGCACACTTGGCACCCGTGCGGATGAGATCCCGGCTGGTGCGTCCCCCGATGATGGCTCCAATGGCGTCCACCACAATGGACTTACCTGCCCCCGTCTCACCGGTGAGCACGTTGAACCCCGCCCCAAAAGAGATCTCCCCCCGGGAGATCACTGCGATGTCCTCAATGTGAAGTAAGGAAAGCATTTGTTCTCTCACCTTCCGGGCATCCCGCTGGTCAGTCCAGCATGGATGCCATTTCTCGGCAAAATTCCTCTGCCATATGGTTGTTTCTCATAATCATGATGACGGTGTCATCCCCGGCCAGCGAGCCCACCAAGCC
Source organism: Pseudoflavonifractor capillosus (assembly GCF_016902575.1). GTDB lineage: Bacteria > Bacillota > Clostridia > Oscillospirales > Oscillospiraceae > Enterenecus > Enterenecus capillosus_A. The sequence continues at coordinate 31,786 of NZ_JACSNZ010000001.1, read as the reverse complement.
GTCAATATCCATCCCGTCCAGGGCCACACCTGCGGCAGAGGCCAGGCCGGGCATGGTTTTGACCACCACGATATTCTGAGCCACGTCAAAGGAGGTGACTCCCTCTTTGAAGATGGTGCGCAGGCGGCCTGCAAAGTTGTGATGGGGCTGCTTGGCCGATGCCACCACATACTTGTATGTCCCATTCCCCGTGGGCTGCTTGACCAGGTTCAGCTCTTTGATGTCCCGGGAAATCGTGGCCTGGGTGGCCAAAATTCCGCATCCTCGCAGGCTCTCCAGCATCTGCTCCTGGGTCTCAATGTCCTGTGCGGCAATGATGCGCAAAATTTCTGACTGTCGCTTCGACTTCATCCTCTCACGCCTTTCCCAATTTCTGATTGATGACCTCATAGAAGCTGCGGCCTGTGAGTTTCACCAGCCGGGTCACCTGGCGGGACTTCCGGCACTCCACCCAGTCTCCAGGCAAAACCTTGAACGCTCGCCCACCGTCCACCGACAAGCTGGCATTCTTCCGGCTGCCCGGGGCCAGACGCACCCCCACCGTCCGCTGACTGCCCAGCACAAAGGGCTTGGCATGGAGGGAGTGGGCGCAGATGGGGGTAATAATCATATTCTCCGCCGTGGGCTCCACAATGGGCCCACCAGCCGCCAACGAGTACGCCGTGGAGCCGGTGGGCGTGGCGATGACCACGCCGTCCCCGGAAAACCCGGAGATCACCGTACGATCCCCCGTCACCTGCAAATCCAGTACTCGGGCCACCGAGGTGCCCTTGGTGACCACCGCATCGTTGAGGGCCGTCTCAGAAAACACCCTGCGCCCATCCCGGCGCACCGTGATGTCCAGCATCATCCGCTTTTCAATGGAATACTTCCCGGCGGTGAGCCTACTGAGCATGGACAGCTCGTGCTGCTCCAGCTCCGCCATGAAACCCACACTGCCCAGGTTCACCCCCAGCACCGGGATCTGGCGGGGGTTGGCATCCCGGGCAGCATGGAGAATGGTGCCGTCCCCGCCAAAGCACACCAGAACATCGGTGTCCTCCAGCTGGGCAGCCATCTGCCCAAAGGGCTCATGGGGCGGCAGATGGGCCCGCCCGGACTCCTCCAACTCAAAGGGCAGGCAAATCACCACCTGGGCCCCGTTGTTCTCCAAAATATGCTTGGCGGTCATAGCCGCCTTCAGGCCCCGGTCCCGATAGGGGTTTGGGCTGAGTACCACCTTCATCCGTGTTCTCCCTCCAGTTGTGCGTGGGAGCGGCGCACCAGCTCCTCCAGGTCTCCCCACTCCGGCTCGCCCGGCTGAGCCTGCAAATATCCCAGGTATTCGATGTTGCCTTCTGGGCCCCGAATGGGAGAGAAGTCAATGCCCTTGACGGTAAACCCCGCCTCTGCGGCGTGTTGGGTGAAGTGCTCCAGCACTTCCAGATGCACAGCGGGATCACGCACCACGCCCTTTTTCCCCACCTTCTCCCGGCCTGCCTCAAATTGGGGCTTGATGAGAGCCACCACCTCGCCCTCGTCACTCATCAGTTGACGCAGAGCGGGGAGAATCAGTTTCAGGGAGATAAAGGACACGTCGATGGAGGCAAACTCCAGCATCTCAGGGATCTCCTTGTGGGACAGGTAGCGGGCATTGGTGCGCTCCAGCACCACCACCCGGTCGTCGCTGCGCAGGGACCAGGCCAGCTGGCCATAGCCCACGTCCACAGCGTACACCTTGGCCGCCCCGTTTTGCAGCATACAGTCGGTAAATCCGCCGGTGGAGGTGCCGATGTCCGCCGCCGTCTTGCCCAGCAGGTCGATGGGAAAGTGGCGCATGGCCTTCTCCAGCTTCAACCCGCCCCGGCTGACATAGCGCAGGGTCTGGCCCCGCACCTCCAGCTGGGTGTCCTCATCCAGGGTCATACCCGCCTTATCCAGCCGCTTTTCCCCGCTATATACCTGTCCGGCCATGATGATGGCCTGGGCCTTTTGCCGGCTCTCGGCCAGTCCCTTTTCCACCATCAGTACATCCAATCGCTTTTTAGCCACCGGTTATCATCTCCATTGCTTTCCTGCAGATTCCCTCTGCATCAATTCCTTTCATCTCTCGCAGTTGAGCCACAGAACCTTGGGGTACAAATCCATCCCCCAAGTTCACCAGTGCCATCTGCACCGCCTTGCCCCGCAAGGCCAACTCAGAGGCAATGGTACGTCCCACGCTGCCCGTGTCATTGCACTCCTCCACCACCAGCACACGTCCTGTGCGCTGGCTCCACGTCTGGATGGAAGCCAGATCCAGAGGGCGAATGCTGTTGAGCTTGATGACTGCCGCTGAGTATCCACGTTCCTCCAGCAGCCCAGCTGCCTGGAGCACCTGATTGATGGTTGTGCCATAGGTCACCAGCGTCACATCGGTGCCCTCTTGCACCACACTGGCGCCCTCCACCCCAGCCATATCCGTCCATTCTCCTTCCCCACCTCTGGGGTAACGAATGGCCACCGGGCCGGTCATCTCCATCACCGCATGGCGGAGCATCCCCCGCAGCTCGGCAAAGCTGGCAGGGCACAAAATCTGCATGCCCGGTACCGTACTCAAAAAGGCCACGTCGAAGACCCCGTGATGGGTCTCCCCGTCCTCGCCCACCAGTCCAGCCCGATCCACGGCAATGATCCCGTGGAGTTTGAGCAAAGCCAGATCATGAATGAGCATGTCGTAGCCTCGCTGCAAAAAGGAGGAGTACACCGCAAACACCGGCAGCGCCCCCTGCTTGGCCAGGCCGCCGCTCATGGCCACAGCATGGCCCTCGGCAATACCCACATCAAAAAACCGTTCCGGGTAGGCCTTGGCAAACCCACTCAGACCAGTTCCCGACTGCATGGCCGCCGTAATGGCCACCAGCTCCGGCTTCTCCTGAGCTAGTTCGCACATGGTCTGACCGAACACAGCGGAGAAATTCTCCCCCCCGGATTTGCTGGACGCATTTCCCGTCTCCACGTCAAAAGGCCCCACCCCATGGAACCGGTCTGGTTCTCGCTCAGCAGGTGTATAGCCTTTTCCCTTTACAGTTTTTACATGGAGCAGCACCGGGCAATTCAGCTCCTTGGCATAGCGCAGCATCCGGGTGAGATAGCCCACGTCGTGACCATCCACCGGACCCAGGTAGGTAAAGCCCATGTCCTCAAACATGGAATAGCCCAAAAGGGCGTCCTTCACCATTTTCTTGGCCCGGTGGGTCACCCGGTAGACAGCCTGTCCCACTGCGTTTTTTCCGGTCATGCTGCGGTATAGCTTTTTCAGATGCAGATACTGGGGCTTGAGCCGCTGCCGGGCCAGATGGGATGCCACACCACCCACATTTTTGGTGATGGACATGCCATTGTCATTGAGAATCACAATCAGGGGTTCCCCGCTGTTTCCCGCATCCGCCAGGCCCTCATAGGCCAGACCACCGGTGAGGGCACCGTCTCCAATGAAGGCCAGCACGCTGTAATCCTCCCCATTGACGGTACGGGCCCGGGCCATACCCAGGGCCACCGACACAGAGTTGGAGGCGTGACCGGAGATAAAGGCATCTGCCCGGCTCTCATAGGGCTTTGGAAACCCGGACAGTCCCCCGAATTTCCGCAGGGTGTGCATGGCAGAGCCACGTCCGGTGATGATCTTGTGGGCATAGCACTGATGGCCCACGTCAAAGACCAGGCGGTCCACATCCAGGTCAAAGACCCGGTGCACCGCCACCAGAATTTCCACCACGCCCAGGCTGGAGGCCAGGTGTCCCCCCGTCTTGGCCACGGATTGGATCATCTGTACCCGCAGCTGCTGACAGAGCTGTCTGGCCTGTTGATCTGTCATCTCATTCAAGTGTTCAGGCAGCACGCCGTACCTCTCCTTCCCAAACAGTGGGATCACAGGAAGAGCAGTGCTCCTGCTACCCCCACCAGTACACCCAGCACTGCGCCGGCAGCCACCTGCAAAGGTGTGTGGCCTATGAGTTCTTTGAGCTCCTCAGCGAACAGTTCGGGTCTATGTTCATTCCAGTTTTTCATGATGTAATTGAGGATCTTCGCCTGCTCCCCCGTCTCCTTGCGGACATTGGCAGCGTCATACATCACAATAAAAGCCACCACCACCGCCAGGGCAAACACAGGCTGGTCAAATCCCGCCGTCATGCCAATCCCGGCGGCACAGGCACACACCAGCGCAGAATGGGAACTTGGCATCCCACCGGAAGTGAATAAATATCCCCAGTCCACCTTCCGGTAGACCACCATGGAGATCAGCATCTTCAAAATCTGGGCAATGGCCCAGGCTGCAACGGCCAGAAACAAAATGGGTGTAATCATAAACTCACTCCCTCAGTGATCCCGCTGGGCCAGTGCATCGGCCAGATCGCACAGAAATTGGCTGTTTTCAAACGCCTCCTGCACCGCCACCTTGGCCCGGTGGGTATACCGATGCACCAGCTCCTGGCATGCCTCCAGACCATACAGGGTGACATAGGTCACCTTCCCATTCTCCCGGTCAGAGCCCACAGGCTTGCCCAGCTGCTGGGTGGTGGATTCCTCGTCCAGCATATCGTCCCGGATCTGGAAGGCCATGCCCAACCCCTGGGCATAGTCCGCCGCAGCCTTCCACTGCTTCAGAGTAGGCTCCACAGGAGAGGCTGTGAGCCCCAACAGACACGCCGCCTTCAAAAGAGCCGCCGTCTTCCAGCTATGCACCAGGTTCAGCCGCTCCTCATCCCGGGCCTCTCCATTCATGTCCAGGTACTGACCTGCACAGATGCCCTGAATGGCACCGGCTGCCTGGGCCAGCACCGCACAGGCCTCACCATTGGACACAGGTCGCTTGGTGCGCCGAGAGGTGGCCAGACGGGCAAAAGCCTCCGCCTGCAACGCATCCCCAGCCAGCACTGCGGTACACTCTCCGTAGACCTTGTGACAGGTGGGCTTGCCCCGGCGCAAATCGTCGTTGTCCATACAGGGCAAGTCGTCATGTATGAGAGAGTAGGTGTGGAGCATCTCCACCCCCACGGCATAGTCCAGCGCTGGCTCCATAGAGCCGCACATGGCCTCACAGAACTTCAGCACCAGCACCGGGCGAATCCGCTTCCCCCCGGCCAGCAAGCTGTACCGCATGGCTTGCAGCAGCTCCTGGTGGGGCCCCATGTCCAAAAGACTTTCCTCCAGGGCCTGCTCCGCCATCTGGCGGGCCTGGTCATATTGGGCCTTAAACTCCATCTGCTTGCGCTCCTTCCTGGAAGGGAACTTCCTCCTGACTGTCGCCGCCCAGCAGCAGATGCACCTTCTGCTCTGCCTCATCCAACATCTGGGTACAGCCCACAGCCAGTTTCGTCCCCTCCTCAAACAGTTTCAGCGACTGATCCAGTCCCGCCTCGCCCCGCTCCAACTGGGCCACGATCTCCTCCAGCCGCTGCATGGACTCCTCAAAACTCTTCTTTTTTACTGCCACTGCTGCTCCTCCTTTTCTTCCACACGGCAGTGTAGCACACCGTCAGACACCATCACATCCACGCCGTCCCCAGGCTCCACCTGAGCCACGGAGGTCACAGCCTGGTCTTGATGCTTGGCAATGGCGTAGCCCCGCCCCAGCACCTTCAGCGGGCTCATGGCGTCAATGCGCCCAGCCAATTCCGCCAGCTCCACCCGTCCCCGGCGCAGGCTGCGTTCCAGGGCCAAAGCCAGGCGGTGCTGCACTCCGTCCAGGCGCATCCGCTGGTCGTCCACCACCGCTGTGGGGCGGCGCAGCACCCGGCTTTGCCGCAGCTGCTCCAGTTCCTTACGGCTCTTGTCCAGGCGCACCTGGGTGGCCTGTCTGAGCCGGACGGTCAGCCCCTCCAGCCTCTGCCGCTCCTGCCGCTGGTCCGGCACCGCCACCTCGGCGGCGTTGGAGGGGGTGGAGGCCCGCACATCCGCCACATAGTCGGAGATGGTCACATCCGGCTCGTGACCCACCGCCGAAATGACAGGGATGTTGGACAGAGAAATGGCCCAGGCCACCGGCTCCTCGTTGAAGGCCCACAGGTCTTCCCGGGAGCCGCCGCCCCGGCCGGTGATGATGAGGTCAATGTCACTTCGGTTGTTCACCTGGTGGATGGCGGCGGCAATCTCCTCTGCCGCCCCCTCTCCCTGCACCCGCACAGGCACCACCAGCACACCCGTCATAGGCCAGCGCTGGCGGAGAATGCGGATCATGTCCCGCACCGCAGCGCCTGCCGGAGAGGTCACCAGGGCAATGCGCCGGGGATAGGCGGGCAGCGGCTTCTTCCGAGCCGGGTCAAAGAGGCCCTGGGCCTCCAGCTTCTTTTTCAGCTCCTCGAAGGCCCGATCCAAGGCCCCCCGCCCGTCCTCCATCAGTTGGGTGCAATATAGCTGGTACTGTCCATCCCGGGGATAGACAGACACCCGGCCATAGGCGATCACGGACAGGCCGTTGACAGGGCGAAAGCGCAGCCGGGCAGCGTCCCCCCGGAACATGACACAGCGGATGCTCCCCTGCTCGTCCTTTAAGGAGAAGTAATGGTGCCCAGAGGGGTAGCACTTATAGTTGGACACCTCGCCCCGCACCAAAAGACCCCGCAGCAGAGGGTCGCCGTCCACCAGCTCCTTGAGATACCCGTTGACCTGGGAGACGGAATACACGGGCAGCTGTGCGCCGCTCACCCCTGTGCCCCCCGTTCCAAGGCCCGGTGGGTCAAGATGGCCACGCCCAGGGCGTTGTCGGTGGAGTACTGAGGGGGTGCAAAGATGGCCCCCAGAGGCTCTAAACGACTGCGCAGCAGGGTGTTGGATGCCACACCGCCGGAGCACAGCACCGGCAGATTCCCGTACTGCTTCTGGGCCCACGCCGTGGTGCGGGCCAGCACCGAGGCCAGCGTCTCAAAGGTAAACCGGGCCACATCAGCAGGTGCAGCACCTGCCTCCGCCATGCCTCGGATCTTATTTTCCATGCCGGAGAGCGAGAACGTCCCCTCCTTGGTCTTCACCGCAAAGTGCTTCTCCTCTTGGGAGTCCCGGCTGAGCACGTCCATGGCCTTCCCCGCCGGGAAGTCCAAACCCAGCAGAACTCCGATGCGATCCACCAGCTGTCCCGCTGAAATGTCCGAAGTGCCGCCGATGACCTGGGCGGTCACCGTATGCCCCTGGGGATGCACCACCAACAGCTCCGTGGTGCCTCCGGACAGGTGCCAGGCCAGGTGGGGCTGGTCCAGCAGATCCTCCCGTCCCGCTGACCAGGCTGCCGCTGCAATGTGGCCCTGCTGGTGGGAGCAGGGATAGAAAGGCACACCCAAAGCCGCTGCAATGGAGCGGCCCTGGCCCTCTCCCACCAGGAAGCAGGGCATATACGAGCCCTCCACCTCCCGGGGCTGGGTAGAGGCGCCCACCGCCCGGATCTGGCCTATGATGCCATCTGCCCGCAGGGCCTCGGTCATCAGGTGCAGACGCTTGACATGCTGGAACACTGCCTCGCTCTGGCGCAGACCCAGAGAGCCCTCCTGCACCGTGAGCAGCCGCCCCTGATTTTGTCCCACACTGCCGTCAAACACTGCTGCCGACGTGGTATAGTTGCTGGTGTCAAAGCCCAGACACATTCCTGACATCTGTATTCCCTCCCTGCGTCCAGCTGTTAGTTCTCTTCCTGTGGAAATTCCTCCCGCACGAATGCACCCAGAATGCCGTTGACAAACCGGACCACATCCTCGTCCAGGTACTTCTTGGCGATCTCCACCGCCTCGTTGATGGCCACCTTGTTGGGCACATCGGGCATATACAAAATCTCATACATGGTCAGGCGCATGATGGCTGCCGCCACCCGGTCGATACGGGAGAACCGCCAGCCCTTGGCATGGCGCTCAATGTAGCCGTCCAGCTCGGCGCCGTGGTCGGCCACCCCTCGCACCAGGGTGACGATATACTCACGGATCCCCTGGCCGGGGAATTGGGCATACAACTCATCCTCCTGGCTTCGGGCTGCAAATGCCTCCTCGGTGAGCTCCCGCTCCAGCAGCTGATCCGCCTTCAGGTTGGAAAATGCCAATTCAAAGGTGAGATGCATGGCGATCTCCCGGGCTGTTTTTCTGGTCATGGAACCTTCATCCTTTCGCGGCTGTTCCGCCGCCTAATCTATTGTCTTCCGGAAAAGTGGTATACCACCCCAATTTGTATATACATAGTATTATACACGCAGGCACTGCAAAAGAAAACCCCTTTCCCGCCCGGTGTGATGAATTTGGACAAATGGGCAACCCCGGGCCTTGTGTGGTAAATTCCCTGTGCAAAACGTAAAAGAGCCGCTGCGGATGATCCGCAGCGGCTCAGGGCTATCTCTTTACTTTTGGAAGGTCACACCGGACACGGTGACGTTGACACCGGATACATCCAGCCCGCTGGTATTCATCACCGCGTTCTGGATGGCATCCTGCACATTCTTTGCCACCTCGGGCACCACATAGCCATACTTGACCAGGATGGTGACATCCACTGTCACAGCCTCGCCTTCCACCTCCAGGCGCACACCCTTGGACACGCTCTTGCGGGTCACCAGAGAGGCCACCTCATTGGTCAGGGTAGTACCCAGAGCACTGACCCCATCCACTTCCATGGCTGCTGCCCCGGCGATGACGGCCAGAACCTCCTCAGAGATGTTCACACTGCCCAGCTCCTCCTGACGGGAGATATATTCCTTGCCTTCGGCCATACTGCCTCACGCTCCTTTTTCATTCTAAGGCGTCCCAAAAGACCGCCCAATCCGGATAACTAGAGTCATTATACCACCGTCAGAGGCAAAATACAATCCTGTTTTTCTCAGGGCTGCGCTTCGATAATTTTGATTTTATCTGCGCTTAATCCCGTTTCTTCCCGGACAATCTCCACGATTTTTGCAATATCCGTCTCGCCGAGCCCCTGGGATGTGGCGGACACTACCAGGTTCACACCGTCCTCCCCGATGAAGCACACACAGTCTCCATATCCCTTGGCGGTGACCAGGTTTTCTACCTGAGCCTCGGACAGGGTGTCGGCAGCCATGGTCTGGATGGAAGCATTGGCCTCATCTACCACCGTCTGCTCTGCCTTTTCATCTGCCGCAGCCTCCTGCAACAGCTCCAGGGCGCTGTCCCGGGCCTGCTGACGGTTGAGACGGGCGCTGGCAAAATAGCCGCTGCCATCGTCGCCATCCTCCACCTCTGCGCTTGCATTTTCCCCTTCTGCGTCGTCCTCCACACCGTTGACCAGGGTGGTCTGACCCAGCACCTTTCCGTCACTGCTGTCTGGACTGCTCTCACCGGTGAGCTGGTTGTTGTACGACCAGTTGAGATACACCGCCACCCCTACAAACAACACGATGGCCAACACCACTGCATTTCGCTTCCACACACTCATTGCTTCAACCTCCTATGACTTTTACCTTACTCCCCTGCACATACCGTGATTCGGTCCGATCCCAGCCCGGTCAGCGCCGACACCGCCTGGGTCACCGCCAGCCGCACCTGGGGATCGTCTCCCCCGGTGCACACCACCAAAGCACCCCGAAAACTGGGATAGTATTGGGTCACCAGTACCACTTCCTCTCCGTCCTCCCCAGAGTAGACCACTGTGGTCTGCTCCCGAGAACTCTCATCTCCATCTCGCTGCTCCACACTGTCTGAGGCCAGCACCCGCTCCACGCCTTGATCCAAGGACAGCAGAACGGTACTGGTTCCGGCACCTTCAATGCGGGATATAGCCTGGGAGAGCCGCTGTTCCAGCTCCTCCACGGAGAAGGACTCCTCTCCTGTCACCGTCGATGCTGACTCTTGCGCGGTCTTCTCCTCCCCTCTATCCCCGGTAGGCCAGGCCAGCAGGAGCACTCCTGCCATGGCCAGCACCAGCACCAGCTTGTATTTACTCAACCAGCTCTGCCACTGTGCCCGGGTGGGCAGCTTCCCATTCCATTTCATTCCTGCATCACCTCAAAGCTCTGGCGCTGGCGTGGGATGCCCAACTCCGCCTCCAGCACACCAGCCAAGGCCTCTTGCTGGGCCTGGTTCCATGTACCCGTGACACAGGCTGACCAGGGCTGCGGGATCTCATCCTCCCATTGAACCACCACCTCCACTTGGCACGTCATGCCCAGCGAGTCCGCCTTGTCCAGAATATATGCCTCTGTCTCCTCCTCTATGATGGATTCATAGAGGAAATTATTTTGCTCTTCCAAGCCCTGCTCCGCCTCCTCCATGACCTGGGTGTCCAGCCGCAGCATGTTCTCCCAATCCTCCTCATCAATGCGCAAAATGGGCCCCACAGTCACCAGCAACAAAAGCAGGCTCCCTGCCAGCTTGCACACCCGCTGTCCACTGCTGCCCTTCACCAGTGCCCCGGACACCACCAGCACCAGAGAGGCGCACGCCACCCCCATCAGCCACTGCTCCATCCATCCGTTCATCCGCTCACCGCCGATACTGACGAGACCAGAGACACCAGCAGCAGTAACGCACAGGCCCCGGTCATGCCCATAATGAGCCCGAAGGCCCCGCCAATCTGCTCCACCAGCCCGCACACCCGGCTCTGGCCCATGGAAGCTGCCAGAGCTGCCACCAGCTTGTACAGCAGATAGTGCACCAGCAGCTGGAGTACCGGGATGAGGCAGATTCCTAAAATGGTCACCATCCCGAACACCCCCACCGTACTGCGCAGGATTCCCGCCGAGGCCAGAATGGTCTCCGAGGCATCGGACAAAATGCCCCCTACCACCGGGATGGCTCCGGAAATGGCAAACTTGGTCACCTTCATGGACATGGCGTCCACCGATCCGGACACCACACCACTCATGGATAAATATCCAACAAACACCATCATCACCACCACCAAAATGGTGGTGGCCACCCATTTCAGCCATCCGGCCATCTGGCGCAGTCCCGGGTTGCCCACTGCTGCCCAGGCCACACTGGCCGCCACATATCCATATACCAAGGGGATAAGTACCCGCTGCATCAAATTCATCAGCAGAGCGGAAAACCCCGCCGCCGCCACCTGGCGAGCTGCCGCTCCCGCAATGGCTCCGGTGGCCGCTGTGGCCCCTGCCACCACAGGGAGAAGCACCGTAGAAAAGGCGGTCATGCGCTCCACTGCGGTGCTGCCCAGCCCCAGCAGCGCATTCATATCCGACACCGCCGCCACTGTCACCGCCAACGCCCCTGCCAGAGACACCGCCGGGATTTCATCCCCGCCGCTGCTGTCGTACACCGTCTGGGCCACCCCACACAGCAGGAGAATGAGAAAGAGAATCACTGCCGAGCGCACCCCAGTGCGCACAATGCCAAACATTTCTCCCTTTCCCGTCTCCAGCAGGCCCTCCAGTCCCTCATCCAGGCTCTGGCCATAGACAGCACTGCCTCCCTGCTTTTCCGCCTCCCGCTCCATCTCTTCAATCCCCAGGGCATCCTCCTGTCCCTCCAATACCTCATCGGCAGAAATGGCCCGGGCAGGACAGGCGCACAGCACCACCACCACACACAGCATGGCCAGCCACCGCATCTGCCACCCCTCCTAGCTCATCAAGTTTTCCAACAGCTCCAGTACTGCGCTCATCAGCGGCATCACCGCCACCAGCCCCAGCACTGTCCCCGCCAGCTCAACAGCACTGGCCAGCCCACTCTCCTTGGCATCTTTGCAAAATTCAGACACAAACTTGGTCAGCATGGCAATGCCCGTGGCCTTTATCACCGGTGCAATCAGCTCCTGGGAAATACCAGCCATCTGGCTCAGGTGCTCCACATAGGCCACCACCTCCCCCAGCTGCTGAGAGACGGACACCAGCACCGCCACGGCAGCGCACATGGTGAGCACCAGAGCGATCTCCGGGGCGTGCTTGCGCACCACCACACCGCACACCACCGCCACCAGCACACCACCCGCCACCATGGTCATTTGGCTCATAGGTCAAACAGGGTCTTGACCATGTCAAAAAGGGTGCTGATCTCCTGCACCACCATCATCAGCACCACAACCAGGGCCACCAGGGTGGTCATGGTGGCCATTTCATCCCGACCCGAGCGGGTAAGTACCTGGTTGAGCACTGAAACCAGAATGCCAATGGCGGCGATCTTAAAAATCAAGTCCACATTCATCTTGTTCTTCTCCTTATACAAACAGGATCATCAGCACGGCCCCCGCTGTTACACCCAAGGCCCCGTACACCCGTCCCAGTCTTCTGCGCTGCTCCACCGCCTCGGCCAGCTGCACCTCCAGCTCCTGCCGGGTATGCTCCAGGGCCAGGCGCTGACTATCCCCGTCATACTGGCCCAGTACTGTGCCCAGCCCTTCCAGCAGCTGTGCATCCACCGATTCCAGCCGAAGCTGACTGGCCTCAGCAGCCTGCTGCCACACCTGAAAAAACGTGCGGCCCCGCAGGTGCTGGGCCCCTTGGGCACACAGGGCGAAAAAATCCCCTGGGACACCCCCACACTGCCTGGCAGCTTGGTTCAGAGCGTCGGGAAGGGGCGCCAGCTTCCAGGTCAGCTCCCGCTGTACGCATTCCAGCCCCGCCAGAAGCCCCCGCAAGTCCCTCACTCGCCCCTCCAGATGGGCTATGGCGCCCAATCCCAGGGCAATGGCACCGCAAGCCAGGCAGGCTGCTCCCACCAGCTGTGTCATGCCACCACCTCCACTTGCGCACTGCGATTTCCTCCCCGGCCCCGGAGCAGTACCACCCGGCGGAACACCCCCGTCCCGCACAGGCCCCGGTACACCGGGCGGCGGTTCAGATCCTCCATACTCTCCCCGTGAGCGGTAGCCAGCAGGGACACTCCACACCCCACCGCCTGCACCATGGCCTCCACATCCCCCTTCTGGGTGATCTCATCCATGGCAATCACCTGAGGATTCATGCCACGCAGCAAGATAGACACCGCCGTGGCCTTGTCGCATCCGTCCAGTACATCGGTGTGCCGGCCCACATACAGCTGAGGCATCCCCTGCCACATGGCGGCAATCTCCCCCCGCTCATCCGCCACAGCCAAACGCAGTGGTGGCATCACCGCACCGTCTGAGAGTCCCCGCACCAGATCCCGGAGCAAGGTGGTCTTTCCCGCCCCCGGCGGGGCAAAAATCAAAGTATTTTGCAGCCGTTTTCCCTCCACCAGCTGGGGCAGCAGGGTCTCAGCCTGTCCCACCACTGCCCGGGCGATGCGCAGGGACAGCGAGGAAATCTCCCGCAGTGTGGCCACCTGTCCGTCCCGCATCACTGCTGTGCCGCAGATCCCCATGCGGTGCCCACCCCGCAGGGTCAGGAAGCCCCGCTGCACCTGATCCAGCACCGTGTGGGCCGAGGCCTGGCTGGCCTGCTCCAGCACCTGCCGCAGCAGCTGGCCCGTCACCAACTTGTCCCCCACGTCCTGCTCTCCCTCTCCATACAACACCGTGGGCAAAAACCCCTGCCGAAGCCGGATCTCCTCCACCTGCTCCCTCACCTGCGGGGGCAACTTTTCCAGGGCACTCCTGAGATTTTGAGGCATCATGGATACCACCTGCCCAAATGGGCTGTCCACCATGGAAACTCCCTCCCTTTCGTATGGTACACCCCATTGTATGAGGGCCTGTCCCCGGGTATGACAGTCTCAAAAAAAGAACTGTCCCGCCGGATGGCGAGACAGTTCTCGGATATTTCTATGAAATTCAGCCCAACACAGACACGATGCGTGCCACAGCTTCTTGGGTGGCCTGGGCATCACCGAAAGCGGTGACTCGGATGTAGCCCTCTCCGCTGGGGCCAAAGCCTGCACCAGGGGTGGTCACCACGTTGGCCTGTTCCAACAGCAGGTCGAAGAACTCCCAGGAGCCCATTCCCTCCGGGGTCTTGACCCAGATATAGGGGGCGTTGACTCCGCCGGACACGGTGAGGCCCGCCTGGGTCAGCCCCTCCCGGATGACCTGGGCGTTGCGCTGGTAATAGGCGATGGTCTCCTTCACCTGGGCCTGCCCCTCCGGGGAGTACACCGCCTCAGCCCCCCGCTGCACCACATAGGGCACGCCGTTGAACTTGGTGCACTGGCGTCGGTTCCACAAACTGTTCAGGGCCACACCACCCCGCACCAGCTCCTTGGGCACCACGGTGTAGGCGCAGCGGGTCCCGGTGAAGCCAGCAGTTTTGGAGAAGGAGCGGAACTCAATGGCGCAGGTCTTGGCCCCCTCAATTTCAAAAATGGTGTGGGGAATATCCGGCTGGGTGATGAACGCCTCGTAGGCGGAGTCGTAGAGGATCACCGCATCGTTTTCGTTGGCATAGGCCACCCATGACTCCAGCTGTTCCCGGCTGGCCACCGCTCCGGTGGGATTGTTGGGAAAGCAGAGGTAGATGAGATCCACCTTCTCCTCCGGAATGGCCGGAGAGAACCCATTTTCGGCGGTGCAGGGCATATACACCAGCTTGGACCAGTGCTGGCTCTCACTGTCGTAGTCTCCGGCACGGCCCGCCATGGCGTTGGTGTCCACATACACCGGGTACACCGGGTCGCACACCGCCACCACATTGTCCACCCCGAAGATATCCCCGATGTTGCCGCAGTCGCTCTTGGCCCCGTCGGAGACAAAGATCTCATCAGGCTGAATATTCACACCCCGGGCGGCATAGTCGGTTTGGGCAATGGCGCAGCGCAAAAAATCGTAGCCCTGCTCCGGGCCGTAACCGTGGAAACCCGCCCCCGTGGCCATCTCGTCCACCGCCTTGTGCATGGCCTGGGTCACCGCCGGGGCCAGGGGCCGGGTCACGTCGCCGATGCCCAGCTTAATGAGCTTCTTGTCCGGGTTTGCCTGGGCATAGGCGGACACCCGACGGGCAATCTCAGAAAACAGGTAGCTGCCCGGTAATTTCAAATAGTTTTCGTTGATGGTGGCCATGTGTGTTCCTCCTGTATTCAGCTATTTACAGCATTAAATTCTCCTCAGATATTGTACAACATCTTCCCCGCTGGGTCAATGGGCAAGTTCCCCGTCAAACACCGTCACGGCGGGGCCAGTCATCAGGACGTGCCCATCCTCCTGCCAGCGAATGGATAGTGCTCCTCCTGGCAGCTCCACCACAGCCTGCCGCTGTACCAGGCCACGCTGGGCCAGAGCCGCCACGGCCGCACTGGCCCCGGTGCCGCAGGCCATGGTCTCCCCACTGCCCCGCTCCCACACCCGCATGGCGATCCGTCCCTCCCCTTTGGGGGCCACAAACTCCACATTGACCCGCTGGGACAGCTTGGGATGGGTTTCCAGCTGCGGCCCCAGCCGTTCCACTTCCACATCTTCCACATCTTCCACCAGGCACACCAGATGGGGATTTCCCATCCACACCCCGGTTCCCGTCACAGTTTTCCCCGCCACCTCCAGTTCCACTTCCCGCCCCACCTGGGGCACACCCATATCCACCGTGGCCCCCGTGGCCACGCCTCCTTCCACCAGAAGGTGTAGGGTGCGGATGCCTCCACCCGTCTCCACGGTCAGCTGCTCTTTGTGTGTGTAGCCCCGGTCATAGACATACTTGCCCAGGCAGCGGATGCCGTTGCCGCACATGCTCCCCCTGGAGCCATCGGCATTGAACATGGCCATGCGGAAGTCCGCCACCTGAGAGGGGCAGATGCAGATCAGGCCATCACCCCCCACTCCCATATGTCGGTCTGACATCCGCCGAGCCAACTCCTCCACCCCCTCCGGCTCCCCTTGGGGACAGTAGAGAAAGATATAGTCGTTGCCCAGCCCGTGCATTTTGGTGAATTTCATACCACCACTCCCTTCTGGAGTAGCCTATGAAAAAAGGACGGCAAAATTGCCGTCCTTTTTTGTCGTTCAGTTAGGAAGTTCCCAGCACAATCCGGGCCGTCTCTGCAAGCTTGGCTCCGTGATCCATGCTCTCCTTTTGCAAGAAGCGGTGGGCTTGCTCCTCGGTCATGCCGTGGCGGTCCATGAGCACCGCCTTGGCCTGCTCCACCAGCTGCTTTTCCTCTTCGCTTCTGTGAATGTGCACCGGGTATCGGGACACTCGGCGGCGGGCAAATTGCAGCAGCATCCGCACCGAGGCCAGCAAGTCACCCCGGCTCACCGGAGAGGGCAGCTGGAAAATCTCCTCTGTTTCGCACAGCTCCAGGCGATTTTGCGGCGCCACCATCAGCATCACGCACCGCTCCGGCAGGTCGTAGAACAGATCCTCCCCCGCTCCATCGGGGAACTTGAAACCGCATACCACCACACCCAGACCCTGCTTGTTCACCAGGCGGCGCACCTCAGCAGCACTGTGACACACCACACAGTCGGCCACTCCGCCGCTCTCCAGTACCTC
The DNA here is from genome assembly GCF_016902575.1 of Pseudoflavonifractor capillosus. Taxonomy (GTDB): domain Bacteria; phylum Bacillota; class Clostridia; order Oscillospirales; family Oscillospiraceae; genus Enterenecus; species Enterenecus capillosus_A. The sequence continues at coordinate 15,486 of NZ_JACSNZ010000001.1, read as the reverse complement.
AGAAATGCTCGCTGCGGTGGCACGGTTTTCAAAGGCTACAATGACTTTTTGCACCAGACTCACACTCCTCCCATCCTCAGTTGCCCTAGGGCAGCGGGAGCGATCAATAGTTGATCATGTACTTGTCCAGCTCCCAGCTGGACACACGAGTGCGATACTCCTCCCACTCTCTCTCCTTGCCGGCGATGAACTGGCTGGCCACATGCTCACCCAGGGTGGACATGATGAGCTTATCCTTCTTCATCAGCACCAGGGCCTCGTCCAGAGAGCCAGGCAGGGCCTCGATGCCACGGCGCTTGCGGGTGGCAGGAGTCATGTCAAAGATGTTCTCGGTGATCTCGGCGGGCAGAGACAGATTCCGCTCAATGCCGTCCAGACCGGCAGCCAGGCACACAGCCAGAGCCAGGTAGGGGTTACAGGCGGGGTCGGGGTTGCGCAGCTCCACACGGGTGGACTGGCCACGGGCGGCGGGAATGCGGATCAGAGCGGAACGGTTGGAGGCAGACCAGGCCATGTAGCAGGGGGCCTCGTAGCCGGGCACCAGACGCTTATAGGAGTTGACCAGGGGGTTGGTGATGGCGGTGATGCCCTTCATGTGGTGGAGAATACCGGCCATGAAGGCGTAAGCCTCACGGGACAGCTTCTTATCCCCGTTTTCGTCAAAGAACACGTTCTTACCATGGCGGAACAGAGACATATTCACGTGCATACCGGAACCGGCAATGCCGAAAATGGGCTTGGGCATAAAGGTGGCGTGAAGGCCGTTTTTCTGTGCGATGGTCTTCACCGCCAGCTTAAAGGTCATGATCTTGTCAGCACACTGCAAAGCATCGGAGTACTTGAAGTCGATCTCGTGCTGACCGGGAGCCACCTCGTGGTGGGACGCCTCGATCTCATACCCCATCTTCTCCAGCGCCAGGCAGATCTCACGACGGGTGGACTCGCCGTGATCCAGAGGGCCCAGGTCAAAGTAGCCGGCCTCGTCATTGGTCTTGGTGGTGGGACGGCCCTCCTCGTCGGTCTTGAAGAGGAAAAACTCAGGCTCGGGGCCCACATTGAAGGCCTCATAGCCCATGTCGTTGGCTTTCTTCAGCACACGCTTGAGTACGCCACGGGGATCGCCCACAAAGGGAGTGCCGTCGGGATTGTACACGTCGCAGATCAGGCGAGCTACACGGCCGTGCTGAGGCCGCCAGGGGAAGATTGCAAAGCTGTCCAGATCAGGGTACAGATACTGGTCGGACTCATTGATGCGCACAAAACCCTCGATGGAGGAGCCGTCCAGGGTGATCTGATTGTTCAGGGCCTTCTCGATCTGGGAGGCAGTGATAGCCACATTCTTCAGCTGACCGAAGATGTCGGTAAACTGCATACGGATGAAGTTGATGTCCTCTTCCTTGACGATGCGGATGATGTCTTCTTTGGTGTAACCCATAATCCATACCCCTTTCCCTTGCATCGTAATCCAAAGCATCCGGACGCTGCACACATCCGAAGCGGAAAAATGCAAAAGTTATATTTTCTGTTTTTCTGTCTTCAGTATAGCATGAACCGACATTATGTCAATCAAATTTTGCATCCATGCAAAATTTCAGCGCAAAAATCAAGTTCACACCCCTCCAAATCCGGTTTTTTGCATTTTTGCACAGAACGCACGTTTTCTAATTTTTACCGAAATTCCATGGCAACTTTGCACAAAGGGAACAAAATTATTCTTGACTTTTTGGTCATATCTATCTAGAATGACATCATAACCTTTCCCCTGGTAAAGGGCACCACACAAAAACGGAGGGATATGTATGTCTCACAAATATGTCTATTTGTTTTCCGAAGGCAACGGCAGCATGAAAGAATTGCTGGGCGGCAAAGGTGCAAACCTGGCTGAGATGACCAATCTTGGTATGCCTGTTCCTCAGGGATTTACCATTACCACCGAAGCCTGCACCCGCTATTACGAGGACGGTCAGGTGATCGCCCCCGAAATCCAGGCCCAGATTTTAGAATATATTGAAAAGATGGAAGAGATTACCGGCAAGAAGTTCGGCGATCACGAGAATCCCCTGCTGGTGTCTGTGCGCTCCGGCGCACGTGCCTCCATGCCCGGCATGATGGACACCATTTTGAACCTGGGCCTCAATGAAGAGGTGGTTCAGGTCATGGCTGAGAAGTCGGGCAATCCCCGCTGGGCCTATGACTGCTATCGCCGTTTCATCCAGATGTATTCGGATGTGGTGATGGAAGTGGGCAAGAAGTACTTCGAAGAGCTGATCGACCAGATGAAGCACGCCCGGGGTGTCACCCTGGATGTGGAACTCACCGCTGAGGATTTGAAGGAGCTGGCCGAGCAGTTCAAGGCAGAATACAAGGAAAAAGTGGGCACAGACTTCCCCACCGATCCCAAAGAGCAGCTGATCGGGGCCGTCACCGCCGTGTTCCGCTCCTGGAACAACCCCCGGGCCATCGTCTACCGCCGCATGAACGACATCCCCAGCTCCTGGGGCACCGCCGTCAACGTGCAGGCCATGGTCTTCGGCAACATGGGTGACAACTGCGGCACCGGCGTGGCCTTCTCCCGCAACCCCGCCACGGGCGAGAAAAAGATCATGGGCGAGTTCCTGGTCAATGCCCAGGGTGAGGACGTGGTGGCTGGCGTACGCACCCCCATGCCCATCAGCCAGATGGCGGAGAAGTTCCCCGAGGCATACATCCGTTTTGAGGCCGCTGCCAAGGCTCTGGAAGACCACTATCACGACATGCAGGACATGGAGTTCACCGTGGAAAACGGAAAGCTGTATATGCTCCAGACCCGTAACGGCAAGCGTACTGCCACCGCCGCTTTGAAAATCGCCTGCGACCTGGTGGACGAGGGCCAGATCACCGAGCAGGAAGCGGTGCTGATGATCGACGCCCGCAACCTGGATTCTCTGCTCCATCCCCAGTTTGATCCCCAGGCTCTGAAGAACGCCTCCCCCGTGGGCAGCGCCCTTCCCGCCTCCCCCGGCGCCGCCTGCGGCCGCATCGTCTTCACCGCTGAAGACGCCAAGGAGTGGGCCAGCCGTGGCGAGCCGGTGGTTCTGGTTCGTCTGGAGACCAGCCCTGAGGATATCGAGGGCATGGCTGCCTCCCAGGGCATCCTCACCGTCCGTGGTGGTATGACCTCCCATGCCGCCGTGGTGGCTCGTGGCATGGGCACCTGCTGTGTCTCCGGCTGCGGCGCCATTAAGATGGACGAGGCCAACCGCCAGTTTGAGTTGGGCGGCAAGGTCTACCGCCAGGGTGACTGGCTGAGCCTGGACGGCTCCACCGGCAACATCTACGGCCAGCCTCTGCCCACCGTAGACGCCTCCATCGGCGGCGAGTTCGGGCGCATCATGGCCTGGGCCGACAAGTACCGCCGTCTCCAGGTGCGCACCAACGCCGACAACCCCAGAGATGCCCGTCAGGCCATGAAGTTCGGCGCTCAGGGCATCGGTCTGTGCCGCACCGAGCATATGTTCTTTGAAGGAGAGCGCATCCTGGCCATCCGGGAGATGATCTGCTCTGACACCACCGAGCAGCGGGAGAAGGCCCTGGCCAAGCTGGAGCCCATGCAGCAGGGTGACTTCGAGGCCATGTACGAGGCCATGGAGGGCAACCCCATCACCATCCGTTTCCTGGATCCCCCCCTCCACGAGTTCGTACCCACCGACGAGCCGGACATCCAGCAGCTGGCCAACGCCATGTTCAAGAGCGTGTCCGACATCAAGGCCATCATCGCCAGCCTCCACGAGTTCAACCCCATGATGGGCCACCGTGGCTGCCGCCTGGATGTCACCTATCCGGAAATCGCCCGGATGCAGACCCGTGCTGTCATCAAGGCCGCCCTCAACGTCCAGGCCAAGCACCCCGAGTGGAACATCGTCCCTGAGATCATGATTCCCCTGGTGGGCGAGGTCAAGGAGCTGGCCTACGTCAAGAGCGTGGTGGTGGAGACTGCCGACCAGCTGATCCAGGAGTCCGGCACCGACCTGAAGTACAAGGTGGGCACCATGATCGAGATCCCCAGAGCCGCCCTCACCGCCGACGAGATCGCCAAGGAGGCCGACTTCTTCTCCTTCGGCACCAACGACCTGACGCAGATGACCTTCGGCTTCTCCCGTGACGATGCCGGCAAGTTCCTGGAGTCCTACTACGACAAGAAGATCTACGAGTTTGATCCCTTCCAGCGCCTGGATCAGGTTGGCGTGGGCCGTCTGGTGGAAATGGCCGCCACTCTGGGCCGCAAGACCAAGCCGGGTCTGAAGCTGGGCGTGTGCGGCGAGCACGGCGGCGAGGCCTCCTCGGTGCAGTTCTTCCACAACGTGGGGTTGGACTACGTCTCCTGCTCCCCCTTCCGGGTCCCCATCGCCCGGCTGGCTGCGGCACAAGCTGCCATCCGCAACCCCAACTAACCCAAACAACAAGCCAACAGGCGCACCGCTTTTGCGGTGCGCCTGTTCTGCATTTGTGGACATTTCAATTTCAGGCTATCATTTCTTGGTAAAGTACAGCTGTCGAATCTTGGCAACAGCCCCCACCACCAGAAAAATCCCCACCAGAAACAAGATGGCGGAGGCCAGTGGCTCCTCCCGGTACATGTAAACGCCAATGAAAAACACCAGGCCGATGACAGCCGCAAAGAACAGGATGGTCAAAATCATCAGCGGATAGCGAATCCAGCGGCTGAGTTTTCGGTTGCCGCTGGCCTCCATGCCGCCCTCCACCACCAGCTCCAAGAGAAATTCTAAAATAAAGTCCATACCAACTCTCCCTCACAGAGCATCCAGCAAAGAACGCACAAATTTTCTCAGTTCCCTGCTGGAGACGGCGCAGACGATCACCAACAGCAATCCCAGCAGAAACACCCAAAGATCCGCACCGGCATACAGTCCGCCGCCCATGAGTACCACCCCCACCATGGCAACCCCTTTTAAGATATGCTTACGCATCGTTCTCTTCCCCCTTCACCCGGGCTTTTTTTCGTTACTCGTTGTCGATCATAAACTGGATGATCTCACTGTCTGTGGAGCGCATCCCCTCCCGGGCAATGGTGCTCACTGCACGGATGGTGTCCTCCACGTTCTTGGCCACCAGGCCGTCACCACAGTAGAATTGACTGTCGTGCATATACATCTGCATACCCAGAAGCCCCGCCTCCACCGCCGAGGCGATTTTTGCCGCACAGCTGGCTTTCGCCCCATCGCATAGCATTCCGGAATTGATGGCCAGGGCATTGACCACGGTGTGGGCGATCTCATCGTAGTCGCCGCCGTACAGGTAGCACACCCCCGCCCCGGCCCCCGCTCCGGCACTGGTAGCTCCGCAGTAGGCGGACAGGCTGCCGATCCCTGTTTTCAGGTGAATGGTCACCAGATTGGACACCAGCAGAGCCCGGTAGAGCTGCTCTTGGGAGACGTTGCACTCCCTTGCGTACACAATCACCGGAATGGAGGCGGTCATGCCCTGGTTTCCGCTGCCGGAGTTGATGACCACCGGCAGCTCACAGCCGTTCATGCGGGCGTCTGACCCCGCTGCGGCGTAGGCTTTGGCACGATTTTGGACACTGTTTCCGTAGGAGCGAATCAAGATACGCCCAATGCTGGCCCCGTAACCGCCCTTCATGCCCTCTTCTGCAATGGCCATGTTGTAGCGAATCTGCCGATCCAGAACATCTTGCACCAGCTCCAGGGGCACTTGGTTGGCAAAGGCCACAATGTCCCGGATGGTGAGCAGCTTGCGGTTCTCTTCTGCCTGTACCACTCCATCGATGTAAGGCTTATTCACCAGCACCTCCTCATCCCGGCGGACGCTGACCACATTGGTGTGGTGTCCGATGATACGCACATAGGCGCTGTGCCCACCCCCCTGCACTGTCACTTGGATGTCAAAGGGACAGGTGGAGTCCGACTCTCGAATGTTGATGGCAGCCGTGCCCAAAAACCGCTCCATGTCCGCCAGCTGCTCCTCCGTGACCTGGGAAATGACCTCCAGCTCCTGGTCAGCATCCCCACAGGAGATGCCCACGGCAATGGCAGTCTTCAGCCCCTTTTTTCCACCTGTATGGGGGACAATGACGCTCTTCACATTTTTGATGATGTTGCCACTGACCTGGAGCTCCACCGTGTGGGGCACCGTCCCCAGGGTTTTCCGGGCCAGAGCCCCGGCATAGGCCACGGCAATGGGCTCGGTACATCCCATTGCGGGAATCAGCTCATCCCGAAGAATGGACACATAGGCTTGCTGTATCTCTTTGCTTATCACATGGACACCTCTCTCAACCAACAGGCATTCTATTTTGAATTTATTATGCCATGAATCCGCATACAGTGCAAGTTCCCGTTGAACCGCAGATATTTCCTCCGTTAACCCCGAATCAATAGCGCACAGGCCGGGCAGCGTTCCGCTGCCCGGCCTGTTGTGTTTTATTTGATCTCTTGCTCCAAAGCATCAAATTCCGGTGTGGAGAAAAACTCCGCCAAGGTAATCTCCAACCCATCGCAAATCATCTTAATGGTCACGATTTTGGGATTCTGGCTTTTCCCATACAAAATATTTTTGATACTGGATGGAGGTAGCGCAGACAAGTTTGCCAACTTGTTGATGCTGATTTCTCTCTGCCCACACAACTCCAAAATCCGATTGCGAACAGCGGTCACCGTGTCCATCTTCATCCACGCTCCCATTTTCCCATCACAACGGTATAAGCTGTACCCGTTACCTATGCGCAAATCCGTCTTCCTTATTTGATCTCTTGCTCCAAGGCATCAAATTCCGGTGTAGAGAAAAACTCACCCAATGTAATTTCCAAGCCATCGCACAGCTTTTTGATGGTAACTGTCCCCGGATTTTTGCTCTCCCCATTCAAGATACTCTTTACCGTTGCCTGAGAGACACCCGCCAAATTGCTCAGTCCATTTGGCGTAATTTCTCGCTCCTGGCACAGCTGGCGAATCCGAAAAATGATAGCTTCCCGTGTATCCATATAACTCTCCTCAGTGACATATCGTCTACCATATGATATGTCATTCGAAGAATTATCATTAGTGACACTTCACTAACTTTAGAATTTGTGTTATATTAGTGATATATCATCCTTTGCAATTCGAAGAGAGGTATCACACATGATGAAATTCACATGCTGTTTCACCGGTCACCGTCCCCAGGCCTTTCCATGGGGCTACAACGAAGAGGATCCCCGATGTATCAATCTGAAACACCGATTAAAAGGGGAAATCTATGCGCCATTCACGACCATGACATCCGCTATTTCCTCTCCGGGATGGCACAAGGGGTGGACACCTGGGCGGCTGAGATGGTGTTGGAGCTCCAGCGGGACTATTCCATTTTTCTGGAGTGCGTCCTGCCCTGCCGTGACCAGGCCATCCGCTGGCCCTACGAGAGCCGACGCCGGTATCACTCCATCCTCCAGCGCTGTCACCAGGTCACCGTGCTCCAGGCCCAGTACAGCAGCGATTGTTTCCAGCGCCGCAACCGCTATATGGTTGACCGCAGCGGGCTGGTGATTGCCGTTTGGGACGGCACACCCAGCGGAACCGGCAGCACGGTGCAATACGCCAAGGCCAGCGGCAGACTTGTGTATACCATCACACCATAGCTTTGGCCCACACGGGAACAAAGCCCACGGACATGGCGTCCGTGGGCTTTGTTTATTCCTCGTTCTTCTGATAGTACTGCGCCTGAGCCTGCCACAGCTGGGCATACACACCCTCCGCCTCCACCAACTGTTGGTGGTTGCCCTGCTGGACAATGTGGCCGTGGTCAAAGACCACAATGTCGTCACAGAACTTGCAGGAGGAGAGCCGATGGCTGATATACACCGCCGTCTTATCCCCGGCGATCTGGTCAAACTTGGAGTACACCTCCGCCTCCGCAATGGGATCCAGGGCGGCGGTGGGTTCGTCCAGGATGATGAAGGGGGCATCCTTGTAAAGCGCCCGGGCAATGGCGATTTTCTGGGCCTCGCCCCCGGAGACCTCCACCCCCTTCTTCTCCAGGTCCTTATAGAGATAGGTGTCCAGGCCCTGGTCCATCCTCTCCACCCGGTCCATGACCCCCGCCTGGGTCAGACACCGGGTGACCCGCTCCCGGTCATACTGGGTGCGCCCGGCCACGTTCTGGCCCAAGGGCAAGGCCAACAGGTGGAAGTCCTGGAACACCACAGAGAACAGTGCGATATAGTCCGGGTACTGATATTTTCGGATGTCGATGCCGTTGAGCAAAATCTCCCCCTCGGTGGGGTCGTAGAGCCGGCACAGGAGCTTGATGAAGGTGGACTTGCCGCTGCCGTTCTCTCCCACCACCGCCAGACGGCTGCCCACCTGGAATTTCAGGTTCACATGGCGCAGAGCCCAGGCCTCGCTGTCCGGGTAGCGGAAGGACACGTCCCGGAACTCTACCTGATAGTTGCGGTCGGAGCGTTTTTCTGTGGTGAGAGAGCCCTGGTACATCTGATTGGGTATATCCAGGAACTCAAAACAAAGTGCCGTGTAACGGGCATTGACCCGCATATTTCCAACAACCTCCAGCAGTCCGGACACCCCCACAAACAAGGTGGTCACGGCACCTACATATTGGGTGATCCCACCCACACCGAAGGCTCCTGTCCACGCTTTCAGGCAAACATATACATACACTACGCCAGTGAGAATGGCGGCAATGCCATCCGCTGCCGCCTGCCAAAGCCCCATAGGCCCCTTGGCATAGCGGGCAAAGTTGGATTTGGTATCAAACAGATGAACACTGTCCCGGTAGACCTGGCACACATTGGGCTGCTGGTCATAGATGCGCATATCCAAAGCCCGTTTGGCATTGTTGCTCTCAAAGCCAAAGTAGGTCGACAAGCGATTTCCCAACCGTACCTCTTCGTCGTTGGTGTTCCAATACGCCATACTCCGATTTCCGAAAACAGGAGACAACAGAGCCACACATAGCATCACGGCAAACACAACAATCACCCACATGGGATGATTGAGAAACTCCCATCCGCTCCCCTCCGGCACCTTTTGCACCAGCAGGCCAAGGGAGAGGATCAGTCCTGTCACAATTTGAAACACATTGGTAAATACAAGTCCGTAGTTGTTCAGCATTTGCAGCAAACCCCAGCCCGCCCAGTTTTCATTTTGTCGAATCTGGGAATAGAGATCGCAGACCTGCTGATTTTGCATGATGGAATAGTCCAAATCCATCATTTTATCCATATAGAACTTCTCATTTTCCACCCGGGTCTGTTCCTTCTCCCAAGTTGCCCACCGGGAAAAGGCTCCATTGAGCAGGATTAGTCCAGCTGTGACCCCCAGCAGCATCCCGATCCACTGGGCCAGCACCCGAGGATCTCGCCCCTGAGACAGTTCCCCAATGATGCGGGCGGAGAAATAGATGGATGTGTACGGGGTCACCGCCTTGACCAGAGCAGACAAGGCCAAGGACACCAGAATCGTGGGGCGCAACTTCCACCAGATGCGCCACCCCCGCAGGGTCAGGCGCAAACTTTCTCCCCAAGACATGGTTTTCTCCATTACAGCTCCCCTCCTTCCTGGTAATACCGGCTCTGGACCTCAAATAGTTTGGCGTACCCGCCCCCAAAATCCAGCAGGGACTGGTGGGTGCCCTCCTCCGCGATGTGTCCATACTCCATGTAGATAATTCGGTCGCAGAACCGGGTGGAGGCCAGGCGATGGGAGATGAATAGGGAGCTTTTCCCTTGAGTCATGGAATTGTATTTCATGTAGATGTCGTGCTCGGCCAGAGGATCCAGTGCCGCTGTTGGCTCATCCAACACCACCACCGGGGCGTCCCGGTACAGGGCCCGGGCCAGCATCAGCCGCTGCATCTGTCCTCCGGACAGCTCCACCCCATCCTCAAAGACATTTCGGGTCACCGGGGTGTCCATGCCACGGGGCAGAGCCTCTACCGCCTGGGTCAGCCCTGCCTTTTCCAGGCACTCCGCCACCCTGGCCCGGTCGATTCCATCCACCCGCTGGGCCACATTCACCGCCACATTGGTGTCCAACACGGAAAATTCCTGGAACACCGCAGAAAACAGATGATAGTATTCCCTGCGGTTATAGGCACGGATGTCCACTCCATTGAGGCGGACACACCCCTGGGTGGGGTCCAAAAAGCCACACAACAGCTTGACCAGGGTGGTCTTGCCCGCTCCGTTGAGGCCCACAATGGCCACCTTTTCCCCCGGATGGAGGGTGAAGGTAAGATTGGAGATGGTGTCCTTCTCGGCTCCAGGATAGCGGTAGGACACATGATCCAACATGATTTCACAGTCCTTCAAGCCCTGAGGCAACGGCTCTCCTCCCTCAAAGGTAAAAGGCTCGGGCCACTCCAAAAACTCCCGCAGGGTGGACAGCTCCAGGCTCTGGCGGTGGAGGGTGGAGAACTGCTCCATGATGCCCTTCACCCACTGGGTAAAACCGCTGATGGCAGAAAAATACAGCAGAAACTGTGATGCGGACAGTCCCTGGGTTAAGGTCAGCCAGATGAGATAGGCATAGGCTCCCCCGTTGCGCAGCAAAGTGAGCAGAGCATCCACCACATAGACGAGAAAATACACCCGCTCCCGCCGGGTCAAAAAAGCCCGATACGCTCCCATGGCACTGCTCCACACCTCCTCTAGCCAGGGTCGCAAGCCAAAAATCCGAAAATCCTGGGCATACTCCCGCTTGGTAGACACCCGTCTGGCATAGCCAATGGTGTTCATACAGGCCGCCCGTTCCTCCCGGTGCCGAGAACCCCAACCTTCCAGGTGTTCACTGACCATAAAGCCCACCGCTGTGGTGAGGATGACAAGGGCCACCATCCAGCCGCTCAAGCCTGTCAGCAGAAGTAGATACACCGCAAATCCCAACACATTGGTCAAAATGTCTGTCCAGGTGGTCCAGATGGCCTCGGAAGCATCCTGATTGGAGTTACACGTTCGCAGTGCCTGTTCCTTCCATTTCAAAAAGGTGGTGTCCAGCAAATTGGGAAAGGAGGTACTGGTTGATTTGCGGGAAATTTCCCCCGATATATACATACGCACTTGAATCCGTCCAAACAGGGCATTGGTATTCAAGTAACTCTTCCCGCCCCACAGCAGCAGCAGCGCCAGGGTAAACACCCCGATGGTGGCCAGAAGCTGAGAAAGGGGCACGTGCCCCTCCACCTGGCCCAGCACCACGGGGACAAAGAGCATTTCCACCACCGTGGCCCCGGCGGTGACCACCGCCAACAGCAGGCAGATGAGCAGCACCGAGGGGCAGTTGCCCCACGCCGCTTTGACAAAGTAAGCGGTATTCTGCCACATATTATATGTGGGCTTTTTCTTCTTCTCCTTCATGTTCTCACCTCACCAGTAGCCTATCACAAAAATTCGCCCCCGGAGTGATCCGGGGACGAATTGCAAAACTGGGGTGCTGAATTGCACCTCACACCTGTGGAATTAGAATCTCGGTGGTAAAAGCCCCCGCCTCGCTGTTGCGGCTGAGGTAGCCGTCCAGTCGCTCCACAATGTCGTCCATGCGCACCAGCCCGAAGCCGTGGCCCTCCCCTTTGGTGGTACGAAAGCCCTTTCCCACCTTACTGAGCTTGCCAGTGGCGGTGAAGTTGGTGAAGGAGATGTACAGCTGGGTGCCCTTCATGTCCATATACACCCGGATGAGCCGCTCCTGGGGCGGCAGGGCCAGGCTGGCCTCCATGGCGTTGTCAAAGAGATTCCCCAGGATGACACACAGGTCCAGCTCGGACATGGTGAGCTTCACCGGGATATGGGCATCCACCTGCACTGGGATGTCCCGGGCCTTGGCCAGAGAGATCTTACTGTTCAAAATGGCATCTGCCATGGCATTTCCCGTTTTCACCACCGTGTCCACGGTATTCAAATCCGTGTCCAGCAAGTCCAGATAGGCCCGGATGGCCTCCAAATCCCCCTGGGCGGCGTACACCTTCATGGTTTGGATGTGGTTGCGGTAGTCGTGCCGCCAGCCCCGCATCTGCCGGTACATGTTCTCCACCTCTTGATAGTGGGTGTCCAGCAGCTCCCGCTGGTAGTTCTCCAGCTTGTCATTCACCAGTTTGGATAGAAGTCCCATGGCGTCCTCCTCAAGAATGGGCGATGATGGCCCGGTTCAGCCCTTCATAAGCCCCCCGGGGCAGGGGCAGTACCGTGGCATCTGAGAGCACCACCTGGCTCTTGGTCACCCGGCGCACACACTCCAAATTCACCACCATGGAACGGCCCAGGCGGTGAAACCGCTCGTCCAGCCCCTCTTCCAATCGGCTGAGGGTGGATTTGGTGGTGTAATCCTCTTTTCCGTGCACCGTCACATAGTTGCGGCACACCTCCAGGTAGCGGATCTCCCCTAAGGGAATGCGCACCATCTCGCCCCCCTGTTCCAAAGTCAGCACCCGCTCCCCCTGGCGCACCTTGTCCACCGCCCGGTCGAGAACCGAGCGCAGCTTGTCCCCGTTCACCGGCTTGAGCAGATAGTGAAGGGCCGCCACCTCATACCCCTCGGCGATGTAATCGGAATACCCGGTGATAAAGACGATCTGCACCTGCTGATTGCCCTGGCGTATCTCCTTGGCCAGGCTCACCCCATCCAGCTGCCCCATCTCGATGTCCAACAGCAGGAGGTCGAACCGCTTTTCCTCGGCATATCGAAATAAAAAGCTCTCAGCCGACGGGAACTGCTCCACATGGAGGGCAATCCCACGCTCCTGGGCCCAGCGGGACAGGAGACTGTCCACATAGGCCCCATCGGTGTGGCTGTCGTCACAGATACCCACCCGTAGTTCCATCTTTTCTTCCCCTCCTTGCAGAGCAAAAAGGGGCAAGCCGCAGCTTACCCCTTTTCATGCGTTTGTAGTTTAGGCCAGCGTGGCTTTCACAGCCTGGGCCAGCTCACCCAGGGCGGCACGGCTGGTATCATCCAAAGCAGAGCGGATGGTGACCACCTGATCCAGAATGGTGATGTTCTTCAGCTGCTCCAAAGCCCCACGCATCTCCTTGGCGGCCAGAGGCGCCCAAGTGCCGTTCTCCACCAGAGCCACAGTGCGGTTCTGGAACGCCTTGGTCTTGAGCCGATAGAGGAAGGTGGCCATGGGGGTGAAGACGAAGTTATCATAGGTGGAGGCGGCCAACACCAGGTTGGTGTACTGGAAAGACTTGGCCACAGCCTTGGCCCAGTCCTCACGGGTCAGGTCGATGGCTTCCACCTTCACGCCCTCAGCCTTCAACATATCCACCAGCTCCAGGGCAGCCTTGGCGGTGTTGCCATGGATGGAGGCATAGGCCACCAGCACGCCCTTCTCCTCCGGCTGATAGCTGCTCCACAGATTGTACTTCTCCAGAGCCAGGCCAATAGCATCCCCGGTGAGCACAGGGCCGTGGAGAGGAGCCACCACAGCGATGTCCAGGCCAGCGGCCTTCTTCAACAGGGCCTGCACCTGGGGGCCGTACTTACCCACGATGTTCAGATAATAGCGGCGGGCTTCCTCCACCCACTCGGTCTCAGGGTTGCCGTCGCCGAATCGGCCAAAGCCGTCAGCGGAGAACAGCACCTTCTCCTTGGCCTCGTAGGACACCATGGCCTCAGGCCAGTGCACCATGGGAGCCATAACGAAGGTGAGGCTGTGCTCGCCCAGCTCCACCACGTCACCTTCTTTGACCACAACGGCCCGGTCCGTGTAGTCCACACCGGTGAATTGCTTGAGCATGGGGAAAGTCTTGGCGTTGCCAATGAGCTGCATCTGGGGATAGCGCTGGGCCAGCTGGGCAATACTACCAGCATGGTCAGGCTCCATATGATGCACCACCAGGTAATCGGGCTGACGATCACCCAGCACCTCGTCCAGGTTGGCCAGCCACTCCCCCGTCTTGCGGGGATCCACGGTGTCCAGAATGGCCACCTTCTCGTCCACGATCACATAGGAGTTGTAGGTGACACCCTGAGGCACCACATACTGGCTTTCAAACAAATCAATATCGGTGTCATAGCAGCCCACTCGATAAATAGCGGTTGAATTCAACAGTTGATTCACGGTAACCACACCTCTTCTTTTTATATCCCCACTATTTTACTATGAGATCAAACCACCGTCAAGGAACTTTTTCTACAATTTCGCCCCTCGCAATTATTTCCAATTTGTAAATCCTCTCTCCTCCCTCCCCTTCCCTCCTTGACTTTACATAGTTGGTCTGCTAGAATTTAATTGTTATTATGATATTAGGGGTTTTCATTTATGAGTTTCAAAATCATCGTTGATAGCTGCTGTGACCTCAGCCCTGAGCTGCTCAAGTCCGGCATTTTCCACAGTGTTCCCCTTTCTATATACGTAGGAAACACCGAATTTCGGGATGACGAGACCCTGTCTCCCCAGTCCCTGGTGGACGCCATGGCCATGTGCCAAGAGGCATCCCACACCGCCTGCCCCTCTCCGGCAGACTATTTGGATGCATTCGAAGCGGTGAAAGGAGACATCTATGTGGTGACTCTGTCCGCCTTGCTCTCCGGCTCCCACAACAGCGCTTGGCAGGCCGCCCAGATGTTTGTGGAGGATCATCCTGAGCGGAACATCCGGGTGTTCAACTCCTGCTCTGCCTCTGCCGGAGAAACCCTCATCGCACTGAAAATTTCAGAGCTGGCCGCCTCCGGCCTGCCCTTTGCCCAGGTGGTGTCCCAGGTGGAGAAGTATATCACCAGCATGAACACCCTGTTCGTGCTGGAAAATCTGGATATGCTGCGCAAGGCCGGACGTCTGACCCGGGTGCAGTCCCTGGTCACCGGCGCCCTGCGGGTCAAGCTGGTGATGGGCTCTACCCCCCAGGGTGAGATCATCAAGCACACCCAGGCCCTGTCCATGAAGCAGGCCCTGAACAAGCTGGTGGACATCGTGGCTGCCGACCCCAACCACAAGGGCAAGCTGCTGTGTATCGCCCACTGTCTGTGCCGGGAGCGGGCGGAATACCTGCGTATGCTGATCCTCAAGTCCTGTGAAGTGGCCGACGTGCTCATCACAGAAACCCGGGGTATCAGTTCCTTCTACGCCAACAACGGCGGGGTCGTAGTGGCTTACTGAGTTTCAAACAGAGAGGAGAGTGCCCCCATGGATCAACCGTCCAAGCGTGACCAGCAGCGGGCCCTGTTTTTCCGCCGCTGGCTGTACTGGGTGCTCATTACCATTCTGGTGCTGTGCGTGATTGGCTTTGGCGTCAACCTGGCGGAGTGGCTGGGCCTCCTGTGATTCTCTACTTCCGTGTATAGAAAAATCCCTGTGACGCTGTGTCACAGGGATTTTTTGTAGGGCAAAAACGTAAAACTCCCGAACGCAACAGCGTTCGGGAGTCTTGGCGCGGAAGGAGGGATTTGAAGCCTCATCTTTTGTTGCGGCTCTAGGGATTCCGGCCTTTCTGTGTCGCAACTGTGTCGTTGAAAATCAGGGGCAGTACACTAGGTA